>NZ_FNYI01000022.1:0-3639 GCF_900108925.1 Arthrobacter sp. yr096 | reverse complement strand
TTTTTTGGCATGGCCTTCCCGGTTGTGTCCTGGTGCGAGTACGGCGGTTTCCGTGTCCCTTTTGTGGGGTGTGGGGGTTGTTGGGAAAGTTGCTGGGGTGCGGGGTGTGGGGGTTGTGTTTGGCGCACTGTTGGGTCCTGAGGCAACAGGACCTTTTTGCAGCAATGCAGGGGGGCACTTCTGGTGTTTCTTTTGTTCCTGCGACCGGTTCCTCTGGTTACTGTTATCGGCCCTGTTTGTGGGTTGTGGTGGTTGGGGGTCTGGTTGATGGGGTTGTTGTTTGAGAACTACATAGTGGACGCGAGCATCTGAGACACATGCCTTTGTGGTGTGTGTTTCTACAGCAATTTCTTATGAATGAACCTGGCCCTTGTGGTCGTGGTTCTCTCGAGTAAGTTTTTGATCATTTTGTGTGGTCAAGTTTTTAAGGGCACACGGTGGATGCCTTGGCATTAGGAGCCGAAGAAGGACGTAGGAATCTGCGATAAGCCTGGGGGAGTTGATAACCGAGCGTTGATCCCAGGATGTCCGAATGGGGAAACCCCGCACAACGCTGCAAGGTGATTGTGTGACCCGCATCTGAACACATAGGGTGCGTGGGGGGAACGCGGGGAAGTGAAACATCTCAGTACCCGCAGGAAGAGAAAACAAGAGTGATTCCGTTAGTAGTGGCGAGCGAACGCGGATCAGGCTAAACCGTTCCATGTGTGATAGCCGGCGGGCGTTGCATGGGCGGGGTTGTGGGACTTTCCGTGATGGTTCTGCCGGACCGTTGAGGTGAGGTGCAGGCATAGGTGAACGGTCTTGAAAGGCCGGCCAGAGAGGGTGTGAGCCCCGTAACCGTAATGTTGTGTACAGCCTGGAGAGTATCCCAAGTAGCACGGGGCCCGAGAAATCCCGTGCGAATCTGTCAGGACCACCTGATAAGCCTAAATACTTCCTAATGACCGATAGCGGACCAGTACCGTGAGGGAAAGGTGAAAAGTACCCCGGGAGGGGAGTGAAACAGTACCTGAAACCGTGTGCTTACAATCCGTCGGAGCAACCTTAGTAGTTGTGACGGCGTGCCTTTTGAAGAATGAGCCTGCGAGTTAGTGTTACGTCGCGAGGTTAACCCGTGTGGGGTAGCCGTAGCGAAAGCGAGTCTGAATAGGGCGAGTGTAGTGGCGTGATCTAGACCCGAAGCGGAGTGATCTACCCATGGCCAGGTTGAAGCGACGGTAAGACGTCGTGGAGGACCGAACCCACTTCAGTTGAAAATGGAGGGGATGAGCTGTGGGTAGGGGTGAAAGGCCAATCAAACTCCGTGATAGCTGGTTCTCCCCGAAATGCATTTAGGTGCAGCGTTGCGTGTTTCTTGCCGGAGGTAGAGCTACTGGATGGCCGATGGGCCCTACAAGGTTACTGACGTCAGCCAAACTCCGAATGCCGGTAAGTGAGAGCGCAGCAGTGAGACTGTGGGGGATAAGCTTCATAGTCGAGAGGGAAACAGCCCAGACCACCAACTAAGGCCCCTAAGCGTGTGCTAAGTGGGAAAGGATGTGGAGTTGCGAAGACAACCAGGAGGTTGGCTTAGAAGCAGCCATCCTTGAAAGAGTGCGTAATAGCTCACTGGTCAAGTGATTCCGCGCCGACAATGTAGCGGGGCTCAAGTACACCGCCGAAGTTGTGGATTTCACACAGTACCCTAGCCTTCGTGGTTCAGGGGTGTGGAGTGGTAGGGGAGCGTCGTGTGGGCAGTGAAGTCGCGGTGGAAACCAGCGGTGGAGCCTACACGAGTGAGAATGCAGGCATGAGTAGCGAAAGACGGGTGAGAAACCCGTCCGCCGAATGATCAAGGGTTCCAGGGTCAAGCTAATCTGCCCTGGGTAAGTCGGGACCTAAGGCGAGGCCGACAGGCGTAGTCGATGGACAACGGGTTGATATTCCCGTACCGGCGAAAAACCGCCCATGCCAAGCGGGGGATACTAACCGCCCGGAGCCTGCCCTATCACCCTTGTGGTGTGTGGGTTTTGGCCGAGCGCGGGACCTGATCCCGGGAGGTAAGCGTATTAACAGGTGTGACGCAGGAAGGTAGCCGGGCCGGGCGATGGTTGCCCCGGTCTAAGGATGTAGGGTCAGGGATAGGCAAATCCGTTCCTGTGTGTTGAATCACGATCCTGAGATCTGATGGGACTCCCGTTTGGGGGGATCCGGTGATCCTATGCTGCCAAGAAAAGCATCGACGCGAGGTTTTAGCCGCCCGTACCCCAAACCGACACAGGTGATCAGGTAGAGAATACCAAGGCGATCGAGAGAATTATGGTTAAGGAACTCGGCAAAATGCCCCCGTAACTTCGGGAGAAGGGGGGCCTGCCCCGTGATGGAGACTTGCTCTCCGTGAGCGGGTGTGGGCCGCAGAGACCAGGGGGAAGCGACTGTTTACTAAAAACACAGGTCCGTGCGAAGTCGCAAGACGATGTATACGGACTGACTCCTGCCCGGTGCTGGAAGGTTAAGAGGACCGGTTAGCCACCTTGTGTGGCGAAGCTGAGAATTTAAGCCCCAGTAAACGGCGGTGGTAACTATAACCATCCTAAGGTAGCGAAATTCCTTGTCGGGTAAGTTCCGACCTGCACGAATGGAGTAACGACTTCCCCGCTGTCTCAACCATAAACTCGGCGAAATTGCAGTACGAGTAAAGATGCTCGTTACGCGCAGCAGGACGGAAAGACCCCGAGACCTTTACTATAGTTTGGTATTGGTGTTCGGAGTGGCTTGTGTAGGATAGGTGGGAGACGTTGAAACCCGGACGCCAGTTCGGGTGGAGTCATCGTTGAAATACCACTCTGGTCACTTTGGACATCTAACTTCGGCCCGTGATCCGGGTCAGGGACAGTGCCTGATGGGTAGTTTAACTGGGGCGGTTGCCTCCTAAAAAGTAACGGAGGCGCCCAAAGGTTCCCTCAGCCTGGTTGGCAATCAGGTGTCGAGTGTAAGTGCACAAGGGAGCTTGACTGTGAGAGAGACATCTCAAGCAGGGACGAAAGTCGGGACTAGTGATCCGGCGGTACATTGTGGAATGGCCGTCGCTCAACGGATAAAAGGTACCTCGGGGATAACAGGCTGATCTTGCCCAAGAGTCCATATCGACGGCATGGTTTGGCACCTCGATGTCGGCTCGTCGCATCCTGGGGCTGGAGTAGGTCCCAAGGGTTGGGCTGTTCGCCCATTAAAGCGGTACGCGAGCTGGGTTTAGAACGTCGTGAGACAGTTCGGTCCCTATCCGCTGCGCGCGCAGGAAATTTGAGAAGGGCTGTCCTTAGTACGAGAGGACCGGGACGGACGAACCTCTGGTGTGTCAGTTGTACTGCCAAGTGCATCGCTGATTAGCTACGTTCGGATGGGATAACCGCTGAAAGCATCTAAGCGGGAAGCTCGCTTCAAGATGAGATTTCCATACACATAATGTGTGAGAGGCCCCCAGCCAGACCACTGGGTTGATAGGCCGGATGTGGAAGCGAGGACTAAAGACTCGTGAAGCTGACCGGTACTAATAGGCCAACAACTTACACCACACAACACACTGCACGCGTCCACTATGTGGTTCCCGAACAACAACCCACCACGGGTAGCCGGAACCAACAACTAAATAACAAC
>NZ_FNYI01000020.1:0-5781 GCF_900108925.1 Arthrobacter sp. yr096 | reverse complement strand
TTCCTGCGCGCCCGGCTAAGGATCAGCATCAGCGAAGCCCGCCGCCGGCTCGCCCTCGCCAACGACGTCCTACCCCAGACAGGAATGACCGGCCAGCACATTCCCGCCCGCCGCGAGATCCTCGCCGACGCCCACTCCTCAGCCCTGCTCCCGTCCCGCTCCGCGACCATCATCAGTGCCGCGTTGGACAAAACCCGCCACCTCACCGACGACGACACCATCACCCTGATGGAACAAGCCCTCACCGCCACCGCGAAGGAAACCGACCCCGACTTCGTCGCCAAAATGGCCAAAGCCTGGTCCGACAGAATCGACCAAGACGGCCCGGAACCCTCAGAAGAAGCCCTCCGCCAACTCCAAGGCGCGTTCCTGCGCCGCCGACGCCGCCACGGACTCCACCACCTCGAAATCTTCGCCACCGACGAACAAATCGAAGCCCTCACCACCGCCATGAACACCGCCACCAACCCCCGCCTCACCACACCAGAACCCAGTCACACCACCGAACCCGGTCACACCACCGAACCCGGTCACACCCCGGACGACGGAACCAGCACGGAAACCCCCACGGAATCCCCCACCGAACCGGGCCTGGACCGACGCACCCGCGCCCAGAAACTACTCAACGGCCTCGTCGGCGCCTGCGCCCTCGCGATGAGCACCGGGAAACTACCCTCCAACGGCGGACTCCGACCCCAACTCACCGTCACCATCGACCACCGCCACCTCTTCGAACAACTCACCCACCACAACAAGCCCAACCACAACGGGCACACCACCGAACCCCGCCACACCAACCATCCCGACGAGCCCAACCACGCCGACACCACCGGCACGGGTCCGAACCCGCTCAGCTCCGGAACAGCGACCTTCACCGGCCCGCTACACCCCAACACCATCCGCAAAATCGCCTGCGACGCCGACATCATCCCCGTCCTGCTCGGCAGCCAAGGCCGCGTCCTGGACATCGGACGAACCACCCGCATCTTCCCGCCCCACATCCGCAAAGCAATCACCGCCCGCGACGGCGGCTGCGCCTTCCCCGACTGCACCATGCCCGCACCCTGGTGCGAAGCCCACCACATCACCTACTGGTCCCACGGCGGCACCACAAGCACAGAAAACGGCACCCTCCTCTGCAGCCACCACCACCACCTCATCCACAAAGAACAATGGCGAATCACCCTCACCACCGGAATCCCCTGGTTCATCCCCCCACCCCACATCGACCCCCACCAAACACCCAGACGCAACCACCACCACACACCCCACCGAACATAAACACGTGCCGGGAACGGGAGCGGTGAGGAACGCTCCAGTTCGGAGTCATCCAGTGTGAGGAACTTGGGCGCTGCCGTGCTCTTCGTCGGCATCTTCCGGCTGCATTGAGCTCATTCGCACAGCGAGACATGCCGCGCGGGCGGCCCGCCATGATGCCCGGTCCATACATAGGCCCCGACCATACGGTGCACAGTTCCCAGTGGCCACGAGCGCGGGGCGGCACTGATCGGATCCATATTGCGGCGAGACAATGCATGCGGCGAGACAATGCTTGCGCCGAGACTATTCGGCTCGGCCAGACGTCCAACGCCGTTAAGGCAGCGCGCCCGACGACAATCAGCCTCCGCGGGGAGACTCAACGTGGTCGGGCGCTGGCTTGATGGAATATCAAGCGTTCCCCAGCTGCGGCTACCACCTCGTCGTCACCCGAAAAGATGGCAAGCCGGGCCAGTTTTACCGCGAGGTGGGCCAGCCCGTGTACGACTCCGCGAGGTACGCCTTGGCATGTTCGGACGTGACCACAGAGTGCAGCTCGCCGAGTTGGCGCGCCCTGTCAAAGTCATCGGCGCCGGGAACGGTGTGCAGCATGGAGGTCATCCAATAGGAGAAATGCTGGGCCTTCCACACCCGGTCCAGTGCGCGGTCGCTGTAGGAGTCCAGCAGTGCCGTGGAACCGTTGGAATAGAAGGAATCCAGACCTTCGAAGAGAACCTTGACGTCGTGAATGGCCAGGTTGAGGCCCTTGGCGCCGGTGGGTGGAACGGTGTGGGCGGCGTCGCCGGCCAGGAACAGATTGCCGTGGCGCATGGGGGTGTGGACGAAGCTGCGGAACGGCAGGACCATCTTTTCAAGGACGGGTCCTTCCTTGAGCTCAAACCCGTTGCCGTTGACGCGCTTCCGGAATTCGGACCAGATCCGTTCGTCGTCCCAGTCGGCCACGTTCTCCTTGGGGTCGCACTGGAAGTACATGCGCTGAACGGTCTCGGTGCGCTGGCTGATCAGGGCGAAGCCATTCTCGGAGTTGGCGTAGATCAGCTCGTCGGCGCTGCGCGGAGCTTCGGCGAGGATGCCAAACCAAGCGAACGGGTATTCGTGGAAGTACCACTTGCGGTTGGCCTCGGGGATCTGGAAGCGGCAGTGGCTGCGTGAGCCGTCCGCCCCTACCAGGAAGTCGGCCTGAATCTCGAACTCCTGGCCATCAGCATCCGTGAACCACACCTTCGGTTTGCCTTCGAGGTCATGCACGGTGGTGTCGGTGACGCTGTACCGAACGTCACCGCCGTCGGCCTCGCGGCGGGCGGCGAGGTCCATGAACACGTCGGTCTGCGGATACAACCACACAGATTCGCCCACGAGTTCCTTGAAGTTGATGCGGTGGCTTTCGCCGTTGAAGCGCAACTCAATGCCATCGTGCCGGTCGCCTTCGCGGAGCACCCGGTCCGAAACACCGGAATCCACCAACAGGTTCACGGTGCCGTGCTCCAGAATGCCTGCCCGGACCGTCTCCTGGATGTCCTTGCGGCTGCGGATTTCGACCACCACGGACTCGATGCCCTGACGGGCCAGGAGGTGGGAGAGCATCAGTCCGGCGGGGCCTGCGCCCATGATGGCGACTTGGGTGGTGATAGACGTGCGTGCCATGGTTTTCCTCGCTTCGTTGCGGATCCCGGCTTGCTGGGAAGCGGGATGAATCTGCAATCAGTGTGGCCCGCCATGAGTGATTGGCGTTACAAGAATTCCGTTGAACGGAAGCCGGAGTTAGTCGCCCAGTTGACGCCCTATCCCTCGCGCAGCTGTTTGGAGCGCGGGAACCAGCGCCTGCAGCCGCATCTCCGCCAGCGGGACCACGACACCCAGTGCCGCCACCGTGCGGCGCTTGCCATTGAGCACCGGGACAGCGATGCCCCATGTGTCCGGATCCACCACGCCCGCCAGTTGTGCATACCCCTGCTGGGCGGCTTCGGCCAGGTAATGGCGCACGACGTCGGCCGTGACCTTTCCGGATGGGTCATGGAACTGTTCGAGGTACTCCGCCTGCAGCTCGCGCGGCTGGTGTGACATCAAGGCCACCCCGGCGGAGGAGATGTGAACCGGCATCCGGCCAGCGATCCGTGCACGGTTTGCCACAGATCCCCGCCGCGAAAGCCGCTCCACGAACAGCGCCTCCCAGCCGTCGAGCACTGCCAGGTTCACATTCTGGTTGAGGACCTGCTGAATATCCTCCATGAAAGGCATGGCCGCCTGCCGGAGGGCCAACGTGGGTGAGTTTCGGTTGACGAGTTCCCACAAGCGCAGGCCAAGACGCACAGTTCCGCCGGCGCCCAGATCCAACAGTCCATGCTCAGAGAGCTGCCGGACCAGCCTGTGAGCTGAAGACAACGGGAGTTCCGCCCGGTCCGCGAGTTCGGTCAGCTGCAGTGATGTCACCCCTTCGGGGAAGGCCTCAATCACCCGTACCACGCGATCTACCACTGAATCGCCGGATGCTGAATTGGCCACAATGCGCTCCTTTATGACGGGCGCCAAGGAGGAGCCTTCCGTTCAATGGTAGAACGTGTGCCACGCAACAGCCCGCGGTGATACAACTCTCATAACCGACCGGCCGTTCTGGCGGTCCGGAACCATTACAAAGAAGTACCGAGGTCGCTATGCCAACGTTGTCATCTGCCCGCCGCTCACAATGGCCCGTCTGGCTCTGTTGGCTTGCCATGGTTCTGGACGGCTTCGACCTGGTGGTCCTGGGCACCGTGATCCCAACACTGATCAAGACCGGAGAGCTCGGCTTCGACGCAGTCGGCGCTACCTTCGCCGCCACCATTTCCTTGGTGGGCGTGGGCCTGGGTGCACTCTTCATCGCGCCGCTCTCCGACAAGTTCGGACGACGCAAACTACTCATCGCCTGTGTTGCAGGCTTCTCGCTGTTCACCATCGGAGTCGCCTTCGCCCCGAACGTTGCTGTTTTCTCAGTTCTGCGTTTGCTGGCCGGACTTGGTTTGGGCGCGTGCCTGCCGGCCGCCCTGGCCTACATGAACGACTACGCTCCCGCCGGATCAGCAGGTAAGTCCACCACCCGGACCATGACCGGCTATCACGTAGGTGCCGTGGCCACCGCGTTGCTGGCCATCCTCATCGTGCCCAACTGGCGGCTCATGTTCATCATCGGTGGCGCGGCCGGGCTGGTGCTCCTGCCTTTCCTGTGGATCAAGCTGCCCGAGTCCCTCCCCGAAGCAGCCCCCGCCACGGCGGGCGAAGCCACGAAGGCAGATACCGGCGTCGGACGCGCAACAGAGCCTGGACGCGCAGCAGAAGGTACCTCCAAGTCTGCAGCTTCCAATACTCCCGCTTCCGAAACTGCGGTCCCCAAGTCCGGGTTCCGCGACCTGCTGCAGAAGCCGTACCCCATGGTTGCTGTGGGCATCGGCATCGCGTCATTCATGGGACTGCTGCTGGTGTACGGACTGAACACGTGGCTTCCGCAGCTGATGGCAGCCGCCGGATACCCCGTCAGCACAGGGCTGACTTTGCTGCTGGTCCTCAACCTCGGCGCCGTGGCGGGGCTGTTCCTGGCCGGAATCCTTGCCGACAAGCATGGGACCAAGAAGATCGTGTTGCTGTGGTTCGGGTTGTCGGCGGTGTTCCTTGCGATTCTGAGCGTCAAGATCCAGAACGAATTCCTGCTCAACGCTGCCGTGTTCGTCACGGGGGTCTTCGTTTTCAGTTCCCAGGTACTTGTATATGCCTGGGTCAGCCAACTGTTTCCGGCCCGACTCCGCGGAACAGCGCTTGGCTTTGCCGCTGGAGTGGGCCGGATCGGTGCCATTGTTGGTCCTGCTGTGACGGGAACGTTGGTGGCTGCGAACATCGCCTATCCCGCCGGGTTCTACGTCTTTGCCGCTGCGGGTGTACTGGCAGTGGCCGCCCTGTTCATGGTCCCGCACGAGGTCAAGACCTCTGAACCAGGAGTGCCCGCCCACCGCTAGACCCTTACGGGAGGTCCGGCATGGGGCACAGCGATGTCTCCGCCCTCCCCAGCAGTCGGGGTCCGGCTGCAAAGCACCTGTCCGTCGAGTTCCGGAGTGCCGGAAGGGCCTGGACGGCCCAGTCGAAGTGGTCTTCCTTGATCATCGTCTCAATGGCCCGGCACTGGTCCTCTGTCTCCAGCGCACCCACCATGGCCGATGAAATCCTGAGGCTCAGGATGGCGTCCATGCTGGCGTCGGCGTCGTGCTGGCACAGGCCGTTGGAGATCCGGAGGATCCGGCCGGGCAGCATGGACAGGTAGGTGGACAGGAAACGCAACGCCGGCTGGGAGTCTCCCAAATCGTCAGCCAGGGTCTGCAACCGGCACGGTTCCAGGGCTGGAGTCCCGGTGTCCTCACTCACCGCGTGCTGCCTGGGGCTCTGCGGCGCCTTCCGGGGCTGTCTTGTTGGGGTTTTTGGTCCAGATGGAGGTGAGCATTCCGATGACCAGGATGGCGGGTGCGCCGTACATGAGGGTGT
>NZ_FNYI01000021.1:0-4509 GCF_900108925.1 Arthrobacter sp. yr096 | reverse complement strand
AAAGGGTGCGAGCCCTGCGAGCATGCTCTGCCCTGGCCCCTGCGGATCCACCCAGGTCAATCCCCGCCAAGGCTTGCCGCACGCACCAGGTGCGTCGTGCCGGCCCGGTTGCGGGAACGGCGGTCCGTCGCCGGCAACCACCCACCCAGGCGACCACCCGCGACGGACCGCCCGCCCACACAAGACGAACGGCCCACCCCGCTTACGTGGGGCTGTAGGGCGCGCGGGTGTTGAATCGGCGGAAGTTGGCGGCGATTTCTTGGGCGATATCAGTTATCGGTGTTCCCGGCGTGATGGTTTTCTCTTCGTCGTCGGAGAACTCCACCGGTTCGCCGGCCTCGTCATACTGGTCAGGCCCGTAGTAGAGCTCAGCCGTGGTGAACTGGGATTCCAGAGGAGTGTTCCAGCTATACGATCCGGGGCCAATCAGGAAGGCGTGGCTGCCTTCGCTCTCCAGGAAGAACGTTGCGGTGCCTCCACCGGTCTGGCCGACCTGAAGTTCCAGGCCTTCGGCCTTCATCGCCACGACCAGTTCCCGGGCGGGAAACCATTCGATCTCTTCGGCGGTCTGTCGTGCATCGGGGCTTTCAGTCATGGTCATTTCTCCTTTACGAATGGGCGGTGGCCGGGAGGTTGTCCCGGCCACCGGTGGGTCTAGCTGGCGAGTAGTTCGGCTACTTCGTCGGCGTCGGACACCAGTGCCGCCGTGCCCTCTTTCAGGAGCCGGTGGCAGCCTGCGGAATTCGCGCTGTGCACGCTTCCGGGTACTGCCGCGACGTGCCGGGCTATGGTTTCGGCGTGGTGCGCGGTGTTTAGCGCACCGGAACGCCACCGGGCTTCGACAACACAAGTCACTCCGGCCAGAGCGGCGATGATCCGGTTCCGGTCCAGGAAACGTGCCCGCGTGGGTGCGGTACCGATGGGCTGCTCGGAGACGATCAGGCCGCTGGTTTTGATCGCGGCCGCGAGGTCCGCGTTACCGGACGGGTAAACCCGGTCAAGGCCACCAGCTGCGACGGCGATCGTCGCCGGACCAGTCCCGGTGCTCCCAGCCAGTGCGCCACGGTGGGCGTGGGCGTCGATGCCGTAGGCAAGACCGGAGATGACGCAGATCCCCTGCCGGGCCAGCCCGTGGGCCATTTCGGCGGTAACGGCAGCTCCGTAGCTGGTGGAATCACGGGATCCGGTCAATGCCGCTGTGCGCTGCGGGGCCGGGATTCCCTGGGCGATGTTCCCGACGTACCAGAGCCCATAGGGCGGGTTGGGCAGGTCATCCAATCCCTCGGGCCAGTGCTCGTCCCCGGGGATCAGGAACCCGCCGCCAAGGTCTTCGACGGCTTCCAGCTCGGCCTCAATCTTGTCGGTGTCGAGGTCGCGGGGTGCCGGTGCCCAACGGTCCAGCCCTTTTGAGAGTTGGTCAGCGGTGACCTCCCAGAACGGAAACAGGGGCCGGGCACGGAGGGCCATGCGGTAGGCGGGGTGTGCCCCGTGGCGGGCTACAAGCTGACGGGCTACGTCATCGCCCGGGGTGAACATGCAGGTAAGGGCCGCGCGTGCAATACGGTTTTCGTCGTTCATGGTGTTGCTCCTTCTTGTCCGAGAAGTTGGGCGGTGGGGCGACCAATGGTGACCGGCCAGCTTCCCCGCTCCCCCGTTGTTTTTTGTTGCTGGCACGTAGTGCTCTACGGGGCCGACGGAGGCGTCTGCTCCCGCCAGGGCAAGGTGCTGGAAATCGTCGAAAGGAAATAAGCGAAGCGCCGTCGAAGAATTCCAGTGCCGCAGGGCCCCTGAGGAACGATGGGGTCAGCAGCCTGGAGCCGGAGCGGAACCGTATGATCCGCAGGACAGCCACAAAAAACGTCGTAGACACAAAAGGGCCAGGGTGTCCGGAGCTCTGCGACGGCGCGCCCTGGACCCAACAGCCGGCCACGGAGCTTGCGGAGTGGACGCCCCAACGGGTGCGAGTTCTGCGAGCATGCACTGCGTTCTCAGGCCACGGTGGACAGCAATACGGGAGCATCCTGGGTAGTAGACCCTGCCGGGGGAGGAACCCGTGATGGCCCAGGTACCTGGGCCATTCTGCGAGGGGAACCTATAGTTGTGCTCATAAAAGGGGGCACCATGGAGTTGCTAGGTGTAGTAATTGCAGCAGGATTGTTGATCGTTGCGGCAATCGCGCTTTATCTGTTGAGGCGGACCAAGCAGCGGCCGGTCGATTCGGATCCGGAGTCAGAACGTGCACTCCGGGATTTCCACCGTGGAAAGACCCTCGGTCACTCCCATTACGTCGGGCTGGACCACACTGGCCACTGGAGGTAGCCGGGCCGGGTATAAACCGGGACACTGAGGCATGACTGATCCGATACCGCGGCCCGGACCCGGCCGGGCTCGTCGTGGTCTTAGGTGGTTTCGCTTCCTGGCGGTGCTGTTCACCGTCGCCGCCGCGGCTTGCCTCGTGCTGGTGGCCATTGATGTGTTCATTGGACGGCCTGCAGCAGGGGACCTGTTTATCGCCGGTCTAAACGCCCTGGCCGCTGTGGTGCTGTGGCGCTTTGCGGTCAAACACGTCGATGCATGATGAAGGGCCGGCCTTGTGGCCGGCCCTTCTGGTTTCCTCGGACAAAGGAAATCTGTGGTGCAGCGTCGTTGCTGCAGTGGTTAGCGCTCGTGGTGTTCCTGGGTGTGCGTGAAATCGACCGGCCCTAGGGGTTCGCCGGCGGTGAGCAGCTGAAGTTCGATGAGGTCTTCGAGGACGCTCGCGTCCGGTGCTGGTTTGTCGTCCTCGGTCAGGATGTATTTGGTTCCCATGCGGCTCTCCCAGGTGCAGTGTTCTCGTTGGATTTCACTGTAGCCGTGGATCCTCCGCATTGGCTGGGTTTGCCGGCTGCGCCCGCGCAGCGTCATGGCGGCCGGGGGAGCGCCAGCGGAGGAGGCCGCCCCGCCACGTGAACGGCCGGGCGGGACCATTGCTGATCCTGCCCGGCCGTCACGCTAGCTGATGGGGCGCGTGTAGGCGGTTTCCGGGTTCTTGGCCACCTCTGCGATGTGGAGGATAGCTACGAGCTCTTCGCGCAGAAGAACTGCCAGCCGGTAGTGAGGTACGTCCTCGACCGCCAGTTTCAGGTAGCGCTCGGCGTGGGTTCCGGAACCCTTGAGCCACTGCAGCCAGCCCATCAAGGTCAGCATCGGCGCGCGCTGGCCTTCGGGGACAACCTTCATCAGTTCGAAAGCGAGGGCTTCGGCGCGGTCCACGCGCTTCCAGTCCGGGCGGCCGTCGAACTTGCCTCGCAGCAGGTCAAGCATGCTGCCGTTGTTCGTGGTGATGGTCTCGGCCATGAGCATGTCTCGCAGGTGCGGGACTTGGAACCAGGCCGCCAGTTTCCGGGCGGTCTCCGTCTCCGGCGTGCCGGGTGTCTGCAGCGCAGCGTCCCATTCCTGTTGTGCATGCTCGACGGCTTCTTCCGTGAGCACGGGCACCTGTACCGGCTCGACCCATTTGCCCAGCAATGCAGGGTTGTAGACGTCCACGGTCGCGGCGCTTCCCATGAAGGTCAGGGTGGCGTTGGCGTTGCTGTCGGTGATCTGTTCCAGCGGGTTCCGCTCGGTGGTGCCGTATGCGGCCCAGTGGGTGCTGGTGACGAGGTAGACCTTGCGGACGGGCATCTGTGCGGTGGCCAGTTCGTTGCCCAGGGCGGCGACGTGCGCGGCGTAGGGGAACCGGTCATCGTCGCCGGTTTCGTCCGTGTAGACGATGAGGTAGCAGGCCGTGGCGTTCTCGTCTTGTGCCGCGAGGCTGGTCACCGTTTGGGCGAACCCCAGAGGGGCCGCATCCATGGGTGCATCCACGCGCAACGTGGCGCCAAGGGCTCCGGCGGTGGCGGTGAGCACGACGAAGGAGTCAGTGGGGGTGCCTCCGAGCAGGTGCGGGATGTATGCCAGCAGGTCAGCGGGGCCGGTGAGTGTGAGCTTTTCAATCATGATGTTGTGTCCTTCTTGTCCGAGAAGTTGGGTGGTGGGTGGTGGCCGGGAACGTCTGGTTCCCGGCCACCGTTGGCAGCTAGGCCGCTGGCTGGATCAGCCGGGTGTCGAAAAGTGCTTCGGCCCTGCGGATCAGGTAGTCCGGGACGTCGGTGTCGTGGTTGAGTCCTTCCCTGCCCAGGAACACGGCGTTCCCGGTGACCGGGAGGTCAAGCCCGGTGTCGTGCAGCAGCTGCACCGCGCGGACGTTTGAGGCTCCGGTGGTTTGCGTTTCCGCGTTCAGGTAGACCTGCCAGTCGCCTCGGGCGATGCATTCCAGGCCGCCGCCGACGATGATCTGCAGGCTCGAGTGCCGTGCGTCAATGCTGTGGACGGTGACGTTCTCGCTCAGTCGCGCCGGGACGTACAGCGCTATCAGGTGGTTCAGCATGGTGTTTGTCCTTCTTGTCCGAGAAGTTGGGTGGGTGGGGCGACCAATGGTGACCGGCCAGCTCCCCCGTCTCCCCCCGTTGTTTTTTGGTTGCTGGCAAG
>NZ_FNYI01000015.1:0-38788 GCF_900108925.1 Arthrobacter sp. yr096 | reverse complement strand
CCCCATCACCGACGTCAAAGTAGGCGACATCATCACCTACCACATCCCCGTCGAAGACCAACGCGTCGAAACCCACCGCATCACCAACATCACCACCACCGCCGACGGCGGCATCGCCGTCCAAACCAAAGGCGACGCCAACAACGGCATCGACCCCTGGATCGCCACCCTCCAAGGCAAAACCGTGGACAAGCAAATCGCCACCATCCCCTACGTCGGCAACGCCATCCGCGCCCTCCGCGAACCCCTGGTCATGAACACCCTCATGTACGGCGCACCCGCCATCCTGGTCATCGGAATGCTCACCTCCATCTGGACCAAAAACCCCAACAAGACAGCCCCGGAAGGCGCCATGGAGGCTGGCGATGAAGTCAAAGCGTAACTCCGGCGAGCTGGACCTTGGCAGGCTTCAGTCCCTTGCCGAGGAACTGGGAAACCCTGCACCTGCGCTGCGTTTCTTGTCCAAGTACATCGCCATGCTCCCCCAACGGGTCGACCGGATCGTTCATGCCTTGGATGAACACGACGCTGAAGAGACGACGACGGCCCTCCTGAGTCTGAGGATCAGCTCCGCCATGGTGGGCGCCGTGGAAACAGAGCACCAGTGCCGGGCCATGGAATCAATGATTCGGGAAGACCATTTTGACGATGCTGCCCATGCCCTTCCCACCCTGCGGCAGACCACCGACCGCTGCGTGGCATCCCGGACCGATCTCATCAGGGCGGCACACACCCGGCTTACCCGTCGTCGTGGTTTCTTCCACTCTTGAGCGGACCTTGATTGTTCACCAAGGTCTTTCCTGAGGCCGGTTGGGGACACTGGGAAGCGGAACAACCACTCAACCGGGACGGAACGCGCAATGCAGGGCAAGGGCATCATCTGGCAGGCACCGGTCATCATCCTGGCCGCAGTGCTCCTGTTGATGGGGGTCCAGGTTTCACCCGCTCACGCCAGGTTCAACGACACCGAAACTGGTGCGATGGCCGTCGCTGCGGCCCGGATCCCGGCCCCTGCAGCCAACACTGTCACCGTCACCAAGTCCTGTGATTCGTTCCTGTGGTTCGGCCAGGCAAAGATCAGCGTCGGCGCCTTCACTGCTGTCCCCTACGCGAATTACCACGAGCTGAAGATCATCGACCCCGACGGCGTCGTACAGTTCACCGGCGACATGAGCAAGGCGTCCGGAAAGTCCTACAGCTCGGGAGTCCAAAGCGTGAGCAGCCTGTCCGGGACGTGGACGTACCAAATCCGCGGCTACTACAAGGTTCCCAACTCCATCAACGCCTGGACCGGTCAGGCTCTCACAGGAACGCTGAGCTGCCCCTGATCCCGTGCAGAATGGACTGCCGCAGCAGCCGGATAGTCGCCATCCCACTCGCTAGGCTGGCCATATGCCTTCGCCGTGGACCTTCCTTATCGCTCTGCATGCCATCGCAGCGGGTTACGCCCTGATCTTCGGCGCCGTGAACCTGCTCCGCCGCAACAAGGGCAACGCAGCGCACAAAATCCTGGGGCGCATCTGGGCGGTGGCCATGTACATCGTGGTCCTCACCTCCTTCGGGATCCGAACCATCGACGGCGGCTTCAATTGGCTCCATGCCTTGTCCGTGCTGACGTTCTGCACCCTGACGATGGGCCTTGTGACCGTCCGCCGCGGCAATATCCGGGCGCATCAGCGCTTTATGACCGGCAGCTACTTCGGCCTGGTTGGCGCGTTCATCGGCGTCGTTGCTGTGCCGGATCGACGACTCCCCCAGATGGCCATCCACGACCTGGCCGGCCTCACGCTGTGGGTGGCCACCCTTGTACTCACCGCCGGACTCACCATCGCCGGTCTGATGCAACTACGGCAGAAAGCGAGCGCGCCTGCCCGCGGGCTGTGACGGCCCTGCTGCCGTACATCTGGGTGCCACGAACGCCTCACAGAATGCGGTAGCCGGACTCCGTGGCTGGCTATCATAAGGTCCATGCCAGGCCGCTGACCATCAGGAACGCCCCTACGACGGCAAATCCAAGCGTCATGGTCCCCCTTCAGGCCGTGGTCGTCACACCATCCTACGAGCCCCTGCTTCTGACCGCGCGGCACGTGCTGACACTGCAGGCCTCTGCCCAACCGACTCAGGTAGGCTCCATCCGATGGGGATAAAACTATCCGTTGGCACCGATCCGGCATGGGCTCAAGAATGACTGAACACGTTCGTATACGAGTCGACGGGGTGGTGGTTCCAGATGACACTCTGGCACAGCTCGCTATGGTGAACTACGGCCATTTCACCGCTATGCAGATCCGCAGCGGACAAGTCCGCGGTTTGACCAAGCACATCAATAGGTTGCAGCTATCGCACACCGAACTGTTCGGAACAACCATTGACCCGGCCACCATCGTGAACCATATCCAGCAAGCCACGCTCGGGACGCCGGACTCGTACCTTCGAGTGACACTGTTCGAGACCGATCCGGGGGTAGTCCGCATCATGACGGTACTACGCGACCCGGTCGACCCGCCGTCGGCAGCGGTCAGCGTCGTTCCTGTTGTCTACCAGCGCCCCGTCGCACACATCAAGCATGTCGGCAGCTTCGGCCAGCTCTACTGCGGCCGGCTGGCAAGGAACCAAGGCTTCGATGATGCGCTGCTGACCACACCGGACGGCGAGGTCTCCGAGACCAGCATCGCGAACATTGGTTTCATCGACAGCAACGAGCGGATCATCTGGCCATCGGCTCCGTCCTTGCACGGAATCACGTGGCAGCTCCTGGACGAGGCCCTCGAAGGTACGGCGACGAAAGTCCGCCGACGGCCCGTGATGCTGGATGAGGTGTCCGGATTCGTCGGAGCTTTTGTCGCCAATTCTGTTGGCGTTGCACCTGTCCGCAAAATCGGTGGGCTTGCCTCCTATGATGCGACAGCAGCACGCGATGTGGTCAAACTGTATGAAGCAATCAGTTGGGACAACATCTAGTCCCGGACAATAGCAACAACGCCCCCCCTGCCTGACGCCAGCTACATCGACACCTTTGGATGCTTTCGCCGACCGGGCACGACGCCGGAAAACTCACGCTAGGTGCCCATAATCCGCCCATTCCGAGAGATGCCTCGGGACTTCGCAGAAATGCCCGACGTCGACCTGTCGTCCCTGACGTTCGAACCGGGCCCGCTCATCATCGCCAAGACCCTCCGCCACCGGCCAGCCGAACTCGCCGGAAAGTAGCGCGGAGGCCATCACCGCGGTAGTTCTTGCGTAGGCTCGTTGCTTCGTAGTGATTCACCTGATGCACCTGGGGGTATGAGGATCCGTGGAGAAAATTCTTGTTGTTGTAGCCGGGGGCATCGGAGTGATCATTGGGGTCCTCATGATCACTCACCGTGCCTCCCTGGCCAAGCTCATGTCCGGAGCGCAGCGATCCACATTCGGCACGGTAGGAGACAGAGTTGCGGCCCGACCGAGCCAAGGAATGCTGGCGGTAGTTGGCGCCGGCGCCATCCTGATCGGTGCCGCCATCATCGTGCTGGTTTTAACCCGTGCTTAGGTGCCCTGGACGGCCTGCCTCGGACGCGGAACCGCTCCCCGTCATCGAGAACAACACCCTGGACTTCAGCCTCCAAGAGCCCTTGAAGATCATGACATGGCCTTCGTCAGTCCCGCTGGGGCCCGCCATCCCGAAGGTCCATCGAGAGTCCGGTGCCTATACCTTGCTCGCGACCACCATGTAGTTCTCGGCCTCAAGATCGAACGTGCTCATTTCCGTCCGGAGTCCGGCTCGGTGCAGCTCGACTTCGAGTTCCTCGTACCGGTAGGGCCAGCAGGACAGCCGCTCCGAGCGGACAAGAACCAGCCCCGTCGCATCAACTTGGGCGATCGCAATCTCGATGTGGTGCTCATCCTCCCAATCCGGCGCGATCTCCCAGCGGTAGACCACGACGGCATCGCGGCCGTCCCGGCGGACGAGTCGGTCCCAGATGTCCAGCCGGGAACCTCTTGCCCTCACGCGTTCCCAAGTGCGGGATGTGAGCACCAAGCGCCCGCCCGGGCGCAGAAGCCGTGACATCGACTCCAGAGCAGCACCCCTGCCTTTCGCGCCCACGGCATGGTGAAGCGAGTTGCCAACGCAGAACACCATGTCGAAGGTGTCGTCCTCGAAGTGGTCGGGCAACTCTTCCCAGTTCGCCCGCACGGCCCGGACGGATGCCCCGAACTCCCCAGACAACTCAGAAGTCCGGCGAACCATCGCTTCGCTGGCGTCAGTTGCGTCAACCTGCATGCCACGGCCGGCGAGTCCAACCGCCAACTGTCCTGTTCCGCACGAACAGTCGAGGACGTGAGCGTTCGACGGCAGGAGGCTGAGGACGTCATCGAACGACGCAGCGAACTCGGCGGGAGGCAACTTTGCATCCGAGATGAGCCATTCGTAAACCTCGGCAAGCACATCGTAGTCCGTCACAACCACTACCTCCTTCACGGAGCAGACCCACGGCGGGATGTCAGTCCATCAATGGAGCGAGCCGGGCACCAACAGTTTTGGCAAGGATAACCGTTCGAGCCTGCCCCGGATAGCGCGGCATCCGGGCTCGACTGGCAGTCTTCTTCACTGAGCCAATTGTTCGTCTGACAGTTCCCGCATCGCATGCGGAACCCATGGGCGAAGTCAACGGGGCGCTCGATAAGCGTTTGCCTATTCTTCCGTGTATAGCCAAGTCACATTTGGCGCCGCTCCGATCTGGGGACGCACGGCTTCGGCGCCACCTGCCCTCAGCTATGAGTTCCCATGAAGGAGTTGGTCAGGCTGCGCCGGCACATTGGATCTCTCACTCTGGGGCTGTTCGAAAGCCGCGTACGCGTCCACTCTGCTGGCATGCTGCCGGCCCGGTGACGCCATTCCGGCTCGGCGGCCGTTGTTCATTCAGACGTTCCGATTCTTTACCCGCCGGATCGGGCGTGGGCATAGCATTGCTGGAATTGATCAGTGGAGGGCGGGCAAATGGGTTGGAAAGTGCGCGCCTGGATGTGGGGCATACTAGTGAGTTGCTTTGCACTGTCTGCTTGCGGGCAGACAGTGAATCCTTCCCCTGGAACCTCAGCACTTAGTCAAGCACCGGAGAGCCCGCAGACCACTTCATCATTGGTTCCAACTGCAACCGCCCTGCCGGGGCCAGAATGTACGTCACCCTCGGAGAGCACCCTTGCCTGTGGCACATTCAAGAGCGTTGAGGGCACGGGAACAATGGCCTGGGTTACAGCTGAGCCGGCCACGCTAACACTGGAGCGCCAGGCCGGTTCGATGCTGATGTCGATGACGACTCCCTGCAACGGGTTCTCTTCACCGGCTACGGTTACTGCCACCCATCTGCATCTTGAGCAATCCAAAATGGTCGTGGGTGCAATGGCCTGCCCGGAAGCCATAGCAGTCAAGGAACGAGCCGCATCGGATTTCCTTCTCGCCTCCCCTGCGTACTGGCTCGCTAACGAAACGCTCTTGCTGACGACACCGGGCGGTAGCGTAAAGTTCGTCCGCGTTGGCGGTCCTTGAGTTCCGCACCAATTTACTCTCTGTTATCTCGCCCCCCCTGCACCAAGTCAAGGACTTGGCCTCCCAGCTGGCAGATGGTGTCCCTGATTCGCTTCTTCGAATCATGAGTCCACTTCACTGGCCTGTTGACCCTCTCCTCACCCGTGTAGCGAGCTGTGTCTGTTCTGCGCCAACGGTGGAGGGCCTGGTGGGTGAACGAGAGGGCCGTTACCCATGAGTCGAGGCTGGGCTCGATCCGGTGTCGGCCTCATTGGCTTTATGAGCGGCTGGTCGGACCGTGCTCAGGATCTGTCTTGGGACGTGTTAGTTTCATGCTGACGCCCAGTGCTGCGACACCAATAAGCAGTCCAGCAAGGAAGAAGCGCAGGAACGTCAATTCTGGGACAGTCAAGACCGTCCCTGCGATAACCAAGACCAATATGATTTGCGGCCAGGAAAGGCTAAAAATCTTGCGCATGTGTACCTCTCAAGTAGCCCTTTGATGAGGCACCCTATTACAGCTGACACACCCCCTACGGCGGCAACCCGCCCGGTCCCGGCAACATCGGACCTACACCCGCCATAAACAAGCCGAAGGCGCAGGGGTTTGAACCCGTGTTCTGCGGATACGGCACGTCGTCGACACCTGCACAGCCGGGGGTGCTGAAGGGGTCGCACCCATTACTCTCGCCTCCATCGCCGTATTTAAGGCCAGATGGTTCTGTATTGAAGGTCGGATTGACTCCGGCATACAAATGCAAAATCCGCGGCACCCGCATCTGGGTGGCTCCCGACATCATCGCAGCCCTGGACGCCTTCGCTGACCGGCCAGGACGCCGGAACACGCACCGCAGAGGACGTAAAGCTGTCTCAGGGTGCTCGAGGCTCCTTGGCCTCACACCAAAGCAATTGTGTCCCTCATGCCGGCCCGAATGCTCAGGCTTTGAGCTCTTGGTCTACGGCTCTTCTGGCCTGGAGCTTCGGGCCGATGAACTCCCCCAGAACAAGCCAGGCAATCGTCACTACAAACGCGAAATTCCCAAGGGTTAGGTCACCACCGGTGACGCCGTTGATCAGCAGGAACCACACGACGAGATCTGCCACGACGATGGCCAAAGTAACCGGCCACAAAGGCCGCCGCCACGCATGCATTCTATGTCCCAGCATTTCCGCTCCCCCAAAGCTAGACACTCAACGGGCCTCGGCCCGTACTCGGCTCCCAGTCTTCAGAGAAGCCACCGGCGCCGCAAGTCACAGACCTGACGCCGGGAACGCCCTGTGGATCGGACGAGCTACTGGAACAGCATCCTGCTCTCCATGTTGTCAACGTGTAGTGCCCTGCCTTTCAGACACAAAAAACCCCTCCATCCCCGGCAAAATCGCCGGTATGGAGGGGTTCGTGGAGCCCCCTGTCGGATTCGAACCGACGACCCCCGCTTTACAAGAGCGGTGCTCTGGCCAACTGAGCTAAGGAGGCACGCGCGAAAACGCGCAGGGCCATACGCGAAAAACGCGCTGGACCGCACTGCCAAAACAGCGCTAGATAAGGGTAGCCCAGACCATCCCCGTCACGGAAATTCACCCCAGTCCCGAGCCCCGCCGGCCAAACCAGCCCCTCCTGCCAAACCAGCCAAGCCCCATCCCCACCAACAGCGGCCGGCCACCTCATCGAAAAGGTGACCGGCCGCCGTCGTACATTCTTTCGCGTTAGCCCTTGGCGGTGATCGCCGTCTGGATCTCAGCGTTCAGGTCGGTGCTGCCATCCCACTGCTTGCCATCGATGAACACAGTCGGGGTGCCCGTGATGCCGATGGCCGCAGCTTCCTGCGTGGCCACCTTCACCCAGGGGCGGAACTGTTTGCTGTCGACGCAGCTGTCAATGTTGGCCGCACCGACCTCGGTGGCCATGGCCTTCAGGTCCTTATCGGAGATACCGGCGCTGCCTTCGGCCGGCTGACGCTCAAAGAGCAGGTTGAAGAATTCGGCGTACTTCTCGGGCGAGGTGTTCACAACGCAAGCAGCTGCGTTGGCTGCCCGGGAAGAGTAGTTGGTGGTGGACTGCTGGTCCAGGAATCCCAGCGGCCGGTATTCCAGCGAGATTTTTCCTTCGTTACGGAGGTTAGTGAGGGACTCTCCGTAGGTGGTCTCGAATCGCTCGCAGACCGGGCAGATGAAGTCGATGTAGGCAACAACCTTGACCGGCTTGCCGGCTTCGGCTTCGCCACCGGGAACCGTGACGGTTGCCGGCTTGGTGGCTGCCGGCGAGGGAACGTCTGCCACGTTGACGGTGGCGGGCTCAGACTTCACCACTTCGGTGTTGGCCAGCAGCGTCACGCCGCCGTGGACGTTGCCGTTGGCCGGCGTGGGGCCCTGATCGGCCACGGGCGCGTTGTTCTGAATATTGCCCACAACCACAAACGCCACCACAGCGATGATGAGCACCACGGCCACCACAATGCCCCAGCCAACCAGAAGCTTGTTGCGCTTATCCTTCTTCAGCTGGGCTTCGCGGATTTCGCGCGCTTTCTCCCGTGCCTGGGCGGTGCGTTCAGCCTTGGACAGGCGTGGTTCGTTTGCGGGGCTCATCAGTTCCTCGGGGTACTCGACGTCATAGTGCATAGCTAGGGCAACGGGGTCAGTTTACGGGAGCAAACTTGAAGATCTGCCGCAGACCCTCTTGCCCGGTTGTTGAACGATCAACTGCACGTGAAGATTCCGCCGGTAGGCTGGGAGTTGAGTCACAGCAACCCCAGGGAGCATTAATGCAGGATTTGGCAAGCGAAAAACTCAAGACCGAAGACGGCGTCCGGGCTTCTCCCGTCAAGAAGCCCACGGCAACCAAGTTCGACTTCATGGTGGTCTCCAACAGGTTGCCCGTTGACCGCATCAGCGATGACAACGAAGAAAGCGGATGGCGTCGCTCGCCCGGCGGACTGGTCACGGCGCTTGCGCCGATGATGACAAAGTCCGACGGCGCATGGGTGGGTTGGCATGGCGCCCCGGACGAGACTGTGCGCCCATTCAGCCACGAGGGCATGGACCTTATCCCGGTCCAGTTGAGCAGCGATGACGTGGAGCTGTTCTACGAGGGCTTCTCCAACGCGACCATTTGGCCGCTCTACCATGACGTCATTGCCCCGCCGGAGTTCCACCGCACGTGGTGGGATTCGTACCGGAAGGTCAACCGGAAGTTCGCCGACGCCGTCGCCCGCCACGCAGCGGACGGCGCCACGGTCTGGGTCCAGGACTACCAGCTCCAACTGGTTCCGAGACTGCTGCGCGAAGCAAGGCCGGACCTCAAGATTGGCTTCTTCAACCACATCCCGTTCCCTCCCCCGGAGATCTTCGCCCAGCTGCCCTGGCGCCGGGAGATCATCGATGGCCTGCTCGGCGCGGACCTCCTGGGCTTCCAGCGCACCAGCGATGCCGGCAACTTCATGCGTTCCGCGCGCCGCTTCCTGGGCGCCAGCGTCAAGCAGCAGCAAGTCCATGTCAAGGGTCCGGACGGGGAGGTGACGCACATCGCGAGGGCGCAGGCGTTCCCTATTTCCATTGACGTCGCGCAGATCCGTGAGCTCGCCGCGAGGCCGGACATCATTGAGCGGGCCCAGCAAATCCGCAAGGATCTGGGCAACCCCAAGACCATCCTCCTGGGCGTGGACCGGCTGGATTACACCAAGGGCATCCGGCACCGGCTGAAGGCGTTCGAGGAACTCCTGGCAGACGGGCACATCAAGGTAGAGGATGCCACGCTCATCCAGGTGGCAAGCCCCAGCCGCGAGCGCGTGGAGCAGTACCGGCTGTTACGTGAGGAAATCGAAGGCACCGTAGGCCACATCAACGGCACCTACGACACCATCCAGAACACGGCCGTCCGTTACCTGCACCACAGCTACCCGGTGGAGGAAATGGTGGCGATGTACCTTGCGGCGGACGTCATGTTGGTGACGGCGCTGCGCGATGGCATGAACCTGGTGGCCAAGGAATACGTCACAGCCCGGTCGGAGGACGACGGCGCACTGGTCCTGAGCGAGTTCGCCGGCGCTGCCGATCAGCTTAAGCAGGCGCTTCTGATTAACCCGCACGACATCGACGGCCTCAAGTCCACCATCCTGCGCGCCATCAACCTCTCCCCCAAGGAAGCACGCCGCCGAATGAAGCTGATGCGCAAGCAGATCCTGGATCACGACGTCGATCATTGGTCGGCTGAGTTCCTGGCCGCCATGGAGGAAAAGGTGGTGCGCGATGACAGCTGAGAATCTGTCACTTTCGCCGGAACTACTGGAGGCCGTTCGGCGCATCGCCGGCACGGAACACCTTTTGGTGGCCCTCGATTTCGACGGCACCCTCTCTCCGATCGTGGACCGCGCCGAGGACGCCCGTCCCCTTCCTCGCTCCGCCGAGGCTTTGGAGGCCCTCGCCGAACTGCCACGCACGACGACGGCGCTTATCTCGGGCAGGGCATTGGACAGTCTGCGGCTGGTCGCCTCGCCTCCCAAGGACACGCTGCTAATTGGCAGTCACGGGGCCGAAGTCTGGCTCGGGGAGGGATCTGTGGGCCTGGAACTGGACCAGGAACAGCGCGAAAAGCTGGCCGCCGTCCGCGAGGTCCTGATGGAAATCGTGAACATCGCTCCGGGGACCTTGCTCGAAGACAAACCGGCCGGCGTCGTCCTTCACACCAGGTTGGCCGATGACGACGTCGCGGAAGACGCCGTCGAGGCCGCCACTCGGGTGTTGCGCGAGCATCCTGGTGTCTACCTGAAGACGGGCAAGCGCGTACTGGAGACCTCGGTGGTCCACGCATCCAAGGGTGAAGCCGTGGAGTTCCTTCGGCAGGCTACCGGCGCCACAGCAATCCTGTTCGCGGGTGATGACGTGACTGACGAGGACGCGCTGGGGCGGCTGATGGGCGACGATGTTGGCATCAAAGTGGGCCTGGACTTCACACAAGCGCCGTATCGGGTGGAGGCGCCCGTTCACGTGGCAGAGCTGCTGGAAGCGTTGCTGCGGGAGCGCCGGCGGGTCACCGCACAGACTTAGCGGGTGACAGACGCAACATGTGACGTTCGTAACATTTAGGTGGTTAGTCAAAAAGTCTGACATACTCTTGGATGTGATGTGACGCACAGTACCGTGCGACGTCACACGATCCTCCCCGGCCACTGGCCGGGGAGTTCAACTGAAGAAAATGAACCATTCACAACGGATCGTCCGGCACGTACCTGCCGGTGAAGGGATTGATAACTGTGGCTACAGTTACTTTTGATAACGCTACGCGTCTGTACCCGGGCACAGATAAGCCCGCCGTCGATAAACTCAACATCGACATCGCCGATGGCGAATTCCTGGTCCTCGTTGGACCCTCCGGTTGCGGTAAGTCCACTTCGCTGCGCATGCTCGCAGGTCTTGAGGACGTGAACGCCGGCCGCATTCTGATTGGTGACCGCGACGTCACGGACGTTCCGCCGAAGGACCGCGACATCGCCATGGTGTTCCAGAACTACGCTCTTTACCCGCACATGACTGTTGCGGACAACATGGGCTTCGCCCTGAAGATCGCCGGCGTTTCCAAGGAAGAGCGCGCCGAGCGTGTTCGCGAAGCTGCCAAGCTCCTTGACCTTGAGCAGTACCTGGACCGCAAGCCGAAGGCACTCTCCGGTGGTCAGCGCCAGCGTGTTGCCATGGGCCGTGCAATCGTCCGTAACCCCCAGGTCTTCCTCATGGATGAGCCGCTCTCCAACCTTGACGCCAAGCTCCGCGTCCAGACCCGTACGCAGATCGCATCCCTGACCCGCCGCCTGGGCGTCACCACGGTTTACGTGACGCACGACCAGGTCGAGGCCATGACCATGGGTGACCGCGTGGCTGTGCTGAAGGACGGCCTGCTGCAGCAGGTTGACACCCCGCGCAACCTCTACGACCGCCCGCAGAACGTCTTCGTTGCAGGCTTCATCGGCTCCCCGGCCATGAACCTGCTTGAACTGCCGGTCGTCGACGGCGGCGTCCAGTTCGGCGGAACGGTTTACCCCGTGCCGCGCGACGTCCTCGAAGAGGCTCACGGCCAGACCGTCACCGTTGGTTCCCGTCCGGAAGACCTCGAGACCGTCGGCAACGGCGAAGGCCTCCAGGTTGAGGTTGACGTGGTGGAAGAACTCGGCGCCGACGCCTACGTCTACGGCCACACCATCCTTGATGGCAAGAGCCACGACATCGTTGCACGCGTCGACGGTCGCCGCCCTCCGATGAAGGGTGAGTCCATCTTCGTTCGTCCGCAGTCCGGCCACGTGCACCTGTTCGACACGAAGACGGGCCTGCGCCTGGGCGACTAGTCCCCGGCGCTGACGCGTCTGTACGTTCCGCAGTTTGATAGCGGCCCGACCCTTCCCGGTCGGGCCGCTCTCACGTTAACCTAACTCCGGCGAAAGAACGGCATGAACACCACAGATAACCTGATCCCCCGTCCGTCCCACGTCGCACTCGTGGACGGACCCGCTTTTACGCTTGCACCTGCCGCGCGGATCGCCGCCGGTGACGCAGCAGCTCCCGTCGCAGAACAGCTCGCAGCGCTCCTGCGCCGCGGCACCGGTTTTGATCTGCCCATCGTTGAGGACGCACGCCCCGGCGATATTTCCCTTGCGTTGGTGGACACGTTCGACGGCGGCCCGGAAGCGTACGCGCTCGGCGTCACCGAGGATGGGGTTGGGCTCACAGCCTCCACCGGGGCGGGACTCTTCAACGGAGTGCAGACGCTCCGGCAGCTGTTCCCTGCGGCCATTGAGGGCACCGGCACGCCAGGCACATGGGTGATTCCCGCCGTCGACATTGCGGACGCCCCGCGCTTCGCGTACCGGGGCCTCATGCTGGACGTTGCCCGCAACTTCTTCACAGTGGAAGAGGTGAAGGAGCAGATCGACGTCATGACGCAGTTCAAGCTGAATGCCCTGCACCTGCACCTCACGGATGACCAATCGTGGCGCATCGAAATCCACCAGCCGGAAGACAACCCGTCCGGCTTGCCCTACGGCAAGCTGACAGAGATCGGCGGGCAGGGCGCGATAGAGGTGCCCACCGCGGTCCCCGCGCGCGGACGGCACGGCTTCTACACCCAGCAGGACTTCCTGGACATCCAGGCCTACGCCGCCACCAAGAACGTTCTGGTGATTCCGGAAATCGACCTCCCCGGTCATGTCAACGCCGCCCTCGCCGCTATTCCACAGCTCAATCCCGATGGCCAGGCGAAGCCCATGAGCACCACCTCGGAGGTGGGCTGGTCAACCCTGACCGCTGACCTGCCGGCCACCTACGAGTTCGTCCGTGAAGTCCTGGGGCAGCTTGCCGCCATCACGGTGGGACCGTATCTCCACATTGGCGGCGACGAAGCCCATGTCACCGGGCACGATGACTACGTGACCATGGTCCAGCAGTTCGTCCGGATCGGCGCTGAAACCGGCAAGGCCGTGGTGGGCTGGAACGAGTTCGCCGCCGTCGAGCTTCCTGAAGGTGCCGTGATCCAGTACTGGCACGGCGATTTCGCCCCCGTGGTGAAGCAGTCAGAGCAGGCAGGTTCACAGGTGATCATGTCCCCCGCGGCCAACACCTACCTGGACCAGAAGTACGCCCCGGACAGCCCCGTCGGGCTCGAATGGGTGGAAGGCGGGCCCTTCACGTGGTCCGAGTACTACAACTGGGACCCGGCCCAGGGCGGCCTTGAAGACCACCAGATCCTGGGCATCGAAGGCGCACTGTGGTCCGAGACCATCCGCGACAACCACCAGGCCCAATGGCTCCTGTACCCTCGTGCTGTTTCCTTGGCGGAAGTCGCTTGGTCCGGCCCGGAGGTCCGCAACACCGGCGACTTCCGACGTCGGCTGGGCGCCTTGGGTGAGCGGCTCGCCAAGCAGGGTGTCGTCTTCCAGGAAGCGCCCGATGTGGAATGGTCAGCGAAGCCGGAGTACCCCTTTGCTGGCGCGATAGGTGCCCCGGACTCCAAGTACGGAACAATTGAGGCATGAGCGAGCAAAACGAAGCCCAGTGGCACGACGAACCCACCGACTACGGGCAGATCGGCAAGCTCCCCCGCACTGAAGCCGCCAGCGCGCAGGACACTGCACCGCCGGCCAGCGTCATCGGGTCCCTGAACATTACGGCCGCCGCGGCCGATCCGGAGCTGCTGGATTTGCCGTGGCACATTGCCTTGGAGGACTGGCCCGCTGAGAACCTTGCCGCGCTCCCCCGCGGTATTTCCCGGCACATCGTGCGTTTTGCGCACCTTGGCGGTTCGGTGATTGCCATCAAGGAAACCTCCGAGCACGTGGCACGCCATGAGTACCACATGCTCCGGAAGCTGGCGCGGCTGGACGTGCCCTGCGTGGAGCCGGTGGCCGTCATCACCGGGCGCACCACCGCGGACGGCAGGCCCCTCAATCCGGTGCTGGTCACCCGGCACCTGAAATTCTCCATGCCATACCGCGCATTGTTCTCCCAGATGCTCCGCAAGGACACCCTGACGCGCCTGATCGACGCCCAGGCGTTGCTTCTTGTCCGGTTGCACCTGGTTGGTTTCTACTGGGGCGATGTCTCCCTGTCCAACACCCTGTTCCGTCGCGACGCCGGCGCCTTCGCCGCCTATCTGGTGGACGCTGAAACCGGTGAGCTCTACCCGGACCTGTCCATGGGCCAGCGCGAATACGATCTTGAGATCGCCCGTGTGAACATCGCCGGCGAACTCATGGATCTGCTGGACGGCGGGCTCATCGAGGAGAAGGTGGACCCTGTTGCCACCAGCGAGCTGATCATGGACAGCTACCGCAGGCTCTGGACCGAACTCACGGAAAAGGAATCCTTCGAACTCGGCGAACGCTGGCGCGTGGGGGCGCGCATCCGCCGCCTGAACGAGTTGGGCTTCGACGTGGAGGAATACGCCATCAAGACCACGGCGGACGGCTCCACCATCCAGCTCCAGCCAAAAGTGGTGGACGCCGGCCATCACCAGCGCCGTCTGCTGCGCCTTACCGGCCTGGACGCCCAGGAAAACCAAGCGCGCAGGCTCCTTAACGACATGGACCAGTTCCGGGCTGACAACAACCCGGACCTGGATGAGGAAATCAGCGCGCACATTTGGGTCAGCCAGATCTTCGAGCCTATTGTGCGTTCCATTCCGCGTCATTTGGCCGGGAAGCTGGAGCCGGCAGAAGTGGTCCACGAAGTCCTGGAGCACCGCTGGTACATGAGCCAGAAGCAGGACAGGTACGTCCCGTTGGCAGAGACCGTGCAGTCCTACCTGGACACCGTGCTGCAGCACCGCCGCGACGAGGCAGCCATCATGCTGAATCCGGATACGGAGCTGCTCAAGATCCTCGAGGTGGAAGTAGAAGAATCCGGCCGGTACGACGACGAGGACGAGTACCCGGACGCGGACGACTGACGCACGTTGAAACGAACTCGACGTCGGCACTCAGGCGAGTGCCGACGTCGAGCCTTTGAGCGTCAAGCCTTTTAACCTAGGGTTCGAGGGTCTCGGCGAGGCCGGACAGGACAGGTTCGCGGCCCAGCTCGATGTGTGAGTATGCCAACGAGTACGCCAGATCCGGCTTACCCTTCAGAATGGCGTTGCACAGCTCTGTGTGCTCGTCGCGCTGGAGCTCATTGCTGCGATTGTGTGCCAGTCCGAAAATCCACCGCATCCGGCCGAACAGTGGCTTCACGGATTCGATCAGCAGCCGGTTACCTGAAAGCCGAACGATCTCTGCGTGCAACTCGGCGCTGATCACGGCAACGTCTTCGCTCCGGGACTCGTCGATGGCCGCCGTGGAGGCCTCCATGAGTTCCTCGAGCCGGCCGCCGTCGCTGCCCTCAGCCACTCGGGTGGCAGCCATCCTGGCGGCGAAGGTTTCCAGGCACAGCCGGATGTCGAAAAGTTCGTTGACGTCGGTGAGTGTCAGTTGCCGGACCACCGCACCGCGGCGCGGGAAGGTCTCAACAAAGCCGTCCTGCTCCAGGCGCTGGATGGCCTCGCGCACAGGAATACGGGAGACGTTGTAGATCTCCGAGAGCTCGCGTTCACGCAACCGCACGCCCTGGGCGTACTTGCCCGTGACGATGCCTTCCAGCACCAGTTGGTAGACATTCTCCGCGCGGGCCTCTTCATCGCGGCCATTTCCCGTGTCCGGCATCGCCTCAGCCACTGTCAAACTTCCCTTCATGCCAGCGTCCGCTCCCTGTGCCGGACGGCGCCGGTCAGCGTTCCAACCGAGCATACACGGGAGGAAACAGCTCATCCGCAGGGCGGTTCCTGATGTCACGGGCGCTGTAGGCTCCGCGCATCTTGTGGAAGAGTTCCTGGCCCCTGGACCGCCAGAGTTCCAGGTCCACTCCGTCGATTTCGCCGTCGGCCATGATGGTCCGGCCTGCCACCACGGACAGCACGGCCTGGCGGGCTGTTCCGTTCAGGAGAAGGGTCCTCAACGGGTCATCGTGGACGCCGTCACGGAAGTCGCCAAGGGAGAACGCCACCATGTCAGCCTGGGCGCCTGGCTGAAGCCGGCCAAGGTCCGGGCGCCTCAAAGCATGAGCACCGCCCAAGGTAGCGGCGTCGACGTATCCGGCGACGTCACCGGCGTCGTTGGTGCCGGCGAGGATCTTGGCGAGCTGCACGCCGGCATCGATACCCCGGATGAGGTCCGGCGGGAACGAGTCGGTTCCCAGCGAAATGTTGATTCCTGCTTCCTTGTAGGCGCCGAACGAGTCCAGTGTGCTGCCGTACCGCATGGACGTCAGGGGGCAGTGAATGATGCTGGCACCGCTGTCCGCCAGCATGGCCAGGTCACCGCTGTCTTCGCCATACACCGCAGGGTTCCTGTCCGTATAAGTGGCGTGCGGGATCAGGAGGCGCTCGTTGAGCAGACCCACCTGGTCAAGGAGTTCCAGGGGCGTGACTCCATGCCGGCCCAGGATGAGCTCGCGTTCCACGAGGCCTTGGAGGGAGTGCAGGCGGACCAGCACATCCCGGTCGTCGGAGGCCGCTGCTGTTGCCTTGAGCAGCTCGATGTCCAACGTCTCGATCCGGCACGGGAGCAGAACACCGTTCACCAGCGGATCATTCAGCACCGTCGCGTGGTCAATGAAGCGCAAGGCATCAGCGAGTCCCTCATGGCCCCTGCCGTCGTCGAACATCACTGAACGTTCGCCGTTCTCCAACACGACGTTCACACCGGAACGGTAGGCCGGCCCAAGGTAGCCACGCAGGCCCAAGCGCCGGCTGGTATCGGCCATGCCCACCAGTTCCTCGAAAGGCTCGGCCCACTCGGAATGCACTTCCGAGGCGATGGGCATGTAGGTGGTGATGCCGTGCAGGATGAGTTGGATCAGGGCGTACTCGCGGATCTGCTGGCGCTCCCCGGCACTGAAGACGTCGGCCCGGCGGTTCAGGAAGTAGTCCTCTGACCATTGGTGCCCCTTGGCCTGCTCCGGGCCGGCCCAGCTATCCAGGATGAGGTGGTCAATGTCGGTGAGCGCGTCCAGATCGATCAAGCCAGGCATCAGCAGGGCATCACCGAGGTCCCGTTCCTGATCCACCGGACCCGCGTAGTCATGGCCGACGTACTCAATGGTGTGGCCGCTGTAGACCACGCAGGCGTCCTCCAACAGGACGTGGGTTCCGTTCTGATGGCCCAGCACATAGCGGGCGGTCACCTTGGTTGGCACGGACGGCTCTCCTTCTAGCTTGGCGCAGCATCGCGCAAGAAACTCTCTGGTATTCCAAACAGTACATTATTTGTGATTTACATCGCATGAATCCTGCTCTAGTCTATTTTGGTATACAAGAACTCCGGAGCCAGCTCCTCGGATCATGAATCGAGCAGAACCGTTGACCCAGTTACAGTCCATCGAACCGAATACCGGCAGCCCGCCGCTCCCACCGGCAGCGTCGCCGGAGGGCGCAGCAGCGGCACCTGCCGAGGCCCGCTCACTGCTCGCCACAGCATGGATGAGGATCCGCCGCAGCAAGATCGCGCTCCTCAGCTTGTGCGTGGTGGTGGCCATCATGTTGTTTGCCATCCTTGCGCCGGTACTAAGCGCCATGTCGGGCAACGATCCCTTCACGTCCAACACCAGCCCGGACGTGCTGGATGACTTCCAAACACCCGGGCTGCCGCTCCCCGGCTACATGTATCCGTCAGCCCAGCACTGGTTGGGCGTGGAGCCTGGCCTGGGCCGCGATCTCTTCGCCCGGCTGGCCTACGGCGGACAGGTGTCCCTCACCATCGCTTTGCTGTCCACAGCCGTTTCTGTGGTCCTGGGAACAGTGCTGGGCGCCGCCGCCGGCTACTTTGGCGGCAAGACCGACGCCATCATCAGCCGCATCATGGACCTCTTCCTCGCGTTTCCGCATCTCCTGCTGGTGCTATCCCTGACGCCCATCCTGCAGTCGCGGCTCCGTGATACCCCGCTGGGCGAGGGGAGCTTCCTGCCCATGGCCTCGCTGGTAATCATCCTGGGCTTCTTTGGCTGGGCCTACCTCGCCCGCATTGTGCGGGGCCAGGTGCTGAGCCTCCGCGAGCGCGAGTTCGTGGAAGCCGCCCGGTCCTTCGGTGCCTCGCACCTCAGTGTCCTGTTCCGCCAGATCATCCCCAACGTCATGGGAGTCGTCCTGGTGTACGCCACCATGCTGATCCCCACCAACATCTCCGCAGAAGCTGCTTTGTCCTTCCTGGGCGTCGGTGTCAAGGACCCCACACCGTCGTGGGGCCAGATGCTGAACGCCGCCCAGTCCGGCAACTGGTACCTCAGCGATCCGTGGTTCCTGGCCGTTCCGGGCATCATGCTGATCGTCACCGTCCTGGCCTTCAACCTGCTGGGCGACGCCGTCCGGGACGCCTTGGATCCCAAAGCATCCCGTCACTAAGTTCTCCATTCATCCCCCGCATCGCCTTCCACCCCTCTCAAGGAGCATCATGAAAACCCCTGCAAGAGCCCTGGCTCTTTCCGTGCTGATTGCCATGGCCGCCACCGGCTGCGGCGCCGGCCAGAACCAGCCCAGCAGTTCCAAGCCCGCCGAATCGGTCACGGAACTGGCCCCCAACGTGGTCAAGTCCGGCTTCAACGGCAAGGGCGGAAACATCAACGTCCTGATGTCTTCCGACTTCCAGACTCTGGATCCCGGCAACAGCAACTACGTCCAGACGGCCAACGTCGGCCAGCTGTACTACCGCACGCTGACCATGGCCAAGGAAACAGCCGGCCAACCGCCAACAGTGGTCCCGGACCTCGCCACCGACACGGGCAAGGTGTCCGACGACGGCCTCAGCTGGACCTTCACCCTCAAGGAGGGCGTGAAGTTCGAGGACGGTACGCCCATCACCTCGGCGGACATCAAGTACGGCGTGGAACGAACCTTCGCGCAGGATGTCTTCACCCAGGCTCCGCAGGAGCTGAATGCAGCGCTCGACGCCGGTGGGTACAAGGGGCCGTATAAGGATCCTTCCGCTGTACTCAAGGCAGTTGAAACACCCGATGAGCGCACCGTGGTCTTCCACCTGAAGAAGCCTTTTGCGGAATTCCCGGCCCTGGCATCCCGTTCCAACACGGCACCGGTCCCCAAGGCCAAGGACACCAAGCTGGACTACACCAACCACCCCGTATCCTCGGGCCCCTACATGGTGGAGTCCTACAACCGCGGCAAATCCCTGAAGCTGGTCCGGAATCCGCACTGGGATCCCGCCACGGACCCCAACCGCTCCGCGCTGCCGGACACGTTCAGCTTCTCGCTGTCCACCTCCCAGGCCACCATCAGCCAGCAGTTGCTCGCCGACTCGGACCCCAACGCCATCACGCTCGATTCCAATGGCGCCCTGCAGACCTCGGACTCCGCCAAACTGGCCGATGCCAAGGTAAAGGACCGGGTGGCGTCCGGACTCCTGGGCTGCAATGACGTCCTGAGCCTGAACACCCAGAAGATCACGGATCCGGATGTCCGCAAGGCCATCGCATTGGCTCTGGACCGCCAGTCCATCCTGGTTCAGTACGGTGGACGACGCTTCGGTGAGATCACCCAGAGCCCGCTCAATGCCAAGATGCGCGGTTACGTGGAAACCGAACTGGAGCTGGACCCCGCCGGCAAGCCCAAGCTGGAGGAAGCCAAAAAACTCCTTGAGGGCAAGGATTACCCCAAGACCCTCACATACGGCTACGCCAACAACCGCGACGCCTTCAAGAACACCGGCACCGTAGTCCAGCAGAACCTCAAGGCCCTGGGAATCGACGTGGAACTCGTGCCGATCCCGGCACCAAACTACTACTCGGTCCTGGCCAGCGAACAACTCCCGGACATGGGCCGCTCCGGCTGGTGCGGCGGTGCCGATCCGGCATCAGTCCGTACCTCCGCTGATCCCCTGCTGGGACCGAACAATGAGGGCACCAGCTACGGCTTCTCCAACACCTCCCGGTACTTCGACCCCGTAGTGTCCAAGGCCATGTTCGATCTGCGCAACACGGACGGAACCTCAGAGGAACTGGGCAAGAAGTGGTCCGAGGCGTTCGGCTCAGCGTTGAAGACCTACCCGATCGTTCCGCTTATCCGCAGCCACACCAACAGCGTGGTGGGTTCCAACGTCCGCAATGCCCAGGTGGGCTACTTCTTCGGCGGCATCGACCTCTCGATCGTCGGCGTCGAGCAATAACCGCGCCCCGAAAACAATCGAGCATAGTCCAGAAGGAGAAGCGGGCCGCCTGCAACCAGCGGGCGGCCCGCAACCACCACCATGATGACTTTCATTCTTCGCCGGACCGGATCGCTGGTACTGCTTCTCGCCGCGGTCAGTTTCATCACCTTCACCCTCTTCCAGCTTGGCCCGTCCGATCCCGCAGCTGCTGCCTGCGGACAGGAATGCACCCCCGAACGCGTAGCGGAAGCCCGCGTGGCCCTGGGCATGGACCAGCCGTTCTTTGTCCAGTACTTCGACTACATCCGGGGCCTTTTCTCGTCGCGGATGATCGGCGCCCCGGGTGCGCAGACGCTGTGCGAATGGCCGTGCCTGGGCAAGTCCTTCCAAACCAATGAGAACGTAGCGGACATCATCGGCCGCTCACTCCCCTACACCTTCTCCATGGCCATCGGCGCCCTCATCCTGTGGACCATCACCGGCGTCGGGCTTGGTCTGCTTGCCGCGCTTCGCAAGGGTTCCCCGGTGGACAAGTTCATTGTGGGCGCCGCCTCCGTTGGCGTTTCACTGCCTATCCCCGTTACCGGCCTGTTCCTGCTGCTCCTGTTCGTCAACCAGCTGCACCTGCTGCCGTTCACCACCAACGAGATCAACAGCCCCTTTGGCCCGCAAGGACCCGGGGCTTGGGTGGCCAACTATCTGCTTCCCTGGATCGCCTTGGCTGTCCTGTTCAGCGCGTCCTATATCCGGGTGACCCGTACCAATATGATCGAGACGTTCGGTGAAGACTTCATCCGGACCGCCCGCGCCAAAGGTCTTGCGCCCCGAACTGTCACTTTCAAGCACGGCGTGCGTGCAGGCATCACTCCCGTGGTCACCATGCTGGGCATGGACATTGGCCTGTTGCTCGGTGGCGCAGTCCTCACCGAGCAGATCTTCTCCGTCCCTGGCCTGGGCTTCACGGCAGTTCACGCCGCTATTTCCGGCGATCTTCCAGTGACCATGGCCATCACCATGCTGGCCGCGTTCTTCGTCATCGTTGCCAACGTCGCTGTGGACCTCGCCTACGCCGCCATCGACCCCCGAGTGAGGCTCCAATGACCCAGATGAATATCACCGCCAAGAAGGCGAGCGCCCCGGCCGGCGGTACGGCAGGCGCCACGGCCACCGCACCGTTCCTTGAAGTCCGCGACCTCACCGTGAAGTTCCCTACGGATGACGGCGTTGTCTCCGCAGTGAACGGCATGGACTTCGCCCTGGAACGCGGGCAGACCCTGGGCATCGTGGGCGAATCCGGCTCCGGTAAATCCGTCACCAGCCAAGCGCTCATGGGCCTGCTCAAGGGCACGTCCGCGCAGGTCACCGGGGAGGCGATGTTCCAAGGCAAGGACCTGGTGACGCTCCCCGAGTCCGCCATGCGCCAGCTTCGTGGCCGCAACATCGGCATGATCTTCCAGGATCCCCTTTCTGCCCTGCACCCCTTCTATACCGTGGGCCACCAGATCGCCGAGGCATACCTGGTCCACAACAAGGCGAGCAAGAAGCAGGCCCGGGCTGCCGCCGTCGACATGCTGGGTAGGGTGGGCATCCCCAGCCCGGAACAGCGCTACGACGAGTACCCCCACCACTTCTCCGGCGGCATGCGCCAGCGTGCCATGATCGCCATGGCACTGATTTGCGAGCCTGAACTGCTGATTGCCGATGAACCAACCACTGCACTGGATGTGACGGTCCAGGCCCAGATCCTGGATCTGATGTCTGAGCTTCAGGAGGAAACCAACTCGGCGCTCATCCTCATCACGCACGATCTCGGTGTGGTGGCTGAGGTCTGCGACAACGTGCTGGTCATGTACGGAGGCCAGTGCGTCGAGTCCGGGCCGGTGGACGATATCTTCTACGACACCCAACACCCCTACACTTTGGGCCTGCTCAACTCGATGCCCACGCTCAACAGCGCGGCAAGCCGGCTGAACCCCATACCCGGCCAGCCGCCGTCGCTCCTTGACCTGCCCAAGGGCTGCATCTTCAGCGCGAGGTGCCAATACGCCGAACTCGCCGGCGACGGCGTCTGCGCCAGCCAGCGACCCGAGCTGCGGGTCGAAGACGGGCACGGCAAGCGCTGCCACTTGAGCGGCCCGCAGATCATCACCATCCGGAATTCGCGTTAGGACCCGCCATGGAACATCAGCCAATCCTGCAGGTGGAGAACCTGCAGAAACACTTCCCGCTGAAGGGCGGGCTGCTGCCGGGCTCCGCCAAAGGCTCCGTCAAAGCGGTCGACGGCGTGTCGTTCAGTCTTGCTCGAGGCCAGACGCTGGGGCTGGTGGGTGAGTCCGGATGCGGTAAGTCCACCACGGGACGCATGGTGGCACGGCTCATGGACCCGACCGGTGGACGGATCATGATCGACGGCGTCGACATCAGCCAGCTGCGTGGCCGGGAGCTGTACAACTTCCGGCGGAAGGTCCAGATGATCTTCCAGGACCCGTTCGCCTCCCTGAACCCACGCCAGACGGTGGGTACCGCCATCGCCGCTCCCATGGTGGCTCAGAAAATCAATCCCCCGGGCGGGCTCAAGAACAGGGTCAAGGAACTCCTGGACCAGGTGGGGCTGAAGCCGGAACACTACAACCGCTTCCCGCACGAATTCTCCGGCGGGCAGCGGCAGCGTGTGGGCATTGCCCGGGCGATTTCCCTGAACCCCTCGGTGATCGTGTGCGACGAGCCGGTCTCAGCGTTGGATGTTTCCGTGCAGGCACAGGTAGTGAACCTCCTGCAGCAGATCCAGCGGGACACTGGCGTTTCCTACATCTTCATTGCCCACGATCTTTCTGTGGTCCGGCACATTTCCCACGAGGTTGCTGTGATGTATCTGGGCAAGATCGTGGAACAGGGCCCGCGCGACGAGCTCTTCCAGAACCCTTTGCACCCTTACACCAAGGCATTGCTCTCGGCGGTGCCACTGCCGGATCCCCGGGCCGCCCGTGAGCAGGTAAAGATCCGGCTTCGAGGCGATCTGCCGTCTCCAGCCAATCCTCCCAGCGGCTGCGTCTTCCGGACCCGTTGCCCACTGATCGGCACGCTCCCGGAGGAACAGCGGCAACGCTGCATGGACCAGATTCCGACGCCGGCCACGCCCGCCGCGCCTGCCTGCCACCATACGGGTATGGCGGCGACCGTCCTGGCCGGCGTGCAATAGAGGCAGGCAATGGATTCACTATCAAAGGAGCAAACATTGAACACCCTGATCCGCGCCGTCCGCCCCTGGGGGCAAGCGCTCAGCGACGTCACCGTCTCTGCGGGCGAAACCGGTGGCAAGATCACCAGCGTCGAGGCTCATGACCCCGCCCGGGCGGTTCCGGCCAACGTGACCGTAGTAGAAGGCCGCGGACGCTTGCTGCTGCCATCGTTCTCCGACGTCCATGTGCATTTGGATTCCACCAGGATCGGTTTGCCCTTCCGCGAGCACACCGGCGGTCCCGGCGTGTGGACCATGATGATGAACGACCGGCAGAACTGGCGCAAAGCCGAAGTTCCCCTGCAGGATCGCGTGAATGACACCCTGGGACGGATGATCGCGCGGGGCACCACCCGCGTTCGCTCCTACGCCCAGGTGGACGTGGACTGCAAGCTGGAGCGTTTCGACGCCGTTGCTGCTGCCAAGGAGAAGTTCGCCGGCCAGGCGTCCGTGGACATCATCGCCTTCCCTCAGGCCGGACTGTTGCTGGAGGAGGGCACGGTGGAGCTCATGGAAGAGGCACTGAAAGCCGGCGCCAACGTGATGGGCGGGATCGATCCTTGCACGCTGGACCGGGACCCGGCGAAGCATCTGGACATTGTGTTCGGCCTGGCCGAAAAGTACCAGGTTCCCATCGATATCCACCTCCACGAACCCGGCGAATTGGGGGTCTTCAGTACCGACCTGGTGCTGGAGCGCACCCGTGCGCTGGGCATGCAGGGCAAAGTCACCATGTCCCATGCGTACCAACTGGGCAGCGTCAACGAGGCCACCACGCGCAGGCTCATCGACGCCTTCGCGGAGCTCGATGTCTCCCTGGCGTCGGTTGCTCCCTCTGCTGCGGGTCAGCTGCCCATCCCGCTGCTCACCGAAGCCGGGGTTCGCTTGGGGCTCGGCGAGGACGGCCAGCGCGACTACTGGTCGCCTTATGGCAACACGGACATGCTGGACCGGACCTGGCAGCTCGCCTTCACCCATGGCTTCCGCAAGGACGAGCTGATCGAGCACAGCCTGGCCATCGCCACGATCGGTGGCGCCAGCATTCTTGACCCCGGCGCAACCAGACTCAAGGACACCGCCCACCGTCCCGGCGTCGAGGTTGGCGATCCTGCTGAGCTGCTCCTGGTGGACGGCGAAACAGTGGCGTCCACGGTGATGGACCGCGGCAAGGACCGCACCGTGATCCACGCCGGCCGGGTTGTGGCTGACCAGCTGAAACTCGTCTAGCGCCCACATAAAACCCGCTCTTGTTTGTGGTCCTCGCCTTACAGGGTGAGGAATCCCGAACAGGGGCGGGTTTTCGCGTTAGGTGCTACTCGCCCCGGGCCGTGGGCGCGTCATCCAGCGGCGTCCACCACGTCACAGCGGGAGTGACCGTGAACCGGCGCCCCGTCACCTTGGTGGGAGTGATCCGGATGAACTGGTCCTTCTGCCCGGCCTCCCAGGGGAACAGCAGAAGGCCAATGGTGTCCAGCACGTCCTGGGTCAGCTTCACAGCGGACGCCTGGCCCTTGACCACGACGCTCCACGCCACGCCTGTTTCTGCGTTGACGCCATCAGCCTCGATCGCCACGGGCGCATCGCCCAGCGCCGCGTGGAGTTTGGTCCCCTCACCCGTCCGGAACACCATGGTTCCGTGGTCAACCTTGTAATTCACGGGGAAGATGTCCGGGTGGTCATCCACAACGACGGCAAGCCTGCCCACTGAGACACTCCGGAGGAGCTCCCAGCACTGATTGGTTTCAAGGATTTCCGTGGCGGGGGTGCCAGGCTGATTGGTCCCCGTTGGTGAGTTGGTCATATCGCCGAGGATACGCCGGAGAGTTGCGCCCCAACAGGCCTGCCGACGGCTGAGGAAGTCAGACCCGCCGGTGCCCTTTTCTCCCGGCCTTCAACGGAACGGGTCAGCGAACAGGGGAAGGGTTCACCGCGTCCTGCTGGGAAATTTCGGCTGATTCCACGCTGACCAGTGGTCCCCGGATGGCAAGGAATCCCGCACCAGCCAGCACCACGGCTTCGGCGGCGAGCACCCAGAACGTCACTTCCCAGCCACCGGTCATCGCGTGCAACATCCCTGCGAGCAGCGGGCCCAGGGAGGCCAGAGCGAATCCCAATCCCTGGCTCATGGCAGAGAGCCTTCCGGCAGATTGGGGTCCAGCGGACCGGATGACCACCAATGCCATGGCCAGTCCGAACCCGGCACTCTGCACCACTCCAAGAATCCCGACGGCGGTGAACTGCAGCTCAGCCGGTGCCGCCAGGACGCCCAGCAGCGCGAGCGCCACCGTCATTCCAAGGCCGGGCGCCAGGATCCGAAGAATGGCTGGACGGCTGGCCAACACGGGCGCCAGCAAACTGGCCGGAAGGCCCGCAAGGCTGAACCAGGCCAGCAAGGCGGCGGAGTCGGCAGGCGAAAGCCCCCGGGATACCAAGTACACGGCCAACCAGGACGTGATGGCGAAGTACAGCATGGCCTGCAGGCCAAAGAAGGCAGTGACGGCCCACGCGGTGCGTTGCTTCCGGAGCGGCGTGACTTCCTCTGCGGTGGTGGAGCCCGCGGTGATGGAGCCTGGGGTGATGGTGCCTGGGGTGATGGTGCCCGCCGTGGTGGGTGCCGTCGTCGGGCGTCCTCCCGAGCGGTGAATCAGAAACGCACCCATCAAGGCTGGGACCGCCCACACGGCAAGCGCTGAGGGGAGGTTGCCGCCGAATGCCTGCTCCAGTGGCTGGACCAGGCCCGCCCCGAGCGCGGCCCCGAGCCCAAATCCCATGGTGCACAGGCCCGTCCACCACCCGGTGCCGCGGTTTGCTTTGACGATCTGGGGCACCAGCACGCTGGCGGTCATGATCGCGCTGCCGGCAAGGAACGTTCCGGGCAACAGGAGTGCCGGCACCGTCGCCCGGACCACCAAAGCTGCTGCGAGCACCAGCAGCGCTACCGCAACAGCCCGCCCGGTCCCGAATCGCCTGGCCAGCCACGGCCCCATCGGCCCCGATACGCCAAACGCCAGCACGGGCAAAGTGCCCAGGAGCGGAAGCAGCGTGGGATCCACACCAAACACACCCGGCACCTGGCCCATCACGCCGGCGACCGTAGTAATAGCCGGCCGAAGATTGACGGAAACCATCACAAGCGCGAGCAACACCAGCCCCGTCCTCAGCCTAGGACCCAGTACCGCTCCAGCCTGCCGCTTCTCCAGCACGTCATTCCCCTCATAGCAACTTTGGTATACCAAGCAAGACTATGAGGAGAATGACGGAAAGTAAATGCGGACAAACAAGCAGACTTGTTGTGACGCTTCGACAGTCTTCAATGAGTTTGGAATACCAAGGAATGTACCGAGGACGCGCTACGGCCCGCAGGACCGGAACGCGGCAGCGCGCGTCCAAGGGAGGAACGACCGAGCGCGCCGAGCGTTTCGGACCTGCGGGCTACCCAGCGTTTCGGCCCTGCGGGCGGGCTCCAGATCAGATAGCCTTCCCCGGGTTCAGAATTCCCTGCGGGTCGAACAGCTCCTTGATCCGCCGCTGCAGCTCCCGCACCGGCTCGGGCTGCTCAAGGCCGAGCCACCGCAGCTTGTATTGCCCCACGCCGTGTTCACCCGTGATGGTTCCCCCCATCTCCAGGCCTACCCGGATGGACTCATCCAGGGCGGCGTTGAGGCGTTGCAGTGCATCGGCGTCCGTGGCTGGGTCCACGCGGTCCATCCAGAATGTTGGGTGCAGGTTGCCGTCACCGGCGTGGGCCACCACCTTGAGCCGGACGTTGTAGCGTTCGGCCATGGCTTCGAGCGCGGCGACGAAGTCCACCAGCCGCGAGCGCGGGACCGCTATGTCCTCCCCCACCCTGAACTCGTCGTCCACTTCGACGCCGCGGCTGTTGCGGCGCAGCTCCACCAGCATTTCGGCTTCCGCGCTGGCTTCGGTGGTCACGGTGGCACCGCCCTCGGCAAGTACTTGCCGGACGACGTCGGCTTCCGCAGCAGCGCCGAAGCCGTCGGTCTGGATGAGGAGCAGGGACTTGCCGCGCTTTTGCAGGTCACCGCCGTGGAGTTCGTCCAGCTGCACCAAGGTGCCGTTGTCCAGGAGTTCCATGATGGCGGGCTGCACCCGGGCCTTACCTACGGCCAATACACCTGCGGCCGCGCTGCTGAAGTCCCGGTAGAACGCCGCAATGGTGTGCACTTCGCGCGGAAGGTATTTCAGCCGGACGGTCACGCCCACCACGATGCCCAGTGTTCCTTCCGAACCCACCAGCAGGGCCGTGAGGTCGTAGCCCGCCACGCCTTTGAATGTCTGGTGGCCGGTGTGCATCAACGAACCGTCTGCCATTACCACGTCCAGGGCCAACACGGAATCGCGGGTCACCCCGTACTTGGCGCACCGCAGTCCCCCGGCATTGGTGGCCACATTGCCGCCGATGGTGGACATTTTGTAGCTGGCGGGGTCCGGCGCGTACATGAGTCCGTGCTCAGCGGCCGCCGTATTCAGGTGGGCGTTGATGACGCCGGGTTCGACGACGGCGGTCTCGTCGTCGGGGTTGAGGTCCAGGATGCGGTTCATCCGTTCAAGGCTCAGGACGATGCAGCCATGGGTGGCGTGCGCTCCCCCGGAGACGCCGGTGCCGGCACCGCGGGCGACGATCGGCACCTGATGCGCGGAGCAGGTGCGGACGATGTGTTGCACGTCCTCCACGGACTCGGCCCACACCACAGCCAGGGGCAGGTGCCTCTCCAACAGCGGCCCTTGGTCCGCGGAGTAGACAGTGAGGGTTTCTTCGTCCTCTGCGAGTTGGCTGGCACCAAGTCCGTGTGCCAGCTCTTGCAGGAAGGCTCCCTGCCCGGCTGATTGCCGGGTTGCTTCCGCGTGGCCGAGCGTGCGGTCCTTGATGCGTTCCTCTGATGTACCGGCCATGGCCGTTTCGTCCGACAAGGCATTTCCTCCACATGAGCACCGCGGACACGCCAAACCGGCAGTCTTCGCAGTGTTTTCTGTGGTCACAGTCTAGCCAGCACCGCAGGCGCAGCACTGCAAACAGGGCCTGCTACCTCACAGGAATCGCCGTCCCGGGCAGCGCCCACATCGCTGCGGAGATGCCCTCGGCCCGGAGGCGGACACGCTCGACGCCGGACGCCCCGGCGGGTGCCGACGTCACCGTTCCGCACTGGTGCAGTGGCTTTGCGAGGAGCGATGTGAGTTGCGCTTCGGAGAGAACGGGGCTGTTCAGGACGACGTCGGCGTTGTCTCTCGCTACGAACACCAGCACTGAGGACTGTGCCGTCTCCCGGACGAAGGCCAAGGCGTTGCCCTCGGCATGGAGCCAGCGAACCCCTCCGTCGGTCAGGGCCGGCAGTTCCTTCCGTAGCCGTCCCAGGGCCGCATGGACGGAACGAAGGTCCCTGCGAACACGCTGAAGGTCACCCCACGGCATGGGAGTCCGGGAATCCTCGCCGTTGAACCCTTCCAGTCCGAACTCATCCCCGGCGAACATCACGGGCACACCCGGCAGGCAATAGGTGAGGAAGGCTCCCACGTCCGGCCCGCCGTCGACCATTACCGTGGCCGCACGTGCGGTGTCGTGCGTGTTAAGGGCGTTCATGTTGTTTTTTCGCACACCCCAGCTAAATCCCGCAGCCAGTTCCTGGTGCGTCGCCAGGAAGTCCTCGGCGTCGATCTTGTGGGGCCCGGACTGCGGCGAACCGAAGAAGTTCACGTTGGGAGCATCCTTGGCCAGCCAGGACCACAGCGGTCTGGTGAGGTTGGAGTACGTCATGGCTCCCTGCCAGTGCTCTCCTGTGACGTCCGCGGCGGCGTCGGATGTGGATTCGGCCAGCAGGGCCGCGTTCGGGTTGATCTCACGCACACGGTCCGCGACGAGCCGCGCTACCTCGTGATTGAGGTCCACCGCTCCCAGCCGCCCGGTCATGTTGCCGACGTCGATCCTCCAACCGTCCAGGCTGAAGGGAGGCTTGAGCCAGCGGGCCACCACGGAATCATCGTCGGTCACGAAGCGCCGGCGGAGCGCATCAGAGGACCAGTTGAACTTGGGCAGCGACGCCACACCCCACCAGGACTCGTAGCTCGAATGGTCAGCGCTGAAGTAGTAGTAACCCGCTTCCTCGGAGCCGGGATCGGCGAGCGCCTTGATGAACCACTCGTGCGCGGCGCCGGAGTGGTTGGCGGTGAGGTCTCCCATCACCCTGATCCCGCGGGCGTGCGCGGCTTCCACCAGGTCCACCAACGCTTGGTCTCCACCCAGGAGCGGGTCCACGGAATCGAACGTGGACGCATCGTACCGGTGGTTGGAGCGGGCGGGGAAAAACGGCGTCAGGTAGAGGATGTCAACGCCCAGTTCCTGCAGATGATCCAGTTTGCCGGTGATCCCTGGCAGGTCTCCCCCGTAGAACTGCGTGGATGCCTGCCCGCCCGTCCCCACCACGGGAGTTTCCCAGGAACAAGCGGTGGCCCATTCAGGGACAGGGTGCCCGTCAGCCTGTTCAGAGCGGGCGAACCTGTCCGGAAACACTTGGTACATGGTGCCCTTGCGGAGCCATTCCGGAGCCGGGGCAAAGGACGTCAGCCTGAAGTCCGCGGCGTCGGACACGTCGCGTCGGAACAGGCCTTGGGCGTTGAGGTTCCAGTAGCTCCGCTCCGCTGTACTGCCAGTCGCAACGCTGGCGGCAGCGCCGTCGTCGTGCGTTGGGGAGACTTCCAGCAGGAAGCGGTACCTGGCCACAGGGTTGGCCACCAGCATCGCCGCTTCCCACCAGTCCCAGCCATCGGCCGTGCCCAGCCGAAGGGCGGCGTCGTAGCGCGGCTCGCCGTCCTGGACGGACCGGACCCACACCTTCGACGCCGGACCCCACCCCTGCGGGACCCGCACCCGGAGCCGGACGGTATCGCCAAGGGATACGTCCCCGGGTGCAGTTGTGGTGACGAAGAGACCGGAGCCGTCGTGGTGTGGAAGGGCGATGGGCATGGTCAGCCTTTCACGGAGCCAGCGGTGAGCCCGCTGACGATGTATTTCTGCAGGAAGAGGAACAGGGCCATGACCGGGATGGCGGCGATCACGGCACCTGCAGCGAAGACACCCCAGTTTTCGGAGCGCTGCTGGGCCACATAGGAGTACAGCCCCACGGCGAGTGTCTGGCTGTCAGGATCGGTCAACACCACGCTGGCAATGACGAACTCGCTGGAGATCCCGATGAACGCCAGCAGCCCCACTACGGCCAGGATCGGAGTGACCAGGCGGAGGATGATGCCGAAGAAGATCTGCACGTGACTGGCCCCATCAATCTTGGCGGCCTCGTCCAAGGACTGCGGGACAGTGTTGAAGAACCCGTACATGAGGTACGTGTTCACGCCCAGGGCGCCGCCGAGGTACACCATGATCAGGCCAAGCTGACTGCCGAGTCCCAAGGCCGGGATGACCTGCGAAATGCCGCTGAGGAGCAGGAAGATCGCCACCACGGCCAACAGTTGCGGAAACATTTGCAGCAGGAGCAGGGTCAGGAGTCCCATGCGTCGGCCTTTGAAGCGCATGCGGGAGAAGGCATACGCTGCCATGGCGCCGAGGAACACGGTGGCGGCCGATGTCACCAGGCCCACTACCAGGGTGTTCACGAACCAACGGCCGAAGGGGCGGCTTGGATCGCTGAAGAGGGCCACGAAGTTGCCGGCATCGAACCGGGAGAAGAGTCCGTTGGAACCCACCAGGGTGCCGTTGGAGTCCAGGGCCGCGGACAACACGTACAGGAGCGGGAAGACGGCGAAGATCGTGGTGAGGATGCCCACCACATGCCGCCAGCCTTTGTCTCTGAACCAGACCCCGAACGGCCGGCGCTTGGGCGCGAGCGGCGGGTGGACGCCGTCGGACGCTGTTTCCTTGCCGCGGGTGAGTGTGCGTACGCTCATCAGTTCACGTCCTCGAGTGCTTTGGTCTGCTTGAAGCTGATGGCCGAAATGGTGGCCACGATGATGAAGATGATGATCGCGAGCGCGCTGGCGAGGCCGTAGTCGCGGCCCGTTCCCTGGCCGAACGCCACCTTGTAGACCAGCGTGATCAGGATGTCTGTGGATCCGATATCGCGGTCGGTATCGGCGAAGCGTGGCCCACCACCGGTGAGCATGTAGATGACGTTGAAATTGTTGAAGTTGAAGGCGAAGGAGGAGATCAGCAGCGGTGCTACGGACACCAACAGGAGAGGCAGCTTGATGGAGCGGAACACACGCCAGGCCGAGGCCCCATCCATGCGTGCGGCCTCGTCAATTTCCGAGGGCAAGGACTGCAGCGCACCGGTGCAGACCAGGAACATGTACGGGAAGCCGAGCCACACGTTGACCACCAGCACGCTGGTCTTTGCCAGGACAGGGTCCGTGAGCCACCCGATATTCGCGCCGCCCAACAGGGTCTGGTTGAGCCAGCCGAACTCGGGGTTCAGGATGCCGGACCACACCAGGCCGGACAGGAAGGCCGGGAAAGCATAGGGCAGGATCATGAGGATCCGGTACGCCTTCTTGCCGCGCAGGTCTTCACGGTTGAACGTGATGGCCAGGAAGAGCCCCATGACGAAGGTCAGTGCCACCGATGCGATGGAGAACGTGAAAGTCCAGATGATCACGCCCAGGAGTGGTCCGCGGAGGCTTGGATCCGTGAAGGCACGGGTGAAGTTGTCCATGCCCACATCGATCTTCCAGCCCGTTGCCAAGGTCTCGCCCTTGGCGTCGGCAAAGGCACCCTTGCCGTTGTCCCGATACTCCGTCCCTGTCTCTGTGTCCTTGAACGTGTCCGTTGCGGCGTCGTAGTCGAGCGCGGGTTTGAACTGGTAGGCGGTGCTGCCGTCCGCCGTGCGCAGCGTTCCATCCGCAGGATCGCCTGAAACCGGGACTGTAATCTTCAGGATCTCCTGTTGGTTGGCCACGATCTCCTGGAACTTCAAGGTCTGGTAGCCCGGGAGGGAGGTGGCCTTGCCTGTGGAATCCTTGCCGGCGGCCGTTGCCTCGCTGAGTGGCTGTTCCGTGCTGCCTATCTGCGCCTTCCCGGACGGATCCGTGAACAGCAGATAAAAATCGTTGCCCTTGGTGAGGACTGAGGCCTTGTAGGCAGGCGAATCCGGGACACGCTTCTGGGCGGTCAACTGTATGGCCGAAATGGCGTCTTCCTTGGTGCTGTTGTGCCCGTCGCCGTAGTTAGTGAACGCGATGTAGCCGCTGAAGACCACCACCAGAACCTGGAAAACCAGCAGGAAGAGCACGCCGGGGGCGAGGTACTTGGCGGGTAGCCCACCCTTGCGGAGGTAGATCCAGTTGATCGCCAGGACCACCACAGCAGAAACTGCCAGTGCAGCCCAGGATTGGCTAAGGAACAGCATCATCAGGACGTACACAGCGAAGGCGTCCACCAGTCCCAGCAGCACAACTTTGAGAAGAGTGCCCTTGAGGGAATCCGGATGGCGCTTGCTGGGCGCCCGGCGGGTGGTATCGCGGGGCGTGGGCGCCGGGCTGGCTGCGGTGGACGGCAGTTCTTGGAGATCTGGCTTTGGCATTGTGGATCCTTGGGTCAAGCGGTTGGCAGCAGGCACGGGCCGGGCGGAGGGTTGCCGCCCGGCCCAGGGCAGACCGGTGGAATCACCGGTGCGGGACTAGCCGCCGATCTTGGACTTGATGCTGGCGGCCATTTTGGTCCAGGCCTCGGCGGGGTCGCCCTGGCCCTTGATGATGGCCAGTTCCGTGGCTCCCCAATCTGCCCAGACCGCGCTCATTTCCGGGATGGCCGGCATGGGGACGCCGGTGGCGCCGATCTTGCCGAAGGCCTCCACCACGGGATCGCTCGCGGCCTTTTCGAAGGAGGCCTTCAGGGCGGGCGGACGGCCACCTGCCGCATACATGGAGTCCTGGGCGGACTCGGAGGTGAGGTAGTTGGTGACGAACTCATTGGTGGCGAGGGCGTTGGCGCTCTTGGCGCTGATGAAGAAGCCGTTGACGCCAATGAACGGCTGCGCAGGCTCGCCACCGGCGGTGGGGAGCTCATCCACGGCGAACTTGATGCCCTTCTTCTGGACGTCCGGAACGTTCCATGGCCCCGTCAGGAAGTAGGGGGATTCGCCGGCCAGGAACTTCTCCTTGGCGATGTCACCAGTGATGTTGGAGTTGATGATCTTCTCACCGGCGTCGCCCCAGGCGGCCAGCTTCTTGGCAAATTCGACGCCGGCAGCGTCGCCAATGAGAAGCTGCTTGGCGTCGTAGCCGCCGTCGGCGTTCTTGCCGAACACCTGGGAACCCATGGAGGACTGCAGCGGGTACAGGTGGTACGGATCGCCCTGTTTCGGGTCCATGCCCACCAGGAACGGGAAGGTGGCCTTGCCGTCAGCTACGGCCTGCTTGCCGTTGGCCACCACTTCGTCCAGGGTTGCGGCCTTGCTCTCCACGATGCTGGTGTTACGCAGCAGGGCAATGTTCTCAATGGCGTAGGGAACACCGTAGACGGCACCGTTGTAGGTCATGGCCTTGATGGAGGATTCCTGGAACTCCGTGGCTTTGTCGCCCAGCTCCACCGGTGCGATCACGCCGTTCTGGACGAACTTGCCGATCCAGTCATGGGGTCCAACAATGAGGTCCGGTCCCTGGCCGGTGGGAACCTGGGTGATGAAGTCATCGCGCACGGCGGCAAAGTCCTTGACCACCAGCTTTACCTCGATGCCGGTATCAGACCTGAACTTCTCCGTGATGTCCTTCAGGGCCGGGGAGCGCTCGGCGTCCACCCACATGGTGATGACACCGGCTCCAGCCGCTTTGAGATCCTGTTTTGCAGCTTCAGAGCTCGGAGCGGTGGAGGCGCTTCCACCACAGGCGCTCAGGGCCAGTGCCGCTGCTACGGAGATTGCCCCGGTGGCGAAAACCCGCCGGGTGGTTTGAGTCGCTAGGGCATTGTGCACCTTCATTGGTGTCCCTTTCGTTCTTCTTTGCTTCGGCGGCAGGCTCTCAGATCCCGTCATATCGCCGGTGACATGGCTCACAACTGCAAGCGCTTCCACACACTACATGGCTGCGCGCTGGTTTGAAAAGCCAGCAGTATGAGAAGCCTGCAAAGACAGCACCCTTAGGACTGGAAGCGTTTACAATTCGCCGAATTCTCTTCTACGATGTGTTCATGTCCGTTGATTCATTGCTCTCGGTTGCGGCCCACGAGCCCACTGCAGCTTTCACGCAGCTCACCCCGGTCCACCAGGCCTCCACGGCGCACGGATGGTGGCGTTCCGCTGTGATCTACCAGATCTACCCGCGATCCTTCCGGGACCTCAACGGGGACGGTGTAGGGGACCTGGCAGGCATTACGGCCGAACTCACGCAGCTTGCCGGACTAGGCATCGACGCCGTGTGGTTGTCACCGTTCTACCGCTCACCCCAGCGGGATGCGGGCTACGACGTCAGCGACTACTGCGACGTTGATCCGTTGTTCGGCACCTTGGCCGATTTCGATGCCCTCATCGCCGAGGCCAACCGGCTCAACCTGCGGGTCATCGCCGACCTCGTTCCGAACCACTGTTCAGACCAACATGTCGCGTTCCAAGCGGCACTCATGGCCGGCGCCCACAGCCCGGAGCGGGATATGTTCATCTTCCGGGACGGCCTTGGACCTGATGGGAACCAGCCGCCCAACAACTGGCAATCGCACTTCGGCGGCCCGGCATGGACGCGCATCATCGAGCCGGACGGCCAACCCGGCCAGTGGTTCCTGCACCTCTTCGACTCCTCGCAGCCGGACTTCAACTGGGACAACCCAGCTGTCCACGCCGAATTCGAACGCGTGCTCCGCTTCTGGCTGGACCGCGGCATCTCCGGATTCCGGGTGGACGTAGCCCACGCGTTGGTCAAGGCAGCAGGCCTGCCCAACTGGGGCGGGCGTGCCGACGGCAACAGCTCAGAGGGTTTTCCCGGCCAGGATGCGCCTATGTTTGGCCAGCCCGCACTGCACGACATCTACCGCCGCTGGCGTTCCATCCTGGAAGAATACGGTCCGGACCGCATCTTGTGCGCCGAAGCCAACGTGGATCCGCTCCCCCGGCTGGCACAGTGGGTCCGCCCGGACGAGATGCACCAGGCCTTCAATTTCCCGTACCTGCACGCCGGACTGGACGTGAACCGCCTGCGCCATATCATCACCGACTCCTTGGTCTCGCTGGACGCAGTGGGGGCACCGAGCACCTGGGTGCTGTCCAACCACGATGTTGTGCGGCACGTCTCGCGGTTCGGCTACGACGGCCAGGGACCGCGCGACGGCGACGGCATCGGCCCCGACGACGTACAGCCCAACCTGGACCTCGGACGACGACGGGCTGCCGCGGCCACCATGTTCATGCTCGGGCTCCCGGGCGGCGCCTACCTTTACCAGGGCGAAGAGCTGGGCCTTCCCGATTCAACCAGCATTCCCGGCAGCATGCGCCAGGATCCAACCTTTGCCCGCACCGGCGGAGCAAGGATCGGCCGTGACGGCTGCAGGGTGCCGCTCCCCTGGCGCTCCGCCGAGCCACACTCCGGCTTCGGCGCCGGCCTGGATCCCTGGCTGCCACAACCCGAGTCCTGGCCCGCGCTGGCGAGGGACCATCAGGAGGCCGATCCGGCGTCGCACCTTAATCTGTACAGGGAGATGCTCGCTGTCCGGGCCGCGCGCGGTCTCGGCCAGGGCTCGCTCGCCTGGGTGGAGGACTACTGCACAGGCTCCTCGCTGGCCTACCTCAACGGCACCACGCTGGTGATCATGAACGCCGGCGCTGACGCCATGCCACTCCCGGCAGGCGAGACGATCCTCCGCAGCTCCGCGGCGGAGGCGGGCGCTGATCTACTAGGCTCAGGGGAGACAATCTGGCTCACAGCCAGCTAATTTCCCCACCGAGGAGCAGCATGACCGGCATCAAGGACGTAGCCGAGCGCGCAGGGCTGTCCGTTGCCACTGTTTCGAGGGCGCTGAGCGGCAAGGGACATGTGTCCCCCACCAGCCGGGAACGTGCCCGCGCCGCAGCCGCCGAGTTGGGCTTCGTGCTGTCCTACCACGCGTCCAGCCTGGCCTCCGGGCGTACGCACAACGTCGGCCTGGTGGTTCCCTCGGTCCACCGCTGGTTCTTTTCAGCGGTAATCGAGGGCGCCTCCGCCGCGCTGCTGGAAGCCGGCTACGACCTCACGTTGTACAACATCGGGGAGAACCCGGAACATCGGCACAGCGTCTTCAGCGACTTCCTGCTGCGCAAACGCGTGGACGCGGTCATAGCGGTGTCTCTGGAGCTCAGCGAAAGCGAAATCCAGCAGCTCCACGCCATGCACCGTCCCATCGTGGGCATCGGCGGCCCTCTGCCCGGAGCGTCAACCATCAGGATCGACGACGCCGCGATTGCCAGGAAGGCAACCAACCACCTCCTGGGCTTGGGCCACAGCAAGATCGCCCACATCACCGGCAACGAAGCCTACGATCAAGACTTCCAGCTGCCGGGGACCCGCCGCAGCGGATTCGAACAAGCAATGAACGACGCCGGCTGTCCGGTCAGGCCCGAATGGATCGTTTCGGCAGACTTCACCATAGAAGGCGCTTACGCAGCTGCCCGTCAGTTGCTCGCCAGCGCACCCGAACGGCCCACCGCCGTCTTCGCAGCTTCCGACGAGATGGCAATCGGCACCATCCTGGCGGCCCGGGACTTCGGCTTGCGGATCCCGGAAGACCTCTCCGTCATGGGCATTGATGGCCACGACCTTGGGAACGTCATGGGATTGACCACCATCGATCAGGACGCCAAGGGCCAGGGGGCATTGGCGGTTCGCACCCTGCTGGGTGCCATCACCAAAGACGTGGCCCTTGAACCCGCCGACACCGAGCACCCCACAAAGCTGGTTGTGCGCACCAGCACGGCGGTTCCCAAAGTCAGCGCCTCCTAGCTTCCCCTCTTCCAGTGGCTATGGCAGGGAACGCTCCATGACAAGCTCCAGCTTGGACGTGTCCTGCGGATAAGGCCTGCTGGCACCGGTGGTTTCGAATCCGTGACGCCGGTAAAAGGCCAACGCCCGTGTATTGTCCTCATGGACCCCAAGCTCCATCAGCCCGGCGCCGAGCTGTCCCGCAGCGGCTGCGCATGCCTCGTCGAGGAGCTGATCCGCCAGCCCCAATCCCCTGCGCTCCGGAGCGACGTACACACTGAGCAGCATCGCCTGCACCGGCTTCTGTGGGTCCTGGGGGTGTTTGAGGACCACCCGCATCAGTCCACAGAACCTGGAGCCGTCATGACCTGCATCGGCTACCAACGTCATGCTTCCGTCTCCGGACATCGCGACAGCGCGCTCCTGCCACTGGGTGTCCGTCTGCCGGCGTGCAGCATCCAGGCTCTCCACATAGGCCATGGGAGTGTCGGTGAGCATCTCCAGCCTGACGTTCTTCAGCAACTGCCAGTCGTCTGCGTGGAGTCGACGGACCCTAGGCAACTGCTCCGCCCATGAACCTCACATAGCGCTCCAGGACGCGGGGCCAGCCTTCTGCATATGACTCCCTGGAGGCAGCCGGGTCTTCAGCGCCCTCCCATCCGTCGTGGATCAATCGAACTTCCGTGCCTCCGTCCACAGCCCGGAACGCAACCCGAATCTCCGTGGACCACAGAGGCGTACTGGCCGGGTACCAGCTGGCGTGGAAAGACAGTGGGGGCTGCCAGTCGTCGATGGTTCCCCACACGGACGTACGGCCATCCTCGGCCGTCTCCAGGATCAGGTTCTCCTCGAACTCAACGTGGGATCCGGCACCGAAGACGCTTTCCTGTTCCAACGGCCACCACAGGTGAGGATGGTCCGTGAAGCCTTGAAAGGCATGTGAAACGTTCGTGGGCACAACAACCGCAATGATGAGGGGCTCCAGGTCATTGCTGCCTTGCTGGGTGGACTCGGGCTCCGACTCGGGGTGGCTGAAGAGGCTTTCCATGAGCACCAACTCTACCGGGGGTCAATGGCGCATGGGTGGGTTAAAGACGAAGGGCCCCAGCTATTGGCTGGGGCCCTTCTCAATTTATGTCCGGCGGTGTCCTACTCTCCCACACCCTCCCGGGTGCAGTACCATCGGCGCTGTGGGTCTTAGCTTCCGGGTTCGGAATGGGACCGGGCGTTTCCCCCACGCTATGACCGCCGTAACTCTGTTACCCGTCCCGGTCCCCCTGTGGGGGGTGGGTGGGAAATCTTTGGGTTACAACTGTGGTGCTTGGTTGTTATTTAGTTGTTGGTTCCGGCTACCCGTGGTGGGTTGTTGTTCGGGAACCACATAGTGGACGCGTGCAGTGTGTTGTGTGGTGTAAGTTGTTGGCCTATTAGTACCGGTCAGCTTCACGAGTCTTTAGTCCTCGCTTCCACATCCGGCCT
>NZ_FNYI01000013.1:0-97290 GCF_900108925.1 Arthrobacter sp. yr096 | reverse complement strand
CTTGCCAGCAACCAAAAAACAACGGGGGGAGACGGGGGAGCTGGCCGGTCACCATTGGTCGCCCCACCCACCCAACTTCTCGGACAAGAAGGACACAACATCATGAACGCAGCACCCACACTGGAAATGCTCGACCCGGCCACCCTGATCGTGGACATCAACGTCCGCAAAGACGCAGCCCTGACCCCGGAGTTCATCGCCAGCATCAAAGAACACGGTGTCATCGAACCGGTCATCGCCCACCGCAACGAGGACGGCACCGTGCATGTGCGGATGGGCCAGCGCCGTACTCTTGGTGCCGTCGAAGCGCAGTGCCCTCTGATCCCGGTGATGATCACCGCATCGGCAGAGGATGCAGAGCGGATCGTCTCGCAGGTGGTGGAGAACATCCAGCGCGCAGCGATGACAGAGGCCGACGAAGCCGACGCCTACCACCAGTTGTCCCTGATCGGCGTTTCAGCGGCCGCGATCGCCAAGAAGACCGGACGGAAGAAAGCCGCCGTTGAGGGCGCGTTGAAGGCCAAAGCATCCGAGGCTGGAACCGCAGCCCTGGGCAAGGGGCACACCATCGAGGAAGCCCTCGTGATGGCCGAATTTGAAGGGGACGAGGAAGCCACCGCCGAACTGGAATCGGTCGTTGCGGACGAACCGGATCAGCTGCTTCACGTCGCCCAGCAACTCCGGGACGCACGCGCTCACGCTGCTGCCCTTGCAGCCTTCACCGCTGAGCTGGAAGCAACCGAGGCGACCATCGTGGAAAAGCCCAGCTACCACGACGACGAAACGGCCCGTGTTAGCTCCTTGAAACGCGCAGACGGAGAACACGCCACCGAAGAAGACGCGAACGCCGTTTACATCGAGCAGGACTACAAGGGCGAATGCTCCACCGTGCCGGTGATCGTCGGGTGGAAGAAGCTCGGCTTCAAAGACCGTTACAGCTTCTCCTCATCGGCCCAGACAGGTCCGATGACCGAGGAACAGAAGGCCGAACGGAAAACCTTGATCGCCAACAACAAAGCCATGGAATCGGCCACCACCGTGCGCCGGGAGTTCGTCAAGACCCTGCTGGCGAAGAAGCAGGCACCGAAGGGCTGGCAGTACTTCACCGTCCACGCCATTACCCACCACACCGAAGTCGCCCGGAGCTACGACGGAGAGGTAGCCGCCGTGATGGTCAGCGCGAAGATCGACGGACAGAAGTCATGGGCATGGAACCCGCTGAAGGATCACGTGGCAAAGTCCACGACCCGGCCCGAGTTCTCGTTGGTCGCGCTCGTCTGCGCCGGATATGAGAGCACCATCGCCAAGGACTCGTGGCGGAGACCGTCCCAAAGCCACCGTGACTACCTGAACCAGCTCGTCACATGGGGATACACCCCGAGCGAGGTTGAGCAGATCATCATCGACAGCGGCAAACCCGCCGAAGAAGACACCGCCGAAGAAGACACCGCTGAGGAAAGCACCGAAGCGGCCTAAGAACCCCTTGCCGGGCGGAACCCCCACCGCCCGGCAAGGCCCCCCGGCCACTCACCAGAGCACGGCCCGGAACCTCCCACACGTCGGGCGGTCCGCCGCCTAGGGCGAACCACAGCAGTCAATCACCAGTGACGGACCGCCGTAAACCGCCACCAAACGCACACCCACCAAAAGCCGCGCCCCGCCGGCCACCTGGCTACTCCCTCGACTCACCACCAAGAAGTTTTGTCAGAGGTCACAGCTAGGCTCACCCCACAACACCACGAACAGGAGTCACCATGAACATCCAGACACCCCCAGGGGTCACGCTCGCTGAGATCTTCCCTGACGTGCTCCCAATCCTCGACCACCTGATGATTGGCGCAGCAGTCTTTATGCTCGTCGGAGTGATTTACCTCTTTATCCAATGGATGATCGCCCACTCCAGAATGGAAGACATTGATTCCGATACGCTTCCGTTCGACATGGGCTTCATCGCTGCTATCTCCCTGCCACTGATCCTGTTGAACATCATGGCCAGCATGACCGGACTGATCCTCGGTGCAGTGATCGGAGCAATCCTCGCCCTGGCTACCTACTTTCTCCTGCGCCGCTACCGCGCAACGCACAAACGAGCCACCCACTAATGGGCAGCTCTTCAGCCTTGTAGACTGAAACACAGATTTCCTTTGTCCGAGGAGAGCGAAGCAGGACCGGCCCGCGCCGGTCCTGCTTTGTTTAACCCGCAAAACCGGGCACCTTCCCCATGGGTCAAGACCGCCGACGCCGACCCACCACCCGTAGCGGAACTGGTCCTCTCAGCCGGGACCACACACTGGGGCACGCGAAATTGCCTCACGCAGGCACCCGACCCAACGCCCAGGGCAGCCACTAAAGAAGCCGGGGGAGTACCGCCGGACTACTACCCGTAACACCAAACACACCAGCCCGGTCATTACTGATGGAAGGCACAAAAGGAAGCGAAAAACCTCTAGAATCCAAGGGAAAACCCTTTTTATTCGAGTGGATAAACACTAGAATGGTAGTAGCAAGTTCAGCCAGACGAACCTAACCAAAACTGATACGAAACGCAGGACTGAAAATGGCTTCCTCAATCACCGATTACACGGTTTACACCAAGCCCGGTTGCCCGAACTGCGACCGCACTATGGAGTACTTCGAGTCCAAAGGCATTACTTACACTCCCGTGGACATCACCGAAGTGCCGGCAGCGCTGGAATACATCACCCAAGAGCTCGGCTACTCCCAGGCGCCCGTCATCGTGAACAACTCCGATGACCAGGACCACTGGTCCGGGCTTCGCCGCGACAAGCTCGTCCAAGCGGCCATGAGCCACAAGGCAGCGTGATTCCCGTGACCACCCCGCACCCCGTGGACGGGTTCAAGATCAGCCCGCGCGTCCCGTTGGAAGTGGACCTGTTCCGGGAAACCAACCCCAGCGGCAGGATCTACCCCGACGCCAAGGAAGAACCCTTCGCCGGCTACTACGGCATCCCCTCCAGTGCCGAGGATGACCGCTACCTTGCCGCGATCAGCCGGACCCCAATAGGGGAGGGCGGACTCTGGGACGAGCACACCGCAGACCAGCACCAACCCAACGACCTCACCTACAACCAACCAGGTGGGACCGAACCTCAGAACGAAACCAGCACAGACACCGAGAACACCACCAGCACACGAGGAAAAGGAACCATCATGGCCGGCGAAACCACCATCACCGTCATCGGAAACCTCACCAACGACCCCGAACTCCGGTTCACACCTTCGGGAGCCGCGGTAGCCAATTTCACCATCGCCTCCACGCCCCGAACCTTCGACCGTCAGAGCAACGAATGGAAGGACGGGGAGACACTTTTCCTCCGCGCCAGCGTCTGGCGCGAAGCAGCCGAGAACGTCGCCGAGTCCCTGACCAAAGGCACGCGCGTCATCGTCTCCGGCAGGCTGAAGTCCCGGTCCTACGAAACCAAAGAAGGCGAAAAGCGCACCGTCATAGAACTCGAAGTAGACGAGATCGGCCCCTCACTGCGTTACGCAAACGCGAAAGTGAACCGCACCCAACGGAACAACCCGGGAGGCGGAAACACCGGCGGTTTCGGGAACCAGCTCAACACCGGGCAGGCTGCCCGGCAGGACGACCCATGGGCCGCAAACCAGCCCGCGAATGCCGGCTCCTGGGGCAACGGCCCCGACTCCGAACCCCCGTTCTAAACCACTAACTGCCAGGGCCGCCCACTACGCGGCCCTGGCATCACCTCACCCTCAAGCGAAGGATCCGATCATGATGGAGAACCAAGAGCTACTCTCCGACGGCTGGGGTCAGCCGGTCCCTTGGGAATGGGTAGAACACGGGACACCGGAGTACAGGAGCAGCTTCACCGCAGCAGCCCTGGATGCAGCGGACCGCTTGCGCCGCGCCGCCCCTTCTTTTGGGGAGAAGGATTTCGTCTTGACCGACGAGCTGCCCTTACCACGATGGTTCAGCGAGGCTCTTTCGGAAGCGCCCATTCTTGGAGTCGAAGGATCATGGCCACAGTTTGGCCGGACCTCCCATCCGGTCAACTGGCCCGAGCTCATCCGCGAACATCCCACCGAGGTTCGGTACATGGCAGACGAGATGACCAGCCCGCCAGCTCTCTTTGACGAGCTGTGGACGTGGGCCGCCAGCCAGGGACTGAAACCCAGTTTCGACGTGGACCTATACATCGAGCCGGACGGACTCATCGGGGTGTGGGGCTTCGAGTTCTCAACCAACAAGGAGCTATCTCCTGCGCAGATCGCCGAAGCCGCAACCATCATGGCCAAGCACGGTCACGAACCCGCGGAGCACGAGCCCAATATTGAAGCCAGATCCGGTGAAGAAGGCGACAAACGCGCCAGCTGGATGCTCTATGTCTAGGCGCATCGGGGAGTGGATCATTGTCATGACCAACACAGGAGCTGGTGCAGCTTGGCTGGCTTCGAGCATCTTCCCAGCCAGCGTCGCCTAGAGAGTTTTGCGATGAGGAAGCAGAGCGAAAAGAAGAATCCGTATTTCACGGATGATGACCTGAAGCAGATCCGGGCAGCAGTCCAATCTGTTGGATCGCAGGAGGGTTACGCCTCGATCACGGACTTCGTTGAAGCAGCTGCACGCAGGGAGCTGCGACGCCTTCAGCGCAAGTACAACGACGGCCGGAAATGGCCGGGAGTTGAAGCGGGCGAACTCCGTCCAGGGAGACGCACCCGTGAAGAAACCGCACGTCGCGAGGACCGCTAGCACAGCAATGCCAAAGATGCTGTTTGCTGCCGACGCTGGGTGCGGGTATATCAGCGGCCGGTCTGAACAGCTATGGTGTCTGAGCCAGCCGCTACTCTGGCTGAACGTCACGAATAACCCCCAGTGCGCACAGTTAAAGCAAAGCCCCAAACCAAAGTTAGGACCGTACATGCCGCTGACAACAAGGACAGCGATTCAGGAGATTGCTCTTGTTGTGTTGGGCGCTGCCGCCGTGGTCGCTGCGATATGGTTCGCGGCGAAGGGCTTTATGGCAGCAGCTTTCATCGGCACCGCGACGATGTGCGCGTTCGTCCTCACTGCCGCGACACTGAACCGGAGGGGCCCGAATACTTGGGGCCCCGCATCAATTCGCGCAAGGCGACTGCCTTCATTAACGCCCTTTCCATTGTCGTCATCGCGCTCTATGTCGGCGGCCTGTTCTTCTAACCCCAAGATTGCAAGGAACCTCAAACATGATCTTCGATTCCATGACGTATAGAGCCAAAGTTGCAGTAGCAGTGATCATGACGCTCTTGACTCTGGTGCTCATCCTGTCCTCGATTCCCGTGATCCCGATGTTGCTTGAAGCTGGCGTAACTCCTTGGTTTATCGTCGTTCCTGGGGCGCTGACAATATTCGTCGCCGCGGGATCCGTGTGGGCTTGGAAGAAGGCCCTTGCTGAGCATGCGGTCGCTACGGGAAAGCTGTACCCGGGCGAGAAACTGGCCAATCAGCTGCACGCCGAACACGGCGGAGAACTTGTCTATGACGAACCGGGAACGGACATTCGGAACTGGAGCATCACCGTGAAGGGTGCCGATGGTTTTACCCGGACCGTGATGACGAAGAGCGGCAAAGAAGCCAGTTGAACGCCTGGCGTGCCCTGGGGGTGAAAGGGGGAGGGTTCCATGCCTCCGTCCAAGCCTAGTAACCAGGCTTTGCATGACTAAGGCCCGTACCGTTCGGTACGGGCCTTAGTCATGCAAAGGGACGATGTTGTTTTGTCGTTCCTGTGTCAGCTGGGTGGTGCGTCTTGGGTGGAAGCGTTCAGTAGCTCAGCGTGAATCCCCTTGCCGCTTTAGGGTTTCCTGGGCGTTCTGGTTCCTGTGCCTGCCCATCCTGAGACCCCGCAGCAGTATGTGTCGTCCCGGCTGAAAGGAGCCAGCCCCGACCCTGTGGAGAGACGGCAACGTCACCGCTTGGACGGTGGGCGAACCCCGTCTGGTGCAGTTGCTGATGGGGGTTTGCGAGGCGATCTGAGAGATCTACCAGAGTTTCCGAGCGACCCGGCGGATCAGCCCTGGTGCGTTTGTGTGCAGGAGGTGGGTTTCGATCACGGCGGCCAGGCCGGCGACTTGTTGGGCTGTGGCAAGTGGTTCGGGGTTTTGCGTTGCTGCTGCGCGTCTTTCGAGCTTCGTCAGTAGTAGTTCGCAGAATTGTTCGTATCGTTTTAGCTCGCAGTACCGCTTGAGGCGGGCTGTCGAACGGGCCCAAAAGTTGAAGTAGCTGAATGCGCAGCCGAGGGCGAGCGTGCCAACTGCGAAGACTAGAAGCGTAGGGATGTCGGGTGTGCTGTTTGGTGTCCAGAAGACGATCAGCGTGAGCCAGAAGAACGGGACAGTGAGCAGTGGCATGAGCAGCCAGAGCGATCGCCATAGATGACCTCTGACCATGGCGGCCATCATTTGGAATGTTGTCAGGCGGGCGAGTCTCTTGAATCGCATGTCTCGGTAGTCGTGATTCAGAGATTGATCGATCACGGCTTGGAAAGCGGTGTTGAGTGGGCGTTTGGAGGAGACCATGGAACGGCCTCCGTTTGTCTCCACGAAATTCCGTAGCCATGCTTTGCGGCGTGCAATAGCGTGGCGTTTCAGGTCTTCTTCATCCGCCCATGATTTACGCAGGTCGCTGCGGAGGTCATACAGGGTGTCAGGGGTTTCGCTGGCTACTTCAAGCCTGTAGGTAACCAGTGCCGCGACGACTACGACGAGAAGGGTGAGCGCGGGAGTGTAGTTAGGAGTTCCTGGTGCGGCTTGGTTGGCGAGGCCTGGAACGACGACCGCAATTGCTGCGAGGCTGGCAGCTCCGGTTGTGAGAATGACCTTGAGGACGTTGGTGACGTATTGCTTGCGGCGGGTTTCCGTTAGTCCGATGACTTGCTGACGGAAGAACGAGACTTCAATGATCCCAATAAGGATCGAGATGAGGGCTAGCATGGCGACGAATGTTGCAGCGAGTGCTGTGGCAATAGCCAGAGGCTGATTCATGGATTCCTTGGTTGACCAGGGATGCACCCGACCCTATGAGTAAGCAGGTTGTGCATGATCGCCGGCCCGCCTTGGTGCCGTGCAGGACGAGGTTCCCTGGCGATTGTGTGCAACCGGTCAGGTGGGTCCCGTCGTCCACATGGGTGCGGGAAAAGCCCGAAGGATTTAGCTTTTGCCGTGCCCATGTGGGCGAGGGGTTACTGCTCCGATGATGCCGTCGAGGACGCGGTTTCGCGGGTAGTCCTTTTGCCGCGCGGTCGTCCGCCGGCTTTCCGGCCAGGAGTATCCAGGCCGAAGCCGCGAAGGTCTGACTCTGTCCATTCCGCACGAAGGGCAGCTTGGTAGTCCTTGGCGTACTTCTGTTCGGCGGATGCCAGGAGCTGCGCTGCCTCTTGGAGTTCGACGCTGCTGGCCGCCGCGTTCTTCACGGCGTTGACCTTGGCGTCCCTGGCGGCGTCAATTTTCGCGGCCGCTTTGGCGGCGATGTCGTTGATATCCATGCCGCCAGTCTAACGCTCGGTGTCGATAGAGAGGCGGAGGTTTTACGCGCGCCGCACGAGAGGTGCGAAAAACCCGAGAACCCAATCATGCGGAGCAAGCTATACACTTACACGGGTGTAAGTGGCTTGGCGTCCTCGACACTGGCGGTCGAGTACGGCACACTTGTCAGTGTGGTCCCCGGTTCGGGGTCGCTGCGCTGGGCCTTTGAAGGGAGGGATTGGGATGTCGGAGGAGGAGAATTCTTACCGCCCCAATCTGTCCCGTCGCCGTCGTGCGAACACTCCGGCAGGGACGAAGAAGCGCCGTGACGTGTGGGTCACGGTGGAAGAAGAGGCCGCACTTGTCGCGAGGGCCGAACGGGAAAAGGTGACCGTTCCAAACCTGTTGGTTTCATCCGCCCTGGCGGAGCGTACTGACTCGCCAACTGAACGCCGGGCCATTGCAGCGGAGCTGATGCAACTGCACCTTCTTTTGGCCCGTTCATCGAACAACATCAACCAGCTGGCACGGCAGGCTAATGCCACGTCCGAGTTCCCTGTTGAAGCACGCGAGGCTCTGAGGCATATTCGTTCGGTGGCCATGAGGATCGATGATGCAATTGATGGGTTGATGTAAGGATGATTCCGAACATCACTCGCGGTTCGCGCATGGGCGGTCTCATGGTTTACCTGACATCGACTGACGCTGATAAGACGAAGAACTCACACAGCGACCCGCACTTGGTGGCCGGTGATGCGGCGCTCATGGCTTGGTACGATGACGGCGTACTGGACCGCGATGATGCCTTGGCTATCGCCAAGCACTTGGACCGTCCACGCAAGGCTTTTGGTGTCTCCGTCCAGATCAAAGACATGCAGTGGGATGCAGCCAATAAGGAACGCGTCCACGTTGGTTACAAGGACGCAAGTGTCTGGCACTGTTCCCTGAGTCTGCGCGCTGAAGAGGGCGCACTGACTGACCAGCAGTGGGGCGATATCGCCAATGATTTCGTGGATGCCATGGGTTTCACCGAGGCCAGCGGAAAAGCACAATGCCGCTGGGCAGCTGTCAACCACGGCACCAGCGAAAACGGCAACCACCACATCCACCTGGCCGTGTCCCTGGTGCGCGAAGACGGCACCAAAGCCTCCACGCACGGTGACTACAAGAAGGCGCAACAGACCTGCCGTGAACTGGAAGTTAAGTACGGTCTGGAGCAGCTCTCCAGCGTGTATGCCACCCGTGGTTACGACCGCGCCGAGAAGGCCACCGCTGTTCGGGATGAACGGGAAATGCACCGCTCATCCCTGGCGCGGAAAGTGCGTGCCAGTGCCAGCGCTTCGGCAACCGAAGGAGAGTTTGTTCGCTGCGCGCGGGAGACCGGTATGTTGCTTCGTCCGCGTTACGCGAAGAACACCACCGACGTCATCGTCGGCTACTCCGTGGCCGAACGACCCAAGGCAGGGGAGCGTCCCATCTGGTTCGGTGGTGGCACGTTGGCGTCGGACTTGAAGCTGGGTGCGCTGCGTGAGACATGGATGGATTCGCCGCACCTCGCGACCGAGGCAGCAGCCGAATGGAACGCGGCAGCACGCAACAAGCGCACCGTCTCCAGGAGCGGGCCTGAGAAGGCAACACCACCGCCCCAGGTGTGGGTGGAGTACACCCGCAACGCGACAGCTCTTGCAGAGCAGCTGAGGTCCATTCCACGTGATGATCACGCGACCTGGGCCAAGGCAGCGCGGGATGTTTCCGGCGCATTCGCTGCGTGGTCACACCGTCTCGAACCCACGCCCGGACCACTCGCCGCGACTGCGGCTGAACTGTCCCGCACCGCCCAGCTGCGGGCACCGCGCGAGCACAGCAAGCCAGTTTCCCTTCCGTCCATCGCCGGCACCGCCATGTTGTTCATGGCAGCGTCGAGCAAGAACAAGACAGCGGCGCAGGCGGCACTGATGGTGCAGCTGGCGAACATGGCTGCAGCCATCTACGACATGCACCTGCAGTCCGGCCGGACACGGGAAGCCGAAAGGATTCGCGCCGTCGTAGCAACGCAGCTCAAACCCTTCGCGGCGACCATGCCCCGTCCCGTCAGTGTCGGAGCGACCGAACAAGTAGTTGAGCGTGAACCGGCCCGCAACCCTGTGGAGCTTGGCCTGCGCGGTATGGCACCTATCCGTCCCGGCTCGGTTGTTCCAGGAACGGCAACGCCGGCCAAGACACCCACACGAACGGGACGCGAATCCGGGCCTGTACTAGACCGATAAGAATCACACCACAAGTGCAAGGGGAACACCATGAGTGAATCAGACGGAATGGACGATGTGCTGGACGGCGGACTGCGACAGTCCCTGATGATCGCCTCCCGCATCGCCGAGACCCTGGCGCGCAAGCGTCAGGAATCCCAGCGCCAACAAGAACACCTGGAAACACAAGCGGCGCACGAAGCAGCCGCACGTCTGGCAGCGGAACGCAGCGCCACTCATGCAGCGCTCGTTCCCGTGGAAAAGGATCAATGGTGGGACAAGGCCCAGCCGTCCGACATTGCCACCGCCTACGCCGTCGCGGAAGGGTGGAAGGACCACGACCCTGCCGCCTTAGCGGCGTCGGAAAAGATCCGCCAGGAAGTCCTGGCACGCTACGGGATCGACACCCACGACGTTGGCGCGGACACTGCCTATCTGGAGTCCATCGTCCAGGCAATGACGGAGGGGAAGAGTCAGCAAGAAGCCCTTGCTGCCAGCCAACAAGAAGTGCAGAAAGCGGCGACTGAGCACGAAAAGGGTATGCAGCTGCTCGCAGCGGCCCACGCCGAAGAACTCCGTGCCCAAGCCGCGAAGCTTGCGCCGGAGATGGAGCGCCACCAGGTACCGGTGGAGTACCTGGCCAACCCGGAACTGACCAAAGCACTCCAGATCGCACACAACGCGAAAACGCCGAAGGCCGTGGTCGTGGCCGACGTCGAAATCAAGGAACGGATGTTCCTCATCCGCAAGGACGGCATCAACGGACCCGACATCGACCAGCTCCGGACGGAAACCACCGCGAACGTCAACGGGGCCGGTGAGGAACACTTCAAAGACCCCGCTTTCGTGGACGCCGCCAAGAAGCTGCACGAAGCTAAACTGCTCGCTGAGGGCGGCTTCAAGGGCGACAAATGGTCAACCCAAGAACAGCGATACGAGAGAGCCGAGAAGGAACTCTTCGCCGGCGTGGAGGGCGTCGGCCGGGAGATCGAGAACCGTGTGACCGGCAGCGACAGCGGCCGGCTAAAGGACCAGGGCTTGAAAGCCGAAACAACGTCCGCCAGCGCCTACGGTTCCGCCGAACAGCAGAACGCATTTGCCGCCTCCCTGGCCAACAGCGGCGCCAACGAATCCCAGATCCGGGGACGGGTAGCTGCAGAGCGCAGCGAGGCAACCCACCCCCGGGCAGCCCTCAGCATCGGCAAGGGCGCTACGATGGCAAGAAAGACCCCCACAGGGGCTTCAAGGGGCGCTGAGAGGTCCAAGAGCGGCCCGTCCAAGTAGAAGACGGATTGATAGAAGAGCTAGGGCCACCGAGACTACTCGGTGGCCCTAGCACGTTCTGCATGGTCTAGCTATCTACTGGCCAGCTGGGGTGCATCAGGAAAAACAGGCACGGGCCACCAGAGGATGGAAATATGACCGCTGACGCGGCTACCCAGTCCCCGGGCCGGTCCAATCTGATAGAAGAGGAAATCCCGCATGAACAAGCGAACGCAACAACATCCCCCAAAGCCAATGTTCACCGTTCTCGTCAACGCTGTTGTTCGCCTCGTGGTGGCGCTCATCCACGGCTGCTGAACTAGGCCGTTTGCGTAGAAAAGAGGGGCGCCGCTGTAGCGGCCATGCCCACTTTTGGACTGTTCTAGGGCGCTTTTGCTGGCGCTGAGCGGTACCAGAGTGGCCCGCCCAAGTAGCGTATTAAGGAAGCCCAGGGCCATCGAGATTTACTCGGTGGCCCTGGGCTTACCCACCGAGCTGCGTTACAAGCCCAGTCCTGGAGGCGAAGGGAAAGCCAAGTTCTCGCTGAGCTATCCTCATCAGGATCGCAGCCGCCTTCGAAGCTTTATCGACGGAATGATGGAAGTCTTCCTTCGAAAGTTCGGGATGGTGGTCGGCCAATTTGAGGAAGAGGTTGCCCGCTGCCTCTGCCAAGTCGCCATCGGCGATAATTTGCAGGATGGCCCAACGCCGCTGCAAATCTTCCTGTAAGGGAAGCACCGTCTCCGTATAGTCTTCCAGTTCGCTGATGAACGCAGCCCTTTCGTCGTCGGCGACTTTCGGCGACTCAGGGTATTTGGCGAGTATCGCTCGTCGTGAGGTAAGCACATGATTTCGGAGCCTGTAGTTTGCAACCAGCATGTCTGAGACGTGACCGATTGTTTCAGCGCGCCATTTCTCTCTATCAATCAGCACGCGCTCGTCATCGTGTTTGATCCGGTCGGCTACGCGTTGCTCCCTGGCGTTTTGCCTGGTCGTCAAGTGAGTAATCAACCCGCCGACGACTGTCCCGACGAGTGCGGACCACCATGGCGCTTCGCCTTGAATTAGAAATTGAATGAACTGGTCCACACGCCTTGCTTTCTCCTGCGATCTGCAACGATATGAAGCCTAGGACGAGGTGGGCGGGGAATCCCAACGGGAGATCCCAACAGTCCAGCCGAGCTTGTCCCAAGAAACCCGCAGACCTGGCAGCCGCCACGGACTCATCGAGTTTGGCCTCAACCTCTTTGAGGCTCGGACCGAGGGCGCTCATCGTGTGGATGGAGAGATCCGGGCAACGCGCCGGAGCCATCGTTCGTGGAACAACCGAAAAGCACGACCGTGGAGACGCCTCGATACTGAGCAGCGCAATCAGGACGGGCCGCCGTTTGCGGGCGACAGCAAGTCTATCTTCCGAAGGGGGGGCGCAGGCTTACCTCGCTTGTGGTCCAATCTAGCTCAAAGAGATGCTGCCTTTGCCCGAGACTGGCATAGCAGATCAACGTGAGCTCAGACCGGCCATGGTTAGGACCCGAAATTGACTGCACTTCTACCTGTGCAACGGACCCGCGTGACAGGTGTCCGAGCTCAATCCGCTGATCGTAATCAGCGCCGGATCGGGGAGCTCTAAAGCCAACGACGGTCTGTTCTCGGTTTCCAGCCACTGTCACACTGTTCAAACTGATTCCATGGATATCTGGTCCAGCATTACGGACCTCAAGCGTCAGATAGGATTCGTCTTTGTCGATGATGCTGAGGCTGACATTGGTGTCAGGCCCGGCGGTTGGTCCCTCCGACAGGGCTTCGTGCAGCCCAGAAGCCGCGGATTTCTTGATCACATTCATCTTTGGCGGCACGGTTGGGCGATGGCGACCCTGGTCCGCGACAAGTCCTGCGACCAGGTCAGCTTGGAAACCCGTCGGGCTTGAGGGCCAGAACGGATCAAGCACAGTGATGGTTCTGTCTTTGCCCGTGTTGATCCAGTTACGAATGACAGCATTAATGTGGCCGTCGGCAAAAGAATATCCGACAACCACGAGGCGGTTCGCTCGGTCGAGACTTGCTTCGAACTCTCGCATTAGGGCGAGGGTGGGGCCGCCTCCGCCTAGTTTTTCCCTGTCGCCGATGACGATGGCCGGGTTGCGGTTAGTAGTCGGATCCGTTGTTTTGACGGAACGGGTACGTATGAATCTCTCGAGCACTTCCGACTGCGGGCCAGCTGAGGGTGAGAATTCCGCGGACCCGGGCACTTGTTCTTCGTAAGACCAGTTGATCGAACCATGAAGCTTCAGGAGTCTGATATCTGCCATATCGTGTCCCTTGAATACCAAGGGACTTCCGGGACTCCAAGCGGCAATACCGGTCTGTACAGAAGCGCCAACTTGTTCGCACATAGATTCAACTGTCAGGTCATAGTTCAAGGTTGCTATGTCGAGGCCCTGCTGTTGCTTCGCAAGGCTTGCCAAAGGGCGCAGGTAAGACACATCGTGGTGGTCCGCAAGCACTTTGCAGACTCTAGGCAGTAACTCGCGCTCAAGTTCGCGATAAACGGAGCCGTCGCCAGGCTTCCGTAAGTCACGGACAATGTCTGTGACGTATCCAGTGACGGAACCGAAGCCTGAAGTGCCCATCAGCGCCCTGGACAGGACCCTTGTGATTTCTTCGTCCCTTGAGCTCACTGGATGCGAATCAAATGCCTCGACGCCGGGAAGCCAGCTGGATAGGAAGGGAGAGGCCTCATGCTCAAGCCTGCTGCTTAGGAGCCGGATCGCCGAGAACATTTTTTCTACGTTTAGTCCGGAGTATGGGTCGCCTCCTGAGGCGCCGCGGTACCCAATCATGGCGCTACAAACGAAATTGAGAGCCTTAACCACGGAGTCGTTACTTGATAGGTCCGAAGCCACTTCTCGGACTAGTTGTTCTGTAAGACCATTGGTCGCGGGGAGCCCAGCATCAACCGACGCGCCCGCCCCCAGGAGAACCGCTACTCGCTCCTTAGTCACTGCTACCTCATTCTCTAGGGACATCATGTAAGGACTGGGCAGTACTGAATCTCTTGTGCATGCCCTGCATGCTGGTAGCCAATGGGGGATATCTGGCCTCGAAATTGTTCGTCTCGCTCGATACTAGAGCCTTCCTGCCGATGTATTCTTTTATCGTTGACGCACCATTGCTGAGAGGTGGACACTCGGAGAGCAGCCAAGATATCTACCTTCCGCGACGTTTCGGGCGTCATGCTTGCAGTGGTTCTGCCGATGCGCCGGCGGCTGAGCAGAAAGCAACTAAGCTCTGTCTATGGATTACACCAACCATGTGGCCCCACTCGCAGCCCCCACACTCTCCGGCCCTGAGAGCAGCGTGGGAAGCGGCTTTCTCGTCCAGATTGAGTCGCAGATCTACTTGGTTACGGTCGCGCATCTTGCGACGGGCGGTACGAGCCAGACCGACGACTGGACGCTGTGGGCTGATGAAATCACGCTCCATAACGATGAACAAGCGGTTTTGGCTTCTTCCCGTTTATTCGACGTGGAGTCTGATGGGACTAAAGTTCCGCGGTTCAAGTACGCGCGGTCCTCTGACGTACCCAAACAGATCGCGGACGTAATACTGCTACCTCTCGAGTCGACTGATGATATGGCTAGCATGTCGCAGATCTTTCCGCTGCCCGCTCCTGCCCTTACTGCGGTCGGGCAGCCCGTAGTTGCTGTGGGTCGACGCCCCTGGCCGACTCTGACAACTTCAGATCACGAGGTGGTCGGGCTTTGGAATGGCATGGTTCGCATAAAGCCGCCAGTTCAGCCGGGCTACTCTGGAGGAGTCCTCCTGACGCCATCAGGCGCATTGCTTGGCATCAATTATGGGACAGACAATCCTATGGTGCCTGGCGAAGGCTTGGCGATGGCCGCAGGGTTGATTGTCGCGATGCATAATTCATCTGAAGGTTTCGTGGACACTCTGGATTACACGGAGGAAGTAAAACAGGAGTTCAGTAGCCGGGCATGAAGGGGCGGTTCCCAAAGGGTCTCGACAACGATCTAGGGCTTCTGAGATGTAACGCGAGGTGGGCAGTTCCCGAGCGCTTTGTGGGGACCTAAAGTGCCCTCATGAGCTATGGGTTGCAAATCTGTTTCTTCCGGGTCTGTGTTGAGCGACCTAGTCAGCTCATCTTTGAGGAGTCCGATGGTTCTTCCCGGTCGCGGTCCATCGTCGTCTTTGCCGCATTGCGTCTGGGGCATTGGGTGGCCCCACACGATTGACTCCAAAGGGAAGAGATATTGGATACCGTCCAAGCTCGTCACAGGCCGATCCGGCAGGATCAGGGGATTGGGTGAATTGATTCATCTGATGAGTTACGCAGACTGTAGGTTGTCATAACGTCCGTTATCGGCGTTAGAGTGGGACGAGTAGAAGTAGATGAAATAACTCGTCCAAAGTTGTCATGCAGCGTTTTCCCACGTCAGCGTCCGGCGCGGGTGTGCTGGCCTTGAATGGTGGCCGGTGGCTCCGCCGCGCGGGAAGAGCCGGGTGGAACATCGTGACGACAGACAACGCCTGGACCGGGGAGAACTTCCGCCGCGGGGGCTTCCTGCCGAATACGGAGCGCTATACGCATGCCGAGGACTACGTGGCCGCGGTGCAGGATCTGTGGGACGGATTCGGTCCCATCGCCGGGAGCCGTGACGCCGAGTCCTGGTCCGCGGAGCCTCGTCAGGTCCGCCGCCAAGGGAAATTCCGCAGCATCGATGCCAGGCCCCAGGTGCCCGGGAGCCCGCAAGGCCAGCCGGTGTATTTCCAGGCCGGGGATTCGGCTGAAGGCCGCGACTTCGCCGCACGGAGGGCCGAAGGAATCTTCACCCACCACATAGAATTCGACGACGCCGTGGCGTTCACGGCGGACATCCGTCGCCGCGCCCGTTCATACGGAAGGCCCGGGGACGACATCAAGATCTTCCCCGGCGCCAACCTCGTCGTGGCGGAAACGGACGCCGAAGCTGCCGAGAAGGCCGCGTATTACAAGGAGTTCGCCCTCAATGACCGCACCGTGCTGCAGTCAATCGAGAGTGTGTGGGGTACGGACCTGTCTGCCGTTGACCTGGATGGTCCGCTTCCTTCCTTCGAGCCCGTAGCCTCCCGGCAAAGCCACACCCACGGCATTGTCCACACCGGCCACGAGCCCACGGTGAAGTCGCGGCAATGGCGTGCACTTGCCGATGAGCACAACTACAGCCTCCGGCAGCCGGTCCACCACCTCTCCGAACGGCGCGGGTTCATCGGCTCTGCATCCACAGTTGCGGACCAGTTGGCCCACTACGTCCGCTCGGACGCCTTCGACGGCCTCAACGTCACCCCGCATGCCTTCCCCGACGGACTGAACGACGTCGTGGACCTGCTTGTCCCGGCCTTGCAGGAACGGGGGATCTACCCTTCCGGGTATCCGGGAAACACCCTGCGGGAAAACCTCGGCCTACCCGAAACCGTGGCCCACCGCGTCCCCGAAGCCGCCCCCCTCAACCTGGAAGACGCCTCATGAGCAACCTCAAATCCATCAGCTTCCTCACACCCGGAAACTACCCGGACAGTAATCCCCACCGCGGACTCGAATATGGGGACGCCGACGATCTGCGTCCCTGAGGACCGTTAAGCGGCGTCGAGGGCTTCGAGCAGCGACTTGGCTGCCGCCGTCGGATCTTCCGCTTCAGTGATGGCGCGGACGACGACGATGCGGCTGGCGCCGGCGGCAACTACTTCTTCGACGTTGCCGAGGTCGATTCCCCCGATTGCGAACCAAGGCAAATCAACGGCCCCGCCGGTGGTCTCCTCCGCGCGCCTGATCGCCTCTGCGGCATATGTGACCAAGCCGGTTCCCACGGCTTCACGGCCGGGCTTGGTGGGGGTCGCCCACACGGGGCCGACACAGAAGTAATCCAGTCCCGCGTCGCCGGGCGAGGCCGTGATGGCCGCATTGACCTGCTCGGGAGTGTGGGTGGACAAGCCTATTACGGCAGGGGCGGGGAGGAAGGTGCGGGCGATCTCCAGGGGCAGGTCCTTTTGGCCCACATGGAACACGGGAGCCCCGGAAACACTGGCGATATCGGCCCGGTCGTTCACTGCCCACAGCCGCCCATGCCGTTCCGCGACGCTGCGCAGGACGGCCAGCAACTCCAACTCCTCGGCCGCTTCGATCGTCTTGTCGCGGAGCTGGATGATGTCCACTCCGCCCTGGAAGGCTGCGTCCACGAAGTCTTCAAAATCGCCTTGTCGTTTGCGCGCGTCAGTGCACAGGTAGAGGCGGGCCGAGGCGAGGGATTCATGCTGGGTCATGGAAACCACAGTAGTTCCTCTAAACTGGGCACGTACCGCGGGAGCCGCGACGACCGTCATTGTGACCGTCCGGCTGAGAGGGCTTAAGAGCCGACCGCTTGACCTGATCCGGCTAGTACCGGCGTAGGGAAGGAATCAGATGGCAGAAGCCATTCACGCAGATGTCGCTGTCATTGGCGGAGGCGTCATCGGCCTGGGCATTGCCCATCAAGTGCGGAAGCTGGGCCGCTCCGTAGCACTCATCGATCCGACGCCCGCCACGGGAGCGACAGTCGCGGCTGCCGGAATGCTGGCGCCTGTCAGTGAGCTGCACTACCAGGAAGAAGACCTCCTGGAGCTCATGCTCGAGTCATCCCGGTTTGTGACCCCGGGTTGCCCTCAACTCCACAGCAAGGAAACAGCATGAACATCAAGCTTAACGGCGCCGCCCACCAGGTGCCCGCAGACGCCTCTGTCAGCACGCTCGTCACCGCGGTTACCAGCCGCGTCCTGGACCACCGCGGGCAGGCGGCCGACGGCGGGAAGCTGGGTGTCGCCGTCGTCCGCAATTCCGAGGTGGTACTGCGCAGCCAGTGGGCGGCTACTCCGCTGGCCGACGGCGATGAACTCGAACTTGTTACCGCAGTACAGGGAGGCTGAACCATGACCGAAGCAAGCACCGAAATCCGCACTGACGCCTTGGTGATCGACGGCGTCGAATTCGGGTCCCGCCTGATCATGGGCACTGGAGGTGCGCCGAGCCTGGACGGGCTCGGTGCCGCGCTCCTGGCATCCGGAACCGAGCTCACCACCGTGGCCATGCGACGCTATTCGCCGGCCGAAACGGGTTCGCTCTTCCAACTGCTGGTGGACAACAACATCCGGGTGCTCCCGAACACCGCGGGCTGTTTCACCGCGACGGACGCTGTGATGACGGCGGAACTGGCACGTGAGGCACTGGAGACTGACTGGGTCAAGCTGGAAGTCATCGCGGACGAGCACACGCTGCTCCCGGACGCCGTTGAACTGGTGGACGCCACCGAGCAACTGGTGAACCGGGGCTTCAAGGTGTTCGCCTACACCAACGATGATCCCGTGCTTGCCCTTCGCCTCGAGAACCTCGGCGCCACTGCGGTCATGCCGCTGGGCTCGCCCATCGGCACCGGCCTGGGCATCCTGAACCCGCATAACATCGAACTCATCGTGTCCCGGGCTTCCGTGCCGGTGGTGCTGGACGCCGGGATCGGAACAGCTTCCGACGCCGCACTTGCCATGGAACTGGGTTGTGACGCCGTTCTGCTGGCGACGGCAGTGACCCGCGCGCAGAACCCCGTGCAGATGGGCCAAGCCTTCAAACACGCCGTCATCGCCGGTAGGCTGGCCAAACAGGCGGGCCGGATTCCGCGACGTGAGCACGCCTCGGCGTCCTCAGCCATGGAAGGCCGGGCGGAGTTCCTCTGAAGCCGGGCTCCCCTGCTTCAGAGGGCCTTCCTACGCTATGTGTCCCATGACGCGGGCGGTCAGGTGACCCGAATCGATTTTTGCCGCTGCTGTCCGAGCACGATTGGCAGGGTCCAGAAGACCCACGTTGGGCCCGCTGGTGGCCCAATCGGTGCTGATGAACGCGATTCAGGCATCCGTCAGATTCGCACTTGTCGCGAAGAGAAAACTCGTCTTCGAAGCCCCGGACGATGCGGGTTCTATCGCCTGTCTGGGTGTCTATCTATCGGGCCGATGTGCCATGTTCTGGACGTGCATGGGAGTTTGCATTGTCCACCAGCTCCGTCATCCAGGGCCGGTGCCCGCGATGAAACGACATGCTCTTGGGCAGTCCGTGGACGACAGGATCGGAGCCCACTATGTCTACCGTTATGCGGCCTTCCCCCATAGGGGCATTGCTTATGTGGAGGTCTCCATATGATTCCGGAAGCACAGGATCTACCCATAGGCCTCCGTGTGAAATGTGCGCGTCGTACCCCATAAGGCTCGTGATGAGCAGGATTGGTGTTGTTGCCGCCCACGCCTGCGGTGAGCAGGCAGTTGGATATGGAACCGGCACTCCGATCTCATCGCGGCTAAAACCACAGAACAGTTCCGGTAGTCTGCCGTCGGAATAGTCTGCTGCTTCCAGAAGCGCAGTGGATATTCTCTGTGCTTCCTCAACAAACCCGTAGCGTCGAAGCCCGGCCACGATTATCGCATTGTCATGTGGCCAAACGGATCCGTTGTGATAACTCGCCGGATTGTATGCGCCCATGTCGGTGGCCAGAGTTCGCACGCCCCAGCCGCTGAACATCTCCGGAGACATCAGTCTTTCTGCTACGAATGGGGCTTTATCTTCGTCTATCAACCCAAACCATAGGCAGTGGCCCATGTTGGAGGCGCACGCGTCGACTTGCTGTTTCTTCCCATCGAGGGCAACGGCGTAATAGCCGCGGTCGGGCATCCAGAACTGATCGTTGAACCGTCTTTTCAGTTGTGCCGCTTTCTCCCTCAGTTCATCGCCTAGCTCTTGGTCCCCAGCGTCATAGGCCATCCACGCGCGCGATTGATAGGCGATGTAGACATACGCTTGAACTTCGCAAAGGGCAATGGGCGGCTCTGCCAACGTGCCATCGGCGAAGTTGATTCCGTCCCAGGAATCCTTCCAGCCCTGATTGATCAGACCCTGGTCATTAAGGCGTTGGTATTCAACGAACCCATCGCCGTCCTTGTCCCCGTATTTTTGAATCCATTCCAAGGCTCTGTCCGCATGAGGCACCAACGCGGCTATAGTTTCCGGCGCAAAGCCCCAGCGGCTGACGGCGCCTAAAACCATGAGGAACAACGGTGTGGCGTCAACACTGCCGTAATAGCTCGCCTTACCGCCCAGAGACAGCCCACTGCTAACATCGAGGCGGATTTCGTGGAGAATCCTTCCGGGTTCTTCTTCCGTAGCGGGATCCACAACCATTCCCTGGCGTTCCGCCAGCGTCTGCAGCGTACCCAAGGCAAGGGACGGGTCCACCGCCAAGGACATCTCTGAAGCCCACAGCGAGTCACGACCGAAGAGGGTCATGAACCATGGTGCCCCCGCGGCGACTACGACACGTTCCGGATGGTCTGGATCTTCGATGCGCAGGGATCCAAGGTCGTCGTAACTGCGTCTCAGCGTCCGTTCGATGGACTTGTTGCCCATCTGAAGCACGGGAATTTTCGCTATCCATTCTCGGCGACGACGATCACGTGGAGATTGCCCAATTCCGTCGGGATGTATAAAAGCCGCTGAGTTATCTGCTCCTTCGTTGGTAGGCAGCACGGTAATCACAGTGCTCCATCGCCCGTAGGCCGGTAGAACGACTCGATATCTCAATGTTTCAGCTGATACCTCGGCTTCAGGGCACTGGACCATTATCCCCCTCCCGATTCCCTGCCAGACTGCATCAATCCTCAGTGAACCGAACCCCAAGTGGCGAGTCATCTCCCATTGCCGCGCGATTCGCGCCTCTTTCACTTCGAAGAGATCGGCGAAGTCCGCCAGGCACCGTATTGAAACAACGCATTCGACCTCCCCGCCGGAGAAGTTGCGGAGTGAGATTTGCTCTTGGATGCCGTCCCCAACTTCACGCAGCCGCTGAACAATGAGCGGGCTGTCGGCGCGGCTATCGGAACGGGGAACCCTGCTGACAAACAAGGCACGGTAAGGTTCCTTTATCTCGGCTGTCAAAGGATCGAGTGGGTTGTCATCGATGGTCAGGCTCCAGCCGGAAAGAATGCGAGAATCCTGAACGAACAGACCATGGGGACCACCGGGCAATATATCTCCTGTCGGCAAGGAGATACAGAAGGATGACCCCTCGACTAAAGTAATCGCCCCTGCCCCTACCGGACCTGCCGCTGTATCAGCATTCCAACCAGCCATGGTCGGGCCTTTCGTCCACTCTGAGTCCGCACCTCGGTGGATCAGTAGTTCGAGGGAACGTACGAAGCATCATGGTGTCGTCCTTTGTCTTGTTACGCAAGGTACTCTCGACTGTTCCCGAAATCCAGAGCGGCAAGCGCGCGGACGCAGTAGCTGAATTTAAGGAAGAACGGACCAGTGCATAGCCTGTGCGTCGCCTGATGCAGCCAAGATGAGAACTTGCGGCTCACGATGCACTCAGTGCATCATTAAATGTGGATCTTCGAGACTTGCGGCAATTTGTTTCACTTTTTGAAACTGAAAGCACTCGTGACACCGCGGTTGAAATGGGCGCGGACCAGTCAACCATTTCCCGGTCACTGGGCCGGTTGGAAGAGGAGTTGGGGGTCGCTCTTTTTCATCGACAAGGGCGTCGTCTGAAGGTCAACCGCTTTGGCGTTCTTTTTCAACGCCACGCCATCCGTGCAATCCGCGAGTTGGAAGCCGGCCAGCACAGACTCAAAGTTCTGTCGGACCCTGACAGCGGGCTCATTCGACTGGGGTTCCTCCAATCAGTCGGGCTCTCTCTCCTCCCGGCAGTCATCCGACTTCACCATGGGATATCCCCGGACGCCCGGTTCGAACTGATCCAGGCGGAGGCAGCACGTGATCTTTACGCGTGGTTGGAAGACGACATCATCGATTGCGCCGTAGTGACTCCGCCTCCAGCGGCGCGCCAGAGCGAGTGGCTCCAACTACGTTCCCAACAACTTTGCCTCGTCTTCCCACTCGGTCACCGCTTGGCGACCGCAGCTACGCCCGAACTCAGTGATCTCGCTGATGAACCCTTCATCGCATTCGCATCTGGAACGGATCTTCGACCGGTTGTAGACGCGATGTTGAGCGCCTCAGGAATAGCCCCCCACATAGCCTTTGAAACCTCGGAAATTGAGACTCTGCGAGGCCTGATCGCGGCCGGCCTCGGTGTGGGGATAATGCCCTTGCCCGAAGAAGGGACGAACGAACATCTCACCTACCGTCCGCTGGTGCCTGAACAACGACGGAAGTTGGGGCTGGCCTGGTCGGTACAAAGCCTGCACGTCCCTGCTGTCGAGGCGTTCATACGCGGGGTGACCCTGCATGGAGAGCAGATTTAGCTCGCGGCTAACTCTGCTCTCCGTGCAGCCCCGAGCCCGGCTACCCCGGCAGCAGAACCAGGTCCTGGATATAGAATTGCTCGATCTTATCCGCCGAGAATCGGCAGCACTGCTTGAAGGAGCTGCTGGACACCAAGTACGCCGAAGAGTAGGGCGCAGATACCCAACGCCACATTGGTGTGCGTCCTGTTGGCCCACTGCTTCGGTACCCGACGGCCGTTGAGCAGGCCCAGCAGGGTGAGGGCAAGAAATGGCATGAAAAGTGACCCGAGTACACCGTAGACCAAGATTAGTCCGATCGGCTTACCCAGGATGAAGAGCAACATTGGCGGGAAAGTCAGCCAGAGAAGGTAGAACTTGAAGTACTTGCCCCCAACACGAGTGTCGCTGTGACCGGATTCTTTCTTGCGTACATTGCCCCAAAAGTCAGCGAACATCAGCGACACACCGTTCCAGGCGCCGATTATGGACGAAAATGATGCGGCCCAAAAGCCGACTAGGAACGCGGTGCCCACGAAGTCGCCGTAGCGTGCGCGCAGGACGTCGGCTAAGTCCAGCAGCCCTTCGTCCCCGGCACTGACGGTGACACCGGCCGAGCGAAGAACCTCCGCTCCGACGATGAGCATTGCTATAACGAAGATGCCGGTCATGATGTAAGCAACCGAGTTGTCGATTCGCATGACGCGCATCCACTTCGGCGTGTACCAGCCTTTTTCCCGAAGCCAATATCCGTATGCGGCGAGGGTGATTGTTCCTCCTACGCCACCGGCCAGAGCCAGGGTCGAAAAAATTCCACTTTGCCCGGGGATGGATGGCATCAAGCCGGTGAGCATCTCGGGAATGTTCGGAACTGCGATGGCAGCGAGGCCTATTACCGTGACAAACATAATTCCGACAAGGGCGGCACTGATTTTCTCGAAAGTGGCGTATTTGCCAAACCAGACCATCGCGAAACCCGCCAGTCCCATGAGAATCGCCCACCCCCAGAGTGGAAGAACAGGGAACAGTGCTGCCAGAGGCAGCGCGGCTGAAGACATGGCCGTTGCGCCGTAGACGAAGCCCCAGATAAGAATGTAAGGTCCGAAATACCACGTGGTCCAACGGCCCAGGGAGCGCCAGCCTTCGAAGATGGTTTTGCCCGTGGCCAATGTGTATCGGCCTGCGCCTTCGACCAGGACAATCTTCAAGATGACACCGACAACGACGGCCCACAGAAGCTGGTATCCGAACTGCGAACCGGCCACGAGCGTGGCAACCATATCGGCTGCGCCCACGCCCGTCGCTGCCACCACGAGTCCGGGACCTACGATTTTCCATCTCGGGGTTTCGTCGGCCATCTCACCTCGATGTCGTTCGTTGACCGCGGTTATCGGTTCTTTTTCAGCTGACATGGAGGTTCCTCTTCGTCGTAGGCATTGAATGGGCACAGGCTTAGTTGCAAGCGGAACGCCATCGAGGCCTCTTCGCTCGGATGACATTCACAAGACGTTCGTCACCCCCTGCTTCTGCAGGGGCCGGTGGGCTATTGCTGTCACCAACATGCAATTTGGACCGAGGTTCAGAATGTGGGGCCAGGAAGGTTCGTATGTCCGGCGCTGAAGCCGAAGCGTTCCACATCCAACGCGTTGGCAGAGCAGGGGCCGGATTCCAGTGGTTCACACCTGCGTCCGTAGGTGACTGGCGATGCTTCGAGCCGGCCCAACGACCCAATGGCCTGACCCTGCACCGGAGCCGCCAAGTTCTTCGGTGCCGTCTTCCTCTGCGCCTGTGTGCAGCACGCGGTAGGTATCAGGCCACGCTCGGATGAGCCGTTCCCCGCATTGGCGGTTGAAGTCAGGCATCGAGACTCCTTTGTGTCGGTGCTCTCACGATTGCATCCATGGGCAATACAGAATATATTTGATTCTTACATAGGACGCCTACCCCGTCTAGTGTTGATCCAAAATCGTTGACTTTCAAAGGTTTTTGGGATCAGGATTACATGAATGAATAATATATTCTGTTCTCGTCACGGGTGACGGTGACGCGGCGCAGCGGAGTCAGGGAGACATCGGTGACCAAAGAAGCAAACCAGTTGGAAGCACCCGGAGACAGTCGTGTGGTTGCGGGTTGGGCAGGGCGGCTTTACGAGGATTTCTCGGTCGGAGACATCTACTACCACCCCTTCGGTAAGACGGTGACAGAGGCTGACAACCACTCTTTCACTTTGATGACACAGAACGTTGCCAAAACACATGTGGACCGAAACTTTGCCAATGCCACGGAGTTTGGCCTTCCGCTGGTGAACTCGACCCTCACCTTGGCGTTGGTTACCGGACAGTCAACGATCGATCTGTCGATGAATGTATTTGCGAACATGGGCTGGGATGAAGTCCGGATGCCCAACCCGGTTTTCGAGGGAGACACCATTTACTCCCGGTCCAAGGTGCTGGCTCTTCGCGAGTCAAAATCACGCTCGAACCTTGGTCTCGTCACCGTCGCAACAGAAGGCTTCAACCAAGACGGCAAAATCGTCCTGACCTATCGGCGCACTTTCATGGTCTACCGCCAAGGCCACCTGCCCTCGGTTGATTCAACACGTCCCGATGAAGCATCTTTGCCGTTAGTCGAGGATTTCCAGTGACTATTCGAGATGTAAGCCCCATCGTCCCCGGTGTCGGGGCGAAGGAATCCGTCGGTTCTGCAATAACGGCGCTCTTCGTTCCAGGGAACCGGCCCGAGCGGTTTGCCAAAGCAGCCGGCGCCGGGGCTGATGTGGTGATCATCGACCTTGAGGATGCTGTTGCGCCAGAATTGAAGGTTGAAGCGCTAGCAGCTGCGGCGAGAGCGGTTTCTGGATCGAACGACCAGGGTGACGTCATTGCAGCCTTGGTCCGGGTTAACCCCATCGGATCAGATCAGTACGACGCCGATATCACTGCCTTGTTATCCGCTGGTACTGCGATAGGTTCGGGTCTGTTGGGCATCATGGTCCCCAAGGCCGAGGACATCCGGTCGATCCAGCGTCTGCGGAAAGATATTCCGAAGAATTTGGCCTTGATTCCCCTCATCGAATCGGCTGTCGGGGTAGTGAATGCACTGGAAATAGCCGCGGTGCCTGGTGTTACAAGGCTGGCCTTCGGTGCCATCGACTTCGCGTTGGATATTGACGCTGATGGCGGCGATCGCTTCCTGGACTATGCTCGGTCACAGCTGGTTGTGGCCTCTCGGGCAGCGGGGATTGCAGCTCCGCTGGACTCCCCTTCTACTGCGATCAAAGACACGGCTGAAGTGACCAATTCTGCCCGGTTGGCTCGGAACTTTGGCTTCGGAGGGAAGCTATGCATCCATCCGACGCAACTGCAGTTCGTGCGCGAAGCTTTCGTGCCCACAGATTCAGATGTGAAGTGGGCGCTGCAGGTCATCGAGGCTGATGGTGATGCTACCCAGGTGTCGGGTCAGATGATCGACCGCCCGGTCGTTGAGCGTGCCAAGCGCATTCTGCAACGCGTAAGTAAGGAGGACTAAATGGGAAATCTACCATTAGCTGGTATCACTGTCGTCTCGCTCGAACAGGCTGTTGCTGCTCCATTCGCCACGCGACAGCTCGCCGACTTGGGCGCCAGAGTAATCAAGGTCGAACGAGACACCGGAGATTTCGCAAGAGGCTACGACACCAAAGTCCGGGGCATGGCCAGCTACTTCGTTTGGCTGAACCGCTCCAAGGAAAGCATCGTCCTGGACCTTAAGTCAGCCAAGGGTGTTGACGCATTGACAAAGTTGATCGCCGGCGCTGACGTCCTTGTTCAAAATCTAGCGCCCGGGGCAATCGAGCGTCTTGGCTTTGGTCCTGATGATGCGTTGGCCCTGAATCCACGACTGATCCACACGTCGATCTCCGGATACGGCCGAGGAGGCGAATATGAACGTAAGAAAGCTTACGATCTGTTGGTCCAGTGCGAAGCCGGGTTGCTCAGTGTCACAGGAACGCCGGAAGCCCCAGCCAAGGTCGGAGTTTCAATCGCCGACGTCGCTGCCGGCATGTACGCCTTTACGGGTATCTTGACCTCCCTGCTGCAGCGCGGCATAAGTGGTCGCGGAGACGTCGTTGAAATCTCAATGCTTGAGGCCTTGGGTGAATGGATGGCGCAGCCCTACTTCTATGCCGAGTACGGAGGCGCCCCGCCTGAACGGAGCGGCGCGCAGCACGCAAGCATCGCCCCCTACGGGCCCTTCGACGCCGCAGACGGCACGGTCTTCTTCGGTATCCAGAACGAGCGGGAATGGGCGAAATTCTGCACCGTTGTTCTTGATCGGCCAGACCTCTCTCAGGACCCACGTTTTGCAGGCAACGCGATCCGAGTTCAGAACCGCACCGAACTGCACTCGGCAATCAATGCTGTTCTTGGTGGCTTGCCGGCCTCTCAGGTACTTGGCAGACTCGATGCAGCCGGGATCGCAAACGCACAGCTTCGGAACATGCACGAGTTCTCGGATCACCCGCAATTGGCTGCCCGCAATCGCTGGCGCAATGTGAGTTCCCCCGTGGGCGAGCTGCGAAGTCTTCTCCCCCCCGTAACTTCCCGGGAAGTCGAGGCAAAAATGGGCCCCGTACCAGAAATTGGAGAACACACCGAGAGAATTCTCGCTGAACTGGGAATCAACTGATCAGAGTAGAGCCAGAAACGTATTTGCGGGCGGCCCGTGACTTCGTTGCCAGGTTTGTCATTTTTAGGGCTGGCAGCGGCCAGGGCCCCACGGACTCCGCGGTCGTAAACTGTCATCGCACAGTCTACGGCCGCACAGTTCGTTAAAGCCCAACAGGAGGTTCCATCCCGGCTCCCCCACCGCGCACTGATGTCGGGGCTACGACTAAGCAACCAGCTGCCAATTGAAGGTCAGCGTTGCGTTCCGGTAAGAGTCCGCTGGCGATCTCATGACGCATCAGGGCGGATCCGGCAGAAAGTGGAGCACTTTGCAGTCACTCTGATCCAGGATCCATCAGGATCCCAAGTCCCTCCCTTATACGGAGCCGGTACGGAACTTGGTCAGGGACCCCACAAGCTGTCGGCCAGAAATCGAATGACATACCAACAGAACGGCCAGCAACAGACCCGGGCGTGCAGCTTCGAACAAGACAAACTCACTCAGCCGCATCGCTCGAATCTGTTGCACGCGGCGAGATGGAGTCTTTCCATCCACCGGGTGCACGAGGACTTCATGCCCATTGAAGAACTTCTAGGAATTCCCTCAGCGTCCTCGATCCTCACCACAAAATGGGTTCGTTTCGAGTTGGCCCGCCCTTCCAAATCGGCAGCCTTCCCGGTCCCCGCCAGGTCGGCTGATCCTACATTGAAGGCTTACTGGGGGTGCTGGTCGCAACTTTCCACCCTCCCTTGCCCAGCTTCCACCCGGGCGTTCAAGGTCGCGGGGCCGCGCCCAGATATACGCATCGATCCCTGGAGGCGCAGCTGAATGAGGTTAAAGAACGAGGCTGGGAAACCCTATTCCCGTCGGGTTTCCCAGCCTAGGCATGATACGGACTATCCATGCCTGTTCTTCGAAGTTACGAGCCTCCGAAGAACACCGCTCGGCTTATTCTCAGGTGCCAATCCTGCATCATCGTGGAGCTGCCAGAGTTAGCTCTAGTGCGGGATCCTTATCTTTTTCGACGCTCACCCGCGGCGACTTGCTGAGCTTGACTTCAACCCATTTGGCGATGCCGGCGAGGACAAGGCACAGCCCAATATAGACAGCCCCTGCCACCATGGCGGCCGGGATGATCGGGGAGCCGTAACTTGCGGAGCTACCCAGTAGCTTTCCCAGGTAAAGGAGCTCCTGGTAGGTGATGACAAAGCCCAATGCCGTGTCCTTGAGCACTACAACCAGTTGCGCGATGATTACAGGCAGCATGACACGCGCAGCTTGCGGCAGCAGGATCAGGCGCATCACTCCGGACTTCCGGAGACCGATTGCATATCCGGCCTCTGCCTGTCCTTTGGGTAGTGACTCAACGCCCGTTCGGATGATTTCTGCGATTACAGCTCCACTAAAAACGGCTACTGATGCCACGACGGCAATGTACGGCGTAACCCAAGTCATCCCGATTGTTGGGAGCCCGTAATACATGATCATCATCAGGATCAATACGGGGATGGCGCGGAACAGCTCGACTACCAGCGTGAACGGGATCCTTATCCAAGCCCTGTCAGACATTCGTCCGATAGCCAGAAGGACACCAAACACTAGGCTTAGCACGCCTCCGGCGCCGAAAGCTGCCAGGGTCCGAAGAGTTGCCTGTCCGACTTGCTGCCAAACTTGCGGGAAGGTGAAAACACGCCACTTTTCGGATGAGAGCTGACCTGTGACTGCGAAACGGTAGATGACGAAGGCCAAAGCTGCACCGACCACCAATATGGTGATCACTGCGAGCAGGCGGTTCCGCAAAACCGCGCGAGGGCCAGGGACGTCATGCAGAACGGTGGTACTCAACGGACAATCCTCCATCGGTCCTCAAGGACCCGTTGCAACCACGAAAGCAGACCAATAAGCAGGATGAAGATCGCAGCAACCCAAAGCAGGACGGCCAAAGCATTTTCGCCGCGCTCACTGAGAAATGCCCGAACAGCGCCAAGCTCAAGCACAGAGAATCCGGCCGCAATGGTGGTCATTTTTACCACCGCAATAAAGACGCTCATCATCGGCGGCAGCACAGAACGAAAGGCCTGAGGGATGACCACTTGTCCCATCACTTGGTTATAGGTCATCCCAAGAGCTCTGGCTGCTTCGGCCTGGCCGACGGGGACGGTGTTGAAACCTGATCGCAGCACCTCACATACGTAGGTGGCCGCGTACAGCCCAATGGCGATGATTGCGAGCGTGGTGTAGTCAATTTTTGGCAATCCAAGCGAGGGATATCCGAAAACGAAGAAGAAGAAAATCAGCGTCAGCGGGGTATTGCGGACTGTATTGACTGTGAGCGTTCCCACAGCGCGGGCGATGGGAACAGGCGACACACGCATTGCTCCCAAAATTGTTCCCAACACCAGCGCGATGGCCGAACCTGCAAGGAAAAGCAGGAGGGTATTGCGGAGAGCCTCGATCCACAAATCCCAGTGATCAAAGATGATGTTCATTTGGTTCTGGTCTCCTGTGCGATGGCGCTAGGCGAGTCCATGGTGCACATCAGTACGAGTCGACCGCGGGCTGTTCGACGGATGTGCCGGACTTCCCCAGGGTTGAATCGTAGATCGACTTCCAAGTGGCGCCACCGTCAGTGAACATTTTGTTGATTCGGGCCCTCAATGCACTATCGCCCTTGGGCAGTCCAAGGCCGTAGAGCTCCTTGCTGAATGGTTCTCCCACTACCTTGAGATTTTCCGAATCCTGCGATGCAAATCCCAACAGAAGGGCCTGGTCCGATGTCACGGCATCCACTTGCCCTGACTTCAACGCTTCAACGCACTGAGAGTAGGTGTCAAATTCTGTTGTTTTAACAGCCGGGAAGTTTGTTCGAATATTCTGGATTGGCGTCGATCCAGTCACGGAGCAGACGGTAACTCCAGCTACGAGGTTTTCTTTGCTGCTGATTTTGTTGTTGTCGGCTTTTACCAGGAGGCTCTGGCCGGTCTGGAAATACGGACCAGCGAAGTCGACCTGCTGCTTTCGTTTGTCCGTGATGGAGTACGTGCCCACGTAAATGTCTACGTCTCCGTTACTGAGCGCCTGCTCTCGGGCGACGGAAGGTATCGCCTTGTAGGTTATCTTGTCGCCTGAGAAACCCAAAGTAGCGGCCGTCCAGCGCGCGATCTCGATATCGAAACCGGTTCGTTCACCTGTGACCACGTCGAGATAACCGAGGCCGGGCTGGTCTTCTTTGACTCCGATAACGATGCTTCCCCGGCTGGTGGCCTTCTTGAACGTTGGGCTGTCATCAAGGGTGACTCCGGTTGCGACTTGATACGCGGGAGCTGAACTCGCCGTTGAGCTGTTTTCCACGTTGGATCCCGAGCAGCCGCACAGTGCCAGAACGGCGGCGCTGGTCGCTGCTAGGGCTGCCAAGACTATGTTGTTGCGCATTGCGTCTCCTGATAAATAGCTCGGATGGACTGATGTATTGGTGGATTGTGCTAGTGCGTGATTAGTTTTGAAAGAAAGTCCTTGGCACGTTCAGTTTGCGGATCGTTGAAGAATTCCTCCGGCGTCCGATCTTCCAGGATTTCCCCATCAGCCATAAAAATGACTCGATCGGCAGCCTTTCTCGCAAATCCCATTTCATGTGTTACGACGAGCATCGTCATGCCTTCTTTGGCGAGCCCGACCATTACATCTAGGACCTCGTTAATCATTTCCGGATCCAAAGCCGAGGTAGGTTCATCAAATAACATGACCTTGGGATTCATTGCCAGTGCTCTGGCAATGGCCACGCGCTGTTGCTGGCCGCCGGAGAGTTGGGCCGGCAGCTTCGAGGCCTGATGTCCCACCCCAACCCGCTCAAGCAAACTCAGTGCTTGAAGCTGCGCAGCGGACTTCTTCACTTTGCGAACTTGCACCGGACCCAAGGCAACGTTGTCTAGGATGGATTTGTGGGCGAACAGATTAAAGGACTGGAAGACCATGCCGACATCGGAACGCAGAGACGCGAGGGCGCGGCCTTCCTGGGGCAGTCGGCGACCGTCGATGGAAATGGATCCGGAGTTGACCGTCTCGAGTCGGTTGATAGTCCGACATAACGTCGACTTGCCTGAACCGGAGGGCCCGACAATGACAACTACTTGCCCTTTAGGGACATCAAGGTTGATGTCGCGAAGTACATGAAGCTTTCCGTAGTACTTATCCACGTTCTTTACCGAGATCATTGTCGAGCCAGGTCCGTCTTCAGGAGCACGTGCTGCAACCAGACTCCGCAGTCCGTTGTTGGTCATGCGTTGCACCTGCCCTGCCTGTTGAGCAGCGGCAGCAATCCAAAGATGCCAGCCCTATTTCTGCCCGTGCGGATCCGCGCAAGAAACTCTCGGTGTAGTGCCGCGTCAATAACAGAGTCCGGCATTCCTTGCCTGCCTCTCGTTACTACACTCGCATCGCAAATTTGTGACTCAGCGGAGTCATCTGCAGGTGACATCCCTGGGGGGAATTGTTTTGGGTTCAATGACATCAGAAGCGGCGGTTCGCCTTATCTCCTTAGAGGTTGTGGAATGTTGGCTCGCCCTAGAGCCCCGCAGACTTGTCGCCGACCGCGTCCTGAACTGCGCGGCACTGCGCAGACCAGACTTGGGCGAACTGAGAAATGCGCTACTTTACCCGGCCTGAACGAAGGAGCTCTTCGTCACTAATGATGAATAGGCTGGCTTTGGCATGGCCTTGGTGGCATAAAACATGCCATGAAGGTCGGGTGAAGGGCTGTTGTTGTTCCGGTGCGACGACGCTGTCGGTTCCGGAAGGTAAAGCGTTAGCTCGTGGCCCGGCTTGGCCCACGGGGTATGTGCATCCGCATAGTGCGGTTCGGGCGGATACTCGGGCCTCATCCAAACGCTTAGTTGGCGTTGGTCCGAGCACCCACCCGTATTAGTGCGGATCCGATTGAACTGAGCCGACTAGAGCTCCACTAGGCAGTCTCACTGGTAGCAACCGCGTCAGATTGGTCGTCAAGGTCTCCCATGGGAGCAACTCGTTCATCAGATCCGAATGTTACCCAATGGTGAATGGGTCCCTGGTCTCACCGCTCAGTTCGACCCATATGGCCTTGGTCTCCTGGTAACTTCCGATTGCTTCGATTCCGCTCTCCCGCCCCAGACCCGACTGTCCAAAACCGCCGAAGGGAACTTGGGGTGCAACGGTTCTGTACGAGTTGACCCATACCGAGCCCGCACGAAGCTTACCGGCGACGCGGTGTCCCCGTGCAATGTCTCGCGTCCACACCGAACCGGCCAACCCGAACTCCGTGCCATTAGCCACTTCGATGGCCTCCGACTCTGACTCGAAAGTCATCACGGACAGCACTGGACCAAAGATTTCCTGAGTTAGCGCCCTGGCGTCCTTGGGAAGGTTGGTCAGGACTGTAGGTTCGACGAAGTATCCTCCTAGCCCATCCGCGGGCTTTCCGCCGCAGGCGATCGTTGCTCCGTCTTCCACGGCCCACTTGAAATGGTCGAGGACCTTGGCGTACTGGCGGTCGTTTGCGAGAGGGCCCATCTCGGTGGTGGGAGTTGAAGGATCACCGAGAACGACGGTCTTGGCTCGTTCGACAACTTTTTGAACGAGTTCTTCAGCAACAGATGAATGCACCAACAGCCGCGAACCAGCCATGCAGGTTTGGCCCGAAGCCGAGAAGATACCAGCGATTACACCGTTGGCAGCAGCTTCGATGTCCGCATCGGGGAATACGATTTGGGCCGATTTGCCACCGAGTTCCAATGTCGTGCGAGTGACGCGTTCGGCCGCAGTGCGTGCCACGGCCTTACCCACCTCAGTGGATCCGGTGAAGGCGATCTTGCTGATGAGTGGGTGGCTGGTCAAGGCCTTACCCACGGTCGGGCCGAAACCCGTAACGACGTTCACGACACCTTCAGGGATTCCTGCCTCGGTTACCAGTTCGGCCAGACGAACTGTGGATGCAGGAGTGTAGTCACTGGGTTTGACGACGACCGTGCATCCGGCAGCGAGGGCGGGCGCCAACTTCCATGTCAGCAACAGCAGTGGCGAATTCCACGGAGTGATCGCCGCAACGACCCCTATGGGATGGCTTTCTGTGTAGACGAGGAAGTCTTTGCGGTCCAATGGAATCACGCTGCCCTGGACTTTGTCAGCCAACCCGCCATAGTAGGAGAACCATGACGGCAGGGCGCGAGCCTGGCCGGCCATTTCGCGAAGCAGTTTCCCGTTGTCGCGGGTCTCCAGTTGAGCCAATTCCTGAGCGTTATCTTCGATCAGCTCGGCCAGGCGCAAGAGAAGCTTGCCCCTGGCCGTGGCTGTGAGATCGCCCCAGGGGCCATTTAGCGCTCGATGCGCGGATTGCACTGCTGCGTCAACGTCGTCCTCATTGGCGTCAGCAACTTCCGCCCACGGCCGACCAGTGTAGGGATCGTCGGATGGATAGCGTGCACCCGAGCCCGCAGGGCGAGCCTGCCCATCGATATACAGGTCGATCTGCTCAAGTTCTACTCGGTCCGGATGGAGAGTTGAAATAGTCATAAGGAATTCTTTCTAAGTGTTACCGCAACAGAGTTTCCCGCCCAGTCATTGCGCGGAAGGATCAGCCATGTCACTTCGCCCGAGCTCAGGTTGTGACGAGGCTTGGCTTACTTCTCAGGCGTAGACCGCATCCTGGCCGAGAACCGCGATACGGAATCGGTTCTTCAGGTAAGAGCCTTCCTTTGGCGGCAGGATGACGGGCATGATCTCCGGATCCACGACGACCCGTGCGAAACCAGGACCCTTGCCGTTGTAGATGCGATCCTTGAGCGGCGCGACCTCGTCCCAGGTCCTAACAGTGCGTGAATCGGCGATACCAGCACTGTGTGCGATGCCGGTCAGATCCACTCCAAGAGACGTGTGTGTGAGCTGCATGCCAGTCTCACCATAGTGACCGTTGTCAACAACAACGATGGTGAGATTGTCGGGCTTCTGCACGGCGACCGTCGCCAACGAGCCCATGGCCATCAGCATTTCGCCATCCCCGGCCACGCAGACAACTCGCCGTTCAGGCTGGGCAAGTGCGATTCCAAGGGCACACATCGCCGCGCCACCCATGGCTCCCCAGAGGGGGAATGAAGTCGGGGTATCGCCTGCGTCCGTGATGTCCCAGGAAGGGGCCCCCAGGCTGCTCACGACAAGCAGATCCTGCTCAGATAGCAGTTCCCGGATAACTTCCCGTCGATGAAGCAGTTCAGTCATTGCTTTTCCTTTCATTGGGGGTGCAAATTACTTAAGAAAGTTTTTGGTGCCAATTACGGCTTGGCCGATCAAGGCTGCCGTCGGCTTATAGCCATTGAAGGCGAAACCGAGAGCGCTGTTGACTGTTTCGACTACGTCCTCCGGCCGGTCGGCACGGCGGACGATCACGCCCATGGCTTCCAGCACGCTCTGGGCGTTGTTGCCCATCGGCACCTGCATCGGGTTGAACTCACCGTGGTCCCCGCGAAGGGTAATGAGCATGAGGCAGGGGAAGCTGTAGTTCAAAGGAAGGGACAGCATATTGATGCAGTTGCCCGCACCGCTCGACTGCATCAGCAAAGCACCCTTCTTGCCTCCGAGATAACCCCCGGCGAGAAGTGGGATTCCTTCCTCTTCCGTGGTCAGAGATACCAGAGTGATCTCGTCGTCCGCCTCACAAAGTTGGATGAGCTTCGAATGCCCTGCATCCGGCACTACGGCGACCAACGTGATGTCGTTTGCCTTGAAGAGGTCGTAAATTCCTTCAGGCCAGCTCTTCGTAGACACTTCTTTTTCTGCCTCTACTGCAATGCTCATTTTCCCTCGTAAAATTGATTGATATGGCCGAAACTGGATGTGGATGCGGTCCCCTGAACGGCGGACCGCCGGCGCAACCCGCTTCTTTTGGTAGATGAATAGCCCGATGCGGTGTGATCCGCCGACGCTTGCTCCGTTAGGCAATCCGTCCCTCGACGTAACCACCGGCAGTGAACGCATGTCCGGGCTGCGCAAATGACGATCGGATGAACACCTAGGTCATTCGGCGCAATATATTCTACATTCATCAATCTTCGGCTTGCGAATGGCGAGTGTCAAGCCTCACGTCTGGGTCAGATTATTCCCCGCTCTATATGACGCCTCAATCATGCGCGGTTCTGGGACGCATGCCACCGTCACGGTGGGCATCGAGGCTTCAGATGGGATCGTCTTTGGTCTTGTGAGGCTTAAATATATTATGTAGAATGACATAGGTGGTCGTGCCAGGGAGCCCAGAAGCACCATTCCGTTCGCTGTCCTTGCGGTGGTTTTCCCGAGTCCGCGCTGGAGAACGGGTGACTGTCCCGTCGATCGCGCGCGCACCTTCAGCCTCCCAGCAGATCGCATGGCAGACGGGTGTCCTCGCAGACGAAGTCTTTTTGGGCATTCACAAGCAGATATCAGGTGTTCTTCAGGATGATTCACTCGTACTGGATCTTTGGTGCACAATTAGAAAAGAGGAACCGTCATGTCTGTAACGTTGTCACGTCGCCTTGCGGCGCACGTCGTAGGGAATCGCATCATGTCCGCGGAGCTTGAGGAGCGGATGCGGCTGTTGTTGTTTGACTACTATGCAGTGACAGCAGCCGGAACGACTCGGGCCTCGGCAGTTTCTGCACGCTCGATTATCCAAACATCCCCCGCACGGAGCACGTTGTTCCCTGCTGGGTTGCCAGGCGTAGAGGGCTTCACCAGCGTTGAGGAAGCAGCGCTGGTCAACGGGATTACGGCCCATGGCCTTGAGCTGGACGACACGCATGAGGAGTCTTCCTCGCATCCTGCGGTTGTGGTTTTTCCGGCCGTGTTGGCAGCGGCAGAAGCCGGGGGCTATTCGGCTCAGCAAACTCTGACCGCGGCCGCCGTGGGCTACGACGTGATGTGTTTCGTCGGTGTCCTGCTTGGTGCTAAAGAAAGCTACGGGCGGGGCTTCCATCCCACGGGTGTAGCCGGTGTTCTTGGGGCAGCAGCTGCGATAGCATCGCTTCACGGCTTAAATGAGGATGAGACCACACAAGCCCTGGGTCTTGCAGCAAACATGGCTTCGGGATCCCTCGAGTTCCTTTCTGATGGGTCCTGGACCAAACGACTTAACGCCGGACATGCCGCTGCCACGGGGCTCCGCGCGGCTAGGTTGGCGGCGGCCGGGTTCGTTGCACCCGAAACCTCCTTGGAGGGACGTGACGGATTCTTGCGGCAGTATGGCGAGGGCAGTGTGGACGGCCGAAGCCTTCACCTTGAGTTTGGCGAGGGCGCGCTGCAGACGTCGATCAAGTTTTATCCTTGCTGCCGCTATATGCATGGCAATATCGACCTTCTACGTGAAATCCGTGATGAAAACCCTGGACTGGGCATTGCGGACATCAAATCTATTGACGTTGCCGTCATTAAAGCTGGCGCCACGCTCGTCTCTGAGCCTCCGGAGCAAAAGAGGAGGGTCGCAACCCCTGTTGATGCCCAGTTCAACATGCCATTCGGCGCCGCAGTGGCACTGGCAACTGGAGAGGCAACGGTAGAGCAGTTTGACGACGCAGCCAATGTAGCTGCCAACCTGCAAGAGTGGATGGATAAAGTCACCTGCTACACGAGCGATGCGCTGGAAGCAGCCTACCCGGCGAACTGGCAGGCGGAGGTTATCGTGCGCCTGTCAAACGGCGACGTTATTGAAAGATCCGAGAAAGCTTTCCGTGGTTCTCCAGGCGACCAAGCAGATTGGGCAACCGTTCTCTCAAAGGCTGAACAGCTCATAGGTGCTGAGGCCGCCTCGGCCCTTGAGAAGTCCGTGAAGGAACTCTCCCAAACCGTCGACATCAGGTTTCTCATTCCTGCGCCGGCCACCAGGTCCTAATAAAGTCCGCACCCGTTCTCTTACTGCCGGGACTAGCAGTGAGGCAGTAAGGGAACGGGCAGAAACTATGACACGGCCGTTATGATCAAAGATGCTATTAGCCCGAGAGCCGAGCAACATCACGTTGAGCGGGGGCGTCTCCCCAGCATGCATCGCATTGTGGTTAAGGTTGGTTCTTCGTCCATTGCAAGTGTGAGTGATGGTGTTTCAATGGCTGCCGTGGCCACACTTGTTGACGCTCTCGCCGCTAGATACCAAGGCGGATTCCAGGTTGTCCTCGTTACTTCTGGAGCGGTTGCAGCCGGCTTGGCGCCCTTGGGCTTGTCCAAGCGGCCGCAAGACTTCCCCACGCAGCAGGCTGCGGCCAGCGTGGGACAGGGTTTGCTCATGGCTAGCTACGCTGAGGCTTTCCAAAGGCACGGACTTAAGGTCGGTCAGGTCCTGTTGACTGCAGAACAGCTAATGTGCCGCAGCCAGCATCGAAACGCCTTTAGTACTCTTGAGAGGCTCCTGCATCTCGGCGTAATCCCATTGGTGAATGAGAATGATGTTGTATCCACGCAGGAAATTCGTTTTGGCGACAACGATCACCTGGCGGCTCTAGTTGCCCGTCTAGTTCACGCGGATGCATTGGTACTGCTTTCCGACGTTCACGCCGTGTTTGACCGACCACCCACACAGGGCGGCAAGCGTATTGAACATGTGAGAGAAGTGTCAGACCTACGGAATATCGTGATTGGGCGGCCGGGCGCAGCTGGAGTCGGACTCGGTGGAATGCAATCGAAGATCTCCGCTGCATCCTGGGCGGCCGACTCTGGCATACCGTCGCTTATCACGTCTGCTGCCAACGCTAAAGACGCTCTGGCTGGGGAGGACGTGGGTACATGGTTCTCAGTCACTGGCCGACGCAAGTCAATTAAGAAACTGTGGCTTGCTCACCTGGCGCAACCGCAAGGGCGCCTCGTGATCGATGACGGAGCAGTACAGGCCATACGGAATCAGCACACCTCTTTGCTGCCCTCAGGCGTTACGGCGCTGGAAGGAAACTTTGAAGCAGGCGACGCAGTAGAGGTGCTGTCCACTACGGGGACTTTGATCGCACGTGGCGCGGTGAACTTCTCTTCAAAAGAGCTACCACTGATGCTTGGTCGTTCAACCTCAAAGCTGAGGGAGTTGCTGGGCAGCGGCTTTGACCGGGAGATCATTCACGTCGATAACCTGGTTGCGCTGTAGCAGGGTGGAGAGATCGTGCTGTAGGCGTCTTGAGAATTGGAAATCCCCGTGGACGAGCAGAGTCTCCCGGATGGCCTTCGTTCCGGGATGCGGTTTGATTTCCCTGCCATCTCACGGGTGATAGGCCCAGGCGGTTCTATCGAGATGCAGTGCTGATAGCGGCATCTGCTTCGTTGGAGGACCGCCGCGAACCGTTCCCTGGATGAGTGCGTCCCATCGGACAGGACCGACAGCTTTGGGAATATGAGGCGAGAGTGAGATCCGGAGTTTCAGCCGCACAGGTGATACTCCGCATGAGCAGGTTCTTGTGTCTGATCTTGTCGAAGAAACAGCTGTCTAGTTGCATGCGCCCTCCGAAGACGCGCAGCGATCTAGGGAGCGGGGGCATCGTCAGCGAACGTGGCAGCCGCACCCCGCTTTCATAATGGAGCATTGCCCCAGGCCCTGGCCGGTACACTCGAAGCCCACTCGGAATGGTCAATGTCAACAAGTGTCCTGATTAGGATGTTATGACACTAAGCGGGTGGTGGGCAAACTCTATGCTGTTGGGAATATCGACAGTGAGCCCACGCGTCAAGAAAACAGCACCTAGCCCTAGCTCCCGCGAACTTTCCTTGAGGTCCCGTCCTCTGACCCTCGGGCCATTGTTTCGACCCGAGGGAGCTTTCGGGGTTCAACTCACATGCGAATCACTTCGGATCAATGATGGCGCCGGCACGGAGCACTTGCCCAGGAGCGACAGCATTGGTCAATAACCAGGACGCCGCTTCACCATCGGCCGCCGGCATAAGACTGCCTTCGATCAAGAAGCGGGGCTCTGCAGGCCCAGAATTACGAACCCACCAACCCGTAACGGGGCAGTGTTCTCCTGTCCGGTGGCCGTGATTTGTGCGTGCTGAATTAGTCATGCTGATATACCTCGTTCGAGGATGATTTGGAGGGCAATGGTGGTCTTACCGCTTGGTAATACAGCAGCTCTTTCATCGTTTCCGCCCGGCTGTGGCACAACACCTGGATGTAACCGGCGGTGTGCCACAGCCTGAACATACGGGCAATTGGCCGTATGGCGCCTCGGATTGCTGGCCTGTGGGAATCGCGGCAGATGGAGTTCATCTGGTGGAGTACTCCATCCGATGCTGGTCCTCCCCCTGAGAGGCAGGGGCCAGGCCTCAACCAGGATGCATGGCCGCAAACCAAAATTCAGTGCTGGTTCTTAACGATCGCGTTAGAAGCTGATCACTCAGTATGACCGCGGCAATCCAAGTACCTTAGTGGCAACGAAGTTTTTGATCATGTTGTTGTTTACTGGTGCAACTTGGAACATACGCGTTTCACGGAATTTGCGCTCTACATCGTATTCATCAACAAAACCGTAGCCACCGTGAGTGTCAAGGCAAGCATTGCCAGCGGCCCAACTAGCCTCAGAAGCGAGGTGTTTTGCCATATTCGCTTCAGCGCCACAAGGCAAGCCAGCGTCGAAGAGCCTGGCGGCTTCGTAGCGCATCATGTCGGCGGCGCGGACTTTCATATAGGCATCTGTGATAGGGAACGCGACACCTTGATTGGCGCCGATTTTGCGTCCGAAGACCGTTCGGCCGTTAGCGTAGGCGACCGCACGGTCAGTGAACCAGTAGCCGTCCCCAATGGCTTCGGATGCGAGCAAAATTCGTTCAGCGTTCCACCCGTCCAGTACGTATCGGAATCCTTGGCCTACCTTGCCAATGACGGCAGAGGAAGGGACCCGCATGCCCTGGTAGTAGACCTGGTTGGTGGCGTAGTTGAACATGGTCCGAACTTTGACCACTTTCAACGTGTCCGGCTGTTCGGCTCGTACTTGCCGAAGGTCGACAAGGAACAGCGTGATGCCTTCTGTCTTCTTTTCAGTTTTCGATGACGTCCGGGCCAGGACCAAAGCCAGGTCCGATTCGTCGATTCTGCTGGTCCAGCTCTTATGTCCGGTGATCACGAAGTCTTCTCCATCGTGAACGGCTTCGGTCTTAATGCTGGTGGTGTCTGAGCCGGCTTCGTCCTCAGTGATGGAGAAGGCCTGCAGCCGCAACTCGCCAGATGCAATTTGTGGGAGGTACTCCTGCTTTTGAGTTTCACTGCCGTGACGGAGAAGGGCGCCCATGGTGTACATCTGCGCGTGGCAGGCAGCAGAATGGCCACCGGACTTATTGATCTCTTCCATGATGACGCTGGCTTCAGTCAGACTCAGACCAAGCCCGCCGTACTCGACCGGAATCAGTACGGAAAGGAGCCCTTCTTTAGTGAGTCGGTCAACAAATTCCTGTGGGTACCGGCGGTTCCGGTCCGTTTCCCGCCAGTATTCATCTGGAAAGTCGGCACAAACGGCGCGGGTTCGTTCCCGTAGCTTTTCAACTTCATTCAGCTCAAGCATGCTGTCGCTCCCTTAGGACTAGGAGGTTGTTCCTCCGTTCTATAATACATAATATATTGCGGTTCTGGCTAGTGCGTTGGCCTAGGTGAAAGTGACCACGGGTCAGTGGGCAGGGACTCCTGCGACACAATATATTTCTCAGTAGAGGCCCTTGGCGCTCCGGGCATTTTGAGGGCGAGGGCTCTTGCGCAGTCGCTTCCGGCGAGGCAAGGATCCGGGCAGAGCTACTGCTCAGGAAGTACAGCGGCTGACAACGCTCAGTCATTTGATATATGTCGGCGTTGGCCAAGGAGAAGGACCCTGTCGTAGTTGTGCGCAAGAGACCAGGCACCCGGGCCGTGGCGTACGCGCACAAAAGAAACAGCCCCGAGGAATGATTCCTCGGGGCTGTTGCTGCAGAGACGATTTACAGTAGGGGTTTGGTGGTCTCACTTCAACGCAGGCACCCTGTTTCCAAGGCGCTGCCAGGTGTCAACTACCGAATCAGGGTTGAGCGATATCGAATCGATGCCTTCCTGCGCCAACCAGTCAGCAAAATCTTCGTGGTCGCTGGGTCCTTGGCCACAAATGCCAACGTATTTTCCGCGTTCGCGGCATGCCCGGATGGCCATCTGCAGCAACTTCCTCACTGCTGGATCGCGCTCGTCGAAACTACCGGCCACGATTGCCGAATCACGATCCAGGCCGAGGGTTAGCTGCGTCATATCGTTCGAGCCGATTGAAAAGCCGTCAAAGTAGTCCAGGAACTCGTTGGCGAGAAGGGCGTTAGCCGGGAGCTCGCACATCATGATGAGCTCAAGTCCGTTCACCCCGCGACGCAAGCCGTTCTCAGAGAGCAGATCAGTGACGCCCTGCGCTTCTGAGATGGTTCGGACGAACGGAACCATGAGCTTGATATTGGTCAGACCCATCTCGTCCCGGACGTATCGCAGGGCTTCGCATTCGAGGTCGAAGCTTTTCCTGAAGGCTGGATCCAAGTATCGCGATGCTCCTCGGAAGCCGATCATGGGGTTCTCCTCGACGGGTTCGTAAGAAGCTCCACCGATCAGGTTTGCGTACTCATTCGATTTGAAATCTGAAAGGCGAACTATCACAGGGGCCGGAGCGAAGGCGGCAGCGATTGTCGACACTCCCTCAGCGAGGCGCTGAATGTAGTACCTCCGAGGGTTCTCATAAGCCGCTATTCGCAGATCAATCTCCGCTTTGATTGCATCCGCTTGCTCGTCGTATGCGAGAAGAGCCTTTGGATGGATGCCGATCTGGCGGTTGATGATGAACTCCAGGCGGGCAAGGCCCACGCCGTGGTTGGGCAGCGCCGCGAAACTGAAGGCTTGTTCTGGTGTACCTACGTTCATCATGATGTTGACAGGCACCTCAGGCATCTGCTCTATTTCCGTGCGCTCCACAGCGAAGTCCAGCAGACCGTCATAAATGAAACCCGTCTCCCCTTCTGCGCAGGAGACGGTCACCTCCATGCCGTCAGACAGAACCGAAGTTGCAGTGCCAACACCTACTACCGCTGGTATGCCGAGTTCGCGGGCAATAATCGCGGCATGGCATGTCCTTCCACCTCTGTTGGTGACGATGGCGCTGGCCCGTTTCATGATGGGCTCCCAATCCGGGTCCGTCATGTCGGCAACTAGCACATCGCCCGGGCGAAATTGGGCCATTTCGCTCAGCTCACGGAGTACCCGAACGCTTCCGGCACCTATGCGTTGACCGATCGCCCGTCCTTCGCAGAGAGTAGGACCCGTTTCGTTGAGCCGGTAGCGATCCAGCTGACTGTGGGTTTTTCGGGATTCGACAGTTTCCGGCCTGGCCTGGAGGATGTAAAGTTCGCCGTCGAAGCCATCCTTGCCCCATTCAATGTCCATGGGACGGTCGTAGTGTTCCTCGATGGCAAGGGCGTACCTGGCGAGAAGTTCTACGTCTGCGTCCGTGATGCTGAATTTGCTTCGGAGTGATTTCGGAACATCGGACAAATCGATGGTTTTCTCACTGTGGTTCTCGGCGTAGACCATCTGGATTGCCTTGTCCCCGAGGTTACGCTTCAAGATGGCTGGACGTCCAGCTCTAAGGGAAGGCTTATATACGTAGAACTCATCGGGATTAACAGCGCCTTGTACCACCGCTTCACCGAGCCCGTAGGAGGCAGTCACGAGCACAGCATCACTGAAGCCCGTTTCTGTATCCATGGTGAACATGACACCGGACGCTCCAACATCAGAGCGCACCATGCGCTGAATACCCGCTGATATTGCCACATCAGCGTGAGCGAAACGATGATGTACCCGATAAGCAATAGCACGGTCATTAAACAGAGAGGCAAACACGTCCCTGACGGAGCGCAGGATGTTATCGATGCCACTTACATTGAGGAATGTCTCTTGTTGGCCGGCGAAGGAGGCATCAGGGAGATCCTCCGCGGTGGCACTGGAGCGAACAGCCCAGGACAATGAGTGATCACCGGAGTGTTTCTCGACGAGAAGGTCATAGGCCTCCCGAATGGAAAGCTCCAAGTCTTGGGGAAACGGCGCCTTTCGAATCATTGCCCGGATGTCGCTTCCCGCCGCAGACAGTGCTGCGACGTCTGCAACGTCCAACCCGTCAAGGCGCGCCTCGATTCGCGCATCAAGCCTTTCTTGAACGACAAAGCGCCTGTAGGCGTCAGCGGTGGTGGCAAATCCATTGGGGACCTTCACCCCGGACCCCGTCAGGTTTTGCAGCATTTCACCCAGCGAGGCGTTCTTGCCGCCTACCTTGTCGATGTCTCCAAGACCGATCTCGGAAAACCAAAGAATGTTATTCGTCATTTTCTGCTCCTTGCAGACGTACTGGAAGGCCCCCCAGGTCCGACCGCGCTGTTGTGGTACCGGCATCCGGGGTAGCCTATGTTGGCCCTGAGCGCATCAGCCTCGAACCGGGCCGCTCAGTGAAACGTAGGTAGAGCCTTCACAGGGTCTGAATCACACTTGTTATGAGCGCCTGTGCAGTTTGCTTTATTGGATTTGGGGCGGGCATGAACCTCGTCCGGTTCCTACGCGCAGCATCGGCCGGCTTTAGAAGATTTCGAGGGGCCGCGGAGGAGAAGAGTTTCGAACTTCCGCCCCGAGAGAATCGTCCGCGCCATTTAGTGGCATGTCGGCGATCAGACGATAGCACCGACGGCAGCCACGAGTCGCTGGAGTCCTGCCGTGAGGCTTTGCAGATCGGTGGCAAACGAGATACGCACATGTCCTTCGCCTGACGGGCCGAATTCGGCGCCTGAACGGACTGATACGCCCGCTGAGGCGAAGTGAGAGACCATCTGCTCCGAAGACAGCTTCGATTCAATTTTTGGGAATGCATAGAATGCCCCTTGCGGTGCCAGGAGGCTGACGCCGGGTACGCTGCTGAGAAGCTCTACGACGATGTCCCGTCGGGATTGATAGGAATCAGTCAGGGACTTCAGATCGTGCGCCGGAGTCTTGAGCGCCTGCACCCCTGCTTCTTGCACGAAGGTGTTGATCGCGCCGTTGATAGACCGGTGAATCAGGTTAATAGCTGCTGCGTGCTCTGGGGATGCAACAACGTAACCAAGTCGCCATCCTGTCATTGCGTAAGTCTTGGAAAATGTGCTGCAGCAAATCACTTGATCTGCAATGGAGTGCAACTGCAGAGATGAGAGAAAGGGGAGATCGTCAAAAACTATGTCAGAGTAGGCTTCGTCCGCCAGCAGCAAAAGCCGGGGGTTAGCTTCCAGGATCCTCGACAAGGCGTGTAACTCGCCAGCGGCATAAACGCGGCCCGTGGGGTTTCCAGGGTTGCACAGAATGACCATGCGCGCCTGAGGTGCCTCCTGCTCAAGTTTCTCGAGGTTAAGGGTGCCATCTGGCAAATTGGGCACCCACACGGCCTGTGCACCGACCATAGCCAAGTGGTCTGCATAGAGGGAATACGTGGGCTCCGGAATCAAGACCTTGTCGCCCGGCTCGATCAGGCTCAGGATAGATGCGGCCAGACCCGCGCTGCCGCCGTGCGTGACGACCACTTGTTGTGCCTCGATCAAACGACCAGATTTTTCGGATAGCGATGCGGCGAGTGCGTCACGTAGTTCCGGCATCCCCGTCAACGCAGAGTAACGGGTGTGACCTGCGCGAAGAGCTGCTATGCCGGCATCTACCACGTCAACAGAAGTGCCGTTGTCGGGCTCCCCCATGGCAAGCGAAATTACACCCTCTTCAACCTTCCCGAGGTTCGCCGGCCGGCGCGAGGCCTTGACGATTCGTTCTACAGCCGTGGACGCAGCCGGGGCGGGCAACGCAGGAAGAATGAGGTTCTTATTCATGATTTCGGTCCAGTTTCTTGTCTCGACTGCATTGTGCGAGAAGACGGATCCACCAGTTGAGTGGCTTGAAGTTGTGAGCAGCAGCAGTTCCACCGACAAGGAAGGAACGGTGACCTGTAAAATCACGGGTAGGCTTCGTGAGCACTAAACAGACAGCAGGCACCATTTCGAGTGGGCGGGCGAAACCGATAACCTGAATCCAGGTCCATGCTGGGTTACCTGGCGGAAGCAATGCCGCTTAGGTGGATATGGAAATGCCTTCGGCCGACCGGTGCCCTCTACGGGCTATCAAGGCCACTGTTGCCGTCCACAGTCGACGAGTTCAAGGACTGCGGGAATGGTTTCATCTCGTTTGGGCGCTCATGGGATGCACTGGTTGCGGTTAGGCCCCGAACGCCAGCGAGCGGCCACAGAGGGTCCCCCCGCAGCGCTTGACTCGGATGCCGGTCCACGTTTCCGTTCTGCACAAGGGCTCTGCTTTTCATGACAACTGCGTTCTTCCTGTGAAAAGAGTTTTGGACTAACTCCTTGAGGTCCCTTGGATCCGACCTCTGAGGTGTTCGTCTCATCTTCCTCTCAGAGCAGTAATGTGTAAAATGCGTGCATTTAGGTTATTGATGCAGGAAGTGCATCAATATGTGCCTGAGCAACGTCCGCTTGCGGGTCTTGGCCTACGACCGACGAGTTAGACCGACACCTGTGCTCGCGGTCGCTCCGTCAGGGCTGCTGCGACACGTTCGTCAAAATGTGTGGCTAGCAGTTCCCCGGCATGGACTATGTGCTCGTGCATGGCTGCGCGAGTCGCGTCGCTGTCCTTCGCCTTGATGCACTCCAACAGCTCTCCATGGTCCTCAACCGTGGCCTTGGGCCAACCTTGGATGGAGGAATAGAAGCGCCTGGGAACATAGCGCGTGATCAAGCCAAGAGTCCAGCTAATTTTTCGTGAGTCAGCCATGATGTTTATTTGGCGGTGGAAGGCATGATTCTTCTCCTCCAGCAGATCATGGTTGTTGCGGGAGGCTGCCGCAATCAATTCGTGGTGAAGAGCTTGAAGTTCGTCGATGTCCTGCGCGGAGGCATTCGCAGCCGCACGTGCAGCCAGTTCTCCTGCAATGAGCGCTTGGGCCAGGAACAAGTCACGGATGTCTTTGCCATTGAGTGGCGCCACAAGAAAACCCCGTCGAGGTACGAGGTCCAAAAAACCCTCGACACGCAGAGCCTGGAGTGCTTCACGGGCAGGCGTTGTGGAGATATTGAGGGCCTCGCCGATCGTTTCGGGGCGAACCGACGTTCCAGGACGTAGCTCACCGGAGATGATCAGACCTCGAACGTAAGCCGACGCTTCATCACTCAGCTGCGGGCGTCGACGACTTGGCTCGGTGCGACTGCTCATGATTTGGGAGTCCTTCCCGTCCTGTCTTTCAAACCTAAGGTACGGCATCACGCATGTGAAGCCGTGGCGGGCCAGGACCTATGCTCAGCGGATTGTTGGTGAACCGCCGCTGTAACGTCAGCATGACTACAGAAACCTAGCTTAGGGCAGGCCGGCGCTCAGAAAACAAGCAATCATGTCCGGTAACTGATCGTAACCCACCATCCCTTGTCTTTATTCTATTCGTCTGACGTCGGGAAGCCGAAACAGAGTGATCGTATGGAAGAAACGAATAGACAAAGAATAGACAAATAATCCGTGAAGTTCGACCATGCATCTGGTCGGCTTGGGGTCGGCGAGCATAATTTCACTCATCTCACATGATGGCCACAAGCGCTGCCCGCTGAGTGTCAGAGCGTTGCCGTGTAGCAGTGCATGTCTGTGTGTCTAACACCGAAATACTACGCCTGTGCTCGGGTCCGTCGCTTGAGACCTTAATCCTACTCGGGGAGCGCTCGGCATGCTCCGTCGTTCAAAGTTTCACCCCGGCCTCGCACCAGCAAGTACTGTGGCAGCGAAAGAGGGAGGACTCCTGGGGAAGTCACCACATAGTCACCGCGGAAGCGGGATGTCCATAGCGTTCATACGAGTCTCATCCCCCTTATACCAAGAAAGGACCTTCACGCGGACACCAACATGTCGACGTGCGCGGTTTCCTCCAAGGTCTCCGTATGGAACTCTGCCGCTGATGACGACAGTGAAGGTCGTATAGCCGGTGCGGGTTACCAGAATGCCGTGTCGGCCCTCTCTGATGGGGTACTGGATTGCCGCGTCGACGGCCTGGTTTAACTCCTCGTCGATGCGACGAGGATCAGTTGCTTCGACGAAAAAGGCCTGTCCTTCGGTGATGACCATGCTCTTATTCTTGACTATATCTGATGCCCGCTTCGGCTACGGATTTGGCCGCACGCAGCTCCCTGCCCCGTAATGCTGCTGCCGGCATTGGCGGAGCGAAAGTACGAGCTTGTCGAATGGTCGCTCTTTTCATTGCCTGCCAAACTGCTGGAGTGGCAGGCAATGAAAATGTCTTGGAACGAGTTCCAACGCGGATGCCTCGGGAGTCAGCCACTCCGGTGAATCTCCCTAGATTAGGGACTCCACACGGATGATGGGTTCGTGCTTTGCCAAGGTTTGTCCAGGTTCAACGTAAATCTCTCGGACAGTGCATTTCGAAGTTGCTAGCACAGGGTGTTCCATCTTCATGATTTCCATGACGGCAACGACGGCCCCTTGTTCCAGAATGTCTCCGGTTGCGACCTCGATGCGGGTGACCGCACCCGCCATTGGTGCCTTAATTGACTCGCCAGCTGCGGACTCCTGTGCATCCGCTTCTTGGACGATAGAACGTGGTGTATTTTCCTCCGTCTGTCTAGGCTGACCAGCCTCCATAGCGAGAAATTCGAGAGGAATCAATACCTCGACCTTCTTGCCGTTAACTATCAGAACCACAGTTTCGGTTTCCCGATATTCGTCCTTGAGCGAAGCATCAGTGTCTTGTGGCGGTAGGGTGTTTACCCACTCGTGGTCAACCCAATTGGTATAAATGCCGTACTTTCCATCGTTCGCCGTAAAGGCAGGCTCTTCCAAGATCGATCGGTGGAAGGGCACAACAGTCGGCACACCGTCTATGACGACTTCAGCCAAGGCTCGGCGTGCCCGTTGCAGGGCATGTTGGCGGTCCCTGCCCGTCACTATGATCTTGGCTTGTAATGAGTCGTAATGGTCACCGATTGTCGATCCCTGTTCAATGCCAGAGTCGATTCGGACGCCCGGCCCTTCAGGAAACACGAGGCGTCGAATCTCCCCCGGATGTGGGAGGAAGCCGGAAGCGGGGTCCTCGCTGTTGATGCGAAATTCTATGGAGTGCCCGCTTGGAATGGGATCTTGCAGCACGGAAAGTGGTTTTCCTTCTGCGATATTGAGCTGCTCATTTACGAGATCAATTCCGGTGGTCTCTTCTGTAACGGGGTGCTCGACCTGCAGCCTGGTGTTCACTTCAAGGAAGGAGACTAGTCCATCTCCTCCGACCAGGAACTCGACGGTGCCAGCGCCGACATATCCGGCGGCTCGTGCGATGTCTCGTGATGCCTGCCGCATGGAAGCTTCCTGGGCGCTGGTGAGAAATGGTGCGGGAGCTTCTTCGACCAACTTTTGAAAACGACGCTGGACTGAACAGTCTCTTGTGCCGACCACGATGACGTTGCCGTGGGAGTCCGCAAGGATTTGTGTCTCTACATGTCTGGGGTGTTCGAGATAGCGTTCAACGAAGCACTCACCACGACCGAATGCCAGTTCAGCTTCGCGGGTTGCTGAACGGAAAAGTTCAGGAATGTCCTCAAACTTGCGCGCAATCTTAATCCCGCGGCCTCCGCCGCCGTATGCGGCCTTAATCGCCAAGGGCAGACCATGCTCTCGGGCGAAGGCCTCTACGTCCTCGTGGCCGTTCACAGGGTTTGGTGTGCCGGGCGCAAGGGGGGCTCCGACCTCGATGGCGATCTTGCGCGCGGTTACTTTGTCCCCCAGAGCACGTATGGCATCGGGCGAAGGCCCGATCCAAGTCAGACCTTCAGCTAGTACGGCTTCAGCGAACGCAGCGTTCTCGGATAAAAAGCCGTATCCCGGGTGCACGGCGTCAGCTCCGCTCGACTTTGCAGCTGCAAGAATGGCATCGATGTTGAGGTACGTCTCCGCCGCTGCTGAACCAGCTAAGGGAACGGTGACATCAGCCAGACGGACGAACTTACTCCCCTCGTCCGGTTCAGAGTAAATCGCGATGCTTGTCACTCCACGGTCGCGCGCGGCGCGTATTATGCGTACTGCGATTTCTCCCCTATTCGCGACTAGCAGTCTACGGATTGGTTCCTGGGGGGTCTTGGTCATTGAGCAGTCTTTCTGAGCGATAAGGGCATGATGTAGGGCAGCATCGATCGGGCCTGGTGCAGTTGCGCGATGTAGGCCGCTGGCGTGCCCCATTCGTGGTCATGGACGGAGCGGGCCGGGTAGCCATCGGTGTTCCACCGGTGTGGTGTGACCTTCGACGCCAGGGTCGGTGCCATTTTTCGCCGTTTGAGTGCCGCGATAACGGCCGCGACAGCGATAAGTTCTTCGGGTTTCAACTGCCCGTCTGCTGACAGAAGAGTCGAAGTGCGGTGGTTGGGCATGTTCATCACTGAACCAGGCCGGGATATTTGCGGGCTGGACCGAGAACCGACGTCTTATGCTCAAGACGAAGGAGTGACTCGATCAGAGAAGCACGTGTGGCGCGAGGGGTAGTCTGTGTTTGCGCGGGACTATTCTCATCTGCTGGGAGCAAATGCAGGATCTCGTCGGCTGCGTTCACGCCCATTGTCAGTGTTCCGTCGTTACTGCTCGGGCGGGCCAGAACTGCAACGAGCGGAACGGTCAGCATTCGGTACTGTGCTGTCAGGGCAGCCATATTCTTCAACAGTTCATAGTCGTTTTCGGCTGCTCCGGGCATCAGCCCTGGAGCGTCTGTGAAAGAGATGACAGGCAGGTTGTACGTATCACAGAGACGGAGAAACCTTGACGTACTGCGCATGCTGGTGCTGTCCAGATGACCGAGGTCGGTGAGAGGGTCGCTTTGAACGATCCCGACAGGACGTCCGGCGATACGCGCAAATCCCACATTCAGTGCGGCGGGTTCTGCGTTCCCGAGAGTCAGTAAATCCTGGAAGTCAACAAAACACCGGACCGTTGCGCTGAGATCATAGGGTTCGTTTTCCAGGGTATTGATCTCGAGCAGGGCTGCGGTGGTTTGACCTGAGGCAGTTTCAGCTTCTTCGTCGTAAGTGTATGGAAGAGCCGGCGGGCGGGTCCGGTTGTTTGACGGGAGATAGGACAGCAAAGCCCGCACTGTTTGTGCGGTTTCCTCGAGGGTTTCACTTGTCAGGTCCAGCCCGTTACGGGACTCTCTGGGGAGCGTCTCTCCATTGATTTTAGCTGCCTCCTCCGTAGCAATTGCAGCGACAGTGGCAGGACCTCCGATGCCGATGCGAAAATCCGACATTTCCAAGAGAAGGGCTTCCGAGCCATTCAGCGGACCGGTTGTAATGCAGATCTGTGGGACCACGCCGGATGCGCGGAGGATGGCCTGCAAGGCAGGTTCCAGATGGGCTGAACGGGGGGTGGAGAATTCGGCTGGGTCGGAGACAGGGCGCGTAGCCTCTTCGATGACCGTAATGACGGGGTGACCGGTCAGGAGTGCTTGATCGATCACGAAAGGTAAAGACCCGCCCGCATGGCGATTCTCAGGGGACCTTATTACATTTAGGTCCAGAACGTGGAAGTACGCCCCGCGACCTCTGATGAAACCGAACCCCAAGGGGCCTGTCTGGCAACGATTGTCATCGCCAGAAGGTAGGAGGTCGCTGAAGGTGCCATCGTCGAAAAGTGCGTCGATCCAAGGGTGGCTTAGCCTCGTACCACTCGGGGATTCGAAGGCAAGCTGAACATTTGCTGTCATGGTGTTGCTTTCATGGAATTCATTGGGCAGTCCACCCCATGGGCCGCCAAAGCAGCTGCCGCCCGCGCACGGATATGTAAGAGCCTGCTGTGGTCGGCCCGCCTTTGTGCAATGGCTATGGCAGTATCTACGAGGCTAAAGGCCACTTCCGCCATTGGACTGGCCTGCGCCAGGATGTCCAGTCCGCGGGAGGTGGCAATAGCAATGATGGGGTATCCAGCCGTTACTCCCCTACCGCGGTGTAGCGCCAGTAGCTCATCACCGGGGGTCACTTCGATCGCGCCGATTGGTGTCCCCGCCGAGAGGATCTCGGCGGTGCTTGCCCGTTCCGGGATGTACCCGCGCAACCGCAGCCCGACATGGTCACTTTGGGCACTCACGGTGTAGCTCGAGCCGTAGAAAGCGTCCAGCGACGAGCTGAAGTCGTCATATTGTGGCCCTGGCGTCACCTCCACTTTTGCCTGACTAGCGTGTACGGCCTGGCTCGGAGCGGCTATCCGTATGAAAGGTCTTTTTGGGGGCGTTATGACAGAAAGAGATTCTCCCGAACCCAACACCTGTCCCAATTGGAGTCCTCGACCGATTCCAACGTAAGCATCCGGTGCGCAGCTTCCCAACACCCTTTGGACGTCGAAGGATCCAAGAACGGCCAGGTAAACCCTCATGCCATCGCGAATGTCCGTTATGGCAAGCTGCTCTCCGCTGCGTACGAACAGAGGTTCCCCTGTCAGATGGTGCCTACCGTCGATTGTCACTGTTGACGTCGCGCCCGTGATCGCCACAACGCAATCCGATAGCACTGTAAACACCGAGTCCATGGCCACCAGTTCGATGACAGCGTCGTCCAAGGAGTTACTGACTAGGGCGTTGGCCAAGCGGGCGGATGCCTGGTCGAGGGCACCGTTACGAGACTGTCCAAGATGCGGTGCGCATCGGCCCATGTCAGTAATCACGCCGAGTCCGGGCTGGTCCACGCGTAAGATCTCAGTCATCGAGGTCTCCGATGGCCATCTTGGCGTAAGAAGACCACTCGTCCTCGGTAATGGGTGCGTACCGAATGATGTCTCCCGGAGCGTAGTTGATAAGTGATGAGAGGTCGTGGTTGATCAGGTTAAGGGGTGTGCGGCCAATCACCTGCCAGCCTGAGGGCGAAGTTGTAGGCAGGATTACAGCCTGAGTGCCCGCGAGCATCACCGAACCTAGCGGCACTCTCGTTCGCGGTTCAGCCCGGCGTTTGACGGGTTTGGGCAGAGGAGGACCGTCAAGCATGATCGATCCGTGCTGGGCCAGACAGCGGATTGGATGTTCCATTCCAACGTGCAGGTTAACGACATCTTTGATGCTTAGGCCTTGCTGTTCTGCGGTGTCAGTCAGGTCAGGTCCTGCATCACCGCCATAGAGAACGGGTACGGTGAATGTTCGACCGGCGGGACGTTGAGTGATCTTTTCTGCTGTTTGCGATGCCAGCCATGACCGGGCGAAGGCGTAGACAGTCGAGTGGTCCGTCGCCAGCGGATCGAATTCCACCAGTACCTTGTCGTAAGTCGGGATGGTGCCCAGCACGCCGGGCGGTCTAAAGGCCAGTAGCCAGTCAGAGAAGTTGTGGACCAACGCCCAGGCAGCTTCCGAGCTAGCCTCGCCCGCGGTGAAGGATACCGCCTGGGTTGTTCCTTCCCTCGTTTCGATATTGGCAGTCAGCAGGGCTGCGGACTCACCGTATTCTGAAAGTGAGAGCATCAGGTTGCAACCTTGGTAGACACCACTTCCGGCAGGGAAGCGATTTGGATATCTGCTGCCTCCAACGCCTTGCGGACCGCCCGGGCGGCTGCAACAGAGCCGGGCTTGTCGCCATGCAACAGCACGCTGTCTGCCTTCACCGGGATGAGCTTGCCGCTAGCGGAGTGCACGTTTCCCTCAAGAACCATCTGCACGGCGCGATCAGCTATCTCGTTGGGGTCGTGGATCAGCGCACCCGGTTCGCTGCGACGAATGAGCTGACCGTCGTCGGCGTATCCTCGGTCCACTACAGCCAGGTGGGCGACTTTCATCCCCAGAGCGGTTGCGGAGCGCGTTAGTTCCCCTTCTTGGCCCACAACGATGAGCGTGGGCTCCAACGAGTAAATCGCTGATGCCACAGCACCGGCATACTGCGAGTGGGTCACCATTAGATTGGCCAGCCTCCCATGCGGGGTCACATGGTTCAGAGGAACGTTCCGGCTCCTACAGAATCCGTCGAGTGCGCCGATTTGATACGTCACGTCCGCGCTGATTTGTTCCGGCGGCAAGTCCATAGCGTAGCGGCCGAATCCGCGCAGATCGGGAAACCCTGGATGAGCCCCAATGGAAACACCATACTTTAGGCAGAGATCGACGGTCTTCTTCATGATCGTGGGATCGCCGGCGTGGAAGCCGCAAGCAATGTTGGCCGAGCTTATGAGCTCTATCATTGCCTCATCGTCCGCGGCCGTGTAGGAGCCGAAGCCCTCTCCGACGTCGGCGATTAGATCGACCATTTTCGTGGTCACGCCGTTTCCCTTCCTTCCAAGACCGGAGTACCGGCACCGGCGGATTCACGTGCCTTGGCCCTCGACTCGAGAATCCGTGGGGCCGTCTCTTTAGTGGCGACGAGGACAAAGAAGGTTACCAATGCCGCTGCGATGATGTAGAAGCTCGGAGAGGCTGTAATGCCGGTGTTTGCAATCAGAAGGGTTACCAAGAAGGGTGCTGTTCCGCCGAACAAGGAGGCTGACAGGTTGTATCCCAGGGAGAATCCGCCGTAACGGACTTCGGTGCTAAACATTTCATTCATTGCAGGTAGGACAGGGCCAAGGAATATGCCCAAGATGATTCCCAATCCAACGTGACCTGCGATTGCCGCGACGCTGCCTTGCTCCATAAGGACGAACAACGGGTAGGCCAAGACAATGGCGGCAACGCAGGAAGTGCCAAGGACCTTCTTGCGTCCTATACGGTCAGAAAGCGCGCCCGTCAACGGGATTACGATGCAGACTGCCACCATTGTGATGACCGAAGAGATGGAGCCAATCTGTGCTCCATATTTGAGGTTGCTCGAGATGTGAGTAGCAAGGAACGTGAGGATGATGTAGACCGCGGCGTTCTGGAACAGGGCAAATCCGCCGACGACGAGCACTGCTTTCCAGTGGTGGGTGATCGTCTGCTTCAGTGGATTCTTGAGCACCTTCCCAGAGCTTCGCAGTGCTTCGAATTCTGGGGTTTCTTCGAGCTTGTTGCGAATGAAGAGCCCAACGAGTCCCATTGGGGCGGCCAGCAGGAACGGAATACGCCATCCCCACTCGAGGAGGTCATGTTGCGAGAGGCTGAAGTTGAGGGTCAACACCACTACAGAGCCCAAGAGGAAACCCGCTATAGCGCCCATCTCGACGAAGCTCACCAGATATCCGCGCCTCTTCGGCGGCGCGTACTCGGCGACAAATGCAGATGCGCCTCCAAGTTCACCGCCGGCCGAAAATCCCTGCAAAAGCCGTAGAAGGACCAGCAGGATGGGAGCCAGAATGCCGATGCTCGCGTACCCCGGAACAATGCCGATACCGAATGTTGCCGCGGACACAAGCAGCAGGACGGCCGCAAGTGTCTTCTGGCGGCCGATGCGGTCACCCAGCATTCCGAAGTAGAGACCGCCGAGAGGGCGTACGACAAACGCCGCACCAAAAACAGCGAAGGAGCTCAAGAGAGCCACGGTGGGATCCGAAATGGCAAAGAAGACTTGGCCGATGGTGGCAGCTAGATAGCCATAGACGGCGACGTCAAACCATTCGACAACGCTTCCCACTGCCGCCCCTATGGTGGCTTTTCGGATCAGCGCCGGCGATGGCTGAGATTTTTCTTGGTTGTGAGGCAAATAGGACATGATTTTTCCCTTCGTGGGACGCAGCACACGTCACTGTGTGGCGTCTATCACAAAAGAGTAGAAAAATCGTCCGACGATGTCAAGGGCCACAAGTCAGCGTATTCTTCTCATCGTCTGATGATCAGATTTCTGAGAAGTCAGCGAGAAGCAGTTCTTCGGATTCGTGAAGGTATATACGCAACGCATCCGCTGCGCCAGCCAAGTCCCCGGAACGTATCTGGTCCGCTATGCGAACATTCCTCTCCAGGTAAGGCGCATGGTAGGCATAAGGGCTGCTCATGTATTGGTACGAAAGCCGATACTCGGTAAGGACCTGGCGCATCATAATGTTCAATCGCTCGCTGTCCGCGAAAGCTACAACAGCTTCATGAAACCTGATGTTTGCAGCCGCCACCTTCTGCCAATCCCTCTGTTCCACGCCCTCCCGACCCTCGGTTACAGCCCGGGCCATGGCCTGCAAATGCTGTGGTTGCAGGGCTGTAGCCTCAAGTAGTGCGGCGCACTCAATGGTCCTCCGCGCTGTGAAGACGTCAGCTATGTCAGCTCGTGAGAGCTCCCTGACAAAGAAGCCGCGGCTGAGGACGTGGACCAAAAGCCGCTCCTGGATCAGGATCTGAAATCCTTCCCTCAGTGAACTGCGAGAGACGCCTAGTTCACTCCTCATGCGCTCCTCGGGCAGACGAACACCTGGCACGAGGGTGCCGTCAATGATCTGATCGCGGATGGCGGACGCCACGCGGTTGGGCGCACTGGCGGGCCCTTGGACTTTTGGGGAATTGAAGGTCAGGCCGCTCATGGACATTCACTATACTTCGCGCAGCTCAGCGCGTTGTCGCTTTTCGTCCGACGATTTAGCAATTTTTCGTCCGACGATCTGATAGACTCGGTGTACGTCGTATCACCCTCACCTTTCACCGCCGGAATTCCGGAACGCAGCCGGGGTGGCGAACTAAGAGAACCCAGGAAATGCCTATGTCAGAGCCAAGGGAAGTCATCAAGAAGCTGCGGGCTGTCGTGGTAATGCTAGAAGGCCTTGATTGGAAGGTGCTGCAGCGGGACATAGGGGCGACAACCTTTGAGCGTATGACCCAATCACTAATGTCGTTTAGGAACTACGTTCCGAGCGGGGTCGGCGCTCAGCAAAGATGGCGTGAATTGGACACGGGCCGGCACAGCTTCTTACATACATCGTCGGGATCACCACAACCATTCGACAGTTCAGTTCACGTAGCACTAAGAGATCGTGGCGTGAACGTGTGGAGCATCAGGGGCAATCCGGTTTCATTCGAGGGCCTCCGCGAGGAAGACACTCACGGCGCGGGCTGTGATTTGCTGCCGAGCAAATCCCATGCCTGCTTGCCTGGCTTGGCGCGAGGACTGGACGTCATCCGTGCGAATGCTGAGAAAGATCCATGGCTCGTATACATCGACTGCGTTGCTCCTAGTGCGGGCGAAAGTAGTCTCTCGGACTCGAAGCAGCATTCCGCCGTGGCAGATACCGCCCTCGCTGGCTCAGGACCACAACTGCCGCTCGCTTCGATAGAAGAAAATAGACAAGGTGGCCGGCGAAGTGGGGTGAACAGCAACCAAATCTCCCCGTACGACCATGCACTCACCAGTATTCTGGACTGCCTGGACGAGCTCGACTTGTGGCAGGAAACCCTCGTTGTCGTAGGTGGGGCTCACGGTCAAGGCCCAGATTCTCCCCGAGCGTACGGCTTGCCCATAAAGATGCCTTTGTTTATTTGGGATCCACGTGTCGCAACTTCCGGGGAAATTCGTAAAAGTCTGGTTCAGACCACAGATTTTGCTCCCACCCTTCTTGATTTCTTTGAAGCACCCAGGGCGAGTGACGTTCAAGGCAAGTCACTGGAGGCCCTCATTCGATCCGACATCCCGGTCCGCGACGCAGGACTATTCGGGACCTTTGGATCCCGGATGAATGTGACGGACGGACAGTATGTGTATATGCGTGGATGCGCGACTAGGGACAACCAACCACTGTTCGAGTACACGCTTTCGCCACTCGATATGCCGGTCGAGTTGTCTCTGGGGGAACTAGCAGGGTCCACCTTGGCAGAGGAGTTCTCCTTCAGCAGGGGTATTCCGTTGCTCCGCATTCCAAGATCGTCGAAGGCATTTCCTAACTGCGGGGGCTCATTTCTCTTTGACCTTGCGTCCGATCCTCGTATGGCGAATCCGATTGTCGATGCGGACTTGGAGCTACGCATGGCTACCTTGATCGCCGAACTAATGTGGCTGCACGAGGCCCCAACCGAACAGTATGAGCGTGTTGGTTTACCGAGGGTTGAGGCCGTGACTCGACAGCATCTCCAGATATCCAAAGACCTAGGAGCGGGTTCTCCAGAGATCGGCACCTTTGCACCTAGTTGATTCGCGGGTAGTATCGGCGATCGTATAACAAGTGCTGAACGTCATCGCAAGTTTGCATATGATGCCGGGCGCAGGATGAGAAAGTTCATGCCAGCGGGGCCTAACCACGTACTCTTCCGCGCAGAACGACGAAAAAGCCTAGCCTAGCCTCCGCTCACAGCACGAATTTGTTTGATCTGAGGGTACCTAGAGGTTAGAACGACATATGGGTGCTTATCGGCGCGCACCTTGTCAGGTATTCCCTGGCACGCGGGTCCTCACGTTGCAGGGGTCTCGTGTTGTGGGTGGTCTGGCGAGGTTGTCAGTCTTCGTTTTGGCGGGCGATGAAGGCAGCCATTCCCGGGACGGTGAATTGTATGGATCCGTATTCCGGTGCGTAGATGACGCCTTTAGCGATGAGCCGGGACCGGATGACCGCGAGCTTGCCGGTTGATTTCCCGAGTCGTTCGGCGATTTCTCCTGTTGCGGAGGGCTGGTCGCCGTCCTGGGCCATAGCCCTGAGGTACAGGCGTTCTGCGTTAGTGGCGCGCTGCCATCGGGCTTCGAAGAAGCCATGGTCGAGGTCACTGGTGCCCAACCGTACAGCTAGTTGGGCGTCCTCGCCGCTGATGACCTTTTCTGAGGCAGCTTCCCAAGCGGAGCGCCCGTAAACCTGGAGGAAGAAGGGGTAGCCGTTGGCTGCCGACAGGAGTAGTGACAGTGCATCCGGTGTCAGCGATGCTCCGAGCCTATTGATGGGCAGGGCGAGTGCTTCGGTCGCGGCTTCGTTGTTGACTTGACCGATGGTTCGGTAGAGGAAGAGTCTCTCCCCATAGGTTCTTGCTTCGGAGATCTTGCCGGGAAGGTTGGGCAAGCCCGCGCCGATGATGTAGAAGGGCCAGCCGCGCTGGCCCGCGAGGTGCTGGATTGAGAGGAGCACGGTCAACAGCTCTTCATCCAGGTCCTGCATTTCATCGATGAACAGACCGAACCCGGCGCGTGCTTTCCGCATGGCTAGGGATACGTCCTCGACCAGTTCCTCGAGGTCGATGTCGAGATTGCCGGAGTCCGCGCGTCCTTGTTGCTTGGTAGTGACGGAGGCCGAAAGACCGGTCACTCCGAGACTGGCAGAGATATTGCCGATGCTGGCCAAGGCGCCCTGAAGGAAGTTCCAAGCGGGTTTGCCGCGAAGCCTACGGGTGCCCATGTCCAGTTCGCGGGCGAGTTTTGCCCGGGTGGCCGTCTTGCCGGCCTCCCCGGGTTGGGCTTCGATCTGGATGACCAGCCAGTCGTTGCGACGGGCGTGTTCGGCGAAGACGTTGAGCAGGACGGTCTTACCGACACCCCGAAGGCCGGAAAGCACCATGCCCCTATCCCCCACGGTGTTGGACTTTGACCTGGCGACCAGCAGGTCGAAAGCATCAATCTCACCGTCGCGACCCACAAGCTCGGGCGGCCGGACGCCCGAGCCCGGGTTGAAGGGATTCATAGCTGGGTCCATAGACCAAGGATAACCACTTATAACGACTTATAACAAGATTTGTTATAAGTCGTTATCTTTGGTTAGCGATCTTTGGCGTGGAACTTGCCGGACGGTTCACCGGACCTTGGTCCACTTGGGTGTCATGACAATACGGCTGGATAAATAGTGCCACAGCCTGTGGCGCTATTGGGGAGCTCTCTCCTGCGTGCGAGATGCTGCAGCCAGGGAGGGCACGTTTGCTGCCGGCAGTTAACGGCGACTCACTGCTGCAGGTCTCGAACGTCCGGGAACCAGCCCGCGGGGGCTTTGCGGGGTTCGAGGTGTTCGGGTTCGCGGTGTTCTTTCATATCGCAGTTGTAGCACGGGCCCTGCGGATCAAGGAGCACCCGCATGTGGTGGTCTGCGTGGTCCTTCCACCAGACGCTCATGCCGGTCGCTGGATCCAGTCGCAGATGCTCCCAGGCCCGCCAGAGCGCGGCAACGCGGGAGACGGCCTCGGGGTGGAAATACCATTCGACGCACCACTTGGCCGACTTTCCTGTGACGCTGCGAACATAGGTGGGCAGCAGCTGCTCATGAAGGAACTCTTCGGCGGATCCGTACACGAGCACCGGAGCCTTCTCCGCACCTTGGGCCTCTGCAACCGGTGGCGGCGTATCCGTGTCGTACAGGTCAAAATCATTCGCCATTAGAACAGGTCCTTCCTACTTTGTGACCCACGGATTGGCCACGGGTGCAGCCGACACCGCAGCGGCTGGTTCTTCGGGACGGGGGCTGTACTTCCTGATGGACGCCTCAACCGTTTCCTTATGAGGCCCGGTGTACCAGGGCATGGTCCGCACGAGCGTGGCGGGGGCGCCGGAGGCCAGGACGACGGCGCGGCCACGGTCCAGTTCGGCGAGGTTGGAAACATCAAAGATGCGTTCCTTACTCTCCTGGCGGGAGCGGCTGGAACCGGACTTGCCTGAGGAAGTGGAGACGTTGATGTAGCTGTAGTCTCCGATCAGGTCCGAGAGTGCCCGGAGGAAGCCTTCTTCTGCCACGCCGCCGCCGTAGACCTTCACGTTCGCCGCTGACCAGATTTTCCGCATGTTCGCTTCTCCCCACAGTTCCACGCCCTGGGACCAGGACTGCAGGATGCCCATAACAATCAGGCCCTTGGAGCCGTAGTGGCTGAACTGGTCTGGCAGTCCGGCCCAGCGGACGACGTTGGCCAACTCATCCAGAGCGAACAGTGCGGGCTTGGGGAGCCGGCCGCCGCTGCGCTCTGCGCGTTCTTCCATGGCTTCTGCAATGGCCACCGTGAGGGCTGTGGTGAGCGGTGCGGCGGAGCCGGCACCTTCCTTGGAGAGAATGTAGATCGTCTCCTGAGACGCGGCGAAAGCATGCGGGTTGAACTGGCGGCGGGCATCCGTGGCCACCGTTGCCCCACCGGTCGGAGCGACCCAGCGCAGCGTGTTCCGGCTCTTGAGGCATTGGATCATCTTCTCGGCGGTGCCGAAGATACCGTCGCGCTGCTTATCAGCCAGTTCGAGCGTGGATTCAAGGCCCTTGTACTGCAGCTCGTAATCGTGCTGTTTCAGGATGTTGATCGGTTCCCGGTTTACCTGTTCGGTGACCCAGATGTAGACCTGCGTGATAGGAAGCTCCCCGAGCGCGGCGGCGAGGAAGTACGAGGACAGAATGTCTTCGGCCTTGGGATCGAAGTAGGCATCAGGCTTGGACCCAGGCACGCGGGAACCGACCGAGAAGTGCTGGGTGAGCTTGTACGCCTTCTCCTCGTCGGTAACGTAAGAGAGCGGATTCCACCACCAGTCCGGTTCTTCCTGAGCGATCTTCTGCGGATCAAACACCCACACCGGAGCCGTGGCCTCGCGGACGCCTCGAGTGCCGTCCACGACGTCGCGCTTGTTCGAGGTAGAGACCACGGCGCCGGGTGCGTCCAGAATGGCGGGCATGACCCGGGAGGTGGATTTACCGGTACGGGGTCCCCAGATGTCGAGGCTGAGGTCTTCCCAGGACTGGATGAACTTCTGCCCGGTGGAGACGACCTTGCCCACGACGATGCCGGGAGTGTCCGTGACGCCCAGGCGCTCGGCGGTCGCTTTCGCTCCCTTTTCCGAGAACGCGGCCAGCGACTTCCCGCGACCGAGGTACCGGGCGGCCTTATCGACGCGGGCACGCTTGGACGCACCCTTCCGCCACGCCACGAGGACAACGATGGTCAGGGCCAGGACCAGGCCGGCCATGAGACAGGCGACAACGGTGGCTTCGGTGGGCCACGGCACGCGGCCCTTGGCCAGTCCGGCGATCAGATCGATGGGATGGGCTGGCGGGGCGGCGATGCCTGCCATCCACGATCCGAGGTGCAAGGCACCATAGGTGCCGCCGCCGAAGATGACGATGAACCCGATGGCCAGCCATACCAGCAGGGCATCGCCCATGCCCATCCCTTTGCGGTTTGGCGCGCTCACAGTGAACCTCCTTCACTGGGCAGGCTCGGTGCTGCCGTTTCCAGCAGTGTTTCAGGGGCGGAGTGCCATTTGCCGTCGGTGTCGTTGACGCCTTCGGGGCCCTTCTCCAAGGAGGTGAGTCCGACCTGGACGGGGATCCCGGGACGGCCGCCGACCTTGATGAGGAACTTTCCCCGGCCCGGAGGTTCGACGTCGACGCCGCGTGAGTCCCACGCGGGCGGGTCCTGCCAGCCAATGAGTTTCTGCTGTTCCTGTCGGGAAAGCGGAATGGCTGAGGTCAGCAATGGCATCTCCGAGGCCGGGAGGCCGCCGCAGATGACCATGCCGGAGCGTTCGACGAAGCCGCGGGCCTTCATCCTGTCCTCTTCTGCCGGCAGTGCCAGCAGGTCGGACATGGTGTGGGAAATCATGATCTGCCCGACACCCACCGAACGGTTCAACCGGGTCAGCGCGTCCACACGGTCCACCATGCCCTTACCGGCCCGCAGCGCACGCCACAGCTCGTCCAGAACCACAAAGTAGTTCCGTCGCGGTTCCAGCCCGGCATCGGCCAGGGCGTTGGCGACGTTGACCGTGCCGAACCCGTAGGACCAGCACGCCAGAAGGATGGCGGCCTGTAGGTCCGTTTCGGTCTCGTCAATGCTGGAGACGTCGAAGACCACGGCACGGTCACGCTTCATGGGCTGGCTGGTTTGGCGGGAGAAGATTTCTCCCAGCTTCCCGCCACCGGTCAATCCCAGCAGGGTTGCCTCCAAGGCCCGGGTTTCCTGCAGGTAGATGTTCATGTCGCCCCGGTCCAGGGCGACCTGCCGCAGCTCGTCAGGTGCGGAGACGATGACATCCAGCAGGTCCTTCAACACCGGCACACCGTCGAAACGGTCATCGAGGACCCGCAAGGCCCGGTCCAGGATGGTTTGTTCCTGATCGGTGGGCGGGCTGTTCCGGCTGATCGTGATCAGCGAGACCACCATGGTCAGGCGGCGTCCGTGCGCGTCGGCCCGGACGCGCGCTGCGTCTTCAGGATGGCCGTTTTCTTCAAGAAGCTGGGCGGCTTCAACAGCCTGACCCGGGTCAAGGATGTTCAGGTACCCGACACCACGACCAAGCCGGATGACCTGCCCGCCGAGTGCCCTGACGGCTTTGACGTGCTCGCCTTTGAGGTCACCAAGGATCAGCGGGTGAACTCCTTGTGCGGAGAGTCCGATGAACATCCGCCGCACCACGGTGGACTTCCCCAAACCGGGCTTGCCCAGGATGAACGCGGAGGGGTTGGAGATCAGCCGTGCGCGCTGGAACCAGCTGATCGGGTCGCAGCAGACCGTGGCCTGTGTTTCCTCGTGGCGGCCCAGCGGGACACCGATCATGGGTGAGGACGCCCCGGAGGAGAACGGCCACAGACCGCAGACCTGAACCGTTGTACCCCGGTACTGCTTCACGGTAGGGACGAGCTGGGCCATGCCCCCTCCGCGACCGCGCCAGCCACGGGCACCCGGACCGGCAGGGCGGGGCTGCTTCTCAGCCTTTTTCGGCGCAGCCTTGGCCGGAGCAGTGCTGTGCTTCGAGGAGCGGGTGAAGAGTTTCGGGAGGGCCATTACAGAGCGTCCTTAATCTCAGATGGGACCATGCTGTGCTCGGGCAGCACCAGGCCCAGAGGCAGGGATCCGGCGAACACCGTGTCCTGTGACCCGTATGCGGGACGCAGCAGCAACCTGGCGCTACCGGAACTCTGTTCCACAGCAGCCACAGCGTCTGGAAGGCGTTCCCGGTCGGTCACGGTGGCCGTGACGACTACACCGAAGTTCACCAAACCGGCACCCTGGGCTTCTTCCTGCGCGGTCTGTTGCGCTGACCGGGCATCCACCAAGGCACGGGCAGATGGCCGGTTTCCGGAAGTGATACGGACGTTGGCGTTGTTCTGATCCTGTTCGACCACGGCAGCGGCGCGGGCCGAATCCATGGGACGGTACAGCAACGAGACGCGTTTGCGGTCAACGTCCCCGTGCGGGGCCAGCAACCGGGACAGTACCGACGAATTCACCGATCCACGCGGGGCACCGGTCATGGTCCACGAGACTGAGAAGGCGGAATCGTGCCGGTAGTTCTCCCAGTTGGACTGGTGTGCGGTGGGGCCGACCTCGCCCCAGGTCAGGGACACCGGGGACCCTGCAGCATGGGCTTCATCGATGATCAGCGCTGCGGGCGGATCGTAGGCGATCCGCACGACCTCGCAGAGTTCCTGCGCTGTCGTAGGACGGGCGATCCCGGCACCCGTGGACTGCAGCCGTGCCGACAAGCCGGGGATCCGGGAGGCAAGGTCACGGGCGACTTCTTCAGGGGTCCGCTTCTTCGCCCCTGTACGGATAGCGGCCTTGAACGTCAACGACACCCAAGCACGGACCGTGGCTGATCCTTCCGGGTAGGTGGCCACGACCTCGTTCAGCATTTCCCGAGCGAACGCGGGTGCTTCCGGGTCGATGTTCATCAGTACTTCGTTCCGCAGCCGATACCCCGAGTCCGGGGCCGTTTCCACGGTCACGGCTGCGGAGTCCAGCCCTGCCTCATCGGAGAGCCCGGCGAGCCAGCCGCCCCAGTTCGCCACCCACGCATCGACCTGCTCAGGGTCCACCAAGGAGGCCCCATCGGGTTCGGTGGAAAAGATCACGGTGAAGTGACTCGTGGTGGGCACGTGCAGCATGGCGAAGGGACGCTTGTAAGAGTCGGTGAATTCGTACAGGGTGGACTTCGCAGCCAAGCCCGGAAGCTGGTACATGCCCCACGGCGTTACGCCGAGCGGGCCTGAACGGTAAAGATTCGTGCCCGAGGACCGGGAGACTTTGAAGGCCAAACGGGTGCCGGCGCGGTCAACGATGGACTGGCCATGCTTGTCCTTGACTGTCAGCAGCAAGGCGCTGACACCGGCAAAGGCAAGAACGCCCAGGCCAACGAACAGGCCCCAAATAGCGAAGCTGATAATGCCCGCCAACAAACCCGCGAACACGATGGCGGTGCCGATCGCGCCGAGGTTGGCCAGCCCGGCTGATCGCGGTACGCGCCAGTTGCCGTAGGACGGTTCTTTGTATTCGGTGTTAATTGCTGCCACTGGGGCCCTCCCCGGTTGAATCCTGCGCGGTCTTTTCGATTGCCTGCGACGTCGTGGACGCCACCTTTGCTCCTGTAGCTACAGCCACACCAGCCACACCTACGGGACCAGCTGCCGCCGCTCCTCCACTGGCTGCCGCTGCCCCTCCACCGGCACCAGCTGTCGCTCCAGCGGATCCGGCACCGGCCATACCTGCCTTGGCCGCTGCCGCTGTGCCGGCCGATCCGCCCGGTCCCGTAGCGCCCGGGGTAGGTTGCCCTCCCCCGCCTCGTGGGCCGGATGTTCCATCACTGCCTTTTGGTGAACTCCCGATTTGGGTGCTCTGTGTGCTTGTTGATGACGCGGGAGTTGGGGACGCGTTGCCCCTGCCGCTCCCCCCGCGTCCAAGGGAGACGGCCCCTGTGGCGATGGCCCCAACAGCCGCACCTGCCCCAGCACCGCCACCGGAGGCAACAGCACCAACCATTGGGGTGACGAACCGCATCAGAGCGGGTAGCGCGAACAGAGCCACGAGCATCAATGTGAAACCGGTAATGGAACCGATCAAGGCGTCCTTGCCGCCACTGTTACCCATGAGGAGGAACGCCACTGAGTAGACGATGGCTGCGGCTGGTTTGTAGAGGATGAATGCGATGGTCCAGCCCACTGCTTTCTGGAACCACTGGCGTCCCATTTCGGTGTTCGTGAACGCGGCGGTGGTCGGCAGAATGCCTGCCAGGATCACCAACATGCCGCTGCGCACGACCATCAGCACGATCTGCACCAGCGATGCGAGCAGCCCGATCAAGCCCAGCACGATCAGAATGAAGACCCCGATACCGGGCTGGTTCACCATGACCAGGACATTCATCGACTCGGCAAAGCCCTTGCCGTCCGTGGACCGATCGATGATCGCGGCAGAAAAGGCATCTGCCGCGATCACCAAAATCGAAATCACCCCTAAGCCCAGACCGGACACCAAGGTGAGCGTCAGCAGCGACCGGAGCAGGTCCTTTAGGGGTGCTCCGCGCTGTTCCCAAATCAGCCTGATGCCGCCGAGGATGACGGCCAGAACTGCCAGTGCCAGCGTCCATGGCATCAACTCACTATTGACCGCAGAAACAATAGGGCTAGCTGTTGAGCCGTCGCCGCTGGTCAGATTCACGGTGGGCATGGAAACCCAGAAAGTAGACAGAGTCGTCACCATCTGGCTCATGCCCTCCATGATGGACTTCGCTAGATTCCCGATCGCGTCGTCAGTCAGATCGGAGACGGCATTACCAATGCCGCATCCTATGTCTCCAAAACTGCATTCAGCCATGTCAGACCCCAGACCAGAGGATAAAGCCACTCAGGTCACGGATCTGCGTGGGGCCGTTGTAAGTTTTGCCGTCGTCGGCCGGCATGACTTTCCAGTCTCCGTCCATCCACCGCATTGACAGAGTCAGGTGCGCTAAGGCCCCGGAGTTGGTTTCGAATGCTAGGTCAACGGTCGACTCCGAAGGTGCGTAGGCCTTGATCAAGAAGCCGCGCACCTGGATGGAAGTTGCGCTAGGAGAAGCGGGCTTAGTGTCGGCCTCACGCATGGCGTTATCGCGCCCAGTCCCCGGCACCAGCAACTTGTCGGCAAGCTTCGCGACAATCTCCGAAGATCCGCTCGACCCGAGGGCGGCCACGTTCACCGCGGCATAAAGAGCCCCAGTAGGGGACTGGGCAAAGCAGGACCGGAAACCGCTCTCATCAGTGTTGCCTGGTCCGAAGGTTTTCGGATCTGTGGGCGTTGCCATGCGTCCTACCAGCTCCCATTTGGAAGTAGGGGCGGAACCCAACGACTTCTCAGTCCCGGCAGGAAGCCCGCAAACACTCTTCCCGGCTGCTGCGGATGCGCTGGGGTTAGCTCTGACGGCGCTGCTTGACTCTGCCGGTGCTGGTTGTGCGTTTTCCTGTCCTTTGGGGAGCAGGAAGATCACGACGGCTGCTGCGATCAGCGCGACCACCAGCGCGGCAGCAATGATGAAACCGGGTTTGGTGAACGGATTGCTTTCGGTGGTGCTCTCTGTTGACTGGCTCAAGGGTGAACCTCCCGTTGTTGGTGCTGGCTTAGACGAAGGCGCGGACGATGCCTGCGGCCCCGGTGATGATGATGCAGCCGAGCAGGACCCAGCCGAGTTTGGCCAGGGACTGGCCGCCTTCGCCGCGCTGGAGCTGGATGACCATGGTGATGCCGACGATGATGACGCCGAGAACGCCTAGAACGAGGCCGATACCGGAGGCCCAGTTCAGGACGGTGAGCAGTCCGCCGGCTTCTGCGGGGACGACCGGCGTGGGGTTGGGGATGGTGCTGGTGGTGATCGCGGTGATCGAATTCATGATGAGTGACCTTTCAGTGGTTGGTGCTTGGGTTGGTTTCGGTAACCAGGGCGGTTACGTCCGTGATGAATCGTTGGTATTCGCGGGCCGCTGGTGTGGTGGTGGAGTCTCCGTGCCGCCATGCCTCGACCCAGGGAAGCGTCCAGAGACGGGGCGCTCCCCCGCCGACGATGGCCGTGAAGTCACGGAGCGCTCTGGGTGTCTTTCCCGGCGCGTCCGCGAGGACGGCGAGGCCGAGCAGCTCCACAGCAGGTGCGGCTCCTGAGGCCCATTGGGTAAGGGCGCTTTGAGCTGTGGTGAGTCCGCGCATGTCGGCGCGGCAGACCAGCAGCACACGGGGCTTGCTGCCGTCCTGCAGGACAGGCCAGCAGTGACCGGTGGGGCGTGCCCCATCGAGCAGGTCAGCGGTGCGGCTTTCACCGGCCCCGCCATGGCTGCCGACGACCCAAAGGGCTGCGGTGCCGGTGATGGTGCGGCTTGCCAGACGATCTGCGGTGTCAGGTTCGACCATGCCCTTGAGCGGTGTGCTGATCACGGCAGCCGGCGGGACGTGCACGTCAGGTGTTTCTTCTTCGATGCTCTCGGCCGGGCTGGTGACCCAGGGGTTCAATGACAGTTGCATGGTTCCTCCTTTCTTTCAGTCGGCGGGGAAGGGTTAGAAGCCTTTGGCGACGGCGGCAGCTGCGGCCAGCCATGCCCGCTGGGTTGCGGGCTGGAGAGCTTCGTAACGGATGGGTCCATTCACCAGGGCGGGGTCGTAGGGAATACGGACGACCGCGCGGACGAACGGCTCGAAGCCATCCGCGATGCGCTGAGCTTCGGCTTTCGCGCGTTTGAGTGCGTCCCCTGTCATGCTGCGCTTGGCGTCGGTGGATTCGGAGACGATGACGACGGCGTTCCGGGCCAGTTCAGCGTCGTGGCCACCACGGGACTCAAGGGTCTGCAGCGTCAACCTCGCGGCTTCTGCGCGGTCCTCGATAGCGGTGACCGGAACGACCAGCTGGTTGGTGTGATCGATCATCCGACGCCAGTTCGCGGCCCGCGCGGTGTTACCGGAGTCCATGACCACCAACCGGTAGTAACGGGTCAGCACCTGGTGGGCGATGTCGACTTCCTCCGCGGTGACTTCGTGGTCGCCTTCTTCGTTCTCATCCGAACGGAGCACGTCGAACTTGTCAGCCGTTTGGTGGTGCACGAATTTCGCGATCTCAGCCGCGTTCGTGGACGGGGAGAGCAGTTCAGTGGAGGAATCGATCAGGTCCAGGACGCTGCGGTTGTGCGCGCCCTTTTCCGTGCGCCAGCCCAAGGTGCCTTGGGATTCGTTGTTGTCCCAGGCCACGGTTGCCGCTCCGCTGTAGCGGGCGAGAATGGCCGAGAGCATGACGACGGTGGGTGTCTTGTTGGCCCCGCCTTTGCGGTTGACCACGGCGATGGTCCGGGGGCCGGGCCAGTGCTGGCTTACGGTGCGGATATCTTCGCGCTCGGACAGCTCTTCCAGTGAGGGGTCCATGCGGAACCCGAGCCGGGTGAGTGTTCCCCGCCAGCCCTGTGTGGCCGGTTCCAGGACCGGTGCGCTGACCAGGAAGGACGTTTCCTTCAAGCTGCGCCGAGTCAGTGGAGCCTCCGGCGCGGCCACAGCTGCCTGCGGCAGCTCTGCGTCGGTGATCCGCTGCCCGTTCGCGCCGGTGACCTCAGGCGTGGCCTGGAGATCCGTGTTTGCTTCGGGCTCCGCTGGAGTGGGCGGCCACGGCTGACGGTCCACTGCCGCTGCCGTTTCTTCAACGGCGGGCTGCGCGGTAGGGGCTATCGGCTCAGGAGCCGCGACGGGGACGGCCTCGATGATGGCCGGTGCCACTGTCTCGGGCGTGGTTTCCGGGGCCTGTGCCCGGCGACGGGCAGGGCGCGGTTCGTAGGAGACGGATTCGATCTTGTTGTCCGGGTGGACGATCAATTCGCCGTGCCCTTCGGGGTCCTCGATCTGGACCCTGACCGGGCGCTGCAGGGTCTGCGCTTCGCCCACAACGAGGGCGAGGGCGTTGTTGCGGAGGTCCTGCAGCGTGTCCCCGTCGGGGACGACCCGGGAGTTACCGGCAACGACGACTTCAGCGGTTCCGTTGTCGCGGACGATGGCCTTGATGCTGGGAAAGGCCAGGACCTCGGTTGGTGTAGTACCCATGAACTTTCTTCCTTTACGTGTGTGTGAGGTGAAGAGGGGTTAGGCGCTTAGGAGGTTGGTGGGGTCAGTCGGTTGACCTTCCACGGTGCGTCCTTGCCTGTGCGGAGCAGCTGCAGCGTGTAGGTTCCGGCATTGGTCGGGACAGATGCTGTGACCCCGTAGCCGTTGGCTTCATCGACGGTCAGTTTGGCCGGGCCGGTGACGCGGTTGGCTGGGATATTGGCCGGGTCCACTGCCGAGTAGTCGGCGGTGGCCTGCGGGGTGAGCCAGCGGGCAAGGTCGTTTGCCCACTGCTGGTCACCTACGGTCGGGCGGGCGAAGTCGGCCATTGCCTTCTGCGCGACGTCCACGGCCTGATCCTTGCTGGCTTGATCCCAGGAGATGCCAATGGTGGGAGGGACGGTCCCGCCCGGTGCCTGCGGGCCGCTATCGACGCTCAGGGAGACCGGAGCCGAGGGCGTGGCCGTAGTCTCTGCCGGTGCTGGCGAGGTGTTCGACGCCGGGGCACAACCAGCACACAACAGTGCCACCGCAATAAGAACGAGAGCGGGTTGTTTCACTTCTTTGCCTCCAAGCCGGGCAGGTACAGGAACGCGGACGGAACACTGCTGCTGACAGTGCGGGTGTAGTAGGTGTGGTCATCTGGGGGCGGGTTGCCGTTGTAGCCCTCTTCGACGTAGGTCCCGTCCTCCTTGACTTCCTTGACGACGGCCACGTGGCCGAAGGTCGGGTCCGAGCCGCCAACACCGGGTGAGTACCAGACCACTGCACCGACTCGGGGTGTTTTGCCGGAGGGCCAGCCCTTGGCGTCCCAGCCGGCCTTCCACGTCACCGCAGAACCGAGGCCCTGGCCGTCCGGGCGGAAGTTGCCGTTGAGGAACTTGAACGGTGCGCTGGTTGAACCCATTTGCTGGTTGACCCGCCAGAGGGCGAAGTCCACGCATTCGCGGTAGAACATGCCCAACGGTGATGCTGCCGCTGATCCTGCTCCGACCTGCAACCAGGTCGGAGAGTCTTTCCATGGGTAGTCATCCCCCGCACCGGACTTGCCCGGGATCCCGCAGTCGCCGCCTTCAACGGAGAACTTACCGTCCGAGAGTGCCTGAACGATCTTGACCGCTTCGGGCCAGTACTTCTGATAGTGGTAGGGGTCCGCGTTGCGCTGGACCTTGTTCCCGGCAATGGTCGGTTCCAACTGCTCCCAGCCCGGTACGGCCTGCAGCGCGTTGATGAAGTTCGTGGCACTGATGGTCGGGTCCATGCGGTCCGTGTAGGAACCCCATGCGCCGTTGTCGCGCTGCTGGAACAAGCCACGGGAGTCTGGCCCGACACCGTCGCCGTAGTCCAGGACGCGCAGCCCTGACTCCCCCAGGGCCACCATGATGCTGATGGTCTGGCCCTTTACGGAGAGGTTCAGCGCTTTGCCGGCTCCCATAACAGCGGCGGCATTCTTTAACTGCTCCGCGGAATACCCATCGACTTTCGTGTTGCCGTCAACGACAACGGACACCGGGCCGCAATCGGCGGCAGCGGGCTTGGCCGGGGCCAGCAACAGGATGAAGGAGAAGATCAGCCCGAAGAACAGACTGGGGATGGCAACAAGTGCCACCAAGCGTAGTGACTTACGACCCATCACGAACGTGCCCCGCAGGCTGCCGTTCTAGGCTTCTGCACCCGAGCGAACAATGCACGTTCCAAGGCCGTGGACGTCCACGAACGCAAATACAGATCCTTTGGCACTCTGCCCTCCCCCTGGAACATCGCTTCAACACTTACCAGCCGCCACCGACTTAACTCCATCGATTGGTACAGCCCGCATTGTCCACAGTTTTCGACAAAAACGCTTGTCAAGAGCCTCGAGCATGTGGACATCCAGTCGCATGCCGTCTCATGTGAGTCTCTTGCCTGTGTCACGGTTAAGACATTACAGTAAAACGACATTAAATGTTGTCTATCAAGAAACGTAGAGAAACGGTAGGAAGTGACAAAATGATGGGATGCCCCGTTACATTCGCCCGCCTAGCGCCCTCCCGAGGGACGTAGAGATGGCCATCGAATCCTTCGGGACGATGTTCTCGCGCGCAATCCTGCGCCACTTATCACTCCATGGCCCTACCGGAGCTGCGGACTTGGCCCGAGAACTCGGGACAGACTCCAACACGGCGCGGCGAGCCCTGCGGGCACTAGAGGAAGCCGGCTTGGTCACCGCGGATGCCCCGGCCGGACAACGACGTGGCCGTGTTGTCACATTCGCGATCCAGCCAGAGCGCTTAGAGAGCCTGTTGGCGGCACTGAAGGACTACTTGCTAGGACATTAAGTGTTCTTACTGGCGACACGCCGCGAACGATACCGGTACCGGCCCGAAGATTAAGCAAGGATTTGGAGCATGAGCGCAAATCCTCAGTACACCACTCCAAAGCTGGACGGTCATCGTGTCGCCTTGCGTGGGCGGCTATACCCGGATCAGCATAAGCGCGCCCATGAGGCAGCCAACGCGCACGGACTGTCTTTGAGTGACTATGTTGGTGCGCTCATTGATCGCGACAACGGTCTCCCTAACAAGCTCGACGACCCAAACCAGGGGAGTTTGCCTATCGCTAGGGCAAGTTAAAAGCAGAAGGCCCGCACGTGGCGGGCCTTCGTCTAAGTATTCGTTCAGATCCAGTTCTTGGCGGGGCCAGATCTGAACTATTCATCACCCACAGGCTGTGGGTGCCCTTTGCTTTACCTAAAAGAAAAGGAACTGCTGCCCTTTATGGTACCGGATGCTCTTTCGGCGTCAACGCACCCGCTTGCGAGTGTCGCCCCTCAAACCACCCCTGAGCAGGCTTGGGCTCTTGCTCCTCTCTTAGCCGGCGGACCCTCACTCAGATTCGGTAGATGGATCGGATCCAGGTTCCAGTACCCGCGCCCGACTCACCGTGCCAAGATCACCAGCCGGTTGCCCGAGCGTCCGGCCGCGGTCATGATCCACGGGGCAGATGGCCGTGTCGCGACTTTGTGCTTGGATCTTGATACATCGAAAGCCCTCAAAGAGGTCGTTGACGCCGACGCCCTTCGACTGGGCAAACTGCTTCAGGAATGCGGTCTAGCATTCATAGAAGATTTCTCCCCGAGCGGCGGCCGGCACCTGTACATCCCGCTCCGGGAACGCTTGGATGGGTCGGCCGCCCGCGAGCTTGTCGAGGCTCTGGCTCTGCGATCCACGAGCCTGGACCCAAGCCCCCACCAGAACTTAAGCGATGGCTGTATCCGCGTCCCAGGATCCCGTCACAAGTCGGGCGGCTATCAAACGCTTATTACCCCTCTATCTGTGGCATACGACTACCTGCGCCGAAGGAATCCACCGTTGGCGGTGTTGGCCCTTAAGGCCGCTCTCGCACCGGAACTGAAGCGTCTCCAGGCGCACAAAGCTCGGCAAGCCAAGACAGCCTCGGCTCAGCGCAAATCAGCTGGTCTGTCGCTGCCGCCGAACGCCGGCGGCGACTCACCTCTACGCAGGATCGCCCGTACAGGGCTTTACGACGCCTCGCGGTACAAGAGCCCTTCTGAGGCGCGGATGGCCGTCCTAAACCACTTCGCGGCCTGCGGCTGGACCCGAGAACAGGTAGAGAACGAACTCAACGGGCAATTCCCCGGGCTCGCTGCTCTCTACAGCAGTGCCAACAAGCAGAAGCGGCTACTGACATTCGAGTGGACCAAAGCGCAGACCTACGTCAACGCGACAAGGCAAAAAACTCCAGCTCCTAGAACAAGGGAGAAAACTGCACCTATTAACAACACAAGCCGAACAAAACTCACAGGGGGGGCCCATACTCCTAGCCGCCGCTCGATCCACGAGCTTGTCAACGACCTGGAGAACGTTGTCTACGCTGTACTAGACCATCGCCTTCAAAGTCGTGGCAGGGAAGGCATCAGTTTGAGACTTCTGATGCGCGGATTATTGGGTTACATGCGTGCAAAGGAAACTGATGTCCTGGATGTGGGCTGCCGAACGCTGGCTGCCGCAATGGGCAAACACCACGTTACGATCGCAAGGCTCCTGCCCGTTTTGGTCAAAGAATCAGACGGGATCGTCACGAAGATTGCCGACGCAAGGCACAAAGCCGCCGATATCTACCTGGTCCAACTGCCCGACCACTTCAAGCAACTTGCCCGTGAATTGACTTGGAGAAAGGGGAGAGTGCACGCTGTTCGTCCTGTCTTTCGGGCGCTAGGTGATTCCGCAGCACTCGTTTATGAGGGCATCGAACGAGGTCGCTACTCCCCCACTACTGCCGACCTCGTACGGCTGACTGGTATTAGCCGTAATGCCACTACGAAGGTGCTTTCAGAAATGGAAGCCATGGGCATGGTTCGTAGAACGGGACGCCAATGGAGAACCACCTCAGTTAGCCTCAGCGGTCTTGCCGTCCGCCTGGGGGTACTGGAGGAACATCAAGCCCAAGTCAGCCGCAACCGTCGGGACCGAGCCGCTTGGCACGCATATTTGGATCGCTTTGTGGACCGTGCCTTGGAAGAGGTCGACATGTTTGACCCGGATCGAGAAGATCACTGGATACCGCCAGATGACGAGAGTATCTGGCATGCAGCATGAGCGTGGGTAATGGTGCCTGGTAGCCGGCCGTCTCTACAAAACAGCAAACTCGTCGCGACAGTGGATCGCATGTTGTCCGTTGATGAGTCGTTGTTACGAACTCCACTTCTCATGTGCGGACTGGCGGCTCATCCCTAGGGCAGAACCGATAAGCGCCCAGGACACACCGGCTTTCCTTGCTGAGGCTACTCCCCTGTCCAAACGGCGTGCGGCTTCTTCGGCTGCTCTGACGGCGGCATTAAGTTCAGACATGGCGGCAGCAGGAAAGGCATGTTTTTCCCACTCAAGACGGAGAGCTTCCTCAACGCCCACTGAGGGCACAGCGAAGCCAAGTGAGGGCAGGTACGCCAGACGCTTCGAAAGAGCCGCCCGTCGCGACGTATCAACTCTGGACCAGCGAGGACCTTTCCAACCGCACGTGCAGGCGGCACACCATCCCACAATTTGATCGTCAGGCACCATTTCGTGTGTCTTAATGTTTGGGTGGCGCGGAAAGTTTCCGGATATACCCTCCACTACGACAACACCCATACGAACATCCTCAGAGACTCGGCCGTCAGGAATGATGGCGCTGAGACTCCCCTCGTGAAGCCCGTCCCGCATGTCCCATCTCAATGGTGGCCACCTTTCTGTGCTTTGCCTTCACCAGGATGGCAGGCCCACCTAGATCGACGTCAGGAAATCCTGACATTAAGCTAGGTGAGTTACCCAATCCCCTGCGCTTGTCCACGCTGCGCTTAAGTTTCGGCTCAACTGCTATCGAAACGATACTGAAATGCTTGCAAACGAATATCCAAACCACAGCCTCACGTGCACGACCTGGCTCAGGGCCGTCGGAGGCGCGATGTGCTGAAGGCCTTGGAGTCGATGCGGCGTGTGGTTTCAAATCAGTATCAAAGTGCTAGTGGTTTGGTATAGGTGTTGGCTGGCGTCCATTCAGCGCCGCAGAGTAGCGTTTCGTTAGATATCAGTCCGTTTGATATCACTTTGATAGTGATACTAAACCAGTATCATTTCCACTCCCGCTCAATGTGAGCTTGATGCTTCGATTGAGCCACTCCCCGGGGCATGATGGCTTGACTGGAGGCAGGGGCCGAAGGAGGCGCGATGCACTGAAGGCCCTGGAGTCGATGCGGCGTGTGGTTTCAAATCAGTATCAAAGTGCTAGTGGTTTGGTATGGATGTTCGTTGACGTCCATTCAACGCTGCAGAGTAGCGTTTCCTCGGTCGTCAATCCTTGAGTATCAGTTCGATAGTGATACCTCTTCGATATCACTATCGAAGTGATATCAAAAAGCTAGCGTGTCGCTAGCTATCTGATACCTAGCTGACGCTAGTTTGGAAGCATGATCATTGTCGTTGGAAGTGAAAAGGGTGGCGTGGGGAAATCCACTGTCGTCACGAATCTTGCTGTCGAGCTCGCAAAACGGGGGAGGCGGGTGGCTGTCGTGGACGGTGATCGCCAGCGTTCCACGGCGCGGTGGGCGGTGGACCGGGAAGAGGCGGGCCATCAGCCCCGTATCTTCGTGGTCGAAAAGCTTGGCAGCTTGCATGAGACCCTGCGTGAACTTGACGGGGGTTACGACGTCGTCTTGGTTGACGTCGCGGGGAAGGACAGCAAAGAAATGCGCACGGCCATGACTGCAGCGCATCAGCTCTTGGTCCTCACTCAGTCGAGTCAGTTCGATCTGGATACTCTCGTTACGGTAGACAAGCTGATTGAAACGGCGCGTGACTTCAACCCGGAATTGCGCGTTCGTGGCGCCCTAACGCGCGTGTCCACCAACGCTTTTGAATCCGAGAGCGCTGACGCAAGGGAATACCTGTCTGACTACCCCAGCATCGAGCCGCTTAGGACGGTCCTGTACGAAAGGAAGGCTTACAGGGACGTCGTGGGGGAGGGGCTTGGCGTTGTTGAGTGGAAGAACCCAAAGGCGGCGAGGGAGATTCGCGGGTTGGTAGAGGAGTTGATGGGCTAGTGGCAATCAAGAAGCGTTCCGCGTCGGATAGAGCCAGGGACGAAGCGATCGAGGCTTTCGGCAATGGAGCGGAGCCGTTGCTTGCACAACCAATTGCGAGTATCGATCGCAATGCTCCAGTGAGGCCAAAGGTGACTCCCGAACTGAGCGATTCCAGGGATAAGGGAAATCCTAGGACAATGCTGCTTCGCTTCGACGAGGATCGCGAGTTGGTTGACCTGTTGGCTGTTGTAGCAAAGCTGGAGGGAAGGAAAAAGCATCCCATGGCGTTGCGAGCTCTGAGGATTGGCTTGGAGCAGGTCCGTGACAGTTATGAGTGAGTCCATTCTTACTGGGATGCATTCAAGTTGATATCATTTTGATATTGATTTAATAGCTTTCCTGAGGTGAATATCCCAGCAGATCATGGCAAGAAACCGCCGTGACAAGCGAATGCCTTCGATCCCCGCTAGCGTGACCTTCGATGCAGAAGAAGGTCACCAGGGGGAGTAGTCCATGGCGGGACGTAAGACGCAGATTGATGGCCAGCTGAGCTTCGACGCTCTGTGGGCGGCACCAGAGGAGGACCGCAATGAACAAGTACGGCAGGCAGGCTCAGGAAGCCTGGAAGGCAGCGAGCCCGACTCGGTACAGCCAGATTCAGAACCCGGACGAGTTTTTCACGGATCTGGGGGAGCAGGCTCAGGAGCAAGTGGACGAGCTGCAGGTCAGGATCGCGGGACCGGACCCGAAAGGGGAGGGGTATCTGGAGAAGGTCGGCCGGTTGAACGCGGCACGGAACCAGGCCGAGGAGATCGTCCGGTACGACCTGCTTTCGCCGCCGGAGACGGAGGGCGAGGACGAGGAGGACGAGTACGTGAATCCGAGTATTCAGGAGTACCTGGATTCGATGAGGGAAGTGGACAAGCTCCGCGAACAGCTCTACTAGCCGATGAAGCGGGCAGGTTCCGCCCGTCGTCTCAGGAGGATCTGGCACCGTCCGGTGCGCGGAGTCGCATCCGGGCGAACCTTGAAGCCCTCGAAGTACTCCAGACACTGCAGGCCGAGAACCGGCCCGCCACAGAGGCTGAAAAGGCTTCGCTTGCGCGGTGGGGGAGTTGGGGAGCGCAAGGCGTCTTCCAAATCTTCGATGAAACCCGTGAGGAATACGCAGGGGACCGCGAACACCTGCGCAGCCTCCTGAGCGAGGCACAGTACGACGCTGCCCGCCGCACCACGATCAACGCTCACTACACCGACGCCGCCTACGTGCAGGCCATGTGGTCAGCGGTGCAGGACCTGGGATTCGACGGCGGCACCGTGCTGGAACCGGGATCCGGCGTCGGAACCTTCATCGGCTTCGCTCCCGAGAACGCGGAGATGACCGGTGTTGAGCTGGACCCGACCACCGCGGCCATCTCCCAAGCTCTCTATCCCGAAGCCACTGTCCGTGGGGAGTCCTTCGCGGACACGAAACTCCCCACCGGCCACTTTGACCTGGCCATCGGCAACGTCCCCTTCGCCAACGTCACACTGCACGATCCCCGCCACAACGCCGGCGGCCACTCGATCCACAACCACTTCATCCTCAAATCCCTGGAACTGACCCGCCCGGGCGGCATGGTGGCAGTGCTGACATCAAGCTTCACCCTGGACGGAACCAACCCGGCAGCACGCCGGGAAATGAACCAGCTGGCCGACCTCGTGGGGGCTGTCCGCCTGCCCACCGGCGCGCACCGCAAAGCGGCCGGCACCGACGCCATGACCGATCTGCTGATCTTCCGGCGCAGGGAACCCACGCAAGAACCGGCCTCCACACTCTGGGAGACCGTCAGCGCCCGCCGGATCGACGGGACCATCACCCGCCTGAACTCCTACTTCGATGAGCACCCCGACCGTCTGCTGGGGGAGCTGCACGTGGCCCACGGCATGTACGGGGCCGAAACCCTGCAACTGACCACCGATGACCTCTCGGCCGTCCCGGACCGCCTGGAAACAGCGTTGGCCGACGTCGTGGACGAGGCCAAGTCCGCAGGACTCGTCATCACCGAACGCACCGCAGAGCAGGACCGCCAGCGCGCCGCCTACGTCCCGGCAGCAGCCACGGAATGGGAAGGCCATATCAGCGCCAGTGACAACGGCTTCACCGTTGTCGAACACGGCTCCCACACCGAACTCGCCGTCCCCAAAACCCAAGCCGCCGAACTACGCGCCCTTCTGGGGCTCAGGGACGCCGGCCGGAAGCTCCTTACCGCAGAGGCCGACAGCCGCGATGACACCGCCGACATCGACACGCTCCGCGCCGAGCTGAAGTCCGCTTACAGCCAGTACGTGGACACCTACGGCCCGATCAACCGCTTCACTCTCCGGGACACCGGGCGAGTGGACGAAGAGACGCAGGAGCCCATCCAGGCCCGCACGACGCCCAGGGCCGTGTCGATCCTCAGCCGTGACCCGTTCGGGCCCCTGGTCAAGGCACTGGAGAACTTTGACGAAGCCACGCAGACTGCCACTCCGGCTGCCCTGCTGTCCAGCCGCCAGGTCCAGCCCCGACGTCCCGTCCTGGGCGTCGACACCGCAGAAGAAGCCCTCACCGTCACCCTCGATACCGTCGGTGAAGTTGACCTGGACTACGCCGCGTCCCTGCTGGGAATCAGCCCGGAAGAAACCCGTGCGGCCATGGGGGAGAGCATCTACCAAGTCCCCGGCCCGGAGGAAACCTTCCAAACCCGCGCGGAATACCTTTCCGGGAACGTCCGCGAAAAGCTTGAAATCGCCCAAGCCGCCGCGCTCAGCGACGAGCGGTTCAACGCCAACGTTCAAGCCCTCACCGAGGCCATTCCGGAACCGCTGCGCATGGACGAAGTGGAAGCACGCCTCGGTGCCGTCTGGATCGACGCCGACACCCACCAGGCGTTCGTCCGCGAAATCCTCAATGACCCCTACGCCACCGTCTCCAACGCGGCAGGGTCTATGTGGGACGTCAAAGCCAACCGCCACACCCTCGCTGCCACAAGCAACTGGGGCACTCAGCGGATGCCCGCCTCCGACATCCTCAAACAGGTCCTCGAACAAAGGCCGGTGCGCGTCACCGACGAAAATGAAGACAAACGCCGGATCCTGAACCCCACAGAAACCGCAGCCGCTCAGGAAAAAGCGCAGCTGCTGCAGGAACGGTTCAGCGAATGGGTGTGGGAAGAACCCGAACGGGCAAACCGCCTCATCGACGAATACAACCGCCGCTTCAACTCCATCGTGCTCCGGGACTACAGCACCGAAGGGGAACGCCTGACCCTGCCCGGCATGGCCAAAGACTTCTCCCCACGCCCGCACCAGAGAGCAGCTGTGGCGCGGATGCTCTCCGAACCAGCCGTCGGCCTGTTCCACCAGGTCGGTGCAGGAAAGACCGCAGAAATGGTCATGGGAGTGATGGAACTGCGCCGACTGGGCATGGTCAACAAGCCCGCCGTCATCGTCCCGAACCACATGCTCGAACAGTTCGCCCGGGAATGGCTGCAGATCTACCCGCAGGCGCGGATCCTCGCCGCCTCATCGGCTGACCTCGCCGGCGACAAACGCCGGCAGTTCGTTGCCCGTGCGGCAGCAAACCAGTGGGACGCCGTGATCATGACCCGCACCGCCTTCCAACGAGTGAGTCTCAGCCCGGAAGCCGAAGCCGCCTACATCAACGCTGAAGTCATTCAGATGCGGGCGGAGCTGGAGGCTGTCAAGAACAGCGACCAGGACAACGGCCGAGCCAACGCCAGCATCGTCAAACGGCTGGAAAAGGCAGTACTGGCCCAGGAAGAAACGCTCAAAGCCAAACTCGACACTCCCGCCGATCCGGGGATCAGCTTCGAGGAAACCGGCATCGACTACCTCGTCGTGGACGAGCTGCACGACTACAAAAACCTCCGGACACCGTCCAACATCCCCGGCGCCGCAATCCAAGGCTCCAACAGGGCATCGGACCTTCACATGAAGACCGAGTTCCTGCGCGAACGCGAGGGACGGCGCGTGATCACCGGGGCCACGGCAACACCGATCGCGAACTCCGTCACGGAAATGTACGTCATGCAGCGCTACCTGCGCCCGGACCTGCTCCAAGCAGCCGGGATCAAGGACTTCAACACCTGGGCCGCCACGTTCGGTCAGGTCGTTGAAGAGATGGAACTCTCCGTCGCCGGAGGTGACCGGTTCAAACTCAAGAGCCGGTTCGCGAAGTTCCAAAACGTCCCCGAACTGCTGAAGATGTTCCACACCTGCGCGGACGTCAAAACCGCCGAAGACCTCAAACTGCCTATCCCGGCTCTCGCCCCACGGGACGGGGACGGGCTCCGCCAGCCGAACATGCTGGTCGTTGACCCCAGCCCTGAACTGCGGGAGTACATCCAGGACATCGGCGACCGCGTCGACGCCATCCAGGGCCGTCTCGTGGCCTCTGAGGAAGACAACATGCTCAAAGTCTCCTCGGACGGCCGGAAAGCCGCCCTGGACATGAGGCTTGTGGATCCCGCTCTGTTCCAGCGCGGACCCACCAAGATCAGTGCCACAGCCGACCTGCTGGCCAGCGTGTACGAGGAACACAAAGACCGCATCTACACCGACCCCTCCACCGGGGAACCGGATCCGGTCCCAGGCGCCCTGCAACTGGTCTTCTGTGATTTCGGCACGCCCTCGGAGAAGTGGAACGTCTACGGCGAGCTCAAAGACCAGCTCCGCCGCCGTGGCGTTCCCGAACACATGGTCCGGTTCATCCACGACGCCAAGAACGACAACGAGAAAGGCCGGCTGTTCGCAGCCGCCCGTTCCGGACAGATCGCCGTGCTCGTCGGATCAACATCGAAAATGGGTGTCGGGACGAACATTCAAAAACGTGCCGTGCACCTAGTGGACATGGACGCCCCGTGGCGGCCGGCCGACGTCGAACAACGTCACGGCCGAATCCTTCGCCAAGGCAACCAGAACCCCGAAGTCCGCATCTCCCAGGTCGTCACCAAGGAATCCTTCGATTCCTTCATGTGGCAAGGACTGGAACGCAAATCCCGGTTCATCAACCAGATCATGCGCGGACGCCTCGACGTCCGGGAAATCGAAGACATCGGGGACAACACCCTGAACTTCGCCCAGGCCAAAGCCATCACCAGCGGCAACCCGCTGGTCCTGGAAAAGGCCGTCGCGGACCAGGAACTGGCCCGCCTGTCCCGCCTGGACCGGGCGTACAACCGCAACCTGGTCGCGGTGCACCACACCAAACGCGGGGAACAAGCCGCAGCTGACGCAGCAGCCCAAGACCTGCCACTGATCCACGCCGCCGTGGCAAGGACCGTGGACACCACCGCGGACGCCTTCAAAACCACCATCGGAGGCCAAACCTTCGACAACAGAACCGACGCTGCCGAAGCCCTCCGGGCGTGGGCAGGCAGGCAAGGCCACCGGCTCATGAACCTCTACGGATACGACGAGCTCGGCACCATCGCCACCCTCGGCGGCCACGAACTCCGCGCCAAGCTCGTCCCCGGACGGGACCTCGACCGCTCCACGGTAGAGGTACGTGTCGAGGGTGTGCCCAGGGCGATCACCCAGATATCACGCAAGGGGCTGCTCTCAGCTGACCTTGGCACGATCAGGCAACTCGAAAACAGAGTGTCCTCGTTGCCAAGGCTCGCCGCTGACGTCGAGACACGACGGCAGGAAGCCCTCACCCGCATCGAACAAGCAGACAAGGCACTGGCAGAGCCCTTCAAGCACGCCGAAGCACTCAAAGCCGCCCAAGCCAACACAGCCCGCATCGACCAACTCATGGCCGAAGCCGCAAAGCCGGACGATCCACCCCAGCCCGAACCGACCCCGGAAGTAGATCCGCGCCTGGAGAAAATGCGACGGCTCATGAACGCATCATTCCCACAACCACCCAGCGCCACTGCCCAAGCGACCTCAGCCGCAGTCAGTAACCAAAGGATGCAGGAACAGGATCGTGGCCAGGATTCCGACTACGGACGATAGGTGTCGGAGTGGGCCGATAGCAGTCGTGGTCGAATTCCAAGCAAACTTTTTCAAGTCGCGTGGATGATGCCGATCCCCGGCAGGAGATGGGGGCGCAGTCGGCGATTGACCTTTTGGAATTCTTAAAGGGTCTTTGGACGGTAATCTTATTCGGAATTCTTTAACGGTCCTTGTATACCACACGCTGAAACCGCATCTCACTAGATACAGCTCGACTGCTCGCTACGCTTGAAGGTGCTTAGATAAGTCCATGGAAAACCACCTCACCGAGCTTCAGGACAAGTCGGTCCAGAGCCTCTTGGAAGACTCTAAGCGGAAGAAAAATGTTGCCATCCGGACCGACTTTGTCCAACTTCAGGAAAGGAAAACTCCCGGGCAGCTCGGAGCTCTCATCAACTCAAGCAACGGTCGCTCCTTGGATCTGTATCTACTTCACCGACTAGCGGCCTCTGCAGCGCCCTGGGACACCAAGCGTGACGCTGCAGTGTGGTCCCGTGCCATGGGACTAGGCGACAAAGCCTACGGTAAGGACGCCGTTTCAAGGTGCTGGGCGAAACTTGCTGACCGAAAACTCATCCGCCGTGAAAGAGAGTCCAAACAAGCCAAAATTACGACCCTCCACGAGAATGGGAGCGGCGACCCGTACACGGCCCCGACGGGCAGGTTCTTCACCCTGCCTTTGGAGTACTGGTCTGAGAATTGGTACCGAGACCTCACCGTTCAAGGCAAAGCCGTGCTTCTGATTGCCCGCTCTCTGCGCCCAGGTTTCTACCTACCAAGTCGGCTTGTTAAAAAGTGGTATGGATTCTCGTCCGATGTCCTTTCCGCTGGCCTCAAGGACCTTCGCGACAATGGACTGATCACATGGGAAGACCGAACGAGAGAGGACTACGGAACAGCACAAATCTCCTTCACGGAGCGTCACTATTCTCTGAAAGCACCATTTGATAAGCCAGACAAGGGGCAAATGGACTTGAGCCAAATCTACAAGTCTGGCCTCTTCGCCCAAGTAGGGAGGTGAACATGCAGCCAAAGTGGTCAGCAATCGCATCTGAGGATCTTCGGGCCATTGGGGACTCATTAGTCGCAGCGGAGGTCTTCCATATTGCGTCCGAAGAGTTGCGGCCCGATACTGACGACGCCATAGAGGGAGCTCTCCAAGAACATGAAGGCATCAGATACAGGCGTTGCGTTCGGGTTGCTGAACTGCCCAGCTACACGTCGTTTGATCTTGAAGACGATGTCGACGACTTCCAACACCAGGCTTGCGAGTACATCCTGGTATATCGCTGGCTAACGAAGGACGAACAGATAAATCTGAAGCTTCGGGGCGGGTTGGTGATCCTGAAGGTTGTTTCGAACGTAGAACTTGTGCCGCTTCTTACGCGTAGCCACCCCGATAGGTGATATCTGCATCGACCGCTACTTCTTCGGGCTCGCGAATTTCGCTGAGGGGCTCTTCCCCGGTCAGTTGGGGTAGGGAGTCCAACACCGCCCCGAGCACAGCAGACTCTACCTGCGCGTCGGCTAGAGGGGTGATGAGTGCTATGGGTCGACCCTGCCGGGTGATGAGCGCGGGCTCGCCAGACTCATTGATCTCTCGAAGCACCTTGGCGGTGTTCTGGTTCAACTCACGCATGGTGTACCAGTGGGAACTGGCAATCCGTCGACTGGTTTCCATCTTCACTCCTTCGCGCGTCGGGTGGAACGTTTTCGAGTGAACCACGAGACTAACACTGTAGTACCCATGTAGTACATAGCAAGGAGACTAGCGTGGATATTCCTCCCAGCCCAGGCAAGGCTTCATCCCTGACGTTTGCAGCGCGGGGTGAGAACCTGAATAGCACTCTGAAGTGGCTTGTTGCCTCCGCCGGCGCGATTGCGGCCGCCATCGTTGCTGGGCTTCAACTGACGGCCATCGCCAATCTCCAACCCTGGGCAGCCCTTATCGCTGCTTGTGGAGCGACTGTAGCTCTGATAGCGATAGGCGTAATTCTGCTTGGGGCCACACGCGTCCTTGCCCTTCAGGGCAAAACGGTGAATGAGCTGTCCAACGATGAACTGGATGCGGGGGTTTTGGATCCAAAGCCCAACCTCGATGCTGCCAAGTTACCTCCTCAAATTGCATGGGTCCACGAACGACGGACATTCCTCCTCGGAGATGCAACTTCTATCACGAGCCTTTACGCGGATGGCATCGTCGGAGCAAAGCGCGCATTGGATGCTCTCAGAAGGGGCGAACCATCCACATGGTCCCAGCGGGATCTAGATCCAGCTGTGGACGTGGCTTGGCTTGAACGAGAATATGCGGCCACAACAGCCCGAGTAGAACTTCTTGAAGAAGCCGCCACCTATTGGCAAAAACGTGACGCCTACTCCCAATTGCTTGACAAGGCGCCGCGTTGGTTCGCTCTCTTCGTTCTTGGAGTTGTCATCTTTGCCATCATGCCAGTTTGGGGGAGAGCTAACCCAGCCGCTGAAATAACAGATCCCCTGCCCGTGCAGATCTATGTGAAAGACGCCCGGGTAGCTGGTGTGCCTGATGGCTGCCCGGCGACGCTTTCGGGCCGGATGGTCGGGGGCTCCTTGCAGCAGCCCATTGTCGTCACGTTGCCGATCGAGTCGTGCCCAGCGCTCAAACTCAAAGCCCAGGACAGCGACGCCTTGATCATTGTGCCCAACCCAGCTGACTCTTCGGGCAGCTCGCGCTGAGCTGACGTGCAGCTCGTGATACCCCAAGATTGGGGCGGGTCAAAAACGACCGTTTTTGACCATCATCGGCATGGCTCCGTAAAAATGCCCCCCAACGCCCTATATACTTGGTCAAAACTGGTTCTCGAAAAGAACTTCGGCCAAAACCGGCGCGAAAGGGTTTTTGACGTGTCGCGGAATGTCATTGGATACGCAAGGGTCAGTACACGGGGTCAGTCCTTGGACGCACAAGTAGATGCTCTCGCGGCCGCCGGAGCGTTGAGGGTGTTTCAGGACCACGCGTCTGGAGCAACCCAAGCGAGGGCGGGATGGAAGGAATGCCTCGGCTATCTTCAGCCCGGCAATATCCTCATGGTGGCGGACCTGACCAGGCTAGGCCGCAGCACCTCTGACTTGGCCGACATCGTAACGGTTCTTGGGCAGCGGGGGATAGGGTTCCGTTCACTCGCGGAGCCTTGGCTGGACACCACCAGCGCGCACGGGAAGCTCATCTTTGACATGTTCGCATCGCTTGCTGAATATGAACGATCCAGGCTGTCAGAACGAACCAAGGCGGGTCTGGCTGCTGCCAAGGCCCGAGGTCGCTCGGGCGGAAGGCCTACGGTGATGACTGCGGGAAAGCTGGAAACGGCAACGCAGTTACGTCAAGAAGGAAAAACTTTGCATGACATCGCTGAACGGCTTGGAGTAAGCGTCTCGTCACTGACGAGGGCATTGGGCCCCAAAACCATTAGTCAAGGCGAACATGCTCCACGGAAGGCGGCTCTCGTTTCATGAAGCTGACATCTTGCTCACCGGATGTGATGGGAAAGACCGCCGAAGCCCTAGGATTGCCAACATGACTGAAGCCACCGTTCAAGGGGATGTTCTTGAGTGGGCGTTGGAGGACTCCGGCGTTAACAGAGATGAGATCCTCGAAGCAGTCGGACTGGCTTGGCGCGCTGCACAGTCCATACAGCTAACGGGTCCTCTCACGATTGACGAGGAAGACCTTAAGTACATCGCGAAAGCGACTCGACGCTCGATCTACTTCTTTGCCCTTCCGGCGCCCCCCGCAACGAGCCGGCACTCTGTGGACGCCAATTTTCGGGCTCCAATGTCCAACACTGGTCAGGCGAGATCCCTCAACCCCGACGAACGCGCCGCAGTCAGAGACGCTAAACGTCGCCAACAAGCAGCCGCCAAAATAAGCGCAGAGCTGGGGCATCTTCCTGTCCAACTGCCCACTATCCCCCCAAATATGGCGGCAGAGCACGCCGCCGGCCGCGTCGCCGATTGGTTGCAGTGGGGCGATATTCGGGACCGTCGCAAACGCATTCAGAGCAAGTCCCGCCTGTTCGTGGCCATCAGGGATGCCTTAGAAGGCCATGGCGTCATGACAAACGTTCTGCCGATCGAGGGCGACGCGTTGCGCGGTTTCACTCTCCATCATGACTACGTGCCCCTGATATTTGTAAACGGGGAGGTAAAGCACCCGCAGGCGCGCTCATTCACGCTCCTCCATGAACTGGCGCATCTTCTACGGGGAGTGGACAAAGCCTGCGATAAGCACGACTTGCAGGCACGCACAAGCGAGGAAGCCTGGTGCAACCGATTCGCGGCCGCCTTCCTGATGCCCAGGGCGGAACTCGATACCTACATGGAGAAGTACCTGAAAAAGGACTTCATCCAGGACAGCGATGTGGACGCCGTTCGTCGCATTGCAGGGTATTTTTACTGCAGCCATTACTCCGTGGCTATCCGCCTCAAGCAGCTGGGACTTGCTAACGCCGGCTTGGTGGATGCGGTGTCCGGAGACTATGTAGAGCCTGAGGAAAAGGGCTTCGTCCCTGGGGGTCAAACTCGGCCGCAAAAGCGACTCGCAGCCTACGGATCTGGTCTGGCGAGACTGTTTGGTCAGGCCCTTCAGTACACGGCCGTGTCTGAGATCGAAATCCGGAAAACCCTCAATCTCCACTCTAGGGCTGAGCTCCAGAGCTTCCTTACTCTCGGCCGGGAGGCCGTGTAACGGTGGATCAGATCTATGTACTCGACAGCTCGGCCCTGCAGACCTTGAACGAGTTGGCAACGGACGATGACACGCTCACCGAACGACTAACGGAACTTCGAGACAATTCGCAGGTCATCTACTGCGAGGCTGCGAAGAACGAACGGCAGCGGTTTGCCAAGGGTGATCCTGTAACGATATGGGCGGCTTCGGGCTGGAGAAGCTTGAAAGACGCGGCTGAGGTCCGGTGGCCTGCAGTTAGCGCAGTGTGTGTGGAGTTTGGGATCCCCACCCCACCAGACCTGCACATTTTGGATCCTGATAACGAGGAGACCGATCAGCAGCAGGCAATCGTCACTATCGCCCTGGCGCGAAAAATGACGTCCAGTTATAACGTCATCGTTGTCTCAGACGAGGACTTTACGCTGGAAAACCGATGCACAGTTCCAGAAGCCTGCACGGTCTTGGGGATGGAGCACTGCACAGTCAAGGACTTCCTGGAATCCGTGGATATCACGGTCGTCACGAAAGCTCCATGACAGGGTCGCTCCCTTTGGTGTAGCGAACACTCCTGGTGCTGACCTTGTCGAGGTACCGCTCAAGCCACGCCACGTCTGCGTATTTTCGAGCGCTTAGGACGTCCAAGACAGCCTTGACAAAAAGCAGCATTCCCGCTCCGTGGTCTGCCCGGACGTGATCACCCAATGCTGTGTTGATGGGCCACCAGAAACCGTTTTCTGTTCCCCCGAGTTCGGCAATCGGGCGGGAATTGCTTTCGCCTGGTTTCGGTGCGAACGGCATGGAGATTCGGTAGCCGTCCGCCGACGCCGGATCGCGAATTCCGAACAGGGAAGAGTTGTTTACGAGAAAAAAGTCGGGCCGGGCGTCCTCCGGCATATCGAAGAACCAGTTCGCAACGGTCTTTGGATGAGAGGTTGCATCGTGTGCGAAGACTGCGAATACAGGCAGTTGGTGTCCGGGGCTGACGAGCTTTTGGTGCTTCCTGATCTTCCCCGGGATGTCTGTATCGACATCCTTCTTGCTCAAGCCACCCTTTATCTCGATAGCGAGCAGCACAGATTCGACCGGGAAAATCAGTTCATCGGGAGTCTGGGCAAATAGAATCGGATGCGAGGTGTTACTTAGGATCAATGCATCCATTTGAGCGGAGATCGACCCATCGGCGTCGATTATTTCGCCGTTGGAAACCCGCGTCGAAGGTGGCAGAACCTTGCCGAGCAGCTTGATTATCGAGTTCTCATCTGCGGTGCCTCTAGTTCCCAGGTGCGTGACCAGGCCAGCAATATCTTCTGACTCGATACGCAACATATTGGACACGGCATTCCAGTACCTCTGGACTGCGGGCGGGGCTGCGGGCTTCGGCGTCGTCATGATAGGGATTCTACTGACCGCAGGGGGCGGTATTTCCCCATGGAGACACTGCCCTGACCCTTGTACCGGCGCGCCTTCACATGGTGCACACTGACTCTCTTTGTTCCATGCATTGTGACGATCTGACCGGCCGGATGGGCGGAAATCGGGAAAGAACGCGGCGAACCTGTAATGAGTCCGCCCAGGACATTCGCTTTGCGGGCAGAATGGGCTCATGTGCGGCAGATACGTGATGTCCAAAGCAACGAGCGACCTTCTGAGCCACTTTAAGGCCAAAGAAATTGAGGGCAGCCCTTCGGGGCCGAGCTGGAACGTGGCGCCGACTCAGAACGTGCCGATAGTGGCCGAACGCCTGGACGAAGGCACTCTTGACCGGCGCCTGCTGATCGCCAAGTGGGGTCTGGTGCCGTCTTGGTCAAAGGATGTCAAAATCGGGTCCAAGCTCATCAATGCCCGGAGTGAGACGATCCTGGAGAAGCCGTCGTTCCGGTCAGCTGCGGTCAAGCGCAGGGCTATCGTTCCTGCCGAAGGTTATTACGAGTGGCAGAAGTCCGAGGAGGGCAAGAAGATCCCGAACTATCTGTTCTCGGAGAAGGAACCGTTGCTGGGCTTCGCCGGCTTGTACGAGTTCTGGCCCGATCCCGAGCTGCCCGAAGACGACCCCGAACGCTGGCTACTGACCTGCACAGTCCTGACCACAACGACACAGGATGCGCTGGGGCACGTCCACGACCGTTCACCGGTCATCATCCCGCAGGACCGCTTCGCGGAATGGCTCGACCCTGACCTGACCGACAAGGCCGACGTCCAACATCTGTTGGACTCCTTGCCGGAACCGACTCTGACGCCCCGGATTGTCAGCACCCGTGTGAATAGTGTCCGGAACAACGGACCCGAGCTGATTGAACCAGCCGAGTGAGGTACCCGGGCGGTTAGGATGACCTCGTTAGGACAGTTCCCCGTATTGCCGCCCGTGGGGGTGGGCACCAAGAAGGAGGATCACGCATGGCAGGAAAGTTCGAAGTTTACAAAGACAAGTCCGGTGGTTTCCGGTTCCGGTTGAAGGCCGGCAACGGTGAGGTCATCGCCAGCAGTGAGTCATACACCACCAAGGCCGCAGCCCTTAGTGGCATTACCTCAGTGAAGAACAACGCCGGTTCCGACGTCGTGGACCTGACCGGCTCCTAACCACAACGATCCGCCAGGTATAGAACGCGAGGCCCCCGCAAGCTGCCAGAGAGCAGCAGTGGGGGCCTTGTTGGCTCGTGCACGTTTCCCGGCTCTGGATATTGTCGGTGGCTCCTGACAGACTTCCTGTCAGGAAACCCTGACAGGAAGGCGTGAAGCCATGGGCTGGACATCCAACGACTACCAACACGAGGGCTACGTGGCTGAAATCGCACCCGACGGACGCCTCTCAGGAAGCTCAACCAGTGCGGGAATACTCTTCCACGGGATCACCGGACACTACCAACCGGCAGGGGAATCCGACCCCAATGAGGAGATCGTCCCGCACGACCTCATTATGAGCTGGCGTGGTGCCTGCACCTGTGGGTGGCAGGGAGAACTGTGGCGACGGGTCTTCACGCCTGAAGAGGCTGACATTGCTACGCGCAAGGAATACGTCCCCTTAGGGGACGCCGCGTATGTCTCGATGGAGGTGGAGGACGCCGTTCAGGAGGAATGGCATGTCCACATCGCACCGTCCGAGGCAATCCTGGGTGTGGAAGCAGCGGCGAAGGAGCACCGACAGGCCGGGCACAGGCTGGATAAGACCGTCGCGGCCGCGAAGGCAGCCGGCGCTTCCTGGACCGACATCGGGCGGGCCGCCGGGATCAGCCGCCAAGCCGCACACGAACGCTGGGCCGACAAGTAGCCTTGCGAGTCAGCTCGAAGGCTTGGGATCAGGGGTGCGGTCCCATCCAGGCATACGTGTGTTGAGTTCTTTGATACGGCCAGGGTATTGGCCCTTGTTGGCATACACTTTTTGCCTCGCGACCCAACCGGCCAGTGCCCTTTCGGTTGGGTCCCCGGAGTTGCGGTGTGGTCGTCTGCCGTTCTCGTTGACCCAGTTGATGAACTCCGTCGCCCGAGTTTGCCACTGACGTTCAATTTTGAGTGTGGTGCCGTCCGACCAGGCCGGGAATACTGAGTCGAGTATCTGTATGGCTTCGTCCGCGAGACGGCCGCGCCGCTTCTGATGTCGTAGAGCAACGAGAGCTCCGGCGAGGCGTTCAGCCTCACTTCCACTCTGACCATCGGAGGTAGGAAGGCCGCCAGTGCGCTGAACGTAGGCGGCTATGTGGTGCGCCGATTCCACGTACGAGCGTCTGTTAGCTCGTACGGATGGCAATAGCTTTGGAACCTTCCGGGATCAGTGTTTCGGCGGCCGCTTTGGCGTTCTCGTACGTCTCGCCTTCGGCGTCGACATGGCTTAGTTCGCCGGTGCCGGCCTCTACTGTCAGGGTTACTTTCACTCCCATATTTTAGGCCGCCTTTCCCGGGAAGGTCCGTTCGAGCCCCACGAGCAGGGCCGATGTCCTGTCGCTGCGTCGGAGGTCCACGGGCCGAGATCCCTGCAGGGCGGGAGAGGGGAGCATCATCCAGAGCGCGAAGTAATTGTGTGGGATCCGTAGCTCCATGGCCCGTTTGAAGAGTTCCAGCACCACCGGGTCCAAGGTCAGGTCTGGGCGGAACTGGAAACCAGGGCAGTATGTCCCTTCGTCGTCGATGAAGACGCGGACCAGCTGCCGCATCATCGGTTCGGGATCCTCGTGGATGGCGGAGAGCCTTTCGTGGACCTGCTCCAGGGAAGGCAGCTGGAACTCGTTGCGGATCCGCTCCCACAATTGCTCGGGGATGGGGGATCGGTACAAGTCAGCCGGCACTAGCTGATGCATTCCAGCTGCCACCCGGTAGCCAAAGGCTCCCGCCGCAATGTGAAGGTTCGAAGTTCCGCGTTGGCGGACGGCAGTTTGGCTTGGACCTGCCAGTGCTCGATGCTGACCAGGTCGCCGGTTCCGATCGCTGCCCGGTTCCGGGTTTCCCACCATGAGTCCCTGGTGAACCAGTGCGCGGTGTGGACGTCGGGATCGACCATCCAGATCCGGCCGTCGTGACGGATCGCCAACGGGGTGCCGTCGGGGCTGAATCGGACATCGACGTCGTGGCCGGTGGTGGGTGATTCGGGTGCAAGAGTCATGGTGGTTTTCTTTCTTACCTTGGCGCCGGTCAGGCGGCCTTGACGAGGGGGAGTTCGTCCCAGTGGGTGGTGTACCTGGGGGAGAGCATGTCGCGTTTCATGGACCAGTCCGGCCCGCCTTTGATCCCGGCATGGCCCAAGCCGATGGAGCCACGGCCGTACCGTTTCGTCACGTCCTCCAACAGGATCCCAATGCCCCGTTCTTCGTGGGGGTTCTCGAACAGTTCCAAGGGTTTCTGGTTCCCGGAGGGGCGCAGGTCGGTGACCATGATCCCGGCCCTGACGTATTTCACGCCCTCGTGGACCTGGGGGAGCAGTGCGTGGGCTGCCCGGGTCAGCAGCACCGGGTCAGCTGTCGGCATCGGCAACGCAAGACAGACAGAGGGGAAGGACTTTTCGTTCGGGTTGAAGTGCGACGTCGCCGCGAACGCCGTCAGCACCTTGGCTTGCAGGTCGTGTTTGGCCAGGCGTGCGGAGGCCATTTGCGCGTAGACGCTCATGACCTGCCGCAGCCCTGCAGTTGTGGTGATCGGTGTGGAGAAGGATCGGGAGAAGATCAGCTGGTCCCTGCCGATCCGTTCCTCTTCCATCGGGATGCAGGGTGTTCCCTGCAGTTCCAGGACGGTGCGCATCATGACGATGGAGAACTTGTCCCTGATCGTGACTGGGTTCGCCCGGGTCAGGTCCAGGATCGAGAAGATCCCCATCGCGTTCAGGCGTTTGGTCAGCCTGGTGGCCACGCCCCAGATTTCGATCACAGACAGCTTGGCCATCAGCGCTTCGCGGTGCGTGGCGGGCACTGACTCCCACCGGCAGACTCCGTTGAAGGCAGGGTTGTTCTTCGCCCACTTGTTGCATAGCTTCGCCAGGGTCTTCGTCGGGGCGATCCCGACGCAGACCGGCACGCCGACGTGCCGCCGGCACGCGGCCTTCATCGTCCGGCCCAGTTCCAGCAGCTCGTCCGGTTCGCCCTTGACGCCCAGGAACGCCTCATCGATGGAGTAGACCTCCAGCCAGGCTGAGTAGCGGCCCAGCAGCTCCATCACCCGGGCCGAGATGTCCCCGTATAGCTCGTAGTTGCTCGACAAGGCCACCAGGCCCCACTCCTTGGCCCGGGGCCGGAGCTTGAACCACGGATCCCCCAGGCCAATGCCCAGGCGCTTCGCTTCAGGGGAGCGGGTGACCGCGCAGCCGTCATTGTTGGAGAGCACAATGACCGGTTTGCCCTCCAGGGAAGGGTTGAAGGCACGCTCGGCCGAGGCGTAAAAGCAGTTCACGTCCACGTGCGCGATTTCCTGCATCCGGCGCATCACCGCGGGCTTAGACATGGTGCAGGCACCTCGTGGCCACGCCCCAGATGGTCAATTCCGACAATGGCGGAACCTTGATATCGGGGAAGCGGGGGTTGTCTGCCTGCAGGATCACGCCCGAGGGTGTGATTCGTAGCCGCTTGATCGTCAACTCACCGTCGAGGACCGCGACGACCACGGAACCGTCCTTCGGTTCCAGTGCCCGGTTCACCACCAGCTCGTCACCGTCGCTGATGCCAGCCCGTTCCATGGACTGGCCGGTGACCCGGACGATGAAGGTGCTGGTCACGTCTTTGACCAGGTGTTCGTTGAGGTCGATCCGGCCGTCGAAGTAGTCCTGGGCGGGAGAGGGATAGCCGGCGGCCACCGTAACGGGTGCCAGTAAAGCTGTCACCAGAGAGAGTCCCGCGTCTATCACACGGGGGCCAACTACCACGCCCACAACACACCCTTTATTCGAATCTATGTTCGATTAACCATACTCCAGGGGGCCGACAGGATAGGTCCCTGAGTTTTTTTGGAGGGCTTCTCGAGGGGGTCGGTAGGAGGCCCCTCTACTCGGCGGCTTCAACTTGCCCCACCGACGCGGCCGGTTGCAGATCGCAGTGCCCTTCTGAGTAGGGGGCAGTGTAGGAGATACCAACTATCCGAAGTCGCTCAAGCCAGAGGCTACGACGCTGGGAAGCGCTGGGGCGCAACTCTCGTACACTACGAAAGTTCTGGGCTGCGACGTTCCTGCTGTATGAAAGTTCTGTACTAGATCTTTCATACAGTACGAAAGCTCCACCACTTCTCACACCATAAAAAGAGTGAGCCATAAGTTCATGAAAAATTATCGGATCACATTATTAGAATCATGAAAAATGTTCTCATGAAGATTCATGTTTATTTTTTCATGTAAAACATGATTGCATGATCACATGATTGCGATACTCTATAAGTACCGCGTAACCCTATGATCCCGAGGTCAGCGACCTAGGCAACGGGCTCATCTGGGGAAAGACAGCGTGGCGGCCCAGCGGGAACTGGACCACCACGCGTTTGATGGGTTAACCGATCAAGTCTTTCACTGCGGTAGCGAGAACAACAGCAGCCGTGCAGACGCCCATTGCCAACCTAAGCAACTTGAGGCGCCGCACGGCTGCTTGCTTTTTAGCTAGCTCCGGATCGACATCACAGATAAGACCCACCCCCTTTCAGCCAGAACCCGCCATGGGATGGCGGGTTATCCGTGCCCCAAGGAGTTGGGGTAACACAATGATAAACCCATTCTGAGCTTTAGGGAAATAGCAAAAGAATGCGAATTCAACAGGGTTGGCCCTGCCTCCAGACTTCTTTCATAAACTCGCAAGTTTTGGCGCCGCCGGCGAACTCACCCCCTTCGAGTGGGTTGGGGGTCGGGGTCCGACCCCCAACCACGGCGAGGCTACTCTGGACCCCGAATCCCTTCGTCGATTCAGTAGCGAACCGTGCACCGCTCTTCTGTCGGAATTCCGACAGCTCTAGTGCTCCGGCGTGGCGGGACATGGACGGGTTGCACGCCAATAGGGGACAGCTTTGAGCTGTGCGGAGGGCTCCACCTGCCCCCAGTGGGCACAACCCGTCCACCGCGACCGGAAGGGTTACCGGTCTTTAAGGTGTGGCGGTAGTTCGACGTCGGCGGGGTCGAGTTCGGGTCTGGTGCGGAGCAGTTTGATTGGGTGGCGGTAGGACTTGCCGGTCCATGCGACGTCGGACGCGATTTCCACAACGATCGGTTCGATCAACGTCAGCCGTACTGTCCCTTTGTCTTTGCTGAACCGGTTCAGCGAGGTTTCGGTGATTTCTGCGGGCCAGGGATGCCCGGGCTGCGCCGGTCGGAGCTGGCGGCCCAGCTCGCGCCCTATCCGCGTTGAAAGCACCGTGGAGCGGCCTACGATGCGCAGCTGCCCATCGACCGGCAGGCCGGCGATGATCGCCTGTGGCTGGCTCAGTGGGCCGATGACGGCCGCGCACACCACGTCGGTGACGTCTTTGTGCTTGACCTTCAACCACGCCCTGGCCCCCGGCTCGTAGGTCTGGGCTCCGCCTTTGACCACGAGGCCTTCCACGCCGGTGGCGGGCAAATCCCGCAGCCAGGCCTGTGCCAGCTCCCGGTCTGTTGTGGTGGGGGAGAGGTTCAGCGGGGCGGTCCATTCCTTTGCAAGCTCCTCGAGTAAGGACCGGCGGCCAGTGAACGGTACGCTCCTGATGTCTTGCCCTGCGACGGCCAAGACGTCGAAGGCCGCGAAAGAGGCCGGCAACTGGTGAACCAGAGCCGGCATCGCCGCCCGGGCCGTGACCATTCGCCGCTGCAGCGCGTCGAAGTCCAGCCGGTCCCCGTTCCAGATGACGGCTTCACCGTCGATAACGCACCCGGGCGGGATCTGCGCTGCAGCGGCGGCGGCAAGGTCAGGGAATACCCTCGTGAGGTCTTTGCCCTGCCGGGACCAAAGCGTCACGGATTCGGCGTCGACGACAAGGACCGCCCTATAGCCGTCCCATTTGGGCTCGTAGTAGGAAGCGCCCGGGAGCGCATTAGAGCCGGGAAGAGCCTTGACCAGTTTCGCCAGGGCAACAGCAACCGGGGGTTGCAGTGCCGCTGGGATGGACTCGGCCATGACTACTGCTCCTGCGGATTGGGCCAATCGCGTGCGCCACCCATCCGGCGTTGAAGCGACCGGAGCATCCATATGGTTTCATCGTCCTGGAAGCCGGTTGTGATGGACCAGTCGAGTCCTGCGCCCATAACGTTGCTGGCGAAAACTATCTCGGTGGCCAGCAATGCCCGGCGCCAATCGGCCTTGCTGAGGGGTCTGCCCATCCGGATGTCCTCGCCGATGCGATCACCTTCGAGCAACAGATCGTCAACGTCGCTGAATCCAATGGCGACCGCCATTGCGTCTGTGGGGCGGGCAGGCCCACCCCATTCGAGAAAGCCCCGCCACAGGAGCAGCCGTTCCTCATCGCTGAGGTCGAATTGAATCTTCTTTGCCGTGGTCATCCCGCCGGGCTAGTAGCGTTGCTGGTCCGGGCGGCGCATGATCTGAACCGCGCTTGCGAGGCAGACCGTGCCGGAAGCGACCAGGATTGCGGCGGAAGCGATGAGGTACCAGGTGCCACCGGTTGTCAGTGCGCAGTAGAGGCCGTACAGGAGGAAGCTGGTTCCCAATAGCGCCCAGGTCAGCGCTGCTTTCTTCTTGTCCATGGCCCCAGCGTAAAGGACCAAGACCAGAACGGACCTTCGCTGCGCTTCGGCCTGTAGCCCTTCTTTGCCTTACATGTGGCTGGGTTGTTCTCCGTACAAGGCCACTGATCGTAGCCGTCCGGGGGCCCGACCCGTCAACCCACGCAACCGGCCAATCCCACGCGGTCGCTGCGCTCCCTTATTTCGCGGGATTCCCCGGTCACTCTTCGGGGTTGACGGCCCACCCTCGACCGGCTGGACCAGTGGGGGCCTCGCACGGCGGGGCAGGAAGGAGGTGGCTACATGAGCATCGACGAAGCGATCAAGCTCGCGACTTCGGTCGTGAGCTTGATGACAGCTGTCATCGCTCTACTCTCCCTGCGGAACGCGCGCTTAAAGAGCAAACGCTCCCGAGCTGGAACTCGGAAGCGTAAGCGTAAAGCAAGGAAGTAGGTGTAGCTACGAAACCCGGTGGTCGTGACCGCTTCGGTTGCGGCCACCGGCTCCTTCTCAGATTAGGTCCTACTCACCGATAAGGAAACCTCATGGAACCGCTGACCATCGTGAACTTCGTTCTCTCGCTCACAGCACTGGGAGCTTCGATCATGGCGTACCGCGCCAATTCCAAAGTCCCCAAGGAAGACGAAAGCTAGCCGGATCCGGGGCGGGCCCGCCACGCGGCTGCCCGCCCTACCGGGCCGGGCTGTCCTTCGGACCTTCAGCCGTGTCCTTCATGATGCGCCCAATCGTCGCGGCAATCGCCCGCACCGCCTCCGGGTCCTCCGCCCAAGAGCGCCCGTTACGGCTGCAAGCGCGAAACGACGTCACCTTGGAATCGTCGATGGTCTGCCGCAGCTCAACCCACGCCGCCTCCAGGTCGGAAGATTCCGCGGTCTTTCGGCGCCTGCTCAGAAAGTCTCTCAGTCCCACTACCCACCACTCCTTCTGACAACACTCGGAGAACAAGCATGCTCGCAGGGCTCGCACCCCTTTGGGCGTCCATTCCGCTTCGCTCCATGGCCGGCTGTTGGGTCCATGGCGCGCCGTCGCAGAGCTCCGGACACCCTGGCCCTGATGTGTCTACGACGTTTTTTGGCTGCTGTCCTTCGGATTGTACGTGTCCGCTCCACCCCGTCTAGCCCCTCCGCAGGCTCCGGGGCCTGCGGAGCAGGAAATGTCCCTCCGGCGCTCCTGCGTCGCTTATTTCCTCCGGGAATTTCCCACACCTTGCCCAAGGGTAGACAGGCCTCCGTCGGCCACAGCTCCGCAAGCTTCGCCAGCAGCCAAAAAACAACGGGGGAGAGGGGAAGCTGGCCGGTCACCTAGGTCGCCCCACCCACCCAACTTCTCGGACAAGAAGGACAAACACCACATGAACGCAATCACCACCACCACGGTGACCACCGAGGACACCGGCGAAACCATCGACGGCGTTACCGTGCTGGGCGACTACCACATGAACGACGGCTACGACTGGATGGGACTCATCTCAGAGCACGGCTGGGCCGTGATGCCCAGTTGGGGTTCCGAGGGCTGGGACTTGGGCCAGTGGCCCTACGTCATGGTCGCCGGGATCCGCACCGCCGATGAAATCGGCAACCTGTTCGGCTTGGCCACCTATTGCGAGGGCGACGTGAAGACGACGTTTTACCGGACCAAAGCCCGGTACTGGGATGCGATCAGTGAACAGGCATTCCTCCACTGGAAGAACGGACAAGCCCACGGCCCGGCAGAGCTGCCCGAAGCCGCCGCAGAGCTTCCTAGCCGCTACCGGATTCCGCCCGTGTTCCAAACAGCCGCCGCCTAAGACCCCTCGACTCCTTGCCGGGCGGAACCCCCACCGCCCGGCAAGGCCCCAATCCCAAAGCAAAGGACCCAGAACAATGGCCGAAAACCGCACCATCGCCAACAGCCCCGCCCAAGCCGTGGTCTTCCTCGAAACCCTCGCCGCGATCGTTGAGAAGTCCCCCGTGGCCTACAGCACCGACTACGCCGCAGACCTCGCCGCGCACATCCGAGGCATGGCCGACGCCGTCACCACCGAGGCCCGCGTCAACCGCGTCGAACTGGACACCACCCGGCAATACGCGGCACTGGACTGGCACAACGAAGCCGTAGCCATCCTGTTCGCCGCAGAACACCGCCCTACGTTCCTCTAAAAGGAGCCGGTGGGCCGTTCGCCTTGGTGGGCGGGCGGTCCGCCGCGGGTGGTCGCCTGGGTGGGTGGTTGCCGGCGACGGACCGCCGTTCCCGCAACCGGCCGGCACCACGCACCTGGTGCGTGCGGCAAGCCTTGGCGGGGATTGACCTGGGTGGATCCGCAGGGGCCAGGGCAGAGCATGCTCGCAGGGCTCGCACCCTTT
>NZ_FNYI01000011.1:0-117261 GCF_900108925.1 Arthrobacter sp. yr096 | reverse complement strand
CGGAGAAGTCAGGGATCAGCAACTCCACCCCGGTGCCCGGGTTCAGTTCGTGGATCTTCCGGACCGTTTCGGCGTACAACCAGACACCCTCATCGGCCAGGTCATCACGGGCCACGCCGGTCACCGTGGCGTAGCGCAGCTGCATCGCCTGGACGCTGCGGGCCACCTTGGTGGGTTCGAACATGTCCACCGGGGAGGGTTTACCGGTATCGATCTGGCAGAAATCACAGCGCCGGGTGCACTCGGACCCGCCAATCAGGAACGTCGCTTCCTTGTCTTCCCAGCACTCGAAAATGTTCGGGCACCCGGCCTCTTCACAGACCGTGTGCAGGCCTTCCTTCTTCACCAGGTTCTTGAGCTGGACAAACTCAGGACCCATCTGGACCTTGGCCTTGATCCACTCAGGCTTACGTTCAACCGGTACCGCCGAGTTACGCTGCTCAACGCGCAGCAACTTACGGCCTTCAGGTGCCAAGGTCACTGGAGTGCTCCTTCGGGTGTGGAAACGAGTGCTTGTTCATGCTTGCGGAATTCTTCCACGAAGCGGTCAACGATGTCGGCCGGATTGATGGTCCTGCCTGTTTCCAGAGTCATGGTGGTGACACTGGCGTCGGTAATCCCGCAGGCGATGATCTGTGCGTAGGGTGCCAAGTCGTTGCTGCAGTTGATGGCGACACCATGCATGGTGACGCCGTCCAGAACGCGAATGCCAATAGCCGCAATTTTGCGGTCAGGACCCTTGTCATCGGCAAGGATCCATACGCCGGCACGGCCTTTTACGGTGACAGCCTTGATGCCGTAGTCCGACATGACGGCGATCATGGTTGCCTCGAGCCGTTCAACATAATCGCGGATGCCGGCCCGGTTCTTGAGTTTGAGGATGGGATAAGCGATCAGCTGTCCGGGGCCGTGCCACGTCAGCTTCCCGCCACGATCCACCGGAACTACGGGCGTTCCGTCGAAGGGGCGCTCATGATCTTCCGTGAGTTTGCCGGCCGTATAGACGGCGGCGTGCTCCAGGAGCAAGACCGTGCTGTTCTTCTCGCCCGCAACAACCTTGTTGTGTATTTCGCGCTGCAGGTCCCAGCCCTGCATGTAATCTACGAAATCCGGGGCAAGACCCAATTGTGAAAACTCAAGAGTCATGGGTTCAAGCTTAGACCCAGCAGCAGACGCGCCATGGTTTTGTGGTGAAGCTCTCAGTCGCATCCGGCGCTGTTGCCAGGGGCGCCGGTGGGCGGGAGCCGCCTGTGGATAACTTCTGCGGCGAATCGCAAGGTCCGGTAGACCTGTTCCTATGGAAACTTTGGATACTCCCGCCCCTGTGGTTCCGGTTATTCCGGGCTATCTCGTAACGCGCCAGCTGGGCCAGGGAAGCAGCGGCACGGTGTGGCTTGCCACGAGGGACAGGGACGGGGCACGGTTCGCGATTAAGTGTGCCGGAGTTGGTGGGGCGGTGTCAGATGCGCAGGCCGGCGTGGAAATATCCCGCGAGGTACAGCTCCTGTTGGGTTTCCGGCATCAGCACCTTGTCCGGGTTCACGACGTTGTTCCTGTGGCTGGTCCGGGTGGAGCAACCAGCGGAATCGTCATGGACTATGCAGCGGGTGGCTCGTTGGCGAACCTCCTGGCCGGGCGGCGGAAACTGGGGATAGGTGAAGCAGTCACCATGTTGACTCCGATCGCGCAAGCCTTGGAGTACCTCCACGTCAACGGCGCGGTGCACGGGGATGTATCGCCGGGGAACATATTGTTCACGGCCGAGGGAATGCCTCTTTTGGCGGATCTGGGCATCGCCTCGGTATTGGGTGGCCCTTCCGGGGACACGGACAGCGGCACCCCCGGGTTCATCGAGCCCGTAAAGCTGGAGTGGCAGGCACAGCCGGGTCACGGGGTGTTGCGGCCCCAGCGTGACGTCTATTCGCTGGCTGCCGTCGGTTGGTATTGCATGACTGGAACCACTCCGGAGCCAGTGCAGCACCGCCCACCCTTGTCCCTGCTTGTTCCGGGTGTTCCACAGTCCTTGGTTGCCGCACTGGAGGCGGCCTTGGACGAGGATCCCCACATGCGGCCCTCGGCGGGGGAATTGGGAACGGCAATTTTCCGAAGTGCGGCTCCTGAGGCCTTGGACTTATCCGGTGCGGTGCACCCGTCCGTTATTCCCGAGTTACTCACACGCAGGCAGGCCCGTCGGCGTCCGCCGCTCCCCGGAACGTCGTGGATGAGGTCTCTGCGGAAGTTCCGGCCAGTCCGGCTACGATTCCTGCGCCGACAGGATGGGCGGCCCAGGTGGCAGCGAATCAGTCGGCCGACTGGAATGGCGGTCCGACTCGCCATGGCAGGGGTGCTGTTGGGGGTGGCGGGATGGATTGCCTGGCAACAATACGTGTCCGTGACGGTGGCACCGAAGCAGGAGTCGACGGCCGGCAGCGAAGCACCGTCCGGCGAGGCATCAACCAGCTCGGATTCCGCGGAGCTGCCCGTCGGATTGAGCCGGGATCTGGGATCCGCGGATCCTGCGGCGGCTGTGCGAGCGATGTCTTCCGTGCGGGACATGGCCTTTCGGCAGGGCCAGTTGGAGCTTCTGGCCCTTATTAACGCGCCAGGATCACCTGCGGCAGCGGCGGACGAGCTGGTGACCAATCACTTGAGGGAGACCGGCGCAGTATTCAGCGGATTCATCACGTCGTTGTCGGCCGTGACGGTGGAAGAGCCCTCAGCGGACGACGACGTGCTGGTAGCGGTGACTGCCTCCACCTCAGCTTATGAGGAGCGGATCCAGTCCGGTGAAATTGTCAGGACGCAGGGGGCCGGGACTCCCCGTGATCTTCGCCTGCATTTGCTTCGTTCGGACGGGCGGTGGTGGCTGTTCGAAATTCTGGCTCCCAGCGGCGCCGGGTAGCAGCCGCACCCTGGCCCGGTCGGATGAGCGGATCAGGAGTCTCCCTTAGCGTTCTGTTTCCGTGACCAGCCAGTTCATGGCATCGGACAGGGAAGGGTGCTGCCATTGAAAGCCCGCTTCGGCCAACTTGGCGGGCTCCATCTGTTGGTTGGCCAAAACGAGTTCATCGGCCAATGTGCCGAGGACCAATCTCAGGGCTGGTCGCGGCACGCGGAACGCTGCGGGCCTGTGGAAGGCCTTTGCCAGGGCAGCGACAATCGCGTTGACGTCCGCGCTTTCAGGGGCGCAGACGTTGACTGGACCCTCAAGGTCAGATGCAAGGAGGTAGGCAAGGGCGCTGGCCTCATCCGCCAACGTGATCCACGGCCAGAATTGGCGTCCGTTTCCGAAAGGCCCGCCCAGTCCTAGTTTCAACAGAGGGAGCAGCGGCCCCAGCGCCCCACCTGAAGCGCTGAGCACAACTCCGGTTCTGGGCGTAACAACCCGAACACCCGGCGGGGCTGCATGGGCGCTACGTTCCCACTCAACACACAAACTGCCGAGGACGCCGCCACCGGGGCCTGAATCCTCCCGCAGCACGCCGTCGCGGGAGGCGCCATAATAACCGGACGCCGATTGGCTGATGAAAGCCGGGGGCGGTGCGCTGAGGCTGCGCATGGCCGCCGTCAGGGTCTGGGTGGCCTGGACCCGGGAGTCCCGGAGAACCTGGATCCTCCGTTTTGTCCATGGGCGGTCTCCGATGCCGGCGCCGGACAGGTTGACAACGGCGTCTGTGGCTTCCAGTACGGCGGCGTCGAGCTCTCCCGCGGCCGGATCCCATGTCCATTCCGCGGAGTTCCTGGCTGGCCGCCGGACCAGGTGGATCACTTCATGGCCTTGGCCGGTCAGTTGCTCCGCCAACGCTGTTCCGATCATTCCCGAGGCTCCGGACATCACGATTCGCATGACCCATCTCACCATGGCGAAGGCATGCGGCGGAAACGCCTGTCGGTACCGCAATCGACGGCTGCCTCTTGACTATGATCGAACAATGACCTCCTCCAGCTACCTCCGTTTCCCGCATGTGCACGGCGATCTGGTCACTTTCGTGGCCGAAGACGACATCTGGGTCGCCCCTCTTTCCGGAGGCCGTGCCTGGCGGGTTTCCTCCCAGCAACTTCCGGCCAGGAACCCCCGGTTCACTCCGGACGGAGAGTCCCTGGTGTGGACGGCTGTTGTGGGTACGTCACCGGAGGTGGTGACGGCACAGGTCGACGGCGGCGGGTACAGGCAGCTGAGCTACTTCGGCCACAGCACTACGAAGGTCAAGGGTTTTACGCCCGCTGGAAACGTTGTGGTGACCAGTGCTTTCCAGCAAGCGGAAAGCCGCCACACGCATGCCTATAGCCTCCCCTTGGACGGTGGCGCCGCCGTCGAACTTCCCTTCGGTCCCGTGGAAGCGGTGGCTTTCGGCCCTGAGATCGGTGACGAGAAGCCCGTTGTCCTGGCCAGCGTCCTCTCCCGCGAACCCGCGTGGTGGAAGCGTTACCGTGGCGGAACGGCCGGAAAACTCTGGATCGACTCAGACGGCAACGGCGAGTTTGAGCGCTTGGTCCCTGAGCTCGACGGTAACCTGACCGATCCGCTGTGGGTCAAGGGGCGGATTGCTTTCCTTTCCGACCATGAGGGGTATGGCAACCTCTATTCGGTGCTTCCTGACGGTTCAGACCTCAGCCGCCACACGGACCACGAGGACTTCTACGTCAGGCACGCCAGCACTGACGGGAACAGGGTTATCTTCGAATCCGCCGGTGAACTCTGGGTCATTCCGTCGTTGGACGCCGATGCGGTGGCAACAAGAATCCCCATCACGTTGGGTTCTGCGTCCCCTGCGCGCCGGCCGGCACCCCTCAAAGCATCGAAGCATCTTGGCGACGTTGTTCCGAACATTGCAGGCACGGCCAGCGCAGTGGAGTCGCACGGTACCCTTCACTGGCTGCGTCACAAGGACGGACCCTCGCGGGTGGTGGAGGCTACGCCGGGTGTCCGGGCCCGCCTGCCACGCCCGCTGACGGACGGCCGGATCGCCTACGTAGCGGACCACGGGGGAGTGGAAGCTCTGTACGTCAAGCAGATCGCGTCGCCACTCTCTGCCCCCGTTGAGGCACCCAAGGCCGTAACGGAACCGTCCGCACCGGCACCGGAAGCGGACCCGCTGCCGAAGCCCGTGTCAGCCTCCAACGTGGTGGGACAGGGCAATGCTCCCGTCCAGGTTGTTTCAGAGCCTGGCCAAGCTGCCACGTCCGGGCAGTCAGCGGACACGGTAAGCGGAGTGGCAGCCGAGCCGGCCTCCACAGCAGTAGAGGACGTGGCGGATCTCCGCATTGACTTCCCGACGCCCACCCGCACGAGTGCTTTGGAAGCCAGCCCTGATGGCCGGTGGATTGCAGTTGGGACCTCGTTCGGGGACGTCTATGTGGCCGACACTTCTGCCGGAACACTGACACTGCTGGTCAGTGTTGGCGAGGGATCCATTGAGCAGCTCTCGTGGTCGAGTGACTCCCAGTGGCTTGCCTGGTCTGAACCGGTAACGTCCTTCGGGTCCCGCAGCAAGCTCCGGATTGTCCGCCCTGCTGAGCCTGGATCCGGCATCATTGATGTCACTGACGGGCGCTTCTGCGACGAATCACCACGTTTCACGCCCGACGGGAAGTTCCTGGCCTTCCTGTCCAACCGGAGCTTTGACCCCGTCTATGACGGTCACTCGTTCGATCTGTCGTTCCCCAGCCCCATCAAGCCCTACCTGGTGGCGCTGGCGGCGGACACGCCGTCACCGTTCGGGCCTTCCGTGGACTCGCTTGATGACGGACAGGTCACCTCTGCAAAGTCCGACGACGGCGACGCCCCGGCAGTGCGGGTGGACCAGGAAGGCCTGGCTCATCGGGTTATCGCCGTCCCGGTTCCCCAAGGAAACTACTCAGACCTTGCCGTTGGTGATGGCTCCCTGTTGTGGCTGGATACCGAGTTGTCCGGTGTCACCGGAGAAGGAAAGGGCACCCTCCAGGACAAGAAAACACCCCCGTCCCTGGTTCGCTATGACATTGCGAAGCGTAAGAAGTCCACGCTCGTCACCGCAGTGGATAGCTACCGCATCTCCGGCGATCTCAGCCGCATCATTTACCTCCTGGACAAACAAATCACCTCTGTTCCTGCTGACAGCAAGGTTGAGGAAGATTCAGCTGACCTCGTCAAGGTGGAGCTCAACAGGATTCGTGTCATCCTTGATCCCGTTGCTGCCTGGGGACAGGCCTTTGATGAGGCTTGGCGGCTGCAGCGTGACTTCTTCTGGACGGCCGACATGGCAGGCCAGGATTGGGAGTCGGTGTACAAGCGCTACCGCCCGATCGTGGACAGGCTCGGATCGCACGATGACCTGGTTGACCTGCTCTGGGAAATCCACGGCGAACTGGGGACGTCACACGCCTACGTGAAGCCGGCGGCCGTGACAGAGAACGGACGGAATGGTCAGGGCCGGCTGGGCGCTGAACTGCAGCTGGGTAGCAAGGGCTGGGAAATCACCAGAATCCTGGCAGGGGAGTCCTCTGACCCGTTGGCTACTTCACCTTTGACGCGACCAGGTGCGGACGCCAAGGTTGGCGACGTGCTCTTGGCGATTGACGGCGTCGGGCTTTCTGCTGCCGTGACGCCCGCGATGCAGTTGGTCGGCGCCGCTGGCCGGACCGTCGAACTGACGCTGTTGAACGGAGAAGGGCACGGGGCAGCGGCTGGAATCCAACGCCGCGTTGCCGTGGTGCCCGTTCGCGACGAGGAACGGTTGCGTTACCAGGATTGGGTCCGGGCCAACCGGCGCACAGTCCGTGAGGCGTCCGATGGCTCGTTCGGGTACCTGCATGTCCCGGACATGATGGCCAACGGATGGGCGCAGCTGCACCGGGATCTGGACACCGAAACGGCCCTTGACGGTCTGATCGTGGATGTTCGGCGCAACCGCGGCGGGCATACATCGCAACTGGTTGCTGAACTCATCGGGCGAAAGGTGACCAGTTGGAGCATGCCACGCGGCGAAAAGCCCCGGACCTACCCGGACCACGCGCCCCGCGGCCCCGTGATCATCCTTACGGACGAATTTGCCGGATCCGACGGCGACATCATCACCCAGGTCTCCAAGTTGAGGGGCATCGGCCCCGTGATCGGCACGCGGACCTGGGGCGGCGTGGTGGGCATCGACAACCGCTTTGCCCTGGCGGACGGCACCGGTGTCACGCAGCCTCGATACGCCACCTGGTTCGGCGGTGGGATTGGCTGGGATGTCGAAAACCGTGGAGTGGAGCCGGACATCGAGGTGGTGTTCCCGCCGCATGCTTACGCTGCCGGCACGGATCCGCAACTTGAGTATGGCATTGGCGCACTCAAGGAAATGATCCAGGAACTGCCTACCGACCGTCCTCCGCGCCGCGAAGGTTACCGGAAGCTTCGCCCTGCACCGCTGCCCTCCCGGCCGCAGAAGGGCTAGACGGGCCAGGTCCGGTCACAGAAGAGCCCCGCCACTTTCCTGCTGGAAAGGACGGGGCTCTTCCGCGTTAAGCCTGGGGCTAATGCTAGGAAGCCAGGGTGGCGTCCAACGTGATCTCAATGCTGGCCAGTGCTCCGGAAACAGGGCAGCCTGTCTTGGCATCCTCGGAGATGCGGCGGAAGTCCTCTTCGGAGAGACCCGGGACCTTGGCGGTCATGGTCAGGTGGCTGCCGGTGATGCCGGTGCCGGGAACGAAGGTAACGTCCGCCTTCGTGTTCACTTCTTCTGCAGTGAATCCTTCTCCGGCCAGGGCGTGGCTGAACGCCATGGAGAAGCAGGCAGAGTGTGCAGCTGCAATGAGTTCCTCGGGGCTGGTCTTGCCGCCGGACTGCTCGGTGCGGGCTTTCCACGTGACATCGAACGTGCCCAGTCCTGAGCTGTCCAGCGTCGTGTTGCCGGCGCCTTCGATGAGGTTGCCGTTCCAAACCGTGTGTGCGGTGCGTGTTGCTGCCATGTCCACTCCTTGGGGGGGGTCGTTGTAAGTCGGCAACCAGCCTTTGGCAGGTGCCACCGGGATCAATCCTAGGGACTTGCCGTCAGGACTGCACGGCCATTCCGCTGACAGTGGATTGTGACCCCTAGACTGACGAAATGGATACTCAAGAACAGTCACTTGCCGGCCATCGAACTGGGCCAAGAATCGCATCCATCATGATTAATGCCGTTGATGCAGAACGGTTGTCGCGCTTCTGGTCGGAACTGTTGGCGACGCCCGTTGCGGCAGAACATGAAGGGTTCATTTGGCTGCAGCCGTCCGAGCCTGGATTCCCCCAACTGGCGTTTCAGCAGGTGGCGGCGCCCACCGAGGGGCGTCGTCGGCTTCATTTGGACCTTCACGACGCCGATGCTGCAGCTTTGAGGCGAAAAGCTGAGGCTCTGGGTGCTTCCTTGGTTGAATCGCACGACATCGGGCACTTCTGTTGGGACGTCATGCAAGATCCCGAGGGGAACGAGTTTTGCATAGCCCAGGAGTAGCACCGCAGGGAAGACAGACAGAAGCCGTCCCATTCGTGCCGTTGGCACGTTGGGACGGCTTCTGTCAGTTCAGCTGGCAGGACCACAGGCCCGCCTGACATTAGTTCCAGAGGGTGGCGATAGCGATGTTGACCAAGGCAAGCCCGCCTACACCATGGGCCAAGCCTGTTGATACGGGTTCGCCGTTTTTGACCTTGCGCGAGCCGATGACTGCGAGGACTGCAACTGCGACGCCGATGGCGAACTTGACGCCCAGCTTGAAGTAGTTGGGATCGGCGTCAGGCAGCAGGGGGAAAAGACCCATCATTGCGATGCCCGTCAGGAGCTGAAGGAAGGCGCCGTCACGCTGGCGCGGGTGGACGGTTGGCTCCCTGAGGGTGGCGATCCAGTAGCCCACAATCATGGCTGCGCCGACGATGTGCAAGAACACCAGAATGTTGAAGAGAATACTCATGGCCCCAGCTTATCCAGTTGGTTCTACGACCCGTAGCAAAGCCACGCGTGGGTGACAAAGCCCGTGGGCGACAAAGCAAAGGAGCAGGTTGCCGGAAACCGGCAACCTGCTCCTTTGCTGTCATTCAAACGCGCTATTGGCAGTGGGTCCTAGAGACCGAGATCTGCTTCGAACGCACCCTCTTCAAGGCGGGCCTTAAGGGTCTGGAGGAAGCGACCCGCGTCCGCGCCGTCCACCAGGCGGTGGTCGTACGTGAGCGACAGGTACATCATGGAGCGGATGGCGATCGAGTCGTCGCCGTTTTCGTCAGCAACCACAACGGCGCGCTTGACGATGGCTCCCGTGCCGAGGATGCCCACCTGGGGCTGGTTGATGATCGGAGTGTCAAACAGGGCACCAACGGAGCCGATGTTGGTGATGCTGAAGGTGCCGCCGGACAGTTCGTCCGGACCGATCTTGCCGTCACGGGTGCGGCCTGCGACATCCGCGATCTTGCCGGCCAGGCCGGCGAGGTTCAGGTTGCCGGCGTCGGAGATGACGGGGACCAGGAGGCCCTTGTCGGTGTCCACGGCGATCGCCAGGTGTTCGGCGTTGTGGTAGGTGATTTCCTGCTTGGACTCGTCGTACGCAGCGTTCAGCTTGGGGTGCTGCTTCAGGGCCTCGGCAACGGCCTTGGCGATGAACGGCAGGAAGGTCAGCTTGACGCCGTTCTGGGCCTGGAACTGGTTCTTGGCCTTGAGGCGGAGTTTGGCGATCTTGGTCATGTCGACCTCGTGCACCTGGGTCAACTGAGTCGAGACCTCAAGCGATTCGCGCATGCGGCGGGCGATGACCTGACGGATGCGCGGAGCCTTCTCCGTGGTGCCACGCAGGGAGGAAGCGACCACCGGGGCAGCTGTCTTGGCAGCGGGAGCCGCGGCGGGAGCGGATGCAGCAGGAGCTGCAGCGGCCTGCTTGGCTTCGGCAGCGGCCAGAACGTCCTGCTTGCGGATGCGGCCACCGACGCCTGTGCCAGCGACGGCAGCGATGTCCACACCGTGCTGGTTTGCAAGCTTGCGGACCAGGGGAGTGACGTAGCCGGACTCCGATGCGGGGGCATCGGCAGCCGGGGCGGGAGCGGCCGGAGCGGCAGCAGCAGGAGCCGGAGCAGCAGCGGCAGGAGCCGGAGCTGCAGCGGCGGGTGCCGGGGCAGCAGGAGCCGCGGGGGCGGGGGCAGCAGCGGGTGCCGGAGCGGCAGGAGCGGCGGCAGGAGCCGGTGCAGCGGCGGGCGCGGCTGCACCGGAACCGATAACTGCCAGGACCGAGCCAACCTCAGCGGTCTCGTCCTCGCTGACGCGGATTTCCTGCAGGGTGCCGGCAACCGGGGAAGGAATCTCGGTGTCCACCTTGTCGGTGGATACCTCGAGGAGCGGCTCGTCTACCTCGACGGTGTCGCCTACGGCCTTGAGCCAGCGGGTGACGGTTCCCTCGGTGACGCTCTCACCCAACGCGGGAAGGGTTACTTCGTGGCCCTCGCCGCCGGAAGCTGCGGGAGCCTCGGCTGCCGGTGCTTCTTCAGCGGCCGGAGCGGCGGGAGCTTCCTCGGCGGGCGCGGCCTGCTCTGCGGGGGCAGCGGGTGCTTCTGCAGCCGGTGCAGCCTCGGCAGCCGGAGCGGCGGAGCCGGAACCATCGCCGATGCGGACCAAGGGGGCGCCAACTTCGGCCGTCTCGTCTTCAGCGACGAGGATTTCTTCGATGACGCCTGAGATCGGAGAAGGGATTTCGGTGTCTACTTTGTCGGTTGAAACCTCGAGCAGCGGCTCGTCGATCTCTACCCGGTCACCAACCTGCTTGAGCCAGCGGGTGACGGTTCCTTCGGTGACACTCTCACCGAGGGCGGGCAAGTTAACGGATTCAGACATGTCGTCCCCGTTCTCCTTATTGATCTTTGTGCGGATGAATTCTGCTGGTCCGGGCCGGGTGCATCCGGCAGATTCCGCTGCATGCACCCGACCCGTTTGTCTTGGGTAAAGACTTAGCCGTGGAGCGGCTTGCCCGCGAGGGCGAGGTGGGCTTCGCCCAAAGCTTCGTTCTGGGTGGGGTGGGCGTGAACCAGCTGGGCCACGTCCTCCGGGTATGCTTCCCAGTTCACGATCAGTTGTGCTTCACCGATCTGTTCACCGATGCGTGAACCGATCATGTGAATGCCCACTACGGGGCCGTCCTTCTGGCGAACGAGCTTGACGATGCCACCGGTACCGAGGATGGAGCTCTTGCCGTTGCCGGCAAGGTTGTATTCCTGGGTCTGTACTTGGTCGTCGCCGAACTTCTCCTTGGCGGCCTTTTCGGTGTAACCGACCGTGGCGATTTCAGGCTCGCAGTAGGTCACCTTGGGGATGTTGATGTCCTCGACGATGGCCGGGTTCAGGCCGGCGATTTCCTCGGCCACGAAGATGCCCTGCTGGTAGCCACGGTGTGCGAGCTGGACGCCGGGGACGATGTCGCCCACAGCGTAGATGTTGCCAACGCCCGTGTGGAGGCGCTCGTTGGTGATAACGAAGCCACGGTCAATGGTGATGCCGGCTTCTTCGTAGCCCAGGTTGGCGGTGACGGGACCGCGGCCCACAGCTACGAGCAGGAGATCGGCCTCGAATGTCTGGCCGTCAACCAAAGTGACCTTGACGCCGTCGTCGTTCTGTTCCACGCCCTGGAAGAAGATGCCGGTGGTGAACTTGATTCCGCGCTTCTTGAAGGCACGCTCGAGGTTCTTGACGATCGAAGCGTCCTCGTTGGGAACCAAAGAGGGGAGGCCTTCGATGATGGTGACATCCACGCCAAAGGACTTCCACACCGAGGCGAACTCGACGCCGATGACGCCGCCGCCGAGCACGATGGCGCTCTTGGGGATGTAATCCATGGTGAGGGCCTGGTCAGAGGTGATGACCTTGCCGCCGATTTCCAGCCCGGGGAGGGATCGCGAGTAGGAACCCGTTGCCAGGACAATGTTCTTGCCCGTGTAAGCGGTGCCGTTCACGACGACGGTGTTGTTGCCCTGGAGCTTGCCTTCACCCTCGATGACGGTGATGCCCTTGGACTTGATGAGTCCTTGGAGGCCCTTGAACTTGCCGGCGATGATGCCGTCCTTGTACGCGTTCACTGCCGGCATGTCGATGCTGTCCAGCGTGACGTTCACGCCGTACTTGGCGGAATCGCGTGCATGGTCGGCCAGTTCAGCCGAGTGCAGGAGGGCCTTGGTGGGGATACAACCGTTGTGCAGGCAGGTTCCGCCGAGCTTTGCCTTTTCCACAAGGCCAACGGTGAACCCAAGCTGTACGGCCCGCAGGGCAGTGGCGTAGCCGCCGCTGCCGCCACCGAGTACCAGGATGTCGAATTCTTGCGCAGTTGCCTGATCGGCCACTAAAACGCTCCCTCGCGTGAATGATGACACGGGACTGCGTGCCATCTGGTCTTTGGAACTTGTTCTGCCGTGATTATGCCAGCACCTAAGTTCTCTTGCATTTGTGACTATCGAGTTCACCTTAGCGAACCACCTACCCATGCTCCACCCTCTGCGGGCGTTTGTGGAGCGCTTGTGTCGAGACTCACGTTCACTTGTGACACAGCGCTACACGCCGCATAATTCCGGGGTTGTGCGGGCCCTGCAGAGTCTTCCGCGGGGCCCGCACAGCCGGGAGGGCGTGGGGGTGACGCCTAGGCGGAAACTGCCAGAAGGTCCTCGGCATAGGCAACCAGGGTGCGGACAGTGCATCCGGTTCCCTGCTTGGGGGTGTAGCCGTAGGGGCTGCCGTTGTTGAAGGATGGGCCGGCAATATCGACGTGTGCCCACGGGATCTGTTGGCCGTCGCCATTCTTGCCAACAAATTCGCGTAGGAACACCGCAGCGGTCATCATGCCGCCGTTGCGTTCACCGATGTTGGCAAGGTCCGCCACCTGCGAGTCAATGCTGGGGCGAAGTTCCTCCGGCAACGGCATTGGCCAGACCAACTCTCCGGCACGATCCGCGGCGGATTTCAGGGCCGCCGTCACGGAATCGGAACCCATGACGCCGGCCGTGCGGAGACCCAGGGCGATCAACTGCGCACCCGTCAGGGTTGCGACATCGATGATGGCATCAGGTGCTTCCAGGCTGGCGGCCACGATGCCATCGGCCATCACCAGGCGGCCTTCGGCGTCGGTGTTGAGGACTTCCACCGTCTTGCCGCCGTAGACGGTGAGGACGTCTGCCGGCCGCTGCGCGGCACCCGAGGGCATGTTCTCCGCAATGCAGAGCCACGCCGTCGCCTTGATGGGCAGGCCCAACGAGGCGATGGCCAGAACGGCGTTCAGTACGACGGCGGCGCCCGCCATATCGCTCTTCATGTCACCCATGCCGAGGGCCGGCTTAATGGAAATGCCGCCGGTGTCGAACGTGATGCCTTTGCCAACCAGGGCAATTTTCTTGGTGGCCTTTGCGGGTGCATATTCGACCTTGACCAGTCGCGGCTGGCGGGTGGAACCCTTACCTACGCCGAGGATGCCTCCGAAACCTTCCTTTTCCAGGCGCTTCTCATCCCAGACGGTGACCTTAACGGGAAGGCCCTTGGCGAGTTCCTTGGCGGATTCAGCGAACGATTCCGGGTAAAGGTGGCTGGGAGGCTGGTTAACCAGCGTCCGCGTGGCATTAACCGCACGGGCCAGCACAAGTGCCCTGTCCAGTGCAGGCTGCGCCGCTTTGGCATCGACATCGGTGAAAATCAGGGCTTTGGCGACGGGCGCCTTGAGGCCGTCCTTGCTGGAGCGGTGCTCTGTGTAGGAGTAGGCCCCGAACGCGGCGCCTTCGGAAACGGCCGCGACCTCGGCGACAGACGTCGTCGGGAATGCCAGGGTGGCGGAGGAAACGCCGGCAAGCTGGCGAACCGCGGATCCAGCGGCCCGACGCAGCGCCTCTTCGGTGAGGATGCCGGCATCGGACAGTTTGCCTACTCCCGCAAGAACCAAAATTCCGGAGCCCGTCTCCGGCAGTCCGGGCAGTCGGTGTACCTGGTCTGCAGCACCGGTGATCCCCAAAAGCCGCAGGGAGGCCGACACTGACTCGGCTGCCTTTGCGCTCAAAGGATTCGAGAGCAGCACCGGCCCGTCAGTGCCTTGTGCAACTCCAATCACCAGCGCGTCGCTGGGGGACTTTTTCAGGTCCTTGGCGATGATGCCCAGGATGATGTCAGTAGTCTTGACCACGAGGATGTGTCCTCACTTCTCTCTGCATTGCATGGCGGGGCCGCATGTTTGGCGGCCTGCCCCGGTACGCGCCCGACGTCCTCTTGCGACGGCGGCCTTGGTCTTCAGGGCCGCCGGGGCGGCCCTTTTCGATCGTAGTCTCTTGAGCGCTGCGGACAGCAATTAAATGAGAGCTGCCGCACATCCGGGGCAGGAATGCCTGTTGGATGTGCAGCGTTGTAACGATTAATAGAGTCCCTCAGCCCAACGCTGGTGCCCGAAAGCGCCAGATAGCTGGTGCTCCGGGACCTTCCCGAACTTTGTCATTGCGAAAGGAACATGCCGTGTTTGAACGGATATCCGGCTCCCTCCTGGACCCCGAATCGCTGTACGCGCGAAACATCGAGACCTTCCACAGCCCGGAGTTGCGTGGACTGAATATGGTCATGGGATTCACGGGCTTTGCCGACGCCGGTCATGTGGTTCGGCAGATCAATGCTGAACTGCTGGACGAACTGGACGCCGAGGTCGTCGCCATGTTCGACGCCGACCAGCTGATCGACTACCGCTCGCGCCGTCCCCACATCAGCTTCGTGGAGGACCACCTGCAGGACTATCAGGCACCCAAGCTCGGCTTGTACAAGCTGAACGATGGTCTGGGACAACCATTCCTTTTGCTTGCCGGCTTCGAGCCCGATCTCCAGTGGGAGCGTTTCTCGAGGGCCGTCATCGGGATTGTGGAAATGCTGGACGTCAATCTGGTGACGTGGATCCATTCCATTCCCATGCCGGTTCCGCATACACGGCCCGTGGGCGTGACTGTTCACGGCAACCGCCCCGAACTCATCGAGGGCATTTCCAGTTGGAAGCCCACGGTGGATGTTCCTGCCGCCATTGGTCACATTCTTGAACTTCGGCTCACGGAAGCAGAGCGCAACGTGGCAGGCTACGTGATCCACGTGCCTCATTATCTTTCCGAAGCCGAGTATCCGCCGGCAGCTGTAGCCGGTCTGGAGTACCTGGGTGCGGCCACGTCCCTGATGTTGCCCACGGACCGTCTCCGCGAAGCGGGCCGTGAGGTGGGGCGCCAGATCGCCGAACAAATCGAAGCCTCTGAAGAAGTGCAGGCGGTGGTCACCAATCTTGAGACCCGTTATGACGAGAAATCCGAAGGCGTCGTTCGTCGCTCCCTGCTGGCTGATGAGAATGATGAGCTGCCCAACGCAGAGGACCTCGGGGCTGCCGTCGAAGCGTACCTGGCACGTAAAGACTCGCCTCAATAAATCATCTTTGATCGGACCAGAGGCATAATTGGGGGGTGAATGCTCCCCGCGCCTGGCTCATCTGGACGATCGGCGTGTTCGCCTACCTGGTGGCTGTGGCGCAACGGACCTCGTTTGGTGTCGCTGGCTTGGAGGCTACTGAGCGCTTCCACGCAAGCGCTGCCGCCATCTCCTTCTTTACGGTGCTCCAACTTCTGGTTTACGCCGGTTTGCAAATACCTGTCGGAGTGCTGGTGGACAGGTTCGGTTCCCGCGCCATGGTGGCCGGCGGAGCAGTGCTGATGGGTTTGGGCCAGCTGCAACTGGCTTTTGCGGACAGCGTGCCCGGCGGTGTCCTGGGCCGTGTCCTTGTGGGCGCCGGCGACGCCATGACGTTTATCTCCGTGATCCGGCTCGTCCCTTTGTGGTTTGCGCCGGCCAAAGTTCCGTTGGTTACGCAGCTCACCGGCATGTGCGGCCAACTTGGTCAACTCTTCAGCGTGGTTCCCTTCGCGCTGCTCCTTCATTCAGCCGGGTGGACGCCGGCCTTCCTGACGTTGGCGGCGATGTCCGTGGTGGCCATCGTCCTGGTCCTCGCACTGCTGCGGGATGCGCCGCCAGGGCACCCGCCCAAGGAAACCGGCCAAGGCCTCCGGGCGACGGGTGTGTCGCTGTCGCGGGCATGGAAACAGCCGGGTACCCGGCTGGGGCTGTGGAGCCACTTCACTGTCCAGTTCAGCGGGAACCTTTTTGCGATGACTTGGGGCTATCCCTTCCTGTTGTCAGCGCAGGGACTCGACGCCGGGACGGTATCGGCTTTAATGGCGTTGTTCGTGGCTACGGCAATTGTCGCGGGTCCTGGCTTCGGGCGCTTTGTGTCAAAGCACCCCATGCGGAGATCTGCCATGGTTCTGCTCATCACCCTCGCCACGGCGTTGGCGTGGGCGGCGGTGCTCCTTCTCCCCGAGCGTGCTCCGCTGTGGCTACTGGTGATCCTTGTGGTGGTACTGGCTGTAGGCGGGCCAGGATCAATGATCGGCTTTGACTTTGCCCGCACGTTCAATCCCTCGCACCGGATCGGCACGGCAACCGGCATTGTTAACGTCGGTGGCTTCATTGCTGCGCTGGTGGCGATTTACCTCATTGGCCTGGTGCTGGACCTCTTGAACGCCAGCGGCTTCTCTGACGGAGATTTGTACGGCCTTGCACCTTTCCGTATCGCCCTGAGTGTCCAGTTTGTCCTCCTTGCCCTCGGCACAGTTCTCATTCTGGTGACGAGACGTAAAGTGCGGCGGCAGATGGCCGCACAGGGTATCCACGTGGCTCCGCTCGTGGCGACCCTTGCCAGACAACGCCGGGAACGGATCGAGCGGCGCCGTGCATCGCGTTCGGATGAGGCAGATGAACAGCAGAACAGCCATTAGCGGCTTCGGTTCCACCTGCTTTTCCACATAGGCAAGGTGTTATCTGTTTCCTCTGCCTCGACTTGAGCAGGCTGGAGGCATGACCACCAATCGAACGTTGAGCATCCACCAGCCCGAAGACATCCTTGGCTACATACCGCACATGCTGGGGTACTGGCCTGAAGACAGCCTCGTGGCGATCACCATGCAAGGGAATGTACTGGGTGCCACACTTCGCGTGGACCTGCCGTCCGACCGATCCCGTCGAGCGTTGGCAGGCTTCGCAGACCTGATCCGTAGTTACCTGATCGCCGACGAAGACGCCAATGGTGTGGTTCTTGCCGTCTACACGGACGCCGGATGGGCCGATGGCAGAGTAGTGGGCATGTCTGCTCCGATGCTGGACGCTCTGCAGCTGAGTTTGCAGGAGGTAGGTCTCCCGGTTCGGGATGCGTTCCTGATTGGCCCTGAATACTGGCGTGGCGCGTATTGCTCCGATGAAAGCTGCTGTCCAGCCCCGGGACTTCCTGTTGAGCGCATCAAGAACAGCCGGCTCAGTGCGGAACTGGTGTTCAGGGGAAGTGCGATCGGGCCATCGCCGCGAAGCGGATTGGGTAACCCGTTGCTGGCGAGGCAGGGGGCACTGGATCCCTTGGTGCTGGCAGCTGAGTCCCGCTACGCGGAACTCCTGAGAGGCAGATGGCGCAGCGAGGCTTGCTTGGACGCCGTGCTGGCCGTGTGGATGCACGTGATGCAAGGATGCAGCCAAAGCCAGCCTGCGCAGCTGGCAGCCGATGCCGGGCTCGTGGGATTCCTCAGATATACGTTGACGGTCACTAGCTGGCGGGATGCCGTCGTGGTGATGGCAGGTGCAGGTATTGAATCGGCGAAATTGGGGGCGGGGGCCTTCGGCCTGTTCGTCGAAGATGACGAGGATGGCCTTCCCTTCGACCCTGGCGATTTCGGCTTACCTTTCGCCGGAGTAACGCCACCCGCTGAAACATTGGGTGATTCGGGCGGGATGGGAAACGTCTTTGGATATGGGGAGGTCTTGCTGGGAATGAAGCCGGACAAGCCGTCATGGGGCCACCTCGATGCCTTGGCCCGCATACTTTCCAGGCTGTGTGTGGTGGACGAAAAAGGCGAGGTGGCCGCGGCGGCTTTGACTCTTCAAGGGTGGATCTCGTGGTGCAAGGGGAGCGGATCCATTGCCCATGGTTGTCTTAGCCGGGCACAACTGGCCTTTCCGGGATACAGGCTGGCGGAACTCCTGATGGAAGTCATGGGGCAGGGTGCCATTTGTGGGTGGGCGCGGCGGTCCGGTTCCGCCTGGCGGGGCTCGGAGGGTGCCAACGCCTAGTCGTTGCGGATTCATCAGGCGTGTGTTTCGCAAAACCGTGAGACAATGGATGCCGAGACCCGGTTGGGTCCGCGTTCGAATGCCTGTATTGCCCCGGAATCCGGGAACAATACAGTGTCGTCGGGAGTTCTACATAGTGACTCTGCAGACGGCGATCGCATTTGAAATTGATCGCGGACTTGACAGGGTCATAGTGGTGTTGCCCGTATGGTGATTCCACAGACCGCCGCTAGAAAGGTTTTCTGTGACCCCGTCTTCCGTCGAGAAGGAACCCGCCGCCCAGGCCGAACTGTCCGCTGAGGAAAAGAAGGCGGCCACATCGGCAAAGCGCGCTGCGACACGTGCTGCCAACAAGGCTTCAGAGGGTAACTCTGACAAGCCGGCACCAAAGAAGCGTGGACCCAAGCCCGGCGCGAAGGCCGCCGCTGAAGCCGCGAACAACTCCTCTGGCTCCGATTCCGATGAAGCCAGTGCCGAAGATGAAGACTTTGATCCCGCAGCCGCGGAGGAAGTCGAAGTCGGAGAAGATGACGCCGAGGATGGTGCGGTTGCCGCCAAGGAGAAGGCCGCGCCTTCCGGTTCGGGGTTCGTCTACTCGGACGCCGATGACGACGACGCCCCTGTACAGCAGGTCATGTCGGCTGGAGCTACCGCAGACCCCGTCAAGGATTACCTGAAGCAGATCGGCAAGGTTGCCCTGCTGAACGCAGAGCAGGAAGTCGATCTGGCGCTCCGAATCGAAGCCGGCCTCTTCGCTGAGGAAAAGATCAATGCTGACGACGGATCCATGGATCCCAAGCTCAAGCGTGAGCTTGAGTTCGTCATCCACGACGGCAAGCGTGCCAAGAACCACCTCCTCGAGGCCAACCTGCGACTCGTGGTTTCCCTGGCCAAGCGCTACACGGGCCGCGGCATGCTCTTCCTGGACTTGATCCAGGAAGGTAACCTTGGCCTGATCCGTGCAGTGGAGAAGTTCGATTACACCAAGGGCTTCAAGTTCTCCACCTACGCCACGTGGTGGATCCGCCAGGCAATCACCCGTGCCATGGCCGACCAAGCGCGCACCATCCGTATCCCGGTACACATGGTGGAAGTCATCAACAAACTGGCCCGTGTCCAGCGCCAGATGCTTCAGGACCTCGGCCGCGAACCTACGCCGGAAGAATTGGCCCTGGAACTGGACATGACGCCTGAAAAGGTCGTCGAGGTTCAGAAGTACGGCCGCGAGCCGATTTCGCTCCACACTCCTCTTGGCGAGGACGGCGACTCCGAGTTCGGTGACCTTATTGAGGACTCGGAAGCAGTTGTCCCGGCTGACGCCGTCAGCTTCACGCTCCTGCAGGAGCAGCTGCACTCCGTCCTGGATACGTTGTCCGAGCGCGAAGCTGGAGTTGTTGCCATGCGCTTCGGCCTGACTGACGGCCAGCCGAAGACTTTAGACGAAATCGGCAAGGTCTACGGAGTAACGCGTGAGCGCATCCGTCAGATCGAATCCAAAACCATGTCCAAGCTGCGGCACCCGTCCCGCTCCCAGGTCCTCCGGGACTACTTGGACTAAAAATTCCAGCAATACGCAAGCGGCCCGGTCGAATCCTCGACTGGGCCGCTTTTTTTGGCTGGACCGCTTAGTTTGAAGAGGCCGCATTGTTAGGCTCGAGCTCGGAGCAGCACAAGCCCTCTTAACGTAAGGAGGCTCCTCCCGTTGGGGAGGAGCCTCATCACCTGTTCAAAGTAGTTTCCGGACTGAGTCGGATTTGCCCTGCCTCGCCGGAGTGCCCTGCCTAGTCGACGGGGACGGGAGCCTTCTCGTTGAGGCGCTCGGTCTCATCGTGCCAGTCAGAAGTCATGGGCCGAAGCGTAGCTTCAACTGCACGTGCGTGGTGGCCGCAGAAGAGCAGCTCACCGCCGGAGGACTCGAGTACAACGCGGACGTACGCCTGGGCTCCGCAACGATCACAGCGGTCAGCTGCGTTCAGCGTGCGGTCTGCAACTGCTGTTGTCATGTCGGCCTCCTTAGTAGTTCTGTACATCCATATAACCAGCATTCGACGCAGATCCATGGCAAGGATGGGTCACTTTCGCTGTCCGCGTATCACATGTACGTAACGTAACCATGGAGCCTGGGCTTGCCCGGGAGTGGCAACCCGTGCGGGGAGGCCTCCGCGGCTAGCCTAGTATGGGCAGTGTTTGCCTTGAATTGCCAGCAGAATCACGGCTGGGAAGCACCCTGAGATATACCCCCGAAGGAGCACACCGCGAGTGGCACCGAGTTCTGAATACAACGCCCGGCATCTTTCTGTCCTTGAGGGCCTGGAAGCCGTCCGCAAGCGCCCGGGCATGTACATCGGCTCCACCGATTCCCGTGGCCTCATGCACTGCTTGTGGGAAATCATCGACAACGCGGTGGACGAGGCCCTGGCGGGCTTTGGCCATGACATCAAGGTGATCCTGCATGCCGACAACTCAGTGGAAATCCACGACGACGGGCGTGGCATCCCTGTGGACGTTGAACCCAAAACCGGCCTGTCCGGCGTCGAGGTTGTGTTCACCAAGCTGCATGCCGGCGGCAAGTTCGGCGGCGGTTCCTATACCGCGTCGGGTGGTTTGCACGGTGTGGGCGCATCGGTAGTCAACGCGTTGTCCAGCCGCCTGGACGTCCAGGTGGATCGTGGCAGCAAGACCTACCAGATGTCCTTCCGCCGGGGCGAGCCAGGACGATTCGTGGACTCAGGGTCCAAGCCGGGCCCGGATGCACCCTTTGAGCCTTTTGTTGAAAATTCGGTGCTGGATATTGTGGGGAAGGCGAAGCGCGGCGTCACCGGAACCCGGGTGCGCTACTGGGCTGACCGGCAGATTTTCACTCCGGATGCCAAATTCTCCTATGACGATCTCGCATCCCGGGCACGCCAGACGTCCTTCCTTGTCCCGGGCCTGAAGATCACTGTCCGCGATGAGCGAAAGTTGGCCGGAACGCCGGGCGAGAATGGGGCCCACGAGGAAGTCTTCCACCACGACGGCGGCATCAGCGAGTTCGTCGAATTCCTGGCTGCTGACGCGGGCGTAACGGACGTCTGGCGCCTTCACGGTTCGGGGAAGTTCAAGGAGACCGTCCCGGTGCTCGACGAGAATGGGCACAGCAAGATCGCCGAAGTGGAGCGGGATTGCGAGGTGGACATTGCTTTGCGGTGGGGCATTGGCTACGAAACCACCATGCGAAGCTTCGTTAACATCATCGCCACGCCCAAGGGCGGCACTCATCAATCGGGCTTTGAGGCCGCGTTGCTGAAAACCTTCCGCAAGGCCGTGGAGACGAATGCCCGCAAGCTCAAAGCCGGCAACGACAAAGTGGAGAAGGACGACATCCTTGCCGGGCTGACGGCTGTATTGACGGTCCGTTTGGCTGAGCCGCAATTCGAGGGACAGACCAAGGAGATCCTGGGTACGTCCGCGGTCCGTGCCATCGTGGCCAAGGTGGTTGAAAAGGAAATCACCGCACGTCTCACATCGGCCAACCGCAACGACAAAGCACAGTCCGCGCTCCTGTTGGAGAAGATGGTCAGCGAGATGAAGTCGCGCATCTCGGCCCGTGTGCACAAGGAGACCCAGCGGCGCAAGAACGCCCTGGAAACCTCGTCGATGCCCACCAAGCTGGCCGACTGCCGCACCGACGACGTCGCCCGCTCGGAACTGTTCATCGTTGAAGGTGACTCCGCGCTGGGGACGGCAAAGCTGGCCCGCTCTTCCGATTTCCAGGCGCTGCTTCCCATTCGCGGCAAGATCCTTAATGTCCAGAAGGCGTCCGTGGGGGACATGCTCTCCAACGCAGAATGTGCGGCGCTGATCCAGGTGGTGGGTGCGGGTTCCGGACGCAGCTTCGATATTGATGCAGCCCGCTACGGCAAGGTGATCCTCATGACAGACGCCGACGTGGACGGCGCGCACATCCGTACGCTGCTGCTGACGCTGTTCTTCCGTTACATGCGTCCCATGGTGGAAGCGGGGCGCGTCTTTGCGGCGGTCCCGCCTCTGCACCGAGTGGAAGTGATCAACCCGGGCCAGAAGGCCAATGAGATGATCTACACCTACTCCGAGGCCGAGCTCCACGTCCTGCTGGCAAACCTTGCCAAAGAGGGGAAGCGCTACAAGGAGCCCATCCAGCGTTACAAGGGCTTGGGGGAAATGGACGCACAGCAGCTTGCTGAAACCACTATGGATCCGCGCCATCGGACGCTCCGGAAGGTGGGCATTGAAAGTGCCCAGCGTGCCGAAGAAGTGTTCGACCTCTTGATGGGTTCTGACGTGGCACCGCGCAAGGAGTTCATTATTGCCGGCGCGGCCACTCTGGACCGGGAACGCATCGACGCCTAGTTCTTGGGAGGAACCGGAGTTGCCTCACTCGCTGGATGATCGGTGCGGGAGGATGGGGCGGCAGTTGCCGCCGCCCCCACCAGCAACGCCAAAGCGCCGAGTCCCCACGGCAGTCCCGCGGCAACGGCAACTCCGCCCACCAGGAGGGGTCCGCCGGCGTCGCCGAGTTCCCGCCCCAATTCGGCCGAGCCCATGGTCCGGCCGAGTCGTTCCGCCGGCGTCGAATCCGCGAGGTGGGCAAAGGCCAGGGGTGTGGCCACGCCGATGCCCAGTCCGATGAGGACAGCGGCACAATAGATCCAGCCGGCTCCCGGGAGGAAGCCTGCCATTAGTGTTCCGACTGCAACGGAGAGCAAGCCGGCTACCATGCCGGGCTTGTCGGCCAGCGCTCCACGGTCCCGTAAAGCACCCACGCGGGGCTGCACGAGCGACGACGCGACGGCCAAGACGGTAACCACGGCAACGCTCCCCGCCGTGCCCAGGCCCTCGCGTGCTGCCAACGCGGGAAGGAAGCCAACTGCGGCGCCCAACGCTCCGGTAGCTGCGGCCAGCACCAGGGTGGGCCCAAGGAACGAGCGTTCCGTGCTTTGCCTCCATACGTCCGCGATGGTGTACCGGGGCCGGGGGAGCGGTTCCAGGCGTGGCACTGAAAAGGTGGTCCACACGGCAACGCCCAGCCCCAGGGCGGACAGGATGCCGAACAGGAAGCCGAAGCCACCGCTCAAGATCGCCAAGGCTCCCAGCAAGGGGCCAATCGCGTAGCCAAGTCCTTTCCACGAGCCGTAACGTCCGAAGTAGTGACCGGTCTTTGTCCCGGCGAGTCGGGCAACGCTTGCGGACGACGCCGGAGAGAAAGCCGAGGCTGCCATCCCCTGCCCCAGACGCGCTGCGGCCAGCAGGGCGGGTTGATCTGCCCAGAGGCCAATGAGGGAGGCAGCTGAGAACGCGAGGAGCCCGCCCACGATGACCGGTTTCGGTCCAATGCGGTCCGAGAGTGCACCGAACACGGGCTTGAGGAATACTTCTGCGATGTCGTACAGGGCCAACAGGATTCCCAGGACCAGGAGGCTCAACCCGATGTCGGCGCTCTCGGCACCGAGACCAGCGGCGACGGCATGGGCGCCGAAGGCTGTGGTGAACCCGGCCGCGTAGAGCGGCCATCGTTGGCCGGCGGCAGGGCGTACGGGCGGGGGAGTTTCGGGTGTGGTCACGCTTCCCAATGTAACAGCTGCTACATTCATGTTTGTGATTGATGAACGTTGGTTGTTAATCCTGGTTCAGGTTCCATCGCAACCGTCCAGGCACCGTGTTGCTGTCTGGCGGGAACTGCGTCGCATAGGTGCCGTGCCGTTGTCGCCGGGAACCTGGGTTTTGCCTGCGCACCCGGCTTTCGACTCTGGTTTGGCCCGGGCGGAGGAGCTGGCGGCCAAGGGCGGGGGCTCCTGGACGTTGGTAGACGCCTTACCGCGCAATCAAGGTGCCGAGACCTTCCGGAGTGCCTACGAGGCTGCGCGGCTGGAGGAGTGGGCTGAGTTCATGTCGGACTGCCGAAAGTTCGAACAGGAGATAGCCAAAGAGGTTACACAGGAGAAGTTCACGTTTGCCGAGTTGGAGGAAGAAGAGCAGAGCCTGGAACGCTTGAGGCGCTGGTACAGGGACTTGAAATCCCGCGATGTTCTTCTCCTTCCCCAAGCCGGGGAGGCCGCCGGGCTCCTTGCCGGCTGCGCAGATGCGTTGGAGGCGTATGCAGCCATGGTGTACGAGGCCACGCTGCCGCAGTAAGAGGTGCAGAGAGCCGCAGTAAAGGGCTCCTCTAGCCCAACAATCCCGGCACGATCAACAATGCAGTTGGTACAGCCAGAAGCAGAGCAGATGCCGCCAGGACCAGCAGGCGCAGACCCTTGGTGAGTGGCGGCTGTGGTGAGAGCAAGCGGCTGACGCGTGACGCCGTCGTACGTGGCGAGTCGGCACCACCGGTGGCGCTGACTGTATTGCCTTCGACGACGGCCCCTCCGGCATTGAGGGTGGGGGCTCCGATGGCGGGCTGCGAGGTGCCGCTGGCCACAATCGCAATGGCTTTGATGAGCGTGCCCTTGCTCTCGGTACGGAGGGCAACGTCGTCGGCCAGCATTTCGATCAGGGAGTTCACGGCTGTTTGCGCCAACCGGGTGGTCGGAAACCATGGGAGTGCCTGTCGCCAGGCCGCGAATGCCCACAGCAACAAATCGTGGCGCTGGGACAGGTGCGCGTTTTCGTGGATGAGGACAGCTCTGAGCTCGGCTGGTTCCAGGGCTGCCATGAGCCCATCCGAGAGTACCGTTACCGAGCGGGCGCCGCCGGGAAGGCAGTAAGCCACGGGGGAATCGTGGTTGATGACCACAGTCCCCGGACCGTCCTCCGATGGTGAAGCCAGCAGGGCCAGCAGTTCGCGGTGACGCCTCCGCTGCCTCTCGATTTTGTAGTACGTCAGCAGCAGGGTGAAAACCAGGTGTGCGGTTAGAAGGGCCGCGGCTGAGAGCGCGAAGAGGTGCCAGAAACCCAGCGCTGTTGTGGGTTCATTGTTGAAGACCATCCCGGCCAGACTCTTGAGCCCGGCTATGAGGTTCTCGCCTATCGGCTCAAGGCCATAAACGAGCATGGCCCCAATCATGGACAGGCCGCCGGCGAGGGCGATTGCCTGCCATAGGACCATGGCTGTGAAGGGAGAACGCGCCGGCCACTGCGCGCGCGACAACAAAACGGGCACGGGCCACGCCAGAATCAATGCCAGGACCGCAAGCAGGTATGAGGTCCAGAACATAGTGGCTAATTGTAGCCGAGCAGTTTGCGCAGGGTAGCGGCTTCACTTTCAGTGACGGATCCGATGAAGCGGGCCAGTACGGCTTCGCGGTCCGGAGCGGAGCCCAGGACCTCGTGCATCAGTTCGGCCGTGTGGTCTGCCCGGCTTGAAACGGCCTGGTAGCGGTGCGGACGCGTTCCGCGTTCACGTTCCACGAGACCCTTCTTTTCCAGGCGGGAGAGCACCGTGAGCACCGTGGTGACGGCCAGGTCCTTGCCCTGGTGGCCCGCAGTGCCGTCGCCGGCCTCGGAATCCTGCGCGAGCAGATCACGCAGTGTGTTGGCAGTTGCAGCCTCCTGGCCTGCCCAGAGCAGATCCATCACTGCCCGTTCCAGTTCCCCAAGACTTGCCATCTATACGTCCCTACTTTCCGCTTCCCGGTGCAGGTGGCTGCTGCCGGGGGCGATGATCCAACATTCCACAATAAATCTACCGCTTTTCAAGCCTTCATTCTACGTGAGGTAGAACTATCGGCGCGCCGTGTCCTCCGCGGAGCTCTTGCGCGTGTGTAACGCCACTTGAAGAATGGGTTTGGTGTTCCGCCGTTTGTTCTACACTGTGTAGAAGAGTACTTTTCTACACTACGTAGAAGTAACGTCATCGTACTTCGGTCCGCCGTACAAAGGACAGCCATGGACGCCTTGGAAATCGCACGCTGGCAATTCGGTATCACCACCGTCTACCACTTCATGATGGTGCCCCTCACTATTGGCCTCGGCCTGGTGGTGGCCATCATCCAGACCATCTGGTATCGCACGGGCAAGCCCGAGTACCTGCGGATGACCAAGTTCTGGGGAAAGCTCTTCCTCATCAACTTCATCATGGGCGTAGCCACCGGCATTGTTCAGGAATTCCAGTTCGGGATGGCCTGGAGTGAATACAGCCGCTTCGTTGGCGACGTTTTTGGCGCGCCGCTTGCCCTCGAAGCTCTATTGGCCTTCTTCGTGGAGTCGACATTCCTGGGACTGTGGATATTCGGCTGGAAGCAGCTGAAGCGCGGCGTCCATCTGGCATGCCTGTGGATCGCAGTCATTGGGTCCGTCTTTTCCGCCTACTTCATCATCGTGGCGAACTCCTGGATGCAGCACCCGGTAGGCGTTGAGATGGTGGATGGCCGGCCGGTGATGACCGATGCCTGGGCCGTGTTCACCAATAACACCGCGCTGGTTGCCGTCCCCCACACACTGTTCGGTGCGCTGGGGGTTGCCGGGGCCTTCCTGCTGGGGATCGCCTGGTACCACCTGTGGCGCCGCCGCCACGACGGCATTGACGTAGTGGGCAAGGACGGCAGGCTGGTTCCCGGCGAAGCTGCGATTCCCGGCCGCGACAAGGCTGATTACACCGTGTGGATGAAGTCACTCAGGATCGGTGCCGTGGTGGCCATGATTTCCTTCGCGGGAACTGCGGTCACCGGCGACCTCCAGGGCAAGTTGATGTTTGAACAGCAACCCATGAAGATGGCTGCCGCTGAAGCCGCCTGCCACGATGGCACCGGATTCTCGGTACTGAGCGTTGGCAACCTTGGCGCCACAAACTGCGACGACATCGTGGCAGTCATTGAAGTACCCGGCATCCTTTCTTTCCTGGCCAAGGGCGACTTCACCACAGAGGTCAAGGGCGTGAACAGCCTGTTGGGCGAGTACAAGGAAAAGTACGGCACCCACTTGCCGGACAACCCGCTGTACGGTGAGCGCGCCGGCCAGGAAATCCAGTACGTTCCCGTCATGGAAGTCACTTATTGGGGCTTCCGCATGATGATCGGTTTCGGCGGCATCGCAGCCTTCGCTGCATTGCTGGCACTATGGGTGACCCGCAAGGGCGTCGTCCCCCAATCCAAGTGGCTCATGCGCCTGGCAGTCTTTGGGATCCTTGCGCCTTTCGGTGCCAACGCAGCCGGCTGGATCTTCACCGAGATGGGACGCCAGCCGTTCGTGGTGGCCCCCAACCCGGACATGAACGGCATCGACCAGGTCTTCATGTTTACAGCCGCGGCGGTCTCGCCCGGCGTTAGCGCGGGCGAACTGATGACATCGCTGGTGGTTCTCACCGCCATCTATGCCGTGCTCCTGGTGGTGGAAGTGAAGCTCCTGGTCAAGTACATCAGGGGTGGCGTGGCCTCAGCAATGCCCGAACTGGCACATGCGAAGGACTCAAACAATCACCACGACAAGAACGACGACGGAAATGGTCCGGACAAATCCGGCGACGACGTCCTGGCATTCGCCTACTAGAAGCAGGGGAAACTGACAATGGAACTGTTGCCAACCATCTGGTTCGTGGCCATAGCCGTCCTGTGGACCGGCTACCTCTTCCTCGAGGGCTTTGACCTTGGCGTCGGCATGCTGATGAAGCTGTTCGCACGCAACAACACCGACCGCCGGGTTCTTTTGAACACCATCGGTCCAGTATGGGATGGCAATGAGGTGTGGCTGCTCACTGCGGCCGGGGCAACCTTTGCTGCCTTCCCGCTCTGGTATGCGTCCTTATTCTCGGCCTTGTACCTGCCGCTCCTCTGCGTCCTTGCGGCCTTGATCTTCCGAGCCGTTGCCTTCGAATACCGGGGCAAGGTTGACTCGGAGCGCTGGCGCAACCGCTGGGACTGGGCCATCGCCGTCGGATCCTTCGTTGCAGCGTTCGGAATTGGTGCGGCCTTGGCGCTGACAACAACGGGCCTGCCACTGAACGCCAACGGCGATCGCGTGGGTGGCCCTATGTCCTGGTTCAGTGGCTATGCGCTGCTTGGCGGATTTGGGGTGGTGGCGTTCGCCGTGGTGCACGCCCTGGCATTCCTCGCCCTGAAGACCGACGGCGAGGTGCGGCACCGTGCCCGCCGTTGGTTTGTGCGGTTGGTCCCGGTGGCCGTAGTGCCTATGCTCGGCTGGATGGTGGCGGTCCAGTTCCTCAGCGGGAAACCGTGGACGTGGGCGTTGGTGGCAGCGGCGATCGTCGCCGTCGTGCTGGCCTGGCAGTTGGAACGAGCCGGTTCCGAAGGGCGGGCATTCGGTGCGCTCGGCGCCTTCATAGTCTGCGCCACGGCATCGATCTTCGGGGCAGCCTTTCCCGTGGTCATTCCCTCCACGATCGATCCCGCCTTCAACCTGACTATCTCCAACGCTTCGTCCTCTGACTACACCCTGGGTCTGATGAGCATTGTTGCCGCCGTTGGAGTGCCCTTGGTGATTGCATACCAGTCCTGGACCTACTGGGTCTTCAGGAGGCGTGTCAGCGCCGCCCACATCCCCGAGGCACATGGGTTCCTTCCCGCAATTGCCGCCAAAGTGTTGGTGTCCAAGGAGCCAGGAGCATCCAGCCACCAGTCCAGCGACCAGTCATAACCGGGAGACCAAGCCCTTCATGAAACCCGTGTTCCCCTCCGGCCCGGCCACGCGATCAGCTCTCTACGTGATCGGCTTGATGTCCGCGCTCAAGGCGCTTGCCCTGGTGTTGATGGCACAAGCCGTGGCGGGCATGCTGGCTGGTCTCGCCTCCGGGTCTGAGGATTGGAACAGCGGGCTCATATGGGGTGCTGCGGGAGCGGTCCTGCGGTCGCTGACCGTGTGGGGCCAGGGTATTGCCTCCAGGCGTGCCGCCCTGGGCGTCAAGGAGGAACTGCGCGCGGGCTTGTTGAAGCGCACGCTGGCCGACGGCGGCTCAGCGCCGTTGGAAGGAATGAACGACGGCGGCCTGGCGATTCTCGCGACGCGCGGCCTCGATGCGCTGGACGACTATTACACGCAATACCTTCCCGCCTTGGTGAACTGCGCAACCGTTCCGCTGCTGATCGGCGCCCGCATCCTGTTTGCCGATTGGGTCAGTGCCGTGGTGATCGTCCTGACGGTGCCGTTGGTGCCTTTGTTCATGGTGTTGATAGGCCGGCATACCGAAGACAGCGTCAAGGACGCGCAGAGCACCCTTCGGAAGCTCTCGGGACACATCCTGGAGCTGGCCAAAGGCCTCCCCGTGCTGGTGGGCCTGGGGCGGGCCAGCGAACAGCGCGCCGCCCTCGAAGACATCTCGGAGCAGTACCGCAGCCGAACCATGGGCACTCTCCGCACGGCGTTCCTCTCCGCGCTGGCCCTGGAACTCATCGCAACCATCTCAGTGGCCGTTGTGGCTGTGTTTATCGGCGTCCGGCTGGTGCACGGCGATATGGCATTGGAAGCTGGCCTGTTGGCGCTGATCCTTGCCCCTGATTGCTACCTGCCCCTCAGGGAACTCGGAACCGCCCATCACGCCAGCGACGACGGTCGGGCAGCCCTTGAAACCACCAACGCTGTGCTGGAAGCACCGGCACATCAGCGATTGCAAGGTAACGGCGACAACCCGGGACAAGCCGACACCGTGGTCACCAAGCTGACAGTGACCTACCGCGGAAGGTCAGCAGCCGCCGTCGGGCCCCTCAGCTTTACCGCGCCTAAGGGGAGCGTCACCGCACTGGACGGTGACAGCGGAGCCGGGAAGAGCACCGTGCTCGGCGTCCTGGCCGGACTCATTGGACCCGGGCATGCCGCGACAGTCACCGGGAACATCAGTGTTCCAGGTATGCGTGCCATGGCATGGGTCCCACAACACCCTGTCATGGCGGCCGAAACGGTCCAGCAGGAGATCGAGCTCTACCTGGACGGGTACAACGGCGACACCGCCGAAGCTGCGGCCCGTGTACTGAAGAGGACATCTGCGGACCACTTGGCAGCCAAACACCCTGCCGAACTAAGCCCAGGCGAATTGCGCCGGGTTGCACTCGCCCGGGGACTGGCACGGGTAGAGGCCGGGGCCACCCTGTTATTGCTCGACGAGCCCACCGCCCACCTGGACCACGACTCCGCCAGCGTGGTACGGAAGGCTATCGAATCCCTCCGTGGCTCTGTCACGGTAATCCTCGTGGCACATGACGCCGCCACACGGGCGCTCGCGGACCACCTTGTGCCCGTGGGACCTCAGCACTCCAGCCCCTCGTTAGAGTCCGGGGAGGGAAAGCAAAGCCTGGTGGTTGAGACGACCATGGCAGCTGTCGCGTCGATTCCTGCACACGGGTCCGGGCCTCAGGGGGAGCGCCCGCACACAACCGGGAGCGTGAAGCGACTCCTGGGAGTTCTCACCCCGGTCCGATGGAAGTTCGCCGCCGCTGGTGTGGTGGCAGTCCTGGCGGCCCTGTTCGCCGTAGCCCTTTCCGGGTTGTCCGGCTGGCTGATCATCCGGGCCAGTGAGCAACCGCCCATCCTCTACCTGCTCGGTGCCATTGTGGGCGTCAGGTTCTTCGGCATCGGACGCGCCGTCCTCCGGTACTGCGAGCGTCTCCTGACACACGACGCCGTGTTTGCGGCCATGACCCGTCTCCGTGGAGCCCTGTGGGCAAGCCTGAGCCGCAGGGCACTATCGCTCCGGAAGCTCCTCCAAGGCGGCAACGTCCTTGGCTCGGTGGTGGACGACATCGACACCCTCCGCGACCTCCTGCCACGGGTCGTCTTGCCTCCCATCACTGCTGTGGGCGTGGGGGGAGCCGCGCTGGCAGCCACCGCCATCGTCTTGCCCGCCGCGCTGCCCGCTGTGCTGGTGGCATCAGTGATCGGTGTAGCGGTTGCCCCGTTCCTTGCAGTCATGGCAGACCGGAACGCCGCCACAGCGGAACAGCAAATGCGCTCCGTGGTGCTGAAGGGAGTGGCTGCGGCCTTGGACGCAAGGGCAGAGCTGACTGCCAACGCAGTGGGACTGCCTGTCCTTGAGGAACTGCGTGCCAAAGACCGTGCCGCCACCGTTTCAGCGCAGCGCTCAGCCTGGGCTGAAGGGCTCGGGCAGGCCGTGATCGTTCTCGCCTGTTCGCTGGCCGCAGTGTGGGCCGGCGTCCTCAGCGCCCCTTCGGTAGCCAACGGCTCCGCAGCCCCTGAGCTCGTCGCCGTGATTGTCCTCCTACAACTGGCCCTGGTGGACCCATTCGGCGGCATCGTTTCCGCGGTACGCCAAGCCCCCGCGCTCGCAGCGGTCCTGGGGCGGGTAGCGGCCTCCGGAGCGTTGGATGCACCTGCTGCTGTGAACGGTCCGCAAGGCCACGACGACGGACCGCGGCCACTGCCTGACCGCGCCGGCAAGGCAGGGCTCGAGTTGAAAGATGCAGCGGCCGCGTGGCCCGGCGGACCTGACGTTTTCACAGGCCTCACCGCCGCGGCCGAACCAGGTCGCTGGCTCGCCATCACAGGACCATCCGGAGCGGGGAAGTCCACGCTGCTGTCCGTGCTGCTCGGTTTCCTGCCGCTCACACAGGGAACTGCGCACTTGACGGGTTCTGCCGCGTGGTGCCCCCAGGAGGCGCATCTCTTTGACTCCACGATCCGTGGGAATCTGCTCCTGAGCCGGGCTGCCGGGACGAAACCCAGCGAGGCGGAGATGCACAAGGCGCTGGCCGACGTCGGACTTGATGCAGTGGTGGAGCGACTTCCAGACGGACTCGATGCGCGGATAGGCCCCGGCGGTTCGTTCCTCAGCGGTGGCGAACGGCAGCGCCTGGCCATGGCCAGAACGCTCCTGACCGGCGCCTCGGTGTTGTTGCTGGATGAGCCAACGGCTCATCTGGACGCTGCTTCCGCGCGGGAAATGATGTCTATCCTCCGCCAAGGGCTTAAGGACGTCACGGTTGTCCTGGTCACACACAATCCGGACGACATTGACCCCTCGGATGCGCGTCTTGAGTTGTGCGGTTCAGGAAGCGTCGTATCCCCAAGCGCGGGCGCGGCGGAGCTGGTGGGAGAGCCTACTCCTCAGTAGCCTGTTGGCATGCCTTTCGAAGACGCAAGCCACTCCATGCCCGACGTCGCGGTGACGGGCCTCCAGTGGAGGCCCGCCACTCTGGAGGACCTCGATATCTGGGCTGCACTGATAGCCCGGACGGCCGCCGTCGAGCACCCCGCCTGGTTCGAGAAACGAGGCGATCTGATCCACGTCCTGGAGTCTTCCAAGAATCCGGCGGAGACGAGCACACTCCTGGGAGTGGATGGCGACGGCGTGGCGCGAGCCTATGGGCGCATCATGAAGAACCCGACGGGCGACAAAGCCACCGGAATGGCATGCGTTGACCCCGAGTGGCAGCAGCGCGGCATAGGCTCCGCAGTCCTGGCCTGGCAGGAAGCACAGGTCCGTGCGCGGTTCCAGTCCGATGAAGCTGCGGGTAACACCACCGCTCCTCCCCGGCTCCGTATCCAGACCGAAGAGCAGCACGAGCACCAGGCCGCATTGCTGATGGGGCATGGCTACGGAGCGGTGCGCTGGTTCAACGAAATGCACCGGCCATTGTCCGCGGAGCTCCCGCACGCAAGGCTTGATGGAGGACTGGAACTGAGGAACCTGGACGCTTCCCTGTTCGAGGCAGTCCGTCTGGCGCACAACGATGCTTTCAGGGATCACTGGGGGAGTGAACCGAGGGACCAGGAGTCGTGGCGGTTCACCATTGAAGAACCCACTGCCAGGCATGACCTCAGTGCCGTGGTCATCGACGGCGGCACTGGCGAAGTGGCCGGATACCAGTTGGCAAGCTTCGATCCCGACGCCGCCGCAGACCGCGGCTTCACAGAGGGCTACACCGAGCTCCTTGGCGTGCGGCGGGCATACCGTGGCCGGGGGATTGCCCAAGCCTTGCTGGCCGACGCCATGCGGCGGTATTCGGAAGCAGGCATGGACGTAGCCTCGCTGGACGTGGACTCAGCCAATCCCACCGGAGCGCTGGAGTTGTACCTCGGCATGGGCTATACGCCCGTGAACCGCAGCATGACCTGGGAGAGAGTGCTGCTCGTGAGCTAGCCGTCCACGTCGTGCAGGTGATGGACGACGTCATGCAGGAAGTACTGCGAAAACGTCAGTACGGTGAACGACGAGCCATTGCTGCGCATCCCGGTTCGCTGCCAGTCATCTTCCACCACGCGGGCAAAGGACTCGGCAATTTCCTGTCCTGCAGCGTCCAATTCATCGGCCACGGTTCGTGGATCGGCCGAGGTGTATTCGCCGTCAATGGCTGCCTGGTCCTGGTCCCAGTTGGCGAACGTGGCATCATCTTCGGCCAGCATCAGATTCAGCCGCTGGTCGAACAGGCTGAAGACGTCGCGGACGTGGCATGCGTACTCAAGGGTGGACCAGGTGTGATCGTTGGGACGAGTCGCTACGTCCTCCCGCCGCAGGACTGCCCGCCATCGGGGGAGCATGTTCAGCACTGTCCCCGGCACCGTGGAGGGAGTCACCGTGGCGGCGTCGAAACCACACTCGGGGCAGGGCTCGGAGAGGACCCAGGTCCAGTCTTTTTCGTCAGGCATGATAGGCATGCGGCCAGTCTAAGGCGATCCAGCGGACACCCCTTTGCGGGCCATGAAATATGGTGTCGTTTTCCGATTTCTAAGCGAAGCGCCCAAGAGTAGAGTTCGTTCCGGGGGGAGAGCCGGAAAGAGAAAACAATGCTCAAGGATCAGCAGGTTGGTGCCGTTCTACCGGCACAGGACATAGCCCGGGCACGTGCCTATTACAGCGAAAAGCTCGGGTTGGAACCCGAAAATCCGGACGCCGATGACAACCTCCAATACAGGTGCGGCGATGGGACCGGATTCTTCCTTTATCAAACACCCAATGCGGGGACTGCCAAGAACACGCAAATGGGTTGGATGGTCAGCGATGTCGCCGCAGCGGTGGCGGAATTGCGGGACAAGGGAGTCACGTTCGAGGACTACGATTTCCCCGGGTTGAAGACTGAGAACGGTGTCGCCACCATGCCGGATGGGAGCGCCGCAGCATGGTTCCTTGACACTGAAGGAAATATTCTGAGCCTCAACCAAACCGGCTAGCCCATGCAGGTGGCCCGGATGCCACAGCAGCAACGAAGGCCCGGCGGTGACAACCGCCGGGCCTCGCTGCGCCTGCGTCTACTCTGCAGCCTCAGCCCACGCCATGCTCGGGCCGATCGCTTCCACGGGCTGGGACAGTGGCACGCCGGAGCCGTCCCTGCGGCCATGCTCATGCGGAAGGGCCCGTGCGACACCGGCCGCGGACGACGCCTTTGCGGGACCATGTCCGGCCCAGGCGAGCAGCAGGGTGTCTTCACCCTTAAGGAAGCGGTGGACGCGGACGCCGCCAGTAGCCCGGCCCTTGGCGGGGTATTCCTCGAAAGCCGTCACCTTTGCGGTTCCGGGAGCCGTGCCCGGCAAAGCTCCGTTGGTGCCGGCAATAGTCACCACGACGGCGGCAGGATCGTTGGCGCGTACGGTACCAAAGTGGATCACATCGTCACCGGCGGCGAGCTTGATACCGGCCATTCCACCCGCGGTTCGTCCCTGCGGACGGACGTTGGACGCACTGAATCGCAGCAACTGGGCCTGCCTCGTCACAAAGACGAGATCGACGTCGTCGTCCTGTGCCGGTTCCACAGCCAGGACCGAATCCTTATCCTTCAGGGCGATGATCTCCCAATCTTCGCGGTTCAGCGGATAGTCCGGCTGAACCCGCTTCACGACGCCCTGAACCGTGCCAATGGCAAGGATGGCGTCCAGGGGAACGAAGGCAACCAGGGTCTCGCCCTTGACCAGGGTGATGAAGTCCTTCGCCGGCACGCCTCCAGCCAGGTTTGGAAGGCCCGACGTCGGCGGCAGCACGGGCATATCCATCACTTGAAGGCGCAGCATGCGGCCCTGCGATGTGACCGCCCCGATCTCGCCGCGGGCGGTGGTTTTCACCACTGACCGGAAGACGTCGTGCTTAGCCCGCGGTCCGGCTTCAGCCAACGGCTCCTGGTTGGAAGTCCGGGCTATCTGGCCGGAAACACTGAGCAAAGCCCAGCAGGGGTCATCCGGAATCTCCAAGGGAAGTGCTGCGGCCTTGCCCTTGGGGCCGGGCACCGAAGCAGCGAGGGCAGCGGCCACTGTGGGGGACACCGCTTCCGATTCAAGAAGCACCGTGCGGCGGGGTGTGCCGTACTTCTCGGAAATCACTGCAAGCTCACCGGACACGAGGTCGCGAAGCAACTCGTCCGAGGCCAGGATGGCTTCGAGCGCCTCGATTTCCCGGCGAAGTTCGTCCTGTTCCTTCTCCAGTTCCAGACGCGAGTACTTGGTCAACTGCCGCAGCCGCAGTTCCAGGATGTAGTTGGCCTGGATTTCGGTGAGGTCGTAGATGGACATCAACCGCTCACGCGCAGCTGAGGCTTCATCGGAGGAACGGATGATCTGGATGACCTCATCGATGTCCACGATCGCGATCAACAGGCCCTCCACCAGGTGCAGGCGGTCCTTCTTCTTGCCCAATCGGAAGGCGGTCCGGCGGCGGACCACATTCAGGCGGTGCTCCACATACACCTGCAACAGCTGCAGGAGGCCCAGCGTTTGCGGCTGGCCGTCCACCAAGGTGACGTTGTTGATGCCGAAGGAATCTTCCATGGGCGAATAGCGGTACAGCTGCTGGAGGACTGCGTTGGGGTTGAAACCGTTCTTGAGCTCAATCACCAAGCGGAGGCCGTGGTTGCGGTCCGTCAGATCCACTACGTCGCTGATGCCCGTCAGTTTCTTGGCGTTGACGGCATCCTTGATCTTCTCGATGACCTTTTCCGGGCCCACCATGTAGGGAAGCTCAGTGACCACCAGGCCGGTGCGGCGGGCAGAGAGCTGCTCCACCTCCACCTTGGCGCGGGTCTTGAAGGAACCCCTGCCCGTGGCGTATGCGTCGCGGATCCCGTCCAAACCAACGATGCGGCCACCGGTGGGGAGGTCCGGTCCGGGAACGAACCGCATGATCTCATCCAGCGTGGCGTCCGGGTTCGCGATCAAGTGACGTGCCGCAGCGATGACCTCCACCAGGTTGTGCGGAGCCATATTGGTGGCCATTCCCACCGCGATGCCGGTGGTGCCGTTGACCAGCAGGTTGGGGAAAGCGGCCGGGAGCACGTCCGGCTGCGTCAGCTGGTTGTCGTAGTTGGGGACGAAGTCCACCACATCTTCATCGAGGTGGTCCGTCATGGTCAGCGCAGCGGCCGCGAGCCGTGCCTCGGTGTAACGGGGGGCGGCCGGTCCGTCGTCGAGCGAGCCGAAGTTGCCGTGGCCATCGATCAACGGCAGGCGCAGGGAGAAGTCCTGCGCCATGCGGACCATGGCGTCATAAATGGCGGCATCACCGTGCGGGTGGAGCTTGCCCATGACTTCGCCCACCACGCGTGCGCTCTTGACGTGGCCACGGTCAGGGCGCAAACCCATGTCCGCCATCATGTACAGAATGCGCCGTTGAACGGGCTTGAGTCCGTCGCGCGCGTCCGGAAGGGCGCGCGAATAAATCACTGAGTAGGCATACTCCAGGAAGGAGCCTTCCATCTCGGAAGTGACGTCGATATCGACGATGTTCTCGGTGAAATCTCCGAGGGGCTCGCCTTTGCGTGCGGAAGTTTGGCTGCGGGCCATGGGGTCGGTGGATCCTTGAAAGTTGTACTGCGGATGTTTTAGCTAGGCTAAGCCTATGGTGGATCAGCCCGGCGTCGGCATTTATCCGGAATATTGGGAGGCCGATGTCGTCCTGCGCGACGGCGGAACAGCCCACCTCAGGCCAATAAGACCCGAAGACGCCGATGCACTTCAAGCGTTCCACGCCGGCCAGTCGCAGGCATCCATCTACATGAGGTTCTTTTCCTTCAAGCCAAAACTTTCCGGCAAGGAAGTCAGGCGCTTCACGGAAGTGGACCACATCAACCGGGTGGCGTTCGTCATCACCATCGGTGGCGAGATCATGGGCATTGGCCGCTACGACCGGTTGGACGATCCCACCGAGGCCGAGGTTGCCTTCAACATTTCCGACGCCCACCAGGGCCGGGGCATCGGGTCGATCCTCCTTGAGCATCTGGCTGTGGCGGCCCGGGAGAACGGGATCCGGCGCTTTACCGCCGAGGTCCTGCCGGACAACCGGAAAATGCTGATGGTCTTTGCCGACGCGGGCTATGACCTCACGCGCCAGTTCGACGACGGCGTCGTCAGCGTTGAGTTCAACATCGACCCCACGGAGAAGTCCAGGGCCGTCATGGAATCTCGTGAGCACCGCGCTGAGGCGCGGAGCGTCCGGGACTTGTTGTCGCCGTCGTCCGTGGCTGTTATCGGTGCCAGCCGCAAGTGGGGGACGGTGGGCTATCAACTGCTGGAGCACATCATCGAGGGCGGCTTCAAGGGGCCGGTGTATGCCGTCAACCCCGAAGCTTTCGAACTCGCCGGCATGATCTCCTTCGCCAGGTTGTCCGAAATCCCGGGCCCGGTACAACTGGCCATCATCGCCGTTCCCTACGAAGAAGTGCCCACGGTGGTGGACGACTGCGCTGCGGCAGGCGTGAAGGGCATCGTGGTGGCGACGGCAGGATTCGCCGACGACGGAGAACGCGGCTTGATGCGCCAGCATGAGTTGGTGCGGCGCGCCCGGGCGAACGGCATGCGCGTGATCGGCCCGGAGTCGCTTGGGATCCTGAACACCCACCCTGCCGTGTCCCTGAACGCTTCCATGGCCCCCGCCATGCCGCCCAGGGGCAGCTTGGGCTTGTTCAGCCAGTCGGCCGCTGTTGGCGTGGCCGTATACGCGGCTGCCAGCCGCCGTCGGCTCGGTCTTTCCTCATTCCTGTCCGCGGGCAACCGCGCTGACGTATCGGGCAACGACGCCATGCAATATTGGGAGGACGACGCCGATACTTCCGCCGTTGGCCTCTACCTGGAGTCGATCGGAAACCCCCGTAAGTTCTCCCGGCTGGCACGCCGGCTGTCCCGCAGCAAGCCCGTTATCGTGGCCAAGTCCGATGTCACCGGGCTGAGCCTTCCGCCCGGGCACGAGGTCCGGACCACCCAGGCACCGGCTGCGGCAGTTGATGCGATGATGCGCCAAGCCGGTGTTATCCGCGTCGACACCATTGAGCAGCTCATGGATATCGCACAAATCGCGTCCTCGCAGGCACTGCCGAAGGGCCCCGGCGTTGCCGTCTATTCCAATTCCGTGGCCTTGGGCAAAGTGGTCTCGGACAGCGCAGGTCCGCTTGGATTGGACGTGAACCGTCTGGTGACGGACGTGGACCTCGACGCCGGCATGTCGATTGCCCTTCCTGCCCTTCGGTCCAGCCTGCAGGAGAGCCTGGCAGACGAGTCCGTCCACGCTGTGGTTGCCGCCCTGCTTCCTGCGCGCGGGCTCACCGTGGAGTCCCTGGCCGCAGTACTTGCCGAATGCAGTGCCGAGGCTGGTAAGCCAGTGGTTGCCGCCTTCACGGGAATCCTGGACCCCTCCGTCCACGTGGAGGGGATGGTGGGGGCAGCGGGCAGGACCGTGCTGCCCTGCTACTCCAATGCCGGTGCCGCCGTTGCCGCGTTGGCGGCCATCGTCCGCTATGCCCAGTGGCGCGACAGGGATCAAGGACTGTTCGTCGAACCTGGGGGCTGCGATGCCGACGGCACGCGGGAAGCATTGACAACAATGCTGGCCGGGGTCACGGGCGAAAAGATCAGAAAGCTCGACGCCGGCGCTGCCGCTGCGTTGTTGGCAGGTTACGGCATCGAGGTAGTGCCCACATTCGGGTTCGGCACACCGGATGAGGCTGTCCTGGCGGCAGATACCGCGGGGTGGCCCGTGGTGCTGAAGACCACGGATCCCGCACTGCGGCACCGGTTGGATCTGGGTGGAGTCCGCCTTGATATCCAGGACGCCGAATCCCTCCGGCAGAACATAGCCCAGATGCGCCGTGCGCTGGAACCCTACGGATCGCCGTCCCTGGAGGTCCAGGCCATGGCTCCGGTGGGGCAGGCCTGCACGTTCCGGGCCATGGAGGACCCTCTGCTGGGCCCGGTCCTGTCCTTTGGTTTGGCCGGCGATGCCGTGAACCTTTTGGACGACTGGGCTCATCGTGTGCCGCCACTCTCAGCGGCGGACCTGCATGATGTCATCCGCTCACCCAGGGCTTCCCGGAAACTCTTCGGCTACCAAGGCTTGCCTGCCGTGGACATCGCAGCCCTGGAAGATATTGCCGCCAGGCTGGCCAAGCTCAAGGATGACCACCCTGGAATTGCCTTGGTGGAATTCAACCCCGTACTGGCTGGTCCCTCGGGCGCAACGATACTGGGTGCCGATGTGTGGATCGGCAACGCAGCCCAGCGCACCGACAGTGCCCGCCGCGCGATGCGAAGTTAGCCACAGGGGGCGGAGCGCACGGTTAGGAAGTCACCAAGCGATCTGTGAAAATGGGGGAATGAGCACCCAGTCTCCGACGCCTCAATCACGCCCGTCCAACACCGGGCACCACACCTCGCACAACCATAGCTCGCAGGGACAGAGCCTGGACCAGGCTTTGCAGCAGGCAGGTTTCTACCCGCGGTTGGTTGCAGACGTCGTGGACGATGCACTGGATGGCAGGGAGTGCCTGTCGCACTTGGTGCACTTGGAAACGCACTTCGACCGTGCCGAGGTCCGCAGGCACATTACTGTGCTGGTTCTCACGGAGGACATGCTGGTAATAACCCACGTTGATGACCAGCAGTTGGACGAAGCCGGTGAGCAGATCGTTGCTCAGATCTCTACGGAATCTGTGCCGGTTGCCCAAATCCGCTCCGTGGTCCTCAGTTACATGTACTCGCAGCCGCAGGATTACAAGCCGTCGGATCCCGTTCGGGAACTGACGGTTTCCATCGCCTGGTCCGGCGGGCAACGGTTGGATATGGGCCCCGCCAGCTGTGGGGATCCCCAATGCGAGGCAGACCACGGCTACAGCGGAACCATCGCCCAGGAAGACATCGTCTTGCGTATCAGCGCCGAGGCGGACGGGCTGCAGGCCGTGCAGGACGCCAAGTTGTTTGCGCGTGCGCTGCGTGCTGTCAATACAGGAAATCCCGGCCCGGTCCAGCATGCAAGCATTCCCGCTCCAAGGCCTCGTTCGGGCGTCTTCAGCAACCGCCTGAGCCGCGGACACCAGCGTTGAGGGACGCTGCACAGAACCAGAACGACGCTCCAAGCGGGACAAGGCACGCTGCCGACCTCCCTTCGCCCCCTCTCTTCGGGAGCAAGTCGATCGCTGAAGTCTTCACGAGTTCCGCCGCCTCCCTGGGGATTCCAGGATTCACCAACCACCTCAGCTTGCCGTCAGCCCAGCGTGTCTGTGTGGTCCTGGCGGATGGTCTGGGCCGGAGCCTGCTGAAGCAAAAGGCCTCCCATACGCCGTTCATCCGGTCGGTTCTTGCCGGCGGGCAGAGGAGCGTGCCGCAGTGGATCGATTCGGCGTTCCCCAGCACAACGGCGGCTTCGCTCGCGAGTCTTGGCACAGGCTTGCCCGCGGGACAGCACGGCATGGTGGGATACGACGTCCTCGATCCCGCGCAGGACAAGGTAGTTAACCTCTTAGGCAACTGGGATCCGCAGGTGGACCCTGCGCAATGGCAGCCTCATGCAACAGTCTTTGAACGTCTGGCCTCCGAGCTGGACGTTGTGACCGTGAGCTTGCCCCAGTTCGGCAATTCCCCGATGACCCAGGCTGCACTGCGGGGCAGCCGCTTCGTGGGCGGCACCACTCTCCATGCGCGGACTGCCGCAGCTGCAGAAGCGATGTCCGGTGGCGGCCGGTCCTTGATGTACTTTTACGTCAACGAGCTCGACAAAGCGGGCCACCGCTACGGTTGCCAGTCGGACCGTTGGGAACACCAACTCGAAGAACTCGATTCCACGGTGAAGAGGCTCTCGGCAACGTTGCCCGCAGGAACCACCATTCTGCTGACAGGCGACCATGGAATGCTGGACGTTCCCGAATCCCAGCGGATCGACTACTCCGCTGATGAATCGCTGGTGGCCGGTGTCCGGCACACCGCGGGGGAGCCGAGGATGGTGCACCTCTACCTTGAACCGGATGCCACCGATTCCCACCGCGAATCACTCCTTGCTGCCTGGCGTCGGCGTTTCGGCGAACGGATCTGGGCTTTCAGCCGGGACGAGGCCGTGGAAGCAGGCTTGTTCGGCACGGTGCGTCCGGAGGTCGCTCCCCGGATTGGCGATGTCATGATTGCCGCCCGCGACACCCTGGCACTCTACGACACCCGCCGTGCCCGCCCGGCATCCTTGGAGGTAGTGGGCCAGCACGGTTCGCTGACGAAGGCCGAGCGTGAGGTTCCACTGCTGTGCTTCGCCGCTGCCGGCAGGAAGGGCAAACGTGGCTGAGCTGGTCTTCTTTTCAGGCACCATGGACTGCGGCAAGTCCACCTTGGCTCTCCAGATGGACCACAACCACCGTGCGCGGGGCCGGGGCGGCGTTCGTTTCAGCTGCAACGACCGGGCCGGGGATTCCACCATCTCCAGCAGGCTGGGCCTTCAAACCGACGCGGTGGAGGTGGAAGACCACACCGATTTCTGGGACGAAGTGGTGGTTCGGCGTACCAGTGGACTTCGTGTGGACTATCTCATCTGTGACGAGGCACAGTTCTACTCGCCGCCCCAAGTGGAGCAGCTGGCTCGGGTTGTTGATGAGATGGACGTTGATGTCTTCGCGTTTGGCATTACGTCCGACTTCCGTACCAGGCTGTTCCCAGGTTCGCAGCGGCTGATCGAGCTCGCCGACAGGGTGCAGGTTTTGCAGGTCGAAGCTTTGTGCTGGTGCGGACGCCGGGCAACACAGAACGCCCGCACGCTGAACGGCATCATGGTAGTGGAGGGTGAGCAAGTGATGGTGGGCGATGTCGCTCCCACGGACGATGCTCCGTTTGCGGGAGTGGTGGGTTACGAGACACTGTGCCGCCGCCATTACATGCGACGCGTCACGGCGCATGGAGCCAATTTGATGGCGGGAGCGGACCAACCGCTTCCCTTCGACATTGACGCCTGCCTCTGGCCCGGCGCGGGCGAACTCCACCGTCAGTAGAGCTTCGCCACGGAATTAGTCTCCGCGGGCCCCAAAGACGATCTCGTCCCAGCTGGGGATGCTGGACCTCTTGGGCCGCGACGGTTGCCGCTCCGCCGGAGCATCTGCGTCCTTGGGAGCCCCGGCATCCTCGGCGCCCTCAGCGGTGGGCTTTTCTCCGTGGTTCTCGTTGAAGGACTCGTCGCGCGGGGACTCTTCCTCGGCCCGGGGAGTGCTGCTGCCACCGAGGAGTTCGTCAAGCCCCGCCGGCTTGCGACCGGCCAGCGATGTAACGGGGCGCAGAGGACTGGCCACCACTGTGATTTCCCGCGTCTCAGTGCTGACGCCGTTATGGAGCTTGAGTGAATCGTCGTCGTCATGGGATTCGACGTGCCTCGGCGCCAGGCTCAAACGCGACAGCATGGAGGGGCGTCCGTCCTTGCGGGCGGGTTCATCGGCCTGAGGCGTGGGCTCCGGATCGGCTGCTGCCGTTTCCTGCGGATCGTCAGCAACGTCCTCGCCGGGCCGCGGGTGGGCAGCGGGTACGTTGCTGAGGAGGACAGCCAACGCGTCATCCCCGTCCTCGTCAACGCCCAGGCGCTGACCGCGCCGCGACCGGAGCATTTCCAAGAGGCTGTCCGATTCCTTGGCTGCGGCCCGCGCGGCTGTGTCGCCCTCGCTTTCAAAGTCGAAAGGCCGGTCAGAGACAGCGGCGAGCCTTCGTGCCGGAACGGGGCCATCCAAGGGCTCCAGTTCACTGAGTTGCTGAGCCCAACGGTTGGCGTTCTGGAGCGACTTGCGCTGCGGGCTGAAGGTCCACATGGCGGGAGGCTCTTCACCGATGCTGCCGTGGGTGCCGGGCACGGTTTCGAAGCGTGCGACGACGGTCCAGGAACCGTCCTGGCGGCGCCACGAATCCCACTCGACGGTGGAGGAATCTATGCCGTGGGCCGAAAGCCTGTGATCCACCATGTCGCCCAGCGTGGCCGGATTGTCGCCAAAAGCCGAACGATAGGTGTCGTGGCCAGGTACGGGAGATGCGACCTCGATGGCCCGTGCCTGCCGGGCGACGTACTCACGCTCTGCCAGGACTGGACCCTCGTACCGCTGGACGTTGGCAAGGGGAAGGCCGGAGAGCTCCGCGACTTCTGCTGCGGTGGCGCCGCTGCGGATCCTGGACTGAATGTCCCTGGGGGACATGGCGATAGGTGCATTGGAGGCGCGCGCGGCCACTTGGGCAGGGGTCCGGCTCGCCGCTGCCCTGAGGGCTTCGTCGATCGGAAGCTGGAACATCGCACCGCCCGGGCCGCTCAAGAGCAGATGCCCGCCGTCGTCGTGGACGCCTACCAGTCGTAGATCCTGCATAACACCCTCCACCACATGGCATAACTGACATTCGAAACTCTGCCACCCGGCGGGCCCTTTTCCTACTAGGAGCAAGGGCGTGCCGTGATATTCCGACGAAACCGGCCGAATGCCAGCTACTTTCGGGCAAAGATCGCGGGTATGGACTTCCGGGGTTGGGGGGAGGACAATCTGCCCGATATCGGGCACAAAACCGGGGTGCCCAACGTTGCACCCTTACACCGGCAGTAGATATATCCGCGAGACCGGGCGATCCCACCCGCAGCAGGTATGGAGGACTGAGAAGGACCATGGCCACCGATTACGATGCCCCTCGCAAAACCGAGGAAGACGCCAGCGAGGATTCCCTTGAGGAGCTCAAGACGCGCCAGTCGGGGAAGCAATCCTCTGCTGTGGACGTGGATGAGACCGAGCTTGCCGACGGCTTCGAATTGCCCGGGGCTGATCTTTCAGGAGAAGAACTCCTTATTCAGGTCATGCCGGCCCAGGCGGATGAGTTTACGTGCTTCAACTGTTTCCTGGTCAAGCACAGGTCTCAAATCGCGGCCGAGCGTAACGGCCACCTGTATTGCACTGAGTGCGAGAGCTAGGCCGCTTTTGTTGGCGGCCTTTAGCTGCGCGTGGTGGTCAGTGCCGAGACGAGTTCGTCCGGCCTGCGCGACGACGCCAGCCAATACGGCGTGCGGTCTGCGGGGTCGGTGATCTCAATCTTGACCACCGGATCAATCCAACCACGGAAGCACATGTAGGCGAGGCCATTCAGTCGGGGACCCCGTTCTGCCGTCGCCTCGGCTTTCTTGAACGCCTGGACGGTACCGACGAACTTACGGTCGATGCTCGCCCGGCCCACCCGAACGGTATCGGACGTCACAGTGATTGTTGGCGTGGAGAGAACCAACATGGTGGTCATGATGGCCAGCAGCACCAGAGCTGCGATGATGCCGGTGGCAGCGCTGATAGGGCCAAACATCAGGATGCCCGCGCCGGACAGGCCTACCACCACGATCCAGATCCACACGGAGGGCCACAGCTTTTCTGTGTACACCACCCCGGCCGAGGAGGAGTTCCGGGCAGGAGTGGGCGAAGACTGGTCAGACGTAGGCATGGGTCCAGCTTATCGGTCAGGGGAGTGCCGTTGCGTCCAGTGGGCACCGTTGTCCGCGGACCTGCCAGGGGCTGGCTTTGCTGTCCCCGTAGAATGGACCACTGTGAGCAATGAGACCGCAGTTTTCAATTCAGATGCCGCCCCCGCCACTGCGGACGGCAGCGACACCACCGCAGCTTACGGTGCACCAACCTTGGAGGTGGAGCTGAAAATGCTCGACGCCGGGCTGGAAGCCCCGTCATACGCGCACCCGGGAGACGCCGGTGCTGATCTTCGAGCCCGTGAGGACGTGCACCTTGCCCCGGGCGAGAGGAAGCTGGTTCCCACGGGCGTATCCATCGCCCTGCCCGACGGATTCGTGGCACTCATCCACCCCCGGTCGGGGCTCGCCACCAAGCATGGTCTCACCGTCGTCAACGCTCCCGGCACTGTTGACGCAGGCTACCGTGGCGAAATCGCGGTAACGCTGCTGAACACGGACCAAAACCATGCCATCGACCTCAAGCGCGGCGATAGAATTGCCCAAATGGTGATTCAGCGCGTTGAATACGCGCGGTTCGTGGCTGTTGAGCAGCTGTCCGAATCCGTTCGGGGCACCGGCGGGTTCGGGTCCACGGGCGGCTTCAATGTAACGAAGGCCTGAGCAAACTACCGAACCCGGCATGCAACGCTGACTGAATGGCTGGTGCATTGCCGTTGTTCAGCGTGGTTGCGGTTTACTTGGGGATAGACCACTACTAAGGAGAAAACCCAATGCTTTTTGGGCGCGGCAAAAAGTCCAAGGATGAGCGGTCGGAAACCGCCGGCACTGTTGAGGAATCCGGTGCTGCGGCGCAAAACCCGGAGGCCGGCGATGCAGCCGGCACGCGGGGTGACTTCCGGCTGGCCAAGGGCCCCTTGGATATTGATGAGATCGAAAGCCGTGAAGGCTATGTTGACCTCGGTGCGCTGCTGATTGCTCCGGCCGAAGGTCTCCAGCTGAGGCTCGAAGTGGAAGAGGCCACCCAGCGGGTGGTTGCCGTAACCATGGACCTCGAGGGTTCCAGCTTGCAGCTCCAGGCCTTTGCAGCTCCACGATCCGAAGGTTTGTGGGACGAGATCCGGGAACAGATCACGGAATCCGTGTCGAGCCAAGGTGGCGAGACCGAGGAGATTACCGGCTCGTTCGGCACTGAATTGGTGGCCAAGCTGCCAGCAGAAGCTGCGGATGGCAGCCGTGGGTTCCGTGCGGCCCGTTTCATGGGTGTTGACGGTCCCCGCTGGTTCCTCCGCGGTGTGCTGGGAGGGCAGGCTGCTCTTGAGCGGGAAGCCGCAGCAGGCCTGGAGGAACTCTTCCGCCGGGTTGTGGTGGTACGTGGCGACAATCCGATGCCTCCGCGCGAACTCCTGCAGCTCCGCCTCCCCAAGGACGCAGCAGTGCCCGGACAAGCCGGCGCGCCGCAGGCAGCCCCGGAAATGCAGCAGCCGGAGCGAGGGCCGGAGATCACCCAGATTGGCTGACACTTCGGGCATCAGCGGAGGAGCCGGCCAAGAGCACCAGAGTCAGGGCGTAAGGGATCTGCCGGGCCGGGGCAGGGCGGTATGCACAGGGTTCATCGAATCCGTGACTCACCAGCCGCCCAGCGAACAACCGTTCTTCTCCGCTGTAGTGGTTGATGCCTTGCGGCCCGGCACCCAACCAGGTGCCGGGGCCGGGGGAGCCAGAAAGCCCTTTGACCGCCTCCGCGTGATCTGGCTGGGCAGGACCCGCGTTCCGGGTATCGAGGCGGGGGTGCAGCTTCGCCTCGAGGGCATGGTGACCCAGCTCGACGGCCTTCCGGCCATGTTCAATCCACGCTACGAAATACTTTCCCGTCAGGAGCACCTATAACCGTGGCCAACGGATCAGAACCAAAGGACACCGGGCGTGTGACGCCCAACAGTGATGAGTCACCGTTGACTGTTCCGGCGAAATCCACCGCGGACGGACCCAGCATGTCGGATCTTGCTGCCGGTTATGCCGAGAAGGCGGGCCTTCACAGGAACAGTGCCGGCCACGTGGACATGCTCAAATCGGCAGGTGGAGTGCAGGGCATCGCCGAGAGCATTGTCCCGGGCCTGGTGTTCCTGGTGGCATTCACCGTCACCCGCGATCTGACGCCTGCCCTCATCGCTGCTTTGGTTGCTGCCGCGGTTTTCACTGTGGTCAGGCTCATCCAACGCCGCCCCTTGACGCAGGCGCTGGCCGGCGTGGTGGGCGTTGGCATTTCTGCCTGGTTGGCGAACACCACCGGCAAGGCCGAGGATTTCTATGTGCTGGGCTTCTTCACCAACATGGCCTACATCGCTGCCATGGTGCTCTCCATCGCCCTTAAATGGCCTGTCGCCGGACTGCTCTTTGGGTTCGTGCGCAACGAGGGACTTGAGTGGCGAAAGGACCCGGAAAGGCTCCGGGCCTACAAATTGGGTACGTGGATCGTGGTGGCAGTGCTTGGATTGCGCCTGGTGGTGCAGGTGCCCCTGTATTTCATGGGCGAGCCTGGACTCACAGCACTGGCTACCACCAGGTTGCTGATGGGGGCCCCGCTCTACATTCTGGGCCTCTGGGTGGCTTGGCTGGTCACCAAGCCGGCCCCTCAGCCGTCGAAGCCGTCGTCCTCAGCAGACTGATCGGCAACGTCCGGAACACTCTCGCGGGTTTCGTTCCCGTCATCGGACGCTGGTGACAACAGGGCCCGCAGGCCGTCCTCCGCCGCAATGGTGGTGACGAAGAAGAGCTCGTCACCGCCGTCCAGGACGTCATCACGGGTGGGCGTGATGGGAGCCTGGTCCCGCAGAATGGCAACCAAGGTGGCGTCCTCCGGCCAGTCGATCCCGCCCACGGTGCTGCCGATGACGTGTGAGTCATGCGGAACGGTGAACTCCACTATGGATGCCACACCCGTCTGCAGGGTCAGCAGGCGCACAATGTCACCGATCTCAACGGCCTCTTCCACGAGCGCCGTCATGAGCTGTGGTGTGTTGACGGCAACATCGACACCCCAGGAATCGTTGAACATCCAGTCGTTTTTGGGGTTGTTGACGCGTCCAACTGTGCGCCCCACTCCGAACTCCGTCTTGGCGAGCAGCGACACCACCAAGTTCACTTTGTCGTCACCAGTGGCGGAAACCACGACGTCGGCATCCTCAAGTTTTGCGTCCTGGAGGGTGCTGAGTTCGCAGGCATCTCCCACCAACCAGCGGGCACCCCGCAGCCCGCTGCGTCCGATGACCTCGGGCTTCAGATCGATCAGCAGGATCTGGTGCTTGTGGGCAAGAAGCTCACGGGCAATGGACGAGCCCACGCTGCCTGCTCCGACGATGACAACTTTCACTAAGACTCCTTGGCGGGTGCTTTGGCGAGGATTCGGCTGATCTCGGACGATCGCTCCAGGCTCAACATGGCATGAACGGTGTCGCCCTCCTGATAGGCGGTGCCCTCTTCCGGGAGCAGGCCCTCGCCGAACCGTGTGAGAAACGCGATGCGGATACCGGAAGCCGCCTCGATGGAATGCAGGCTGTGTCCGATCCAGCCCTCATGCAGGTCCACTTCGGCCAACACAAGGCGGCCTGATGGCTCGCGGTAGTCGCCGGCCAAATGTTGCTCAGGAAGAATCCGGCGGAGAACCTGGTCAGCACTCCAGCGCACCGCCGCAACAGTGGGGATACCGAGGCGCTGGTAGATTTCGGCGCGGCCGGGATCGTAAATGCGTGCCACCACGTGGGCAACGTGGAATGTCTCGCGCGCTACACGGGTGGCCAGGATGTTCGAGTTGTCTCCACTGGAGACGGCGGCGAAAGCGTACGCCTCTTCCACACCGGCCTGCTTGAGGGTGTCCCGGTCAAATCCGACGCCGGTGACCTTGCGTCCGGTAAAGGTGTTGCGCAACCGGCGGAACGCCCGCTCGTCCTGGTCGATGATGGCGACCGAATGGCCTGCATCCTCCAAAGTGTGTGCCAAGGTTGCGCCAACACGGCCGCAACCCATGATCACGAAGTGAGCCACCATGTCTCCTTTTGTCTGTCGTCCGTCCCGCTCGGTATGACTTTACCTTTGCGGCCGGGGTAAGCCTGCGACAACCGTCATGACATCGCTGGGGATTCAGAGTAGCTTTGCGGAGTGCTGACAATTCTGAATGCTGCGAAGCGCGTATTGGTGGGTAGGCCGGTCCGGAACGACCGCCTGTCCCATACCTTGTTGCCCAAGCGCATCGCCCTGCCGATCTTTGCTTCGGACGCCCTTTCCTCAGTGGCCTATGCCCCGGACGAAATCTTACTGACACTCGCCCTCGCCGGAGTGAGCGCTGTGGCATTCTCCCCGTTGGTGGGCCTTGCCGTCATGGTGGTCTTGCTCACAGTGGTGGCTTCCTACCGTCAGAACGTCCACGCCTACCCGTCAGGCGGCGGTGACTACGAAATTGCCAACGTCAACCTGGGCAAATATGCCGGTCTGACTGTAGCGTCCGCCCTGCTGGTGGACTATGTCCTCACCGTCGCAGTGTCGATGTCCTCGGCCGCCACCTACCTCACCACCGCCATCCCGTCCCTTCATGGACAACAGGCGTTGATCGCTACGGTGGGCGTCATCATCCTTGCCCTGGTCAACCTTCGGGGTGTTAAAGAAGCCGGGACGGTTTTCGCAATCCCCACGTACATCTTTATGGCGTCCATCCTGGGCATGACCGGCGTGGGCATTTTCCAGGCGATCACAGGAACCCTGGGGGAGGCGCCTTCCGCGAACTTCACCATTGTGCCGGAGCCTGGATTTGATGAGGGCCTGGTAGGGTTGGCGGGCGCATTCCTGCTTCTCCGGGCCTTTTCCTCGGGTGCCGCTGCCTTGACCGGTGTTGAAGCCATCAGTAACGGCGTGCCCAATTTCCAGAAGCCGAAGAGCAAGAATGCAGCCACCACGTTGCTGCTGCTCGGAGTTATTGCCGCATCGATGCTCGCCGGAATTCTCTATCTGGCCAACGCTACAAAAGTGCACATCGTCCTGGACCCGGCGCGGGAGTTCCTGGTGGACGGCAAGCCGCTTCCGGAGGGGTACATCCAGACTCCTGCCATCAGCCAGATAGCCGACACCATCTTTGGGTCCGGCTCCATCCTCTTTTATGTGGTGGTTGCTGCCACCGGCGTCATCCTGGTGTTCGCCTCCAACACTGCCTTCAATGGCTTCCCGGTGCTTGGCTCCATCCTCGCCCAGGACGGCTACCTTCCCCGCCAACTGCGCACGCGGGGCGACAGGCTGGCCTTCAGCAACGGCGTCCTGGCATTGGCGGCTGGTGCACTGGTCCTGATCCTGTCGTTCAACGCCGATGTAACCAAGCTGATCCAGCTCTACATCGTGGGCGTTTTCATTTCGTTTACGGCCAGCCAGCTCGGAATGATCCGCCACTGGGGGCGCGAATTGAAATTGGCCAAGGACAAGGCTGTCCGCCGGCGCATCTTCAAATCGCGCACCATCAACATGTTGGGCTTCGGCATGACGGCACTGGTCCTGGTCATCGTCCTGATCACCAAATTCGAGCAGGGTGCCTGGATCGCCCTGCTGGCGATGTTCGTTCTTTTCCTCATCATGTGGAGCATCCGCGCCCACTATGACAATGTGGCCAGGGAACTGGCGGTGGATGAGGACTCATCTCCCCGTGCGCTGCCAACCCGCGTCCACGCCGTGCTCCTTGTTTCACACGTCCGCAAGCCGGTGTTGAGGGCGCTGGCCTATGCGCGGGCATCGCGTCCTTCCCGCCTGGATGCGGTGACAGTTGACATCAACTCCGAGGAGACAGAACACACCGTCAGGGACTGGGAGAAACTGGAGATTCCGGTTCCCCTTACCGTATTGGCCAGTCCCTACCGCGAGACCGTAACTCCCATCATGGACTACATCAAGAACATGCGCCGTGACTCACCGCGGGACCTGATCGTGGTCTACATCCCCGAGTATGTGGTGGGCAAATGGTGGGAACAGCTGGTCCACAACCAGACAGCACTCAGAATCAAGACGAGGCTCCACTTTGAACCTGGAGTCATGGTTGCCAGCGTTCCGTGGCAGCTGAAGTCGTCCGAAGAAGCAAAGGCACTGCAGGATACCCAATGACCCCCCACAACAATTCCCCGCTCGCCGAACCCAGCAGCCTTCAGGGCACTCCCGGCACTGACCTCGTGGTCGACGTTGGCCCGATCGCCCATGGCGGACACTTCGTGGCACGGCACGAAGGCCGAGTCATCTTCGTTCGGCACGCCATCCCGGGGGAGAAGGTCCGCATCCGGTTGACCGACTCCGGTGAGTCGTCACGCTTCTGGCGTGCCGACGTCGTCGAGGTCCTGGAAGGCTCGCCCGACCGCATCCCACACTTCTGGAAGCCTGCAGACTCCCTGGGGTCCTGGAGCCGTGGCGGGCCGCCTGTTGGCGGTGCCGAGCTCGGACACATTTCGCTGCAGAGGCAACGCTCGTTGAAGGCCGAGGTACTGGCGGAACAACTTCAGCGTCTGGCGGGGCTCCAGCGCACCACCGAGGTGGAGGCAGTGGGTGACAACCACGACGACGGACTCGGCTGGCGTACGCGCGCCAGCTTTGCAGTGACCTCCAAGGGTCGGTTGGGCATGCACGCACACCGCTCCGATGTGGTGCTTCCCATCAAGGAGATGCCGTTGGCTCTCCCGGGGTTGAATGAACTCAAACTGTGGGACCTGGACCTTTCGGGAATCGCGCGCGTCGAGGTTGCTGTGCCTGCCAACGGTTCTAGGCCCTTGATTCTCCTGGCTCCGGAAGAGTCGACGAGTCCCAAGAGGCTGCACAGCATCCTTTCGCAATTGCCGCACGACGTCTCCGTGGCGAGCTTTGACCCTTCGAAGGGCGAGGTCCTGCAATTGCGGGGTAGGACGTGGGTGCAGGAGACTGCTGCCGGCCATGAGTATCGCGTCACCGGCGAAGGGTTCTGGCAGATCCACAAGGACGCGCCGGACACACTGGTGGGCGCTGTAACGGACTATCTTTCGGGCGGTGGGTACTTGCAGCCGGGTGCTGCCGTCGCCGACCTCTACGCCGGTGCAGGCCTGTTTACGGCACCCCTGGCCGACGCCGTAGGGGTTACCGGCTCGGTTCTTTCTGTGGAAGGAGCGCCTGGCACCAGCCGGGACGCCCGCAAGAACCTTCATGGCGAACCCCAGGTGGAAATCGTCCAGGGGCGTGTGGAACGCGTACTCCACCAGAGGCCGCGAAACTTCGACTCTTTGGTCCTGGACCCACCACGCGCCGGAGCAGGCAAGGCAGTGGTCAAGCAGATGATGGCCGCCGGACCCCGCGCAATTGCCTATGTGTCCTGCGATCCAGCCTCGTTTGCCCGTGATCTGGGTTACTTCCAGCAGGGTGGGTGGCGGCTGGAGTCCCTGCGGGCTTTCGATCTGTACCCCAACACGCATCACCTTGAAACGGTGGGCCTCATAGTCCCTGCCTCATAGCCCAGGTATCGCCCGCCCGCTGGAAAGGGGCGGGCGGGCCCGGCTTGGGGCGACGCCTGCCCCTCCTGCGATATATGCCACTACGATGGGGCGTAGTAGTCCCGCTCCGCAGGAATCATCGTCGCGGTCCGGGATGACCAAGAGAGATGCCGCCCGGCTAAGTAAGGTCCGCCTAACTGGCTAGCGGCCAACCACGCGACAAAGATGAAACTGTTGCGAGAGGAGTCCTGCCATGAGCACTGTGGACAGCTTCGGTTCCAAAGGCGTACTGAATGTAGCCGGCACCGATTATGAAATTTTCCGGTTGAACTCCGTAGAAGGCGCAGACAGCCTTCCGTTCAGCCTTAAGGTATTGCTTGAAAACCTCCTGCGGACTGAGGATGGCGCCAATATTACGGCGGACCATGTCCGCGCCCTGGCCGGTTGGGATCCCAATGCGGAGCCCGACACGGAAATCCAGTTCACCCCGGCACGAGTCATCATGCAGGACTTCACTGGCGTTCCCTGCGTCGTTGACCTCGCCACCATGCGCGAAGCTGTCAAGGAACTTGGCGGCGACCCCAAGCGCGTCAACCCGTTGGCGCCGGCAGAAATGGTCATCGACCACTCCGTCCAGATCGACGCCTTCGGTAACTCCGGCGCACTGGAGCGCAACATGGAGATCGAGTACCAGCGCAATGGTGAGCGCTATCAGTTCCTTCGCTGGGGCCAGACCGCATTCGATGACTTCAAGGTTGTTCCCCCGGGAACCGGCATCGTCCACCAGGTCAACATCGAGTACCTGGCGCGCACCGTCATGACCCGTGAGGTAGACGGCGTTGTCCGCGCATACCCTGACACCTGTGTTGGCACCGACTCGCACACCACCATGGTCAACGGCCTGGGCATCCTGGGCTGGGGCGTTGGCGGAATTGAAGCCGAGGCAGCAATGCTCGGCCAGCCTGTTTCCATGCTGATTCCCCGCGTTGTCGGCTTCAAGCTCAACGGCAGCATCCCGGCCGGCGCCACCGCCACGGACGTGGTCCTCACCATCACCGAAATGCTGCGTAAGCACGGTGTGGTTGGCAAGTTCGTGGAGTTCTACGGTGAGGGTGTCGCGGCTGTGCCGCTGGCCAACCGCGCCACCATCGGCAACATGAGCCCGGAATTCGGTTCCACCGCTGCCATGTTCCCGATCGATGACGTCACACTTGACTACCTGCGCCTGACCGGCCGTTCCGAGGAAAATGTCGCCCTTGTGGAGGCATACACCAAGGAACAGGGTCTCTGGCACGATCCCTCCCGTGAACTGCGCTTCTCCGAGTTCCTGGAACTGGACCTTTCCACGGTTGTTCCGTCCATCTCCGGCCCGAAGCGTCCGCAGGACCGCATCGAGCTCACGGATGCAAAGGAACAGTTCCGCAAGGACATCCACAACTACGTCTCCATCGAAGACGGCAGCGTGGACGAATCCCTGGACGAGTCCTTCCCCGCTTCCGATTCACCGTCCTTCACGCACGCCGATTCGCACACCACGGAGACGAGCCGGGTTGTATCGGCCGCCAACGGTGCGAACGGCCGTCCGTCGTCGCCCGTCAAGGTAACCACCGCTGACGGCCGCGAGTTTGAGCTGGACCACGGTGCTGTGTCGATCGCGTCGATCACGTCCTGCACCAACACGTCCAACCCGTCGGTGATGTTGGCTGCAGCTCTCCTGGCACGCAATGCCGTGGATAAGGGCCTCACCTCCAAGCCGTGGGTCAAGACCTCCGTGGCCCCGGGCTCGAAGGTCGTCACAGACTACTACGAGAAGTCCGGCCTTACCCCCTACCTGGAGAAGCTCGGCTTCTACATCGTGGGCTATGGCTGCGCCACCTGCATCGGTAACTCCGGCCCGCTTGAGCCGGAAATTTCCGAGGCAATCCAGGCCAACGACCTCTCCGTCACCGCAGTCCTTTCGGGTAACCGCAACTTCGAGGGCCGCATCAACCCGGACGTCAAGATGAACTACCTGGCTTCGCCGCCGCTGGTCATCGCCTACGCCCTGGCCGGTTCCATGGACTTCGACTTCGATACCGATGCCCTGGGCACGGACTCCGAAGGCAACGAGGTCTTCCTCAAGGACATTTGGCCGAACCCCACGGAGGTGCAGGAAGTCATCGACTCCTCCATCGACGAAGCCATGTTCGCCAAGGGTTACGAGGGCGTCTTCGACGGCGATGACCGCTGGAAGGCACTCGACACCCCTGCAGGCGATACCTTCGCCTGGGCCGAGGATTCCACCTACGTTCGGAAGCCCCCGTACTTTGAGGGCATGAAGGCGCAGCCGGACCCTGTCAAGGACATTGCCGGCGCCCGCGTGCTCCTGAAGCTTGGCGACTCCGTCACCACGGACCACATCTCCCCGGCAGGCTCCTTCAAGTCGGATACCCCCGCGGGCCAGTACCTCCTGGCCAACGGTGTGGAGCGCAAGGACTTCAACTCCTACGGCTCACGCCGTGGCAACCACGAAGTCATGATCCGCGGTACGTTCGCCAACATCCGCATCAAGAACCAGCTCCTGGACGGCGTGGAGGGTGGCTTCACCCGCGACTTCAGCCAGGAAGGCGCACCGCAGGCCTACGTCTACGATGCCGCCCAGAACTACCAGGCAGCCGGCACCCCGCTGGTAGTCCTGGCAGGCAAAGAGTACGGTTCCGGTTCCTCCCGTGACTGGGCAGCCAAGGGTACTGCTCTCCTGGGTGTCAAGGCCGTCGTCGCCGAAAGCTACGAGCGCATCCACCGCTCCAACCTGATTGGCATGGGCGTCCTTCCGCTGCAGTTCCCCGCAGGTGAGTCCGCAGCCACGCTGGGCCTCACCGGTACGGAGACGTTCGCTGTTGAAGGCGTCACCGAGCTGAACAACGGCACCACGCCGAAGACGCTCAAGGTGACGGCCACGGCTGAGGACGGCACTGCCAAGTCCTTCGACGCCGTTCTGCGCATCGATACCCCGGGTGAAGCGGATTACTACCGCAACGGTGGCATCCTGCAGTACGTTCTGCGCCAGATCTCCGCATAGCGAAGCAGCTGGATTCCAGCTGACTCCGTTTGCCAGACAGCCCCGGCTGGTCGCCTGACCAGCCGGGGCTGTTGGCGTCCGGGGATTTGCCGCTGCCGGATCGCGGGAGTGGGAAACGCGCGCGCCTCGGGCACGCGCTAAAGTTAACAAGCACGTCATTCACCCTAAGGAGGGCCGTTGGGACTTTTGGAAACCGTCAAGGATCCACAGGACCTGGCCAAACTGTCCAGCACAGAGCTGGAAGAACTGGCCGGAGAAATCAGGGCATTCCTGATCACCAACGTAGCCGCGACGGGTGGTCACCTCGGCCCGAATCTTGGCGTCGTTGAACTCACGCTTGCCGTCCACCGCAGCTTTGAGTCGCCACGGGACAGCATCGTGTTCGACACCGGGCACCAGTCCTATGTGCACAAACTCCTCACAGGGCGCCAGGACTTCAGCACGCTCCGCCAGCAAGGCGGACTCTCCGGATATCCGGACCGGGCTGAATCGGAGCATGACATTGTGGAGAGTTCACATGCTTCCTCGTCGCTGTCCTGGGCTGACGGAATCTCCCGCGCCCGTCAGCTCACCGGCGAAGGTGACCGGTTCGTCGTCGCGGTTGTTGGTGACGGTGCGCTGACCGGTGGCATGACGTGGGAAGCCATTAACAACATTGCCGCTGACAAGCGGCGTCGCGTGGTGATCGTGGTCAATGACAACGGGCGTTCCTATGCCCCTACCGTCGGCGGTTTTGCCGACTACCTCGCGTCGCTCCGGCCCACCATCGACTCCCTGCGGACGGCTCCGGCCTACGAGGGAATGCTGGACTGGTGGAAGAAGAAGCTCCAGAATGGCGGTCCGGCCGGTCAGTTCACCTACAAGAGCCTCCACGCCATGAAAAAGGGCATCAAGGACTGGTGGGCTCCCCAGGGCATGTTTGAGGACCTGGGTATGAAATACATCGGCCCGGTGGACGGGCACAACCTCCAGGCCATGGAACATGCACTCAGCACGGCCAAGGCCTATGGTGGTCCGGTTATTGTGCACGCCATGACGGAGAAGGGCCATGGCTACGCTCCGGCACTGGCCAACGAAGCAGACCAGTTCCACGCCGTGGGCATCATCGACCCCGAAACGGGCGAGTCCACGGAGATGCCAGGTGCCAGGTCCTGGACATCGGTGTTCGCCGAGGAAATTGCCGACATTGCTGATGATCGCCCCGACATCGTGGGCATCACCGGCGCCATGCTTATTCCCGTCGGGCTGCACAAGTTCGCAGAGCGTCATCCGGAGCGTGTCATCGATGTTGGTATCGCAGAGCAACACGCCCTCACGTCCGCTGCGGGCATGGCCTTCGGTGGGCTCCACCCTGTGGTGGCGGTCTACGCCACGTTCCTGAACAGGGCCTTCGACCAGCTCCTCATGGATGTGGCCTTGCACAAGGCCGGTGTCACCATCGTCCTGGACCGTGCCGGCGTCACCGGTCCGGACGGCCCCAGCCATCACGGTATGTGGGACATGGCCATGGTCCAGATCGTGCCTGGCCTGCATTTGGCAGCCCCACGCGATGCCACCCGGCTCCGCGAGGAACTGCGCGAGGCCGTGGCCATCAACGATGCTCCCACCGTGGTGCGCTTCTCCAAGGGCAGCGTCGGCTCAGAGGTGGACGCCATCGAGCGGCTCCACGACGGCGTGGACATCCTGGCACGGCGACCTGAAGGTTCCACTGAGAACGACGTCCTGATTGTCAGCGTCGGTGCCATGTCCGAGCTCGCCTTGGATGTGGCGGGCCGTTTGGGCGCACAAGGCATCAGTTCAACAGTGGTGGACCCGCGGTGGGTCCTCCCTGTCCGGAAATCGATCATTGCCCTGGCCGCACGCCACCGTCTGGTGATCTGCATCGAGGATGGTGTCCGGGCCGGCGGCGTCGGTTCCCGGATCCGGCAGGAAATGCGCGCCGCGGGCGTTGATACCGCGCTGAACGAAGTCGGCCTGCCTGTCGAGTTCCTGGTCCACGGCTCCCGCAGCCAGGTCCTGGAGCGGGTTGGACTGACCGCCCAGAAAATAACTCACGACGTCGTAGCCCAGGTTTTGGGTACAAAGGTCCCCTTTGCCAGGCCCCTGCCGGGCCAGGAGCACCCCACCACCGGCAGTCTGCCCACGTTGTGAGTGCCGGTCGCGGACCGGGCGACTTGCAGCCCGGCGATCTTGTGGTGTCGAGAAACAGGAAATGGAACGGGACTGCACACTGGGTGGTGCCCGGTACCTATCTTGGCGAAGACATCCATGGTTGGTGGATCTTCCAAGGCGCGGGGGAGTTCTGTTCCCGTCCAGGGGCGGCCTTCTACACGGCCTCAGATGCCATCCTGCTGGTCCCGCGCGCGGGTGAGTTCGTTGCCACGTTCTACGACGATTCGTATCCCGGCGACTTCAGGATCTATGTTGATCTCGCCACAGAGCATGCATGGAAGTCCATCAGACCAGGCGTCACAGAGTTCCACATGATCGACATGGACCTGGACGTTATCCGCTCCACCCAGCGCGGGGTGTTTGTTGATGACGAAGACGAGTTTGAAGAACACCAGGTGGCCATGGGCTATCCCCAGGCGATGGTGGACAGTATGCGGGCAGAATGTGCAGCCCTTTTCGAGGCAGTGGACACAATGACAGCACCATTCGACATCACCGGCACCAACAGCACCAGCGCCGAGTGGTTCAGGAAAGGACGGGCATGAGCGGCATCATCCGTACGTACAAGCGGGACGAGGACGAGGTTCTTCATTTCCGGGAAGCCTGGTACGACGACGAAGATCAGCAATTCGTGATCAATTACGGCGTCGTTGGGCACCAAAGCACAACAGACGAAACAAGCGTCGAGGATGACTCATCGGTGGAAGGACTCATGGTTGCCTTTGCCGCACAGTGTGAAGAAGACGGATATGCGGAAATCCCGGAGTCAGATCAGTTCTGGGTGGTGGCGCAGATCGCCCTCAAGACCAAGGACGGAACCGAGCGCGACCGGCACCTGGAGCGCAAAGCAAAAGCTGCGCTGACCGGCGAATTGGCGTGGCGGGGCCTGGGGATCGTGGACCGTTCGGAGATCGGGAACGGGCACCTGAATATCTTCTGCCTCTGCCCGGACGTCAACAAGGCTGTGAACGCCATCAAGATCTGCGTTCGTGGCGAGGATCTGGACTTTACCAAACTCACAGTCGCAGCAGCACCCCATGGTGAGCCCACGGCGTTCAAGGTGAAGCACTCGCCCAAGCAGGGTGTGGGCTTTACTCTCTAAGTAGCACCCATCACGCCCAGGAGGGACCCCATGTCGTCCAAGAGCAACTGGCCAGGACATACACCGCTGCCCAAGGGTCTCGCTGCACCAGCGAGACGCGCCTTGGCGCATGAGGGGATTGAGACGCTGGAGCAACTGGCGGAGTACGGGGAAGTGAAAATCTCCAAGCTCCACGGCATGGGGCCAGTGGCCATCGCCCAACTCGAGGACGCCATGGAGGAATCCGGCATTTCGTTCGGCAACGTGTAACGGGCGGTCCTATTTGTTGCCCGAGGTGACTATTGGCACGGCAGGGCAATAGGGTGAATTCATGACTGAATACAGACGCCTTGGCCATTCCGGACTGACCGTCTCAGCCGTAGGGCTGGGCTGCAACAATTTGGGCCGCGCCAATACGCCCACCGAGTCCCAGGAAGGCACGGACGCTGTAGTTCACGCCGCGATCGATGCCGGGGTGACGTTCTTCGACGTCGCAGATGTCTACGGTCGCGAGCCTGGCCTGAGTGAAACCATGCTGGGGAAGGCACTGAAGGGGCGCCGGGACGACGTCGTCGTTGGAACCAAATTCGGCATGGACATGCGCGGTGTCAACGGCAAAGACTTCGATGCCCGCGGTTCACGCCGGTACATTGTGAAGGCGGTCGAAGCCTCGCTGCGCCGTCTGGACACCGAGTGGATCGACCTTTACCAGTTCCACACTCCGGATCCGCGGACTCCCATCGAGGAAACCTTGGCCGCCTTGGATGACCTGGTGTCCAGTGGCAAGGTCCGCTACATCGGACACTCGAACTTCGCCGGTTGGCAAATTGCCGAGGCAGAGTACGTTGGGCGGCAATCCGGCGGTGTCCGGTTCATCTCTACACAGAACCACTACAACCTGCTGGATCGTAGGGCCGAACTGGAAGTCCTGCCTGCGGCCGGGGCGTTCTCCCTGGGCGTCCTCCCGTACTTCCCCTTGGCCAATGGGCTTCTCACTGGCAAGTACTCTGCCGGTACAGCACCCGAGGGCTCCCGCCTGAGCCACACCCGCACTAATCTGGTGCACGACGCCGACTGGGAACAATTGGGACGCTTTGGCCAGTTCGCTAAAGAGCGGGGCATCAGCGAACTCCAGCTGGCCTTCTCCTGGCTGGCCGCCCAGCCCGGTGTCAGCAGCGTCATCGCCGGTGCCACTCGCCCGGAACAGATCCGTGAAAACGCTGACGCCGTGTGCTGGGTTCCGACGCCGGACGAGCGGCTGGAACTGGACGACATCTTCCCGCGTGCACCAAAAGTGGCGCTTTTCTAGGTCCCATTCTTCCAATTCACCAGATAGAGGGCCGTGCCCGGAGCGGGATGCTCCGGGCACGGCCCTCTATCTGTCCATGCGGCTCAGTGCATGCGGCCGTTTAGGCAGGTGCAGAAGCCACACCGGGTGCCAGGAACCTCTTACCGTTGACGCGCTCGGATGCGCCAACCCGGTCCAGGTATGGCGTAATGCCGCCCAGGAACATCGGCCACCCGGCACCCATGATGACGCAGAGGTCGATGTCCTCCGGGCCCGCTACCACGCCTTCTGCAAGCATGAGCCCGATCTCCTCGGCCAAAGCGTCCTGGGTGCGTCGGAGGACTTCCCCCGCTGTTGATGGCGTGTTGCCGAAGGACATGAGGGCCAGCGTGTCAGCGGGAATGACGGGGGTTCCTTCCGGACCCGGGGTCCAGAGGGTCTTGACGCCGTTGTCGATGAGCTTCTGCAGGTTTTGCGACACGGGGAACCGGTCGCCGAAAGCTGCGTGCAGGGACTCCTGAACGTGCTGGGCTACCGGCAGGCCCACCATGGCACTGAGGGTAAAAGGCGACATCGGCAGGCCCATGGGCCTCAGTGCCGAGTCGGCCACCTGCGCAGGAGTTCCTTCGTCAAATGCGGCGATGACCTCGCCCATGAGGCGAAGCAGGATGCGGTTCACCACGAAGGCTGCCGCGTCCTTGACGAGGACCGCCGTCTTCTTGAGGCCCTTGGCGAGTTCGAAAGCGGTGGCCAGGACGGCGTCGTCGGTCTTTGGTGCCCGAACGATTTCCAGCAGGGGCATGACGGCCACTGGGTTGAAGAAGTGGAAGCCCACCAGCCGCTCGGGGTGCTTCAAGTCTTCGGCCATGGACGTGACGGACAAGGACGACGTGTTGGTGGCCAGGATGCACTCGGGTGAGACGATTTCCTCAACCTCGGCAAAGACCTGCTTCTTGATATGGAGTTCTTCGAAGACGGCCTCAATAACAAAGTCGGCGTCGGCAAAGACTTCCTTGGAAACGGAGCCGGTGACGAGTGCCTTTGTCCGGTTGGCGGCGTCGGGCTTGATCTTTTTCTTTTCAAGCATCTTGTCGACTTCGGCGTGGACATACGCTACGCCCTTGTCCACGCGTGCCTGGTCAATGTCGGTCATCACTACGGGGACTTTGAGTTGCCGGGCGAACAGCAGAGCCAACTGGCTGGCCATGAGTCCGGCGCCGACCACGCCGATCTTGGTCACCGGGCGGGCCAACTTCCGGTCCGGGGCGCCGGCGGGGCGCTTGGAACGCTTCTGGACGAGGTCCAGGAAGGCGTACACGGTGGAACGGAACTCGTCTGTCTGCATGAGACCGGCGAGGGTCTCGCATTCGAGCTCAGCAGACTCTGCCTGGGTCATGGTGCGGTTGGCTTCCATGACATCAAGGACCTTTGCCGGTGCCGGAGAAGCGTTGGAGGTCTTGGCTTCGACGAATGCGCGCCCTGCAGACACGGCAGCTGCCCAGCGGGCGGCCACCGCATCCTCTGACGCATCAACCGAGTTCGAGCGCTCCGGCGTCACCTCGCCGGAGAGCACGCGTGCCGCCCAAGCCAGGGACTGCTCCACGAAGTCAGCCGGTTCAAAGATGGCGTCGGCTACGCCCAGCTGGAATGCCTGCGGCCCGGTGAGCGTGCGATTGTTGCTCAACGGGTTCTCGATCATGACCTTGACCGCATTCTCCGGACCGATCAAGCGCGGAAGAATGTACACGCCGCCCCAGCCCGGTACAAGGCCAATGAATGCTTCGGGAAGGGCAAGCGCGCCTGCGCCCGTGGACACGGTGCGGTAGGTGGACTGCAGGGCGATTTCCAGCCCGCCGCCCAGCGCGAGGCCATTGATGAAAGCGAAGCTCGGAACGCCAAGGTTGGCAAGCGTTGAGTACACCGCGTGGCCCAGTTGGGCCATCCAGAGTCCGTGCTCACGTTCCTTGAGCGTTTTCACGGCAGAAAGGTCGGCACCCGCCACGAGGAAGTATGGCTTTCCGGTGACGCCCACGCCGACGATCTCGCCGCGGGAAGCGCGTTGCTTGAGGGTCTCCAGGACGCCGCCGAGCTCGACGAGCGTGTTGGGGCCAAGAGTGGTCGGTTTGGAGTGATCCAGCCCATTGTCCAAGGTGATCAGTGCGAAGGTGCCGGCCCCAGGGAGCTGGATGTCCTGGACGTACGAATGAGTTACTACTTCATCGGGGAACAGTGCGGCGAGCTTCTGGAATTCGGCGGCGCTCATGCTGCGGCTCCTTCGGTGGTGGCGGTGGTGGCAAAAGCTTCGAAGTCGGCGTGGTGCGGATTTTCCCAGATCACGGTGGCCCCCATGCCCAGTCCAATGCACATGGTGGTGATGCCGTAGCGAACCGAGGGATCTTCCTCGAATTGCCGGGCAAGTTGGTTCATCAGGCGGACGCCTGAGGATGCGAGGGGATGTCCGACGGCGATCGCCCCGCCATAGCGATTGACCCGGGGGTCGTCATCCGCGATGCCGAAGTGATCAAGGAAGCTCAGGACCTGGACTGCGAAGGCTTCATTGACTTCGAAGAGTCCGATGTCCTCAATGCCCAGCCCGGCATTCTTGAGGGCTTTTTCCGTGGCGGGCACCGGCCCAATGCCCATGACCTCAGGCTCTACGCCCGCAAAGGCATAGGACACCAGGCGCATCTTGACTGACAATCCGAGCTCTTCAGCCGCTTCGGCCGACGCCAGAACAGCTGCTGTGGCGCCGTCGTTCAATCCTGCGGCATTGCCTGCCGTCACGCGTCCATGGGCGCGGAAAGGGGTACGCAGTTCGGCCAGATCCTCCACTGTGGTTCCGGGGCGCGGCGGCTCGTCGGTGGTGTGAAGGGCCCAACCCTGGCCCGGCTTCATGGTTGCTACCGGAACCAGGTCGTGCTGGATTTGCTCATTGGCGTAGGCAGCCGCGAGTTTGGCCTGCGACGCGGCAGCGTAGGCGTCCGTGCGGTCCTTTGTGATGGCCGGGAAACGGTCGTGCAGGTTCTCGGCCGTGTTGCCCATGTTCAGCGCTGCCGGGTCCACCAAGCGTTCGGACATGAAGCGGGGGTTCGGGTCGGCGCCGGCGCCCATGGGGTGGTTGCCCATGTGCTCCACACCGCCTGCGATCACGACGTCGTAGGCGCCAAAGCCGATGCCGCTGGCCGTCGTCGTGACTGCCGTCATGGCGCCGGCGCACATGCGGTCGATCGCGAAACCGGGAACCGTACGCGGGAGCCCGGCCAGCAGGGCGGCAGTGCGGCCGATCGTCAGGCCCTGGTCCCCGGTCTGCGTGGTGGCCGCGATGGCGACTTCGTCCACACGGTCAGCGGGTAGTGACGGGTTCCGCCGCATCAGTTCGCGGATACATTTCACCACGAGGTCATCGGCGCGGGTTCCCGCATAGATGCCTTTCTCGCCGGCTTTGCCGAAGGGCGTGCGGACACCGTCCACGAAGACGACGTCGCGGACGTTCCTCTGAGCATTGCGTGATGGACTCATGTATTAACTCCTCGTTGAGACATGGTGCCGGACCCGCAGGGCGGGTACTCCGGTTGGCATTGATGCAATGTTACTCGTGGGTAACTTAGCTTGCAAGGTGTAAGACGGTGGCCCGTCAGCCGGGCCGGAGACGCAAGAGGCCCGCCTCCGCGAACCGTGGTTCGGGTGGCGGGCCTGGGGGCCGCAGGTGTTCAGCCGGCTTCCTTGGACTGCGGTGCTTCTTTAGCCTTGGGTTCCTTGGCCGGAAGCGGCTTGGGGTTCAAGCACGCTTCGCTAAGGATCGGGGCGGCAAAGGAGATTTGCCACTCACGGGCACCGAGTGACCGAAGTTCCGCCGCGACGCTCTCCAGCGAAACGTCGGCCGGGGGACGCCAGGCAACCCGCCGCAGGAAGTCCGGCGTCAGCAGGTTCTCGACCGGCAGCTTGAGTTCGTCAGCCTTGGCCTGCAGGGCAGGCCTGGCGGTGGCCAAGCGTGCCGCGGCCTCGGGGTCGCGGTCCACCCACACCCGTGGAGGGGGTGGAGCGTTGGTGGGCAAGTGCAGCGGCGGGAGGTCACTCAAGGTCCGGGCATTGGTGATGCAGCGCAGCCAACGGGGAGCCTCACGCTGGGCCGACCTCCCATGGAATCCCTTGGTTGCCAGTAGCTGGGGGACGGTTGTGGGCATGGCCTTGGCAGCAGCGACGAGCGCGGAGTCAGGGAGAAGCCTGCCCGGGGCGACATCCCGCTTGCGCGCCAACTGGTCCCGTTCCTGCCACAGCTCACGGACTGCCGCCAATTGCCGGCGATCACGGATCTGGTGGAGCCCCGACGTCTTGCGCCACGGATCCACGCGCGGCGGGGAGATGCCGGCGGCAAGGATCCCCTGGAACTCCTGCTCGGCGTAGTCCAGCTTGCCGTCAGCCTCGAGGAGTTCAATGAGTTCCTCGCGGAGTTCGGCAAGGACCTCGACATCCAGCGCTGCGTACCGCAGCCACGGTTCCGGTAGAGGGCGCGTGGACCAATCGGCAGCGGAGTGCTCTTTGGCAAGGCCGAAGCCGAGGAGTTGCTCAATCACGGCGGCCAGGCCCACGCGGGGGAGTCCCGCAAGCCGCGCGGCCAGTTCCGTGTCGAAGAGCTTGTCCGGCCACATGCCGAGCTCTGACAAGCAGGGCAGGTCCTGCGTGGCCGCGTGCAGGATCCACTCGACGCCACGGAGGGCGTCATTGACGATGTTCAGGTTGTCGAACGGCTCAGGATCGATCAGCCAGGTGCCGGCGCCCTCGCGGCGGATCTGCACCAGGAAGGCACGTTGTCCGTAGCGGAATCCTGAGGCGCGCTCAGCATCCACTCCGGCCGGTCCTGTTCCTGCCGCGATGGCTGCAGCGCAACGCTCCAGGCCTGCAGGGGTATCGATGACCAGCGGCACGCCTTCGCGCGGGGTATCGAGATCGATGACTTCAGGGACATGGCTATCGAAGCCGTCAACCTTGATGTGGGTGGTGGGATCAGCAACCGGATCGCCGGCTGTGGTTTTTTCCGGATTTTCAGGGGTCATGGTGGCTTAAGCTTACCGATTCCCGCCAGCGCAGGGTGCTGGCGGGGCAAACGATGCGTTTGCCGGGAGGCAGAGAGTGGTCAATTGAGCCTCCTGTTGGGTAGTCCGGTGACGCCTGGCGGAAGGGGTGGCAGTCCGGCAAAGGTGCAGACCATGTCCGACCACGCTTCCAGATGGGCTTGCATGTCGGCGCTGGCGGGAGTCCACGAGGCGCGGAGTTCGATGTCGATCGTGTCGGGTCGCCCGGTTAGTGTGCCGAAGCTTTCGGAAAGAATCCGCGTAGCAGTACCGCCCGCAGCACGGTAGGGGGCCGCATGGTTTTCCAGAGCATCCACGAGCCATGTCCAGGCGACTGAGCCCAGCATGCTGTCGTTACCCATCTCCGCATCCATTTGGGCGCGGATGTAGGTGACGATCCGGAATTCGCCTTCCCACACAGCGGACCCCTCGGGGTCGTACAAGAGGATGAAGCGGCCGGTGGCCAATTCGTCGTCTTCTTCGCTGGAGGGGTTGCTGCTTTGGCTTTGGGCAAAGGCCTTGGCAGCGGGGCCGTGGACGGGTACCTGTCGGGTAGCTGCCGTAGGGCTGAAGACTTCAGCGCCCAAGGCCACGGCGTAGGGAGCCAGGCGTGCGGGCGCAGGGATCTCGTCAAGCCGCAATTCGCTGCGGCATTGTGCTTTTCGTAGGGTTCCCAAGGCGACGAGGAAGTCCGCGGGAACCTGTGCGAGGGCGTTCACCCTCGCAGGTTATGCGTCCGGGGCAGCGATTCTGTGCAGGCTCGCCGCCCCGGATTCCAAGGGTTATACGGAGTCCAGCTCGCGTTTAATCCCAGCAACAAAGGCATCGATGTCGTCCTCTGTGGTGTCGAAGGAGCACATCCAACGGACTTCGCGTCGGGCCGCGTCCCAATCGTAGAATGCGAAGGACTTCCGGAGGCGGTCCGCAATTCCTTCGGGAAGGATGGCGAAGACGCCATTGGACTGCGTCGCCTGGGTGGGCTCGACGCCGTCGATCGCTTCCACAGCCGTCCGCAGGCGGGCCGCCATGGCGTTGGCGTGCGCAGCCGAACGGAGCCACAGGCCGTCCTCCAGCAAAGCAATGAACTGGGCGGAGATGAAACGCATCTTGGAAGCAAGCTGCATGTTCATTTTGCGAAGGAACTTCAGGCCATCAGCGGCCTCGGGGTTCAAGGCAACCACCACCTCGCCGAAGAGCATTCCGTTCTTGGTGCCGCCGAAGGACAGGATATCCACGCCGGCGTCGCGCGTGAACTCGCGGAGGGGAACTCCAAGGTAGGCGGCCGCGTTGGCCAGCCGGGCGCCGTCCATGTGAAGCTTCATGCCTTTGGCGTGGGCATGCCCGGCAATGGCACGCACCTCCTCCGGCGTGTAGCACGTGCCGAGTTCGGTGGTCTGTGTAATGGACACGGCAAGCGGCTGTGCCCGGTGCTCATCGCCCCAGCCCCAGGCTTCCCGGTCAATCAGCTCAGGGGTGAGCTTCCCATCGTCGGTGGGCACCTGAAGGAGTTTGATCCCACCGACCCGCTCCGGTGCGCCGTTCTCATCCATATTGATATGTGCCGTGGATGCACAGATCACCGCACCCCATCGCGGAAGCAGCGACTGCAGCGACAGGACATTGGCGCCCGTTCCGTTGAAGACGGGGAAGCATTCGATGCCCGGGCCGAACTGCTGCTCCATGACTTCCTGGAGCCGGGCTGTGTAGACGTCCTCACCATAAGAAACCTGGTGTCCTCCGTTGGCCATTGCCAGCGCCGACAGGATCTCAGGATGCACACCGGAGTAGTTGTCCGACGCAAATCCACGCACCGATGGGTCGTGCAGTTGGCCTGATCCGGCTGTGCTGTTGGCGTTGTGGATTGCCTCTGTAGTGCTCGTCACTTGTTCATTCACGCTTTCAAGTCTATTTCGCCAGCAGGATGCGCTGACCGTTCAGGGTGGCGGCAGGTTGGTCAAAGAGCCCGACGACGGCCGTCGCCAGGTCTGCGACGTCCGTGTATCCGGGAAATCGCCGTTCCGGATGCTGTCGCCGCATGGCGTCGTCAACGAGGGCCTTGACCACGAAGATCACAGCTGCGCTGTGCTGCTCAGTGGGAGTCCCGGGGTTCCCGCTGTTGGCGGACTGGTCTCGGCGGAAACCGTCGGCTACCGCCAACGTCCAGGCCTCTGCAGCGGCTTTCGCCGCCGCATAGCTGGCGGCTGCGGCTGTGGGTGCCGACGCGGTGGTAGAGGACACCATCGCAAGCCGGCCGTGAGGAGATGCTTCGAGCTGGCTGTAGAAGACCCTGGAGACGTTGCGCAAAGTGGTGATTGCGCCCCGTTCCAAGGACTCCCAGTCCTCGTCGGATTGGTCCTTGATGCCTTTCGCGCCGCGCCAACCGCCGACCAGGTGGATGACCCCGTCGACGCCCCCAATGCCCAGCTTTTCGATGGCGGAACCCAACTCACGGACGGACTCAAGGCTGCCGAGATCACAGACCAATGGTGTGACCCCCTGGCCCGCAGCAGCCGCAGCCGCCTTGATCCGGACATCGTCCGAACCCACGGTGAGTACCCTGTGGCCGGCGGCGGCAAGTGCGCCCGCCACGGCAATGCCGGATGCGCTGCTGCCACCGGTCACGAGGATAGTCAGAGTGGTCATCAGGCCGCCGTCGCGCCGGTAATACCGGTGGTGGACTCGATAACGGGGCGCATCTTCTTCTCCAGCGCTTCATAGAACATGGAGAGCGGGAATTCATCGTCCAGGACCTGGTCGGTGAGGCCGCGCGGCGGGCCGTCCAGCGGCAACGCGTCCGGGCCCTTGGACCATACGGACGCCGGGTGCGGAGTCACCGTGCCCGAAATCAGTTCGTACGCTGCCAACCAGTGGGCAGCCTTCGGACGGTCGATTGAACGCCAGTAGAGTTCTTCGATTTTGGCGCCAAGTTCAACCACGACGTCGGCGGCATCGTCCCAGTCGATGGAGAGTTTGCTGTCCGTCCAGTGGAGTACACGGTGCTGGTGCATCCAGGCAAACAGGAGTTGGCCACCGAGTCCGTCATAGTTGCGGACGCGGCTGCCGGTGATGGCGAAGCGGAAGATGCGGTCAAAGATGACCGCATGCTGCACGAGTTTTGCGTGCTTCCTTGCGTCAGGATCAGCGTCCTCGTCTTTTTCGATGAGGACGGATTCGCGGAATGCCGTCAGATCGCAGCGCAGCTCCTCCAACGAGTACAGGAAGAACGGCATGCGCTGTTTGATCATGAACGGATCAAAAGGAAGATCGCCACGCATGTGGGTACGGTCGTGGATCAGGTCCCACATGACGAATGTGCGCTGCGTCAGTTCCTGGTCCTCGATCAGCTGCGCTGCATCCTCGGGGAGTTCCAGGGACGTGGTTGCCGCAGCGGCTTTCAGGACGCGGCGGAAACGAGCGGCCTCGCGGTCGGCGAAGATGGCACCCCAGGTGAAGGTGGGTGTCTGGCGGACGGCCACCGTTTCGGGGAAAAGGACGGCCGAGTTGGTGTCGTACCCAGGCGTAAAGTCGATGAACCGAATGGGGACGAAGAGCTTGTTGGAGTAAGCGCCAGCTTCCAGTCCGCCAATGAATTCCGGCCAAATAACTTCGATCAGCACGGCTTCAACCAGCCTGTTGGTGCTGCCGTTCTGCGTGTACATGGGGAAGACCACCAGGTGTTGCAGGCCATCGACGCGCTGCTGCTGGGGCTGGAAGGCCTGGAGGGAATCCAGGAAGTCCGGAATGCCGAAGCCGGCTTCCGCCCACCGGTCAAAGTCCTCGACCAACAACTGGAGGTACGTGGCGTCGTGGGGGAAATGCGGGGCCAGTGACACGATGGCCTGGGTAATGGTTGCCACGAGGCCGGCTGCTTCTTGGTGGGCAGCAGGATCGGCAATGGAGCCGTCTTGCTCCTGGTGTGCCTGCAGTGCAGTGGCCGCAGCCTTAAGGGTCATCCACTCGGCGTTGTCGGCAGTGACACGCGGGAGAGTGTGGGTGGCGGTGATCGTCATGGAGCTCGGCCCTTTCCGGAGTACGAATTGCTTCTGGCCCGAGCGTAGCAAGCGGAAAGGGTTGCTAATTCAAAAATGGCGTGAGCATAAGAAACCCTTGGCCATGGAGTGCTTGGAGGTAGCTTGAGATCCAGTTGTCGCGAGTACATGCCCGAATGCGCCAGCCGGACGGACCACCCTGGGGTGATCCGTCCGAAACCGCTAGCCCTGGTCCGGGTTCACCAGGCGGAGCGAAATGGAGTTGATGCAGAACCGCTGGTCCGTGGGAGTGCCGTAGCCTTCACCTTCGAATACATGACCCAAATGGGAATCACAGTTGGCGCAGCGGACTTCAACGCGGTCCATACCCATGGTGCGGTCGTGGAGATAGCGCACGGTTCCCTCAGCCAACGGGGCCCAAAAGGACGGCCACCCACAATGGGAGTCGAACTTTTCCCGGCTTGTGAAGAGTTGGCTGCCACAGGCGCGGCACTGGTACACGCCCTCAGTGTGCGTGTCCCAATACTCGCCCGTATATGGCCGCTCCGTGCCCGCCTGCCGCAGCACCCGGTACTCCTCGGGTGTCAACTCCTCGCGCCATTGGGCATCGCTCTTCTCAACGGGCGCAGAAGTTGTCTTGCTGGTGTTGTCAGGAGTGTTCATGTTTTATCCAACGCTCACGAGTCGCCGATAAATCCCGAACCGGCATAGAGATGGAGTACTGGAAGCCCCAGTTGATCCTGCGCCTTGTTGGCCCAGTCTGTATGGAACGTGTCTGCAATTGCATGTGGCCTGGTCACCACGACAGCCTGCGCCGCGTCCAGCGCCCTGACCTTGGCCACCAAGCCTGCCACGGCACCGCCGTCGACGATCTCGCCGGTGACGCCTCCTCCCAAACCTGCCAACGCCGCAAGCGACGCGGCCAAAGTCTCAGAGGCTTCCGCCCGCTCCGCCTCAGGGTCCGGCGACTGGGCCGTGAGTTCGCGGAACGCCTTTGCTATATCAAGCAGTGACAGATTCTCGAGGAAATCCACCAAGAGGTGCCGCTCGGTATTGGAGGGAACCAGCACAACAAGGGGTGCGTCACCCCCGTCGATCAGTTTGGCGATATTAACGCGGTCGTCGGGGCCAAGGGGTTCTTCAGTCAGGATGACTATGGGATCACTCATGGCTACAGCGTAGTCCCGGGGAACCCGAGTCCGCAGGCTTTTGGACCCCGGCACCCACGTGCCGGTACGCCGCGCGGTCCGCGCCTGCACCAGGCACTGCCAAGGAACGGCAACAATGGAACCATGGCATCGAACACCCGGTCAGCGAGAGAAGCTGCAGACACCAAACTGTCCCTTCGCACCAAGTGGGCAATAGCAGGCTTCGTGGCCGGCGGAACTCTCGCTGGCCTGGTGGCAGCCGGATCCTCTGCGCTCGCCGTGTATTTCGCCCGCCGCGTGATTACTCCCGCCGCACGGCACGAGGACCAGGAAGTGCTCGCAGTCATCCGCGGTGACAAAGGTTTGCAGGTCATCTTGGCAGCCACCCCCGATGCAACCATCGACGGCGTCTTCAGCCTCTTCTTCGCCGGGGGACAGGGGCATGCGCGGATCGGGCGGATCGTTTCCTATTCACCGGCAGAACAGACAGTCCTGCGTGAAGTCGAAGAGGTTTACAGCGGCGATCTGTCGGAGGCACGTCGCGGCTGGTGGAGTGGTGCAACGTATCCGGACCCGGCCGCGATCGGACTCGCGGCCGAGGACGTCACCATAGATGTCGACGGCGGCCAGGCGCCGGCCTGGCTGATTCGCGCCGAAGCGTCGGCTCCAGCGCCCATCTGGGCCATCATGGTGCACGGCCGGGGCGCCACCCGGCTGGAAGGGCTCAGGGCAGTTCGTACCGCGCGCCAGTTGTGTATGGACAGCCTGCTGATTTCGTACCGGAACGACGGCCTGGCACCGTCAGCGCTGGATGGTCGCTATGGGCTGGGATCCACCGAATGGCGCGACGTCGAGGCGGCGATCGAATACGCGGTGGAGCATGGGGCCAAGGAAATCGTCCTGTTCGGATGGTCAATGGGTGGGGCCATCAGCCTGCAAACCGCAGATCTCTCCAAACACCGGCACCTCATCAGGGCCCTGGTGCTGGACGCACCCGTCATCAATTGGGTCAACGTCATGGCCCATCACGCTGAAATGAACAGGATTCCCTACAACGTGGGGCGCTACGGACAGCTGATGCTGGGACACCCACTGGGCCGGCGGCTGACCGGTTTGTCAGCGCCCGTGGACCTGAAGGCGATGGACTGGGAGGCCCGGGCAGTGGAGTTGCGCACACCAACACTGCTGATCCACAGCGTTGACGATGACTACGTTCCCTACGGGCCCTCCGCCAGCCTCGCAGAGAAAAATCCGGAGATGGTCACCTTCGAGCCGTTCAACGGGGCGCGCCACACCAAGGAATGGAACGTCGACCCTGAGCGGTGGGAGCGTGTAGTCCATGCCTGGCTGCAGCGGCAATTGGCTCCGCGCAATAACCCCGGCCAGCCAGGTAGTTCAGAGCGCGCAGCTGGAGCAGCGCCCACTGGTTAGCGCTTGGTGGCCGTGGCGGTCCCAATTGGTGCAATGACAGCCTCGGTCAACCGGACAAGATCCGCTGGCGCGAGCTCGATGTCCAAGCCGCGGCGGCCCCCTGACACCAGGATTGCTTTATAGGACAACGCTGATTCGTCCACCACCGTGGGAGAGATCTGGCGCTGTCCCAAGGGGGAAATCCCGCCCAGTACATACCCCGTGCGGCGTTCGGCTGCCGCGGGATCCGCCATGGTTGCTTTCTTGGAACCCAGGGCAGCGGCTGCTGCCTTCAGGTCCAGGTTTCCGGAAACCGGGACGACGGCCACGGCCAGGCGTCCCTCCACCTCCACCATCAAGGTCTTGAAGACCCGGGCGGGTTCGATGCCCAGCACCTCGGCCGCCTCCAGGCCATAGCTGGTGGTCGATGGATCATGGGCATAGGGGTGCAGCACGAAAGGAACGCCGGCCGCAGCGAGTGCTGCGGTAGCCGGCGTTCCCTGTGATGCCAATTTCCTGGCCATACCGTGTGGCGATGCCTTTCAGCGTTCCAGACGGCTTGCAGCCGCGACCTTACGCTTGATGCGGCCGAGCATGGCGGTCATTCCCCGCATGCGGAGGGGAGTGATGGCCCTCGTCAAACCCAGCAACTCCGGCATATCGTCCGGAACGGCAAGGATTTCTTCAGCAGTCAATCCGTCGAGTCCTTCGTGCAGGACGCCTGCGAAGCCACGGGTTGTCGGTGCCTCCTGCGGTGCCTTGAAATAGAGCCGGTAGGCGCGGGAGCCTTCGGCATTCTTCTCGGACTCAATGGTGAGGAACAAGGGGGACTGGCATTCGACAACCTGCTCCAGCAATTCCGGATGGTCTTTCAGACGTTCCGGAAGCTCCGGCAATCCCCTGGAGAACTCAAGCAGGAGCTGCAGGCGGTCAGGCTCCGTCAAAGCCTGGAAGTCATCGACGATTTCCGCCAGCGCGGTGGGCAATGTGTTCGTACTCATCTCTTCCAGCTTACGCACAACCGCGGCGAATGCACTTTGTGTCCGGCAACGCTTCTTCCCGAACTAGTTGCGTGCGAACGCGGCAGGAACGGCGCCGCGGTCAGCGCCTTTAACGATGGGTACACGGACTGCGTTACCCCATTCGGTCCAGGAACCGTCGTAGTTGCGCACGGTGTCGAAGCCCAGCAGATACTTCAGGGCAAACCACGTGTGGCTTGAGCGTTCCCCGATGCGGCAGTACGCCACGACGTCGTCGCCGGCTTTCAGGCCGGCTTCGCCCAGGTAGAGGGCTTCGAGTTCTTCGCGGTTGCGGTAGGTACCGTCTTCAGCTGCTGCCCGGGCCCACGGAATGGAGGCCGCTGTGGGGATGTGACCGCCACGCAACGCACCCTCTTCCGGGTAAGCAGGCATGTGAGTGCGCTGACCCGTGTATTCCTCAGGCGAACGGACGTCAATGAGCGGGTTGCCCAGGTGCGCCAGGACGTCCTCCTTGAATGCGCGGATGGGGGCATCGTTACGTTCAACCTCGGGGTATTCGCCGGCTGAAGGCTGAGTAACGTCAGTAGTCAGTTCACGGCCTTCGGCGATCCACTTGTCGCGGCCGCCATCCAGGAGACGGACGTCCTCGTGCCCGAAGAGCGTGAAGACCCACAATGCGTAGGCCGCCCACCAGTTGGATTTGTCACCGTAGATGACCACGGTGCTGTCGCGGGAGATACCCTTGGACGCCGCCAGCGCGGCGAACGCGGTGCCGTCCACGTAATCGCGGGTGACCTCGTCATTCAGGTCGGTGTGCCAGTCGATCTTGACGGCGCCGGGGATGTGGCCGGTCTCGTAAAGGAGGACGTCTTCATCGGACTCTACGACTACCAGCTTGCCATCGGCAATGGCGCCGTCTGCAAGTGCTGCTGCGAGCCACTCGGTGGACACGAGGCGTTCAGGGTTTGCGTACGACGCAAACTTTTCGTTCTGTTCAACGGGGTAGGACATGATGATGGCCTTTCACTGACAACGGACGGAGCCAGGCCGTGGGAGGTGGTGCAGGTGCCAGCCCGGCGTGCTCCAACACTAACCACGGGCCGCGTGGAATGCTTCCCTCGGGTCATACGGTGAAACATGGGCTTGGTCACGTGTCCGTTCCGGGCCGTCCGATGCCGGTATTCTTGCTGGGGACCTAAAACCGAAGGAACGGACCACCGTGGTACAGATCGAACAACTGGCTGCCCGCACGCCGGCAGTCTCCGTGGAAGAACTCCTCAAGGGGTTCTACCCGTCTCCTCGATTCGGAGAGGTATCGTTCGACAGCTACCGGCCCGATCCTTCGCAGCCCAGCCAGGCCAACGCAGTCAAGTTGTTGTCTGCCTTCGCCGATGGCGTCGGCTCTGACGACGGCGGTGGGCTCTTCAAGAAGCTCTTCGCCAAGAAGGCCCCTGCCACCCGCGCGGGCATCTACCTTGACGGCGGCTTTGGTGTGGGCAAGACCCACCTGTTGGCTTCGCTGTGGCACAGGTCACCGGGACCCAAGGCCTTCGGAACGTTCGTGGAATACACCAACCTTGTAGGCGCGCTCTCGTTCCGTAAGACCGTCGAAGCGCTGAGTAGCTACAAACTGGTCTGCATTGACGAATTCGAACTCGACGATCCAGGCGATACGGTCCTGATGTCACGCCTCATGCGCGAGCTGGCTGACGCGGGCGTCAAGCTCGCAGCCACGTCCAACACCCTCCCGGGTTCCCTGGGCGAAGGCCGCTTTGCAGCCGTCGACTTCCAGCGCGAGATCCAGGTCCTCGCGGACCAGTTCGACGTCGTGAGGATCGACGGCGAGGACTTCCGCCACCGGGGTCTGCCCGCCGCTCCCGCACCTCTGAAGACCGAAGAACTCAAGCACCGTATGCGGGCCGAATTCGATGGCAAGACCGTAGCTGTGGATGATTTCCGCACCCTCGTAAACCACTTGGCCGCTGTCCACCCGAGCCGTTATCGGCAGCTCATCTCGGGCGTGGAAGCTGTGGTCTGGAGCGACGTCGAAACCATCACCGAGCAGGCAGTGGCCCTCCGCTTCGTGGTGTTGGCCGACCGGCTTTACGACAAGGACGTGCCCATCCTTGCCAGCGGAGTCCCATTCGACAAGCTCTTCACCGAAGAAATGATGACCGGCGGTTACACCAAGAAGTACTTCCGTGCCGTTTCCCGACTCACGGCGCTTGCCCGTGAGGCCCAAAACCACGAGCCTGCCTGATCTAGGACTTCTGAAGAGGCTCCCTGGTCTTCAACACCCAGCGAACCAGCAGGCCTCCGGCCAAGGCCCAGAAAGCAGCGCCAACACCGGCGAAGCTTAGGCCTGACGCGGCCAGCAGGAAAGTGATGCACGCTGGGATGCGTTCTTCAGCTGTTGCCAAGGCCGACGAGATGGATGACGCCAGAGTCCCCAGCAGTGCAAGTCCCGCAACTGCCTCAAGGAGTCCGGACGGTGCCGCGGCCACCAGGGTAACAAGCGCCGCGGAGGCGGCAGCAAGTACCAAGTAGGCGATCCCGGAAACGAAGGCTGCTATCCAGCGCCTGCTCTGGTCCTTGCCGGCTTCCTCACCCGCGGCCAGTGCCGCACTCAGGGCGGCCAGATTGATCGCATGACCACCGAAGGGTGCGCCCGCCACGGTTCCCGCGCCGGTAACCAGCATCGACGAGCGCCATGGCGTGGTGTATCCAAACGATTTAAGCACTGCCACCCCCGGGATGTTCTGTGACGCCATGGTCACGATGAACAAGGGGAGCGCCAGCCCTACGGCAGCCTCCACGGTGAACCCGGGAGTGGTCCACTCCAGCCTGGGGAGAAGGCCATCCACAGGGACGTGAACGCCGTTGGACACGATGTGGAAGCCGATCACTGCCAAGGCGACCAACAGTGAGGCCGGGACCGACCACCTGGGCGCGAACTTCATCAGGACAACCCAGCTCAGCACCACCGGCGCAATGAACATTGGTGCTGAGCCCAAGGTCTTGAAGGGTGCCAGACATAGGGGGAGCAGCACTCCTGCGAGCATGGCCTGTGCCAACGCCGTGGGAATCTTCGCCATGAGCCGCCCCAGAACGGGCAGCAGACCCGTCAGCACTATCAGGACCCCGACGATCAGGAATGCGCCCACGGCGGCCGGCCAGCCGCCGTCGACCATCCCGGCAGAGGCCAGCAGCGCTGCTCCGGGCGTGGACCAAGCGAGGGTTACCGGCATCCTGGATCGCCAGGCCAGCCAGAGAATGCCCAGGCCAAAAGTGAGGGTCAGGGCCAGCAACCCGCTGGAAGCCTGCGCCTGATTGGCCCCTACAGCCTGCAATCCGGCGAGGACAACAGCGAAAGACGAGGTGAAACCCACCAAAGCGGTGACGATGCCTGCCGTGATCGGAGGCCCCAGTGTTTCCCGGCTGGAATGGCTGCGGGTGGTGGGCGGGGAGACGGAAGGCATAGGGTCCAAAATACCTGACCCTTGGATGGAACTTGTGACCGTGAAGGTCGGGTTAAACGCCAAGGGCACCGGTGGCGCCTCTCGGCGGGACCGGTGCCCCCTTGACGTATCTGGTACGGCGGCTCAGGCAGCTATGGCTGCTTCGGCTCTTCCGTGACGGGAGCCTGTCCAGGCTGACCGTCGTTCTTGGCCACGAAGTCGGAAGCGGCATTCTGGACTTTGTCGACGTGACCGGCGTACTTGCCGCCCGTCTTCTGGTCCACAAAATCCCCGGCTTTTTCGATGCCATTCTTGATGGCTTCCTCGTTGCCTTGAATGAGACCCTGAGCCTTGCCCTTCAGGTCGTCAATTAAACCCACGGGCACCTCCCTTCCATCGCGGAGCCAGTTCGCTCCTCCGCGTCCGACCCTAACACCAGTTGACAGAGGTGCCAAGGGTCCAAGGGAGGCCTGTAGGCAACTATGCCAAGGGCGTACTTGTCACCTTGTGTCGTGGACTGTCAGGGTTCATGAGCGAGTGCCGGCGCCCGTAAGCAAAGTAGATGATCAAGCCGATGACCAACCAAACGCCAAACCGCACCCAGGTTTCCCAGTGCAACTGGAACATGAGGAACGCAGATGCGAGGACACCGAAGGCGGGAACAACCGGCATCAGTGGCAAGCGGAAGGTGCGCGGGGCATTGGGCTTGGTGTAGCGGAAGACAATCACAGAAACGCAGACCACCACGAAGGCCGCCAGGATGCCGATGTTGGTGAGGTCCGCCACTTCCTTAATGGGGAAGACTCCGGCGAGGAACGCTGAAGCAATACCGGCGATCCACGTAACGCGCTGCGGAGTACCGTGCCGGTCGGTCTTGGCGAACCAGCCGGGGAGCAATCCGTCGCGGCTCATCGAGAACCACACGCGGGTGACTCCCAGGAGGAACGTCAGCATCACAGTCAGGATGGACAGGACCGCAAATACCGAGATGATGGTGGCGATGACGGGCAATCCCACGCCCGTGAAGGCGGAAGCGAAGCCGGCGGTGGGATTGATGTCCTTGTAGTTCTGCATGCCGGTCAGGACAAGCGTGGCCGCAACATAAAGCAGCATGGCAATGATCAGGGACAGGATGATGGCCTTGGGCATGTGCTTCTTGCCATCCTTGGCCTCTTCCGCTGCCGTACTCATGGCGTCATAGCCAAAGACCGCGAAGAACACGGTCGCTGCACCGGCCACCACCGGACCGAATCCGCTGGGCATGAACGGGTTGTAGTTCTCTGTGTTCACATAGAAAATGCCCAGGCCGATGATGAACAGGATCAGGATGACCTTGATGGCCACCGCTACAAGTTCGAACCGGCCAAAAGCCTTGGTTCCACGGCTTAGGATCCATGTGACCAGGAGGCAAACGAGGATGGCGGGGAGGTTGATGATGCCGCCCTTGCCTTCATCTGCCGTGGACGTCATCCAGGTTGGCATGTGGATGCCGATGCCGGAGAGGAAGGCGTCGAAGTAGCCGGAGATGCCGATGGCCACGACGGCCACGATGGCGATGTACTCAAGCAGGAGATCCCATCCGATAAACCAGCCAATGATCTCGCCAAGGGCTACGTAGCCATACGTGTACGCCGATCCGGCGCGGGGGATCATGCCGGCGAATTCGGCGTAGGACAATGCTGCTGCTCCGGAGGCCAGGCCGGCGATGAGGAAGGAAAAGAGCACCGCGGGGCCTACGCCCGGGTTGCCCTCGCTGCCGTGGGCAACCAGTCCGGCGAGGGAAAAGATGCCGACGCCGATGATTCCGCCGACGCCGATAGCCGTCAGTTGCCAGAGGCCAAGACTCTTGAAGAGTCCGCTGTGTTTACTTTCTTCCTCGATATCGTCGATGGGCTTGCGCCTCAGGACGGACTTGGAAGCCGTCTGTTGATTCATGGGGGTACTCCTGCCAGTTGGCGTGGAACGGTGATGAGCTCGCAGTACATTATGCGAGTCGAATCACATTAGATAAAGCGAATTCTTCTGAGGGGTATCGGTTACTTCAAATAATGTATTGGGATCCAGCCGAATGTGGGCATAAAAAAAGCAGCTCCGAAGAGCTGCTTTTTTATTCTGGAGCGGACGACGAGATTCGAACTCGCGACATCCACCTTGGCAAGGTGGTGCTCTACCAGCTGAGCTACGTCCGCACATGCTGCCTGCCAGGCTCATGCCTGGCCTTCAACAACAAACAAGTTGCCTTGTTCTGGTGGGCGATACTGGGATCGAACCAGTGACCTCTTCCGTGTCAGGGAAGCGCGCTACCGCTGCGCCAATCGCCCGTTACCGGGTCCTTCTAAAGGAGAGCGGACGACGAGATTCGAACTCGCGACATCCACCTTGGCAAGGTGGTGCTCTACCAGCTGAGCTACGTCCGCACATGCTGCCTGCCTGGCAGATGCCTGGCCTTCAACAACAAACAAGTTGCCTTGTTCTGGTGGGCGATACTGGGATCGAACCAGTGACCTCTTCCGTGTCAGGGAAGCGCGCTACCGCTGCGCCAATCGCCCATGCATCCAGCCAAAAGCTGGAAGACATGGTTTTCACCGAGGTGGGTACGGGATTCGAACCCGTGTATACGGCTTTGCAGGCCGCTGCCTCGCCTCTCGGCCAACCCACCGTGTAAGCAGGATTCCGAGGAATTCTTGCCTTGACAGTGCCTTGCGAGCGGACGACGAGATTCGAACTCGCGACATCCACCTTGGCAAGGTGGTGCTCTACCAGCTGAGCTACGTCCGCAGTGTCATTTCGGCGGGCAGCCCTTCAGGCATTCCGTCGCTTTCCGACGAGTAAAAACTCTATAGGAGGTTGCTGCAAACTCCAAATCGGTAGCCTGCCTTTGGCGTCGAAGGTGCCTGGATCCTTGATTTTGCAAGGAACTTGGCGAGTTTCATGGCTGTAATTCCATGGTTGTAGTTCGCTCGGTCTGGTGGGTTTTGCATTCCGGCCATGGTCCGTTAGTGTTTTCTTTGCACCCGGGCGATTGGCGCAGTGGTAGCGCGCTTCGTTCACACCGAAGAGGTCACTGGTTCGAACCCAGTATCGCCCACCAAGATTGCCCCCGGACTTCCGGGGGCTTTTTGGGTTTCCGGGCTGCTCATCTGCACAGTGCTCACTACAACGAGCCAGGATGCGTTAGGACACGTCCTGGACAGGTCGCCGGTTATTGTCCCGTGAGGCATGTACTTGGGCGTCGCTGATGGGGCTTCCTGCAGAAGGCACAAGGCGACGCCGGGACCTCCAACGGGGGCGCGGCGTCGCCTTATTAATTGAGTGAAGTGGCCTAGAGGATGGGGCTCATGCCGTTCCAGCCGGAGCCAACCCGGACCTGCGGCAACCAGCCGCCTTTGCCGTTGCCGGGATACATCCACAGAATTCCTGCGGTATCGCGGGCAAGGACATCCGCGAATCCGTCGCCGTTGAAGTCACCGGGTCCGGTCAGTTCGGACATGGCGTTCCAGCCGGAGCCAACCCGGACCTGCGGCAACCAGCCGCCTTTGCCGTTGCCGGGATACATCCACAGAATTCCTGCGGTATCGCGGGCAAGGACATCCGCGAATCCGTCGCCGTTGAAGTCACCGGGTCCGGTCAGGTCGGACATGGCGTTCCATCCTGCGCCCACCCGGACCTGCGGCAACCAGCCGCCTTTGCCGTTGCCGGGATACATCCACAGGTAGCCGGACGTGTCCCGGGCTAGTAGGTCGGAGAATCCGTCGCCGTTGAAGTCACCGGGCACGGTCAGTTCGGACATGACGTTCCAGCCCGTGCCAACCTGCCTCTGGGGGAGCCAGTCGCCTGTTCCGTTGCCGGGATACATCCATAGGTTCCCTACCCTGTCGCGAGCCAATATGTCCGCGAAACCGTCGGCATCCTGTCCCTGACGAGCCTTGGGGTCTGGCCAGCTGCTGTCCATAACGATGACCTTGTCTAAATGCTCCAGCAGGACTTTGTCATGAACCGGGTCCACGACCATTCGGCCATGCCCGATGTTGAAGCTCCCGAGGCTCTGAAAACGGCCGTCCCTCGCTGCTATCAGCTCATAACCGCTCACGCTGCCACCGAGAGACTTCGCGAAGAAGAACGTTCGCGTTTCGGCGTCGTAAGTCAACATGCGCGCTCTATCGCTATTGGGGAAGAAGTCCGGGAACTGGGTTATTTTGCCGTCTTTGTACTCGACCAAGTCACCCATATTCCAAAACAGGAGGCGGTTTTCGACTGCATCGAAGGCAAGACTGGATATCGTGGGCAGCTCACCCCAGCTGTCTTTCGTAGGGATACCGTTGACGATGTGTTGGATCGCGTTGTAGGCGACTCCGCTGCTGCCGGTGCCTGCCTCGACCCGAACAAAAGCGGTGTGAGTCATCGAATCGACCACTATCTCACTCGGAAACTGCCCAAAGGGAAGTCGAACTGTGCTTGTGACACTTGCGTCGTTGATGAGGGCTACGCTGGCCCCGTCTATCTGTGACACGTAAGCCGTGTGGGTACTTGAATCCACGGCCACGTTGCCTGGTCCCCAGTCCACACTTACCGTATTGGTGACCGATGTCCCCTTGATAACCAAGACCTTGTGTTCCGATGTCGTGACGTAGACCGTATGGTCACCGGAATCGACCCCTATGAGGCGTGCTGTTCCATTAATCGGGATGGTGGCCGTGACCGTGGTGCCGTTGATGACAACCAGTGAATAGGTGGTCGGTATCTGTTGTGACTGAGCCTTGAGGATGTAAGCGGTACCGCTGGTCTCATCCACCGCCATATCGAGAATTTCTCCTCCGACCTCGATGGTGGCAGACACCGGATACGGCACATCCGCGGCGAAGGCAATATTTGAACTCCCTAGCAAGAATGCTGTCAGGACTGATAAGGCGCAGGCGCGCAGTAGGCTCTTTCGTCTCATAAAGCAGCACTCTACGGAGGCGAATTTCATGTGGATCGGAACGAGTTTCAATGTACTAAAACACGGCTGTCCTCGGTCGCCCTCAAAGAAACATGGCTGGCTGCCTGGGGGACGCCGATCTGATGCCTCTTGCGTCACGAATCCCGTGGACGCGCCACCCATCAGCATGCACGAACACGACGAATCGAAAGAGCCCTCGGCCGACGCGAGCCCTGCTTCGCCTTTTGGGGAGCTGGCCCTGACCGCCCCCATCCTCGCAGGCAAGCTCGCCAGGCTTTCCCCGGAGCAGCTCGCGCTGATCTTTCCGCGGATGAATTCTGTCGGTCCTCTGTGACACAGTCTTTATATGACTGCTCCACTGCTTGCCCACGCCACTGACTACGGACGGATGTATGCCCGCTCCACCACGGAACAATTTTCCGTGCCTTCCATCACCACGGTGATCGGCCAACAGGCCCATTCCTTGGATGGTTGGTTCAGTTACATGGGCGCCAGCAGCCTGGCTTCAGATCCTGAGCTTCCCGGAATTCTTGGAAGTCCCGCAAAAGTCCGGCAGGCGATCAACAAAGCCTCCAAGGCCGCCGAGGTTTACCGGGATGCGGCTGCAGCACGCGGGGATCGCGTTCACACGTACTGCGAACAGGTGGCTTTGCGGGCTCTGGGACGCCCCCATCGTATGCAGGAATGCCGGGACGATCTCGCGGCAAACGGCGAACAAGCTTTCGCCGCCCGTTTTGACGAGTGGTGGGAGCTGTACCGCGTTGAGCCACTGGCCCCGGAGATCACTGTTTGGAACAAGACAGTAGGCTACGCCGGAACACTGGACCTTGTGGCAAGGATCAATGGCCGTATCTGCCTGATCGACTACAAGACGAAGGGAACTACGCGGGACGGCACAGTCAAGGCCCTGGATGACAAAGTGGTCATGCAACTCGCCGCCGGGATGAAGGCAGAAGAAAGCCTGGTTGATCCAGTCGCCGGCGAATGGGAACCGTGGAAATACGGGGACAACCCCATGCTGCTGGCAGTAGCCATTGGTGAAACCGAAGTGCGTCCACAACGAGCCAACCCGGAAATCCTCAAACACCACTGGTGGAAGTTCTGTGCCCTGCGGCGTGTATGGGAAATGTCTGCAGACGTCACTGCAGCCGGACAGGCGTTACTGCCGATTGCCCCTCCCGTGTTCGCTTCCGCCGGTGCTTCGCCTGCGAACAGCGGCAGTGCCATGACCTCAACTAAACTGGCTTAGGCCCAGCAACGCACGGAGCCGGGTTTGACGATCGTGAGGACTGACAGCACATGGCAATTTTGAGTATCCGAATCATCGGGGATCCGGTGTTGCGCACCGTGGCGGACCCCGTTACCGATTTTGGTCCTGAGCTCGCCAAGCTGGTAGCCGACATGACCGAAACCATGGAGGACGTTGACGGTGCAGGCTTGGCCGCGCCCCAAATCGGCGTCAGCCAGCGTGTATTCACTTACCGCATCGGGGGAGTGGAAGGCCACATCATCAACCCGGTCTTGGAAAACAGTGAAGACTTCCAAGCTGACGAGGTGGAAGGATGCCTTTCCATTCCGGGTCTCGGTTTTCCCGTGCGCCGTCACCGCGCTACGCGGGCAACAGGTGTTGATCTGAACGGCAACCCGGTCACGGTGGAAGCGGAAGGCATGCTTGCCCGCTGCTTCCAGCACGAGACGGATCACCTCGACGGCGTGTTGTACACGGACCGGTTGGAAGGGGAGGACCGCAAAGCTGCCCTCCGCGCTATCCGAAACGCCAATTACCACGCCATTACAGAACAGACCACGTCCAAGCGTGCCACCACAGTGGGCTCAAGTTTCGGTGGCGGCAGTTTCGGAGTTCCCGAGTGAGAGTACTCTTCGCAGGAACTCCTGCCGTAGCAGTACCGTCGTTGGATGCCTTGCTCAAGGCGGGCTTTGACGTGGTGGCCGTCCTGACGAGGCCGGACGCGCCACTGGGCCGCAAACGGGTGATGACTCCTTCTCCAGTGGCGGCGCGTGCCGGGGAATTGGGAATCGACGTCATTCGCGCGGCGAAAGTGGACGCCGATACCACGGCACGCATTGCAGAATTCGCACCCGACGTCGCCGCCATTGTGGCCTACGGCGGCATTGTTCCGAGGGCCGCTCTGGGAGTTCCCACGTACGGTTGGGTCAACCTGCATTTCTCCCTTCTGCCAGCGTGGAGGGGCGCTGCTCCCGTTCAGCGGTCCATTATTGCCGGAGACGACGTCACCGGCGCCGCGACGTTCCAGCTTGAGGAAGGCCTTGATACTGGCCCCGTGTTTGGAACTCTCACTGAGACCGTCCGTCCGGAAGACACCGCCGGTGATCTCCTCGAACGGCTGTCCATCAGCGGGGCAGTGCTTCTGAGCCAGACGCTCTCCGCCATCGACGCGGGACAGGCGGCTCCGCAGCCGCAAACCGGAGAGGTCTCCCTGGCGCCCAAACTGACACTCGAAGACGGGCGCATGGACTGGCAGCAGCCGGCACTTGCCCTGAACCGCCGGGCGCGCGGCGTTACCCCGGAACCGGGAGCCTGGACCACGCTGGAAGGCCAGCGGATCAAGCTTGAACCCGTGGAACTGAGGCCGGAGGTCAAGGACCTCGCGCCAGGAACCATCAGAATTGACGGCAAATCCGTTCTGGTAGGTACCGGGTCCCATGCAGTGGAACTTGGCCGGATTCAGCCGGCCGGTAAGAAAATGATGTCATCGGCTGATTGGGCCCGCGGCCTGGCAGCACCCGAGAGAGTGGTATTCGAATGAGCGAGTCCGGCCGCCGAGGCCCCAACAACAGCGGGAGCCGGGACAGCGGCGGGGCGGGAAACCGAGGTTCACAGGGCAACCGGGGAGCCGGAGGGCAGAGCAGACGCAACGCCCAGGGCAGGGAGCGGAACAGGGGCCCCCAGAAGGGCTTCTCCAACAATGCTCCGTCCCAGCGAACCCGCCGTGCTGATCCTGCGCGATTGGTGGCCTTTGAAGTGCTCCGTGCTGTGGCTGCCGAGGACGCTTATGCCAACCTCGTCCTTCCCGCACGCATCCGCGAGCACCGGCTCGACCGCCGTGATGCTGGGTTCGCCACCGAGCTGAGCTACGGGGCGCTTCGCGGCCAGGGCACCTACGATGCCATCCTGGCTCGCTGCGTGGACCGCCCCCTCGCGCAACTGGATCCGGCAGTCCTGGACGCTCTGCGGATTGGCTCGCATCAGCTCCTGTCCATGCGCGTTCCCGCCCATGCTGCCCTGGACCAGACCGTTGGCTTGGCCCGTGCCGTCATTGGCGCCGGACCGTCAGCCCTCATCAACGCGGTACTCCGCAAAGTCACTGCCCACAGCATGGATGAGTGGCTGGGCATTTTGTTGGAGCAGGAAACTGACGAGACAAGAATCGCCGCCCTGCGCCACGCCCACCCCGAGTGGATTGTCCGCGCATTGCGTCAGTCGCTGGTGAATCACGGACGACCCAAGACCGACATAGATGCTCTGCTGGAGGCCGACAACGCAGCGCCGGTGGTCAACCTTGTGGCGTTGCCGGGTCTGGGAGACCTGGAGGAGGCCTTTGAGAATGGAGCCACCGCCGGTGAATTGGTGGAGGGTTCCGCGCTGTCCGCAGGCGGAGACCTCGGACGATTCGAATCGGTCCGGCGCGGCACCACGCGCGTGCAGGATGTCGGATCGCAGTTGGTGGCGCGTGCATTGGCCGGCGTCGAGCTGGGAGAGTCTCCCGCCCACGGCGAACGGTGGCTTGACTTGTGTGCAGGTCCTGGTGGCAAAGCCGCGCTGCTCGCCGCCTTGGCTCATCGCGACGGAGCCACCCTTCTGGCAAATGAGCCCGCACCTCACCGGGCCAAGCTCGTTCAGCAGGCTCTTTCCGCAGTTCCCGATGAATCGTGGACTGTTAGAACCGGAGACGGACGTGACGTCGGAACCGAGCAGCCCGAGGCATTCGATCGCGTCCTGGTGGACGTTCCGTGCAGTGGTCTGGGGGCGCTGCGCCGACGCCCGGAGTCACGGTGGCGCCGCTCGCCCAAGGACATTGGAGACCTCGGTCCGCTGCAGCGTGAACTCCTGAAGTCTGCGATTGATTCCGTGAAACCTGGCGGTGTGGTGGCCTATGTGACGTGCTCTCCGCACCCAGCGGAAACCACCGCGGTGGTTAGCGACGTGCTCAGCAAGCGCGAGGACCTTGAACTGATCGACGCCGGAAAAGCACTGGATGATGTCAGCCTTACCGGCAACCTTGGCGCAGGTCACGAACTCACGGCACAGCTGTGGCCGCACGTCCACCAAACGGACGCAATGTTCCTGGCGATTATCCGCAAGAAAGCGTAGTCACCTACACCTGGCTGCCGTGGCCGGATTTCCTTGGCCTTGGCAGTCGTCTTCCGACCCACAACTCACCCGAAGGGGCTGCCTTGTCTGAGTGCTGTATCAATCCGAGCATCCTGTCTGCGGACTTTGTTAATCTTGAGGCCGAACTGCAGCGGATCAGCAACGCCGATGCCGTCCATGTGGACGTTATGGACAACCATTTTGTGCCCAATCTGACGCTCGGCTTGCCAGTGGTCCAGAGGATTCAGGCGGTGAGCCCGGTTCCGCTGGACGCACACCTGATGATCTCCGACGCCGACCGCTGGGCACCTGCCTACGCGGACGCCGGTGTCGCGTCAGTGACGTTCCACGCGGAGGCCGCCATGGCGCCGGTCAAGTTGGCCCGCGAACTGCGTGCCCGTGGTTCCAAAGCCGGGATGGCGCTGCGGCCCGCAACCCCGGTGGAGCCCTACCTGGACATGCTCAGCGAACTGGACATGCTGTTGATCATGACCGTGGAGCCTGGTTTCGGTGGACAGTCATTCCTGGATATCACCTTGCCTAAGATCAGGCGTGCCCGGGCCGCAGTAGAGGACTCGGGTATTGGGGTCGCCATTCAAGTGGACGGCGGCATCACCGAGGAGACCATCATCCGGGCTGCTGAAGCAGGCGCAAATGTCTTTGTTGCAGGTTCGGCCGTCTATGGTCACCAGGATCCCGCGGCCGCCATCGATCGGCTTCGTGCAGCAGGCCAGGCTGCGGCCTCGGCGAAAGCCTGACGACCGTCACCACATGTTACGAAGATGGCCGGGAATAGCCCGGCCATCTTTGTAGTTGTGGCAGAATAACAACACACATACGTGCTCCGGGGTCGGTGTAAGTCCGAACCGGCGGTTATAGTCCGCGACCCGTGAGCCATGGCATTCCGAGTGATTGGAATGTAATGGCGAACGGTTGAACCGGTGGAATTCCGGTACCGACAGTTAAAGTCTGGATGGGAGAAGCACGTACAGTCATGCCGTGGGCGGTCCTTTAGCGACGCCCGGCATTGCGCTGTCGTACACCCCCGGAGTCATCGCGGCTTACTGGGAAGGAACGGCATGGATTTTCTGCGATGGCTCTTCGAAGCACAGATCCCCGTTGGGGGATCTGCTCTTGTCTTACGCGAAGTGCTAGGTAACATTTTTGGGCTGCTCAGCGCCCTCGGCGGCATGCGCCGCAAAGTCTGGGCTTGGCCAATCGGCATTCTAGGCAACATCCTCCTGCTCACGGTCTTTCTGGGCAACGTGTTTGGCGCGGCTGCGCCCGCCACGCTTTGGGGCCAGGCCGCGCGGCAGATCATGTTCATTGCAGTTGCGCTTTACGGCTGGTACCGCTGGCGGCAAGGCCAGCAATCCAGCTCGCAGGGACGGGCCATTGTTCCTGGATGGGCCAGCAACAAAGTCCGCATTGCACTGATCGGCGCGATGATCGCCGGCACAGCTGCCCTGACCCCGGTTTTTGATTCCCTGGGCTCCTACCCACCGGTCTGGGCCGATGCCTGGACCTTCATGGGATCTCTCCTGGCTACGTACGGCATGGCCAAGGGCTGGACGGAATTCTGGCTTATTTGGGTGGCCGTGGACATCGTTGGCGTGCCGCTGCTCTTCAGCGCCGGCTATTACGCCAGTGCGGTCATGTACTTGTTCTACGGCTTCTTTACCCTGACTGGCTTCTTTGTGTGGTGGCGTGCCGAAAAGCGTGAACGGGACAGTCGTGTTGCCACCAAGAATGCAAGCCCGGCTCCCACCGTGGGAGCTGCACAATGATTGCTGGGAAAAACCGTTACACGGGTGCGGAGAGTGCAGCCATGGATGCCGCGCTGACTGCCGCACTTGCCGGTCCGCGCGGAGCCAATCCCTTGGTTGGTGCGGTGATCCTCAGCCGCCAAGGTGAACAACTCGCTACGGGTTACCACCGCGGAGCCGGAACGGCCCATGCCGAGGCGGACGCAATTTCCGAGGCACGCAAGCAGGGGATCGACATCAGCGGGACCTCCATGGTTGTCACGTTGGAGCCCTGCAACCATGAAGGCCGCACAGGTCCTTGCGCGCAGGCAATCATTGATGCCGGAATCGCCAAGGTGATTTACGCCGTCGACGATCCCCATGACCCCGCAGCGGGCGGCGCCCGAACCCTTCGCGCCGCCGGGGTTGAGGTCCAGTCCGGGCTGGGCGCAACGGAGGCGTTCGGCTTGAACCGGGAATGGTTCGACGCCGTTGCCGCCAAGCGTCCATTCGTCACGCTGCATATCGCCCAGACGCTGGACAGCCGTATTGCTGCGGTGGACGGCACCAGTCAATGGATTTCCAGCCCGGAATCGCTCGCGGACAACCACGGGTTGCGTGAACTCATCGACGCGATTCTGGTAGGTACCGGAACAGTGCTGATCGACAACCCGCGGCTGACGGCCAGAACTGCGGACGGCGAACGTTCGCAGCGACAGCCCATCCGCGCTGTCATGGGCCTGCGGAAGGTGCCGGACGATGCGGCAGTCCGGGGAACAGATGGTCGCTTTGTCCACCTGCCCACAAGGGACCCGGCCGCGGCCCTGGGCACGCTGTTCGACCAAGGCGTCCGGCATGTCATGGTCGAAGGAGGTTCGTCGATCCTGAGCACCTTCCTGGCGGCGGAACTGGTGGACGAACTGATTGTCTATCTGGCGCCGACGCTGCTGGGTTCCGGAACTCCGGCACTCAACGACCTCGGGATCACCACCTTGACCGCCGCCCAGCAATGGTCGTGGGACGAAGCAGGCGGCGGGGCAGTCCGGACCCTCGGCAAGGACCTTCGTCTGCACTTACGGCCCACCCGGGCCAGCCATATCAAGAATTCCATTCCGCGCAGTGAAGCTGCGGAATATGTCACAGGAGGACACTGATGTTTACGGGAATCGTCGCCGAGCAAGGCACCGTGCTGGGGATTGAGCATGATGGAGATGCCAGTGCCACCTTGCGTTTGAAAGCTCCAACCACCACAGGCGACCTGGCGTTGGGCGGATCCATCGCAGTCAATGGTGTTTGCCTGACGGCTACGCAGATTCACGGTCAGGATTTCAGTGTGGATGTCATGGGCGAGACACTCATTCGCACCACTATCGGCGAACTCGCGGCCGGGGACACCGTGAACCTGGAGCGTTGCGTTCCCGCAGGCGGCCGCCTGGACGGCCACGTCGTACAAGGCCACGTGGACGGCGTAGGTGAACTGTTGGAACGTGAACCTTCGGGCAACTGGGACCGCCTTCGCTTCGGGGTCCCCGCCCCGCTGGCACGCTACATCGCGGAGAAGGGTTCGATCGCCGTCGACGGTGTTTCCCTGACGGTGACCGCCGTCAGTGCCGCGGCGGAAACCGCGCCGTGGTTTGAAGTGGGACTGATCCCCACCACGCTGGAGGAAACCGGGTTGGGAGCAAAGCCAGTGGGCGGCCGGGTGAACCTGGAGGTAGATGTGCTGGCCAAGTACACCGAGCGCTTGCTGTCCTTCGCGCCGCAGCAAGGAACCGACCGATGAGCGCCCCCGCCAAGACGCCGGCGTCGGCGCAGCGTACGGGTCTTGATCCTGTTGAAGCTGCAATCGCTGCCATGGCGGCCGGGAAGGCGGTGATAGTGGTGGACAACGAGGACAGGGAAAACGAAGGCGACATCATTTTCGCCGCCCAGCACGCCACGCCGGCCCTCATGGGGTGGACCATCCGTTATTCATCCGGCGTCATCTGCGTCCCCCTGGCTGGCGACCGCGCCGACGCCCTGGTGCTGCCGCCCATGGTGGAGATCAACGAAGACGCCAAGGGCACTGCCTACACAGTGTCCTGCGATGCTGCGAGTGGAGTCAGCACCGGCATTTCGGCAACGGATCGAGCCCTGACGGCACGGATTTTGGCAGATCCGAGCAGTTCGCCGGCGTCAATCACGCGTCCCGGGCATATTTTCCCGTTGCGGGCCGTTAAGGGGGGAGTGCGTGAACGTCCGGGTCATACGGAAGCTGCCGTGGACCTGTGTCGGCTTGCCGGGCTGGCCCCGGTGGGCGTGATCGCAGAGTTGGTACATGACGATGGTGAAATGATGCGCTTGGACAGCCTGCGTGGGTTTGCCGCCGAGCATGGATGCCCCCTCATCTCCATTGAGGACCTGGTGTCGTATGTGGAAGCGGTAGAGTCCCAGGCGGCACATGTTTCACGGGGAGACGAGGAGAAGCGATGACCGCATCGACCACACGCAATAGTGACCACACGGGCCCGGCGCCGCACCCCGTCAGTGGTGGGCCGATCGTGCAGTTGCCCACAGCATTCGGTGACTTTGTGGCCCAGGCATGGACGGACCATGTCACCGGCGTGGAACACCTCGCCGTGAGTTCTCCCAACCCGCCCAAGGACGGCAAAGCGCCTCTCGTCCGGTTGCACTCCGAGTGCCTTACCGGCGACGTTTTCGGTTCCTACCGCTGTGATTGCGGCGAGCAGCTCGCCTTCGCCCTGGAGCTCATCCACGCCGAAGGCGGCACGTTGCTCTACCTGCGCGGCCAGGAAGGCCGTGGCATCGGGTTGGCCAACAAGATCAAGGCCTATGCCTTGCAGGAAGCGGGCTTTGACACGGTTGAGGCCAACGAGCAGTTGGGTCTGCCCGTTGATGCCCGCTCGTACACTGCCGCGGGCCAGATCCTGGCCGAAATGGGACTCCACGAAGTCCGGCTGCTGAGCAATAACCCTGACAAGCAGCACCGCTTGGACAAGGCCGGAGTTACCGTCGTGGAAATGGTGCCCACCGAGGTGCCCTCACGCGAACAGAACCTGCGTTACCTGCAGACAAAGAAGGACCGGATGGACCACCGGTTGACGCTCGATGTCGAGCCCGTCAGCAATGGCAAGACCCCTTCTGCCCACACCTTTGACAACAACCAAGACTGAACGGACCCACACCACACCATGAGCGGACACGGCGCGCCCACTATCGACCTCACCACCCTCAACCCGGAGGAAACTTCGCAGCTCAAGCTGGCCATCGTGGCGGCAAGCTGGCACACACAGATCATGGACGGCTTGGTTGACGGTGCGCTTCGCGCCGCCAAGGAAGCCGGCATTGCAGAACCCACCCTGTTGCGCGTTCCGGGCAGCTTCGAGCTCCCGGTTGCCGCTGCGAGGCTCGCGCCGCACTTTGACGCCGTCGTTGCACTCGGAGTGGTCATCCGGGGAGGCACGCCCCACTTCGACTACGTCTGCCAGGCCGCGACGTCGGGTCTTACCGATGTCAGCGTTCGCACCGGTGTGCCGGTTGGCTTTGGCGTTCTCACCTGCGACACCGAACAGCAGGGGCTCGACCGGGCAGGCTTGCCGGGTTCCCAGGAAGACAAAGGCCACGAAGCTGTCACGGCCGCCCTCTCCACTGCTGTGACCCTCAAGCAGTACAGCTAGGGCCACCGGCTGACGAAGGGGATGTGCATGTGTCTTCACTCACATCCCCTTCGTCATGCAACGCCCCAACAAGCGGTGGCAGCCCCCGAGCCAGTAGTCTGGAAGGCGTGAAGAATTTCGAGACGCTGTTCGCAGAACTGAGTGAGAAAGCAGCGACCCGCCCGGCAGGCTCGCGCACGGTTGCCGAACTGGACTCCGGAATCCACGGCATCGGCAAGAAGGTGGTCGAAGAGGCCGCAGAAGTGTGGATGGCCGCGGAGTACGAAACGGACGAAGCTGCTGCTGAGGAAATTTCCCAGTTGCTGTACCACCTGCAGGTCCTCATGCTCGCCAAGGGCCTCAGCCTGGAGGACGTTTACAAGCATCTCTAGCCACGCCACTCCGCCGTCCCCCAGGCGGAGGCCGCTGCGTGGCCAACGTGCCTGAAAACCTCCATTCCAAAGAGAAAGTCTCCCAATGCTCCGTGTAGCAGTCCCCAACAAGGGATCCCTGTCCGAAGCCGCCTCGGCAATGCTTTCCGAGGCCGGCTACCGCCAGCGCCGCGACTCCCGCGAACTGGTCATGGTGGATCCCGATAACGACATTGAATTCTTCTTCCTCCGTCCCCGCGACATCGCTGTCTATGTAGGCCAGGGAACCTTGGACGTCGGTATCACCGGCAGGGACCTCCTGCTTGACGCGAAGGTCGAAGCCGAGGAAATACTTCCCTTGGGATTTGCCCCGTCAACTTTCCGTTTCGCTGGCCCCGTGGGTGACTTCGCCGGCGTCGAGCAGCTTGAAGGAAAGCGTCTGGCCACCAGCTACGACGGCCTCCTGCGCGACTACCTCGCCGATCGAGGCGTGAACGCGAAGGTTGTCCGCCTGGACGGAGCCGTGGAATCTTCGGTGCGTCTCGGTGTCGCTGACGCGATTGCCGACGTCGTGGAAACCGGCAACACCCTCAAGGCTGCCGGCATGGAAATCTTTGGCGACCCCATCCTGAAATCAGAAGCTGTGTTGATCCGCCGCTCCGGTTCGGGTGGCGCTGCCAACGGCACGGTAAAGGAAATCGAAATCCTCATCCGGCGCCTGCAGGGTGTTCTCGTGGCACGCCAGTATGTGCTGATGGACTACGACATCCGCAAGGACCTGGTGGAAGACGCTGCAGCACTGACCCCTGGGCTTGAATCGCCCACTGTGTCCCCGCTCCGTGATTCCGAGTGGGTTGCGGTCCGGTCCATGGTTCCCAAGAAGGAAACCAACCGCATCATGGACGAGCTCTACGACCTCGGCGCCCGTGCCATCCTGGTCAGCAGCATTCACGCCTGCCGGATCTGATCCCACCCGTCGATCAAGCCGAGCCCAGTAAATCTAGGAGCAGCACATGGCTGTAGCCGTACGCGTCATTCCCTGCCTGGACGTCGACGCCGGTCGCGTTGTTAAAGGCGTTAACTTCGAGGGTCTTCGCGACGCCGGAGATCCGGTAGAGCTGGCACACCGCTACGACAATGGCGGAGCTGACGAACTTACGTTCCTCGACGTCACGGCGTCGTCGGGAAACCGTGAAACCACGTTCGACGTCGTTCGCCGCACCGCCGAGGAAGTATTCATTCCGCTGACAGTGGGCGGCGGCGTACGCGGCGTGGCAGAGGTGGACAAACTCCTGCGCTTCGGTGCGGACAAAGCGTCCATCAACACAGCGGCCGTTGCCAGGCCCGACGTCATCGACGAAATCACCCGCCACTTCGGTTCGCAGGTGCTGGTGCTCTCTGTGGATGCGCGCCGTACCCGCGAAGGGGACGTTCCGACGTCGTCCGGCTTTGAGGTCACCACCCATGGTGGCCGCACCGGCACGGGGATCGACGCCATAGCGTGGGCAAAGGAAGCAGCTGACCGGGGCGTCGGGGAGATCCTGCTGAACTCGATTGACGCAGACGGCACCAAAGATGGCTTCGACCTCGAACTCATCCGGCTGGTTCGCGCAGCCGTGAACATTCCCATCATCGCCTCGGGCGGCGCCGGTGTGCCTGCGCACTTCCCGCCTGCCGTTGAGGCCGGTGCAGACGCCGTGCTGGCGGCTTCGGTGTTCCACTTTGGCCCGGACGACATGATTGCCCAGGTCAAAACGGCTATCCGTGAGGCTGGCTTCGACGTCCGCTAGCGTGAAAGATCAAACAACAAGGGAGGGTCACCCGTAGGTGACCCTCCCTTGCTCGTCCTAGAGGCCTATGTCCGCGGACTGCAATAGCGCGACGGCGTCCGGCTGGCCTTCGAAAGTGACCAGTGCTTGGCTGGTGCGGCCGTGGGCATGCATCAGAAGTTCGCCCGGCTCGCCGACGATGGCTACAGAGACCGGAGCGCGCTTGGCGACATGCCGGGGGCCGGTGGGCCGGACCAGCACGATTCCAAGGTCCACTCCGCGGTAGAGGAAAGCGGCACGCTTGATCAGCTCATCCCAGAGGGCGTCGGAATACGCTTCATCGAGGGCCCGGGGCGCCCAGCGATCACCGGCGCGGCGGATGTCCTCGGTGTGAACGAAGTATTCGATGAGATTCGATGTCTCATCCAGTGCCTTGATCTTCAAAGGGGACAGCGCCGGCGGGCCTGCGCGGAACGTCTTGACCAGATCGGCGTAGGCGTCCGAGCTCTTCAGCTTGTCCGCAAGTTTGGACGTGGCTTTCTCAGAGGCCTTGCCCAAGCTGGGGATCAGCAGGCCGAGGCCCACCGCGATTTTCCGTTCACGCAAGTACAAATGCGCGGCAAGATCCCGGGTCATCCACCCTTCGCAGAGCGTGGGGGAGTCAGGTCCGGCCGCCAAGAGGGTTTCGGCCAGTACTTCTCGGGAAGGATCGACGAAATGCATCACTTGTGAAACTAGCACGATCGGGGCGCTCTTGCGCAGTGGAACCGCCGCAGAACCCGCCTGCCGCCGAAGGCACTAGACTTGATCTGATGTCAGAGCAGTATGCCCCCAGCCCAACTCCTGCCGTGGAGCTTTCCAGCGACCCCGCCGGCCCCTTGCCGCAGGAGATCGCCAGCGCGCTCAAACGCGACGCGTCCGGTTTGGTAGCCGCCATCATTCAGCAGCACGACACCAACGAGGTTCTCATGCTCGGCTGGATGGATGACGAGGCACTCCACCGCACTATGACGAGCGGCCGGGTAACGTTCTTTTCCCGCTCCCGCCAAGAGTACTGGCGTAAGGGCGACACTTCCGGACACGTACAGTTCGTGAAGTCTGTCGCCCTGGACTGCGACGGCGATGCCCTCCTGATCCGCGTGGACCAGATCGGCGCAGCCTGCCACACCGGAACCCGGACCTGCTTTGATGGTCGCGACTTCACTGTCGTTACGGGCCACCGCGACTAAGGCACCCACCACTTCCACTGACGCACCACCTCAGACCAAAAGGCGGAGAAAATAGCCATGCAGGACCTTGGAATCATCAGCCCGGGCCTGGAAGAGTTCCGCGAACTCGCCGTCCACAGCCGTGTCATCCCTGTCCGACTCAAGGTCTTGGCGGACGCCGAGACCCCCATTGGCCTCTACCGGAAGCTGGCCAAGGGTCAGCCCGGAACATTCCTCCTGGAGTCGGCAGCCGTAGGCGGGGCATGGTCCCGTTACTCTTTCATCGGCTCCAAGTCGCGGGCCACCCTGACCACCAAAGACGGCCAGGCGCACTGGATCGGTGAACCGCCGGTTGGCGTGCCGGTTTCCGGTAATCCGGTCGAAGCCGTTCGCGACACCATTGCGGCACTCCAGACGGACCGCTTTGATGACCTCCCTCCGTTCACGTCAGGACTGGTCGGCTTCCTCGGTTGGGAGGCCGTGCGCCACTGGGAGCGGCTGACCGCTCCGCCCGAGGATGATCTGCAGCTGCCCGAAATGGCGCTGAACCTGGTGACGGACATGGCCGTGCACGACAACATGGATGGAACAGTCCTCCTGATCGCCAATGCCATCAACTTTGATGACAGTTCCGAACGCGTGGACGACGCCTGGCACGATGCAGTGGCCCGCGTGAAAGATTTGCTGGACCACATCAGCACCCCGGTTGCCCAGCCGGTATCTGTTCTGGAAACGGCCGCCTTGGACTTCGCTTCCAGCGTTCAGGAGCGATGGGACGAGGCCAAGTACCTGGACGCAATCGACCGCGGCAAGGAAGCGATCGTGGACGGCGAGGTCTTCCAGGTGGTGATCTCGCGGCGCTTCGAGATGGAATGCGGGGCTGACCCCCTCGACGTTTACCGGGTCCTCCGCAACACGAACCCCAGCCCCTATATGTACCTCTTCAGCCTGGAGGATGCAGAGGGCCGGGAGTACTCGATTGTTGGTTCGTCGCCCGAGGCCTTGGTCACGGTCACCGGCGAGGAAGTCATTACGCACCCCATCGCAGGTTCGCGCCCCCGGGGCAAAACCGTGGAGGCGGACAAGGCCTTGGCGACCGAACTGTTGGCTGACCAGAAAGAGCGCGCCGAGCACCTGATGCTGGTGGATCTTTCCCGGAACGACCTCTCCAAGGTGTGCGTAGCCGGCACTGTAGACGTCACCCAGTTCATGGAAGTGGAGCGGTTCAGCCACATCATGCACCTCGTCTCCACCGTTGTGGGGGAGTTGGCACCCCATGCCAAGGCATACGACGTCCTCAAGGCCACGTTCCCGGCGGGTACCCTCTCCGGCGCGCCGAAGCCGCGCGCGCTGCGCCTGCTCGACGAACTCGAACCACACCGGCGCGGCATTTATGGCGGAGTCGTGGGGTACCTGGACTTCGCCGGTGATATGGACATGGCCATTGCCATCCGGTCCGCGTTGCTCCGTGAGGGCCGGGCTTACGTGCAGGCAGGCGGTGGAATCGTGGCAGATTCGCACAAGCCGTCCGAAGCGCTGGAGACGGTGAACAAGGCGGCGGCGCCCCTGCGGGCCGTACATACTGCAGGTTCCCTGCGCAACATCTCCGCGGAGACGGTACGGAACGCAGACATCGTCGACGACGGGACGCCGGCCTCATGACAACAGCATCGTCAGTTCCCGGAACAGTCAAAGCCCCGCGATGGGCCCGTAAGTCCACTCTGGTGCTGGCCACCGTGGTCATAGCGTTGGCGGTTTTCGGGGCCACGACGCAGACGTGGATCGAGGTTCGCCTGGATCCCACCGGAGCATCCAACAGCGACCTCCACGTCCAGGGAAGCAAGGCCGCCACTGCCGTCACTGCATTGGCAGTTGTCGCATTGGCCGGAGGCCTCGCTGCTTCCATTGCTGGCAAGATCGCACGCTGGATCATTGCGGTCCTTGTTGCTTTGTCAGCCGCCGGGATCATCCTGGCAGCGGTGACCGTACTGCTCGATCCGCTGGGTGCTGCGCAAGGGGCCATCGCAGCCGCTACCGGTATTTCCGGTGGGCAGGCGGATGCGACAGCCACTGTGTTCCCCGTTCTGGCCGTCGTCGCCGGTTCCCTGTTGGCCGTGTGCGCCATCGTCCTGCCCGTGGCTGGCCGCTACTGGACGTCACGGACCAAATACGACGCCGGGTCCCGTGCCGGGAAGAATGCTGGCGAACCAGTGGACGAGATCGACAGTTGGGACCGTTTGTCCCGGGGCGAAGACCCCACGTAGGCGGCCGGATTTGGGCTTTTGGACAGGCTCGGCGCAATAAAGGGGCCCACGCCTGTCCTGACGTCGGACGATGTCCCGGACGCCGTCAATAAATGGCAGAATGTAAGCAGTATTCATCCTGAGGAGATTTCACATGAGCAAAACCACAGTGTCCGCAAACCAAGCTGAATCGACCATGGCCAGCCACGCTGACGCCATCGGTCACGGTAATAGCCCGGCTGCCTGGACCTGCGTGATTGTGATGCTGGTTGGCGCCCTGATTTCCTCGATCGCCTTCGTCATTGCCAGCACCCCGATCTTTGTCGGCGGCCTGGTTGTCATGGTCATCGGCCTCATCGTGGGCTTGGTAATGCGCAAGGCCGGCTACGGAGTTGGTGGCAGCAAGCTGCAGAACAACGGCCACTAATCGTGACCGTTCTTGATGACATCATTGTTGGCGTCAAGGAGGAGATGGAGGCTCGGCGTCGGCTCGTGTCTCTCGCGGAGCTGAAGGATCGGGCTGCAAGTGCCGCTCCCGCCCGCGACGCATGGGCAGCCTTGGGTGGCTCGTCGACCGTTCGTGACGATCTCAAGGTCATCGCGGAAATCAAGCGCCGCAGCCCCTCCAAGGGTGACCTCGCGCCCATCGCCGATCCCGCATCCCTCGCGGTGCAGTACGCCGACGGCGGAGCTTCCGTCATCAGTGTCCTCACCGAACAACGCCGCTTCGGCGGTTCCCTCGCGGACCTCGACGCCGTGCGTGCCGCCGTCGACATCCCCTTGCTGCGCAAGGACTTCACTGTTGACGAGTACCAGATCTGGGAAGCGCGTGCCCACGGCGCGGACCTCATCCTGCTCATCGTTGCGGCTTTGTCCGATGCCGAGCTTGCTGAGTTCAGCGCGTTGAGCCACCAGCTCGGCATGAACGTGCTGGTGGAGACGCACACCGAGGAAGAGATCGAGCGTGCCGTTGCAGCGGAAGCCAGGATCATTGGCATCAACGTACGGAACCTCAAGACGCTCGACGTCGACCGCTCGGTTTTCGGGTCACTGGCGGGATTAATTCCGGCTGAGTCCGTCATCGTGGCCGAGTCAGGTGTCAGGGGCGCCGACGACGTTTCGCATTACGCAGCAGGTGGCGCCAACGCCATCCTGGTGGGGGAGGCGCTGGTCAGCGACTCTACCCCGCGCGAACGCATTACCGAATTCAAAGCAGCTGGAGCTGCAGCCATCGCCGTGAGGAACTGAGGCAGTCCCTGAATCACGGTGAACAGTCATAAGGCAGCCCGGGCATGAGCCTGCGGCTGCCTTGTGGCAGGTGGAACTACCCAAAGAACTAACTGGAACAGGACGGTGAGACTGATGGTCGACGCGCCAACAGCCGGCTCAGAAGAGAATGCGGCCGACGCATTCCTGCAAGGTGGCCCTTCGCTGCGCAACGCCTCCGGGCCCTACTTCGGCAACTATGGCGGACGCTGGATGCCGGAGTCTCTTATCGCCGCCCTGGATGAAGTCCAGGACACCTTTGAGAAGGCCAAAGCTGATCCCGACTTCATCGCGCAGCTGAAGGACCTCAACAAGAATTACTCCGGAAGGCCCTCCCTGCTGACCGAAGCCAAACGCTTCTCCGAGCACGCAGGCGGAGCGCGCATCTTCCTCAAGCGCGAGGACCTCAACCACACCGGGTCCCACAAGATCAACAACGTCCTGGGCCAGGCACTACTCGCCAAGCGCATGGGCAAGACCCGTGTCATCGCCGAGACCGGCGCCGGACAACACGGCGTTGCAAGTGCCACGGCCGCAGCCCTCCTGGGCCTCGAATGCGTGGTCTACATGGGTGCAGAGGACTGCCGCCGGCAGGCGTTGAACGTGGCCCGGATGCAACTCCTGGGTGCCACTGTGGTTCCCGTGACCAACGGCAGCCAGACGCTTAAGGACGCCATCAACGACGCCCTCCGCGATTGGGTCTCCAATGTGGAGAACACTCACTACCTGCTGGGTACCGCAGCCGGTGCACATCCGTTCCCTGCGATGGTGCGCTACTTCCACGAAGTGATCGGCGAGGAAGCCCGCAGCCAGATCCTTGAGCAAACCGGTAAGCTTCCCGACGCCATTGCGGCTTGTATCGGTGGTGGCTCGAACGCCATTGGGCTGTTCCACGCCTTCCTGGATGACGCCTCGGTCAAGATCTACGGCTTTGAGGCCGGCGGTGAAGGTGTGGATACCGGCCGCCACGCCGCAGCAATCTCGCTGGGACGTCCGGGCGTGCTGCACGGTGCCCGCTCCTACCTGATGCAGGACGAAGACGGACAGACCATCGAGTCGCACTCCATCTCTGCAGGACTGGACTACCCCAGCGTCGGTCCGGAGCACTCGTACTTGGCCGACATCGGCCGCGTTACGTATGAGGCTGTCACCGATACCGAGGCAATGGACGCGTTCAGCCTCTTGTGCCGCACGGAAGGAATCATCCCCGCGATCGAGTCCTCGCATGCGCTTGCCGGTGCCATCAAGATCGGCAAGCGACTCACTGATGGCAAGGAGAACCCCTCCGACGTCACTGTGATCGTCAACCTGTCCGGACGCGGAGACAAGGACGTGGAAACCGCTGCTGCCTGGTTCAACATGTTGGACGAGGAAGGGCATGTCAAGGGCACTACGCTCTCCACCCGGAAGCCCAAGGGGCCCGCGGAGCGCACGTCCGAAGCCGCCATGGATGTCAACGAGGACCACAACTGATGACTGAAGAATTCGCCAGCAAATCCGCTGCCGCCATTGACCGCGCCAAAGCAGAAGGTCGCGCCGCACTGGTGGGCTACCTTCCCGCGGGCTACCCCACGGTCCAGGAGAGCATTGAGGCCGGTATAGCCCTGGCCCGCAACGGTGCTGACCTGATCGAAATCGGCATCCCGTACTCCGATCCCGTGATGGACGGCCCCGTCATTCAGGCCGCCACCACCGAAGCAATTTCCAACGGCTTCCGCGTTGCCAACGTCTTTGACGTGGTAGCCGGCATCACCGCCGTCACGGATGCGGCAGTGTTGGTCATGACTTACTGGAACCCGGTCATGCGCATGGGTGTGGATGAGTTCTCCCGCCGCCTGGCCGAGGCCGGAGGCGCCGGGCTCATTACCCCTGACTTGGTTCCTGACGAGGCTCGTGAGTGGATCGAAGCCTCCAACAAGTACGGCTTGGACCGGGTGTTCCTGGTGGCGCCGTCTTCCACGCCCGAACGGCTGGACATGACGGTCAAGGCAAGCCGTGGATTCGTCTACGCTGTCTCCATCATGGGTGTCACCGGAACACGTACCTCGGTCAGCAGCAGTGCGGAGTCCGTGGTGGCACGCGCGCACGCTGCCGGTGCCGAGCGTGTGTGCGTAGGTTTGGGCGTTTCCAATCCGGACCACGTCCGTGAAATCGCCGCCTATGCGGACGGCGTGATCGTCGGCACCGCTTTGGTGGCGGCCCTCCGCGATGGCGGCGTGGACGCCGTCGGACAACTCACCAAGAACCTCAGCGCCGGCCTGGGCCGCGCAGCTGCAGAAGCCTAGGAAAAGGAAACAGCGAAGCGAATGCAGACCGTCCTCCACGCTGCGGCAATGGTCCCCTTGAGCATCCCGAGCCCCTCGTGGTCCGGTTTCGATATTCCGCTGCCGTGGGGGACGTTACGCATTCACGCTTACGCCCTCTGCATCCTGGCGGGCATCATTGTTGGCCTGTGGCTGACCTCGGCACGTTGGAAGCGACGTGGAGCGCCTGAAGGCAGCCTCTGGGACATTGCCATTTGGGCGATTCCCTTCGGCATCATAGGTGGCCGTCTCTACCACGTGTTCTCCTCTCCGGATGCGTACTTCGGTCCTGGCTTTGACGGGACCGGGGACCTCTCGCTGATTCCGCAGATCCAGCGCGGTGGGCTGGGCATCTGGGGTGCGGTGATCCTCGGCGCCGTCGGCGCGTGGATCGGTTGCCGCCGTGCCGGCGTCAAACTGACGGCCTTCCTGGATGCAGCTGCTCCCGGGCTCCTGCTGGCACAGGCAATTGGCCGCTTGGGTAACTGGTTCAACCAGGAACTCTTCGGTGCGCCGACCACACTTCCCTGGGGCCTGGAGATCGATCCAGCCAATGCCAACTTCCCGCCTGACATGGCTGCTGGCACTCTGTTCCACCCGACATTCCTCTACGAAATGCTGTGGAACCTCGCAGGCGTAGCCATCCTCTTGCTGCTGGACAAGAAGTTCCACTTCCGCTGGGGACGGCTGTTCTGGCTCTACGCTGTTTACTACACGCTGGGCCGCGTGTGGATTGAGGCTTTGCGTATTGACGATGCCGAGCAGATCAACCTCTTTGGCATCACTACAAGGCTCAACGTCTGGACCAGCATCTTTGTCTTCATTGCCGCGCTGGCCATCTTCTTTGTCCTTGGTATGAAGGGCCGCCCGGTCCCTGATACCCCTTATTTGGCGGGGCGCGAGCCGGCAGAAACCAAAGAAAAGGTGCCTGCTTCGGTGACCAGCGTCACCAGTCATGATGTGGACGCATCTGTCTCAGATACTGGTTCGCGTGGTAATCTCCCTGATAACCAAAGCGATTCGGGCCACGTTGACGAGCCGCGGGAAAAAGCAGGGAAACCGGAAAAGGACAGCGTGTCCTCTACGGATTCCGCATCAGCTGAACCTGCCGCGAGGAAGGCCCCCGAATCCACACCGAAGGCAGACGACACCAAGTAGTCGCGTTCGGTAAAGGGGCAACAGAGTCACCGCTCGTAGGGCCCAGTCCACAGCGTCGTGGCACCCCGGAAACCGGATCGCAGCATACCGATGTTCGCTGGTCAAGCCGGGGCCAGAGGTCTGCGTAACTGTTCGTTGCGCTGGATCGGCTGGCCTACAATTCCAATAACTAGCGCTTTGTTGTGCCCGTCACAGGGCAGGCAAGGTGGGGCCAACGTTGTCCCTTCCATACGCACGATCTCGAGGAAGGACGTCTCCCATGACCCATCTTCATAACCCCGGTTGGTCCGAAAAAATCGAACCTCAGGGTGCCATGTCTCCGTTCAAGCGCTTTGCTGCGCTCCCGGAGGCTCAGGGTCTTTACAACCCTGATAAGGAGAAGGACGCCTGCGGACTGGCGATTATTGCCACGCTCCGCGGGGAACCGGGATACGACATCGTGGAAGCGGCACTGACCGCCCTCCGCAATCTCGAACACCGCGGCGCCGTGGGCGCCGACGAAGGTACCGGCGACGGTGCGGGACTGCTCATGCAGGTTCCGGACGAGTTCTTCCGGGCCGTCACTGAATTCGAGCTGCCCGCCCCGGGCCAGTACGTGGTGGGCACCGCCTTCCTTCCGGCTGAGTCCCGCGAGGCAGAGACGGCGAAGGCCGGCATTGAGGCACTGGCAGCAGACGAGGGCCTTACTGTCCTCGGCTGGCGCGAGGTTCCGGTGGTCGCAGACCTCGTAGGTGCCATGGCGCGTGCGTGTATGCCGTACTTCTCGCAGCCATTCCTTGCTTCGGCTACCGGTGAGCAGCTTGAGCACAATGAGCTGGACTCCCGCGCCTGGCGTATCCGCAAGCGTGCCCAGAACAAGTTCGGCGTGTACTTCCCGTCGCTGTCCTCGCGCACCATCGTCTACAAGGGCATGCTGACCACCGCGCAGCTGGAGCCGTTCTACCCGGACCTCTCGGACCAGCGCTTCAAGACGAAGCTTGCAATTGTGCACTCGCGCTTCTCCACCAACACGTTCCCGTCGTGGCCCCTGGCGCAGCCCTTCCGCACCATCGCCCACAATGGCGAAATCAACACCGTCAAGGGCAACCGCAACTGGATGCGTGCACGGCAGTCACAGTTGGCCAGCCCGCTTCTTGGCTCGGTCCCGGAAGAGCTGTACCCGATCTGCACCCCCGGTGCCTCGGACTCTGCTTCCTTCGATGAAGTAGCCGAACTCCTCTGGCTGTCCGGCCGCCCCATCACGCACTCGATCATGATGATGATCCCGGAGGCGTGGGAAAACCATGCCACCATGGATCCAGCGCGCCGTGCCTTCTACGAGTACCACTCCCTGCTCATGGAGCCGTGGGACGGTCCTGCTGCCGTTTCCTTCACTGACGGCAATTTGGTTGGTGCGACATTGGACCGCAATGGCCTGCGCCCGGGACGATACTGGATCACCGAAGACGGACTGATCATCTTCGCCTCTGAAGTTGGCGTGATCGAGGTTGAACCCTCCAACGTGGTCAAGAAGGGCCGTGTTGCCCCCGGCAAGATGTTCCTGGTGGACACCGAGGCCGGCCGTATCATCGACGACGCTGAGGTCAAGGCCGAAGTCGCCGCTGCCAACCCTTGGGCGGAATGGCTCAAGGACAACCTGATCGATATCAACGAGCTCCCCGAGCGCGAGCACGTCGTGCACACCGCCGCGTCGGTCAACATCCGTCAGCGCACCTTCGGTTACACCACAGAAGAACTGAAAATCCTGCTTGGACCGATGTCCCGCACGGGTGCAGAACCTCTGGGTGCCATGGGTTCGGACACTCCAGTTGCCGTTCTCTCCAAGCGTCCCCGCCTGCTGTTCGACTACTTCGTTCAATCCTTCGCCCAGGTCACCAACCCACCGTTGGATGCCATCCGCGAAGAGCTGGTGACCTCACTGAAGTGCGCCATTGGCCCGAACGGCAACCTCCTTGATGGCAAGCAGGTCCGCCAGCCGCAGATCTCCCTGCCGTTCCCGGTGATCAACAACGATCAGCTCGCCAAGATCGCCAACATCGAAACGCCCGACGGCGACCGCATCGCCATGAAGGTCCGTGGCCTCTACCGCCCCGAGGGTGGGGAAGCTGCACTTCGTGCTCGGCTGACCGAGATCTGCGAGCAGGTCTCCGGTGCGATCAACCGCGGTGTGCAGTACGTTGTGCTGTCCGACCGCGACTCCAACGCGCAGTGGGCTCCAATTCCTTCGCTCCTGCTGGTCAGCGCCGTTCACCACCACCTGCTCCGCAGTGCCAACCGCACCAAGACCGCTCTGGTGGTTGAGGCCGGCGACGTCCGCGAGACGCACCACGTCGCGGTTTTGATCGGCTACGGCGCTTCCGCAGTCAACCCGTACTTGGCCATGGAATCGGTGGAACAGCTGATTTCCAACGGCGATGTTGTTGGTGTGACTGCCGAAGACGGCGTCTACAACCTCATCAAGGGCCTGGGCAAGGGCGTCTTGAAGATCATGTCCAAGATGGGCATCTCCACCGTGGCTTCCTACACGGGCGCCCAGACCTTCGAAGCACTGGGCCTGTCCCAGGAACTCGTTGACGAATTCTTCTCCGGCACGCACTCCCAGCTGGGCGGCGTCGGCCTGGACGTCATTGCAGCCGAAGTTTCGGCCCGCCACCAGATGGCGTACCCGGAAGGCGGCATCGAGCACCCGCACCAGCCGTTGCTGGGCGGCGGCGAGTACCAGTGGCGCCGCGACGGCGAACCGCACCTCTTCAACCCGGAGACTGTGTTCCGCCTGCAGCACGCTACCCGCGAACGCCGGTACGACATCTTCAAGTCCTACACCAAGGGCATTGACGATCAGTCCGAGAACCTGATGACGCTGCGTGGCCTCCTTAAGTTCAAGGACGGCGTGCGTCCGGCCGTTCCGCTGGAGGAAGTGGAACCGGTCTCCAGCATTGTCAAGCGCTTCTCCACCGGTGCCATGAGCTATGGCTCTATTTCCAAGGAAGCACACGAGACACTCGCGATCGCCATGAACCGGTTGGGCGCAAAGTCCAACACCGGTGAGGGCGGGGAGGACGTTGACCGTCTGCTGGATCCGGAGCGCCGCTCGGCCATCAAGCAGATCGCGTCCGGTCGTTTTGGCGTGACCAGCCTCTACTTGACCAACGCTGACGATATCCAGATCAAGATGGCCCAAGGCGCCAAGCCCGGCGAGGGTGGCCAGCTGATGGCCCAGAAGGTCTACCCGTGGGTGGCCCGGACGCGGCACTCAACCCCCGGTGTCGGACTTATTTCCCCGCCCCCGCACCACGACATCTACTCGATCGAAGACCTCGCGCAGCTCATTTACGATGCCAAGCGCGCCAACCCTTCGGCCCGGGTCCATGTGAAGTTGGTTTCGGAAGTCGGGATCGGCACGGTGGCGTCCGGCGTCACCAAGGCGAAGGCCGACGTCGTACTTGTATCAGGTCACGACGGCGGAACCGGCGCCTCGCCGCTGAACTCGCTTAAGCACGCTGGTGTGCCCTGGGAACTCGGCCTGGCCGAAACCCAGCAGACCCTGATGCTCAACGGTCTCCGTGACCGCGTGGTGGTTCAGGTTGATGGCCAGCTCAAGACCGGCCGCGACGTTGTGATTGCTGCCCTGCTGGGTGGCGAAGAATACGGATTCGCAACCGCTCCGCTGGTGGTTTCCGGCTGCATCATGATGCGCGTTTGCCACCTGGATACCTGCCCGGTGGGCGTTGCCACCCAGAATCCCGAGCTCCGCTCGCGGTTCAATGGCAAGCCCGAGTTCGTGGTCAACTTCTTTGAGTTCCTCGCCGAGGAAGTCCGTGAAATCCTCGCCGAGCTCGGCTTCCGTAGCCTGGAAGAGGCAATCGGCCACGCCGAGGTCCTGGATACCCGTGAGGCAATCGATCACTGGAAGGCCGAAGGCCTGGACTTGGACCCCATCCTCCACGGGCTGGAGTTCGACGACGACGTGCCGCTGCGCAACATGACCGGCCAGAACCATGAGCTGGACAAGCACTTCGACCAGCGCCTGATCACCATGGCGCAGGAAGCGCTCAGCGATCGGATGCCCGTCAAGATCACCCTGGACGTCATCAACACGGACCGTTCCGTGGGCACAATGCTGGGCCACGTGGTGACCAAGACCTTCGGCATCGATGTCCTGGCGACCGACACGATCGACGTCACGCTCAACGGCACCGCGGGCCAGTCCCTCGGCGCGTTCCTGCCTGCCGGAATCACGCTGCGCATGTTCGGTGACTCCAACGACTACGTCGGCAAGGGCTTGTCCGGTGGGCGCATTATCGTCCGCCCGGACCGCACCAACGTGTTCCAGGCAGAACGCAACGTTATCGCCGGCAATGTGATCGGCTATGGGGCCACCAGCGGCGAGATGTTCCTGCGTGGACAGGTGGGCGAACGCTTCCTGGTGCGTAACTCCGGTGCCACCGCCGTCGTCGAAGGTATTGGCGATCACGGGTGCGAGTACATGACCGGCGGCCAGACGCTGATCATTGGCCGCACCGGCCGTAACTTCGGTGCCGGCATGTCCGGCGGTACGGCCTATGTGCTGGACCTTCAGGCCGAGCGCGTCAACAAGATGGCCCTCGATACCGGTGAACTCCAGCTCCTGGAGCTCGACGCCGAGGACCGCGACATTGTCCACGGACTGCTCACCAAGCATGTTGAGGAAACCGAATCCGTCCTGGCCGGCCGTCTGCTCGAGAACTTCGACGACACCGCCGCCCGTATCACCAAAGTACTGCCGCGCGACTACGCCGCAGTCCTGCAAACCCGTCTCGACGCCATCGAAGAGGGCCTTGACCCCGATGGCGAAGAAGTATGGTCTCGAATCCTGGAGGTAACCGGTGGCTGATCCACGCGGATTTTTGAAAGTCCGGCAGCGCGAGACGCAGCCACGCCGGCCCGTTCCGGTCCGGATCATGGACTGGAAAGAAGTGTACGAAGCCCAGGAAAAGGGTGTTCTGAAGAGCCAGGCCGGCCGCTGCATGGACTGTGGCGTTCCGTTCTGCCACCAGGGCTGCCCGTTGGGTAACCTCATTCCGGAATGGAATGACCTGGTGTGGCGTGACAAAGGTGAAGAAGCGATTGAACGCCTTCACGCCACGAACAACTTCCCTGAGTTCACGGGCCGCCTGTGTCCTGCACCCTGTGAGGCTTCCTGCGTGCTGGGTATCAACCAGCCTGCAGTGACCATCAAGCAGGTTGAGGTCTCCATCATCGACCAGGCCTTCGACAACGACTGGGTCCAGCCGCTTCCTCCGACGCGCCTCACCGGCAAGACCGTGGCCGTCGTCGGTTCCGGCCCTGCCGGTCTGGCCGTGGCACAGCAACTGACCCGTGTGGGCCACACCGTTGCCGTGTACGAGCGCGACGACAAGATCGGCGGCCTGCTCCGCTACGGCATCCCCGACTTCAAAATGGAGAAGGAACAGGTTGACCGCCGCCTGGAGCAGATGAAGGCCGAAGGAACCCGCTTCCGCACCGGCGTTGCGGTCGGTACCGACGTCACTTGGGAGCAGCTGCGACGCCGTTACGACGCCGTAGTTGTGGCCACCGGGGCTACCGTCCCGCGCGACCTGCCTATCCCGGGCCGCGACCTTGAGGGCGTGCACTTCGCCATGGACTACCTGGTTCCTTCGAACCGTGTAGTGGCGGGGGAGAACCCTGAGAACCACATCGACGCCCGTGGCAAGCACGTAGTCATCCTCGGTGGCGGCGATACCGGTGCTGACTGCATCGGCACCGCGCACCGCCACCAGGCTGCCTCGGTGACCACGCTCGCCATCGGCAAGCAGCCGCCGGCCGAACGTGCAACCCACCAGCCGTGGCCGACGTTCCCCACTCTCTTCGAGGTCGCCAGCGCCCACGAAGAAGGAGGCGAGCGGACCTACCTTGCATCCACCGTTGAGTTCGTTGGAGAAAACGGCAAGCTCACCGGCGTCAAAGTTGCTGAAACCGAGTTCGTGGACGGCAAACGCCTGCCCAAGGCCGGCACAGAGCGCATTATCCCAGCTGACCTTGTCTTCCTGAGCCTTGGCTTCACCGGCGCTGAGCCGGCGGGGATCACGGAGCAGGTCAGTGCAGAGTTCGACGGTCGGGGCAACGTTGCCCGCGACGGCTACTACATGACAAATACCGAGGGCGTGTTTGTTGCCGGCGACGCCGGACGTGGCCAGTCACTGATTGTGTGGGCCATTGCGGAAGGCCGTGCATGTGCGGCCGCAGTGGACAAGTTCCTGATGGGAAGCACCATTCTCCCGGCACCGGTCGCCCCCACCGACCGGGCGATAGCGGTCTTATAGCGCCGGCAGGAACAATCTTTTACTCAATCAGCATGAACTACTTAGGGTAGGTATATGAGACGCGCGAAAATTGTGGCAACTTTCGGCCCGGCTATCTCCAGCTTCGACAACACCCTCGCGGTGCTGGAGGCCGGCGTCGACGTTGCTCGCATGAACATGAGCCACGGCGACTACTCCGTGCACGACAACACCTACGAGAACGTCCGCAAGGCTGCCGCCCAGCTTGGCAAGCCTGTGGCGATCATGGCCGACCTCCAGGGACCCAAGATCCGTCTGGGTCGCTTTGTTGACGGCCCCCATGACCTCGCGGTCGGGGACACCTTCACCATCACCACCGAAGACGTTCCCGGCACCAAGGACATCTGCTCCACGACGCTGAAGAGCCTCACCGAAGACGTCAACGTGGGCGACGCCCTGCTGATCGACGATGGCAAGGTGGCGCTGCGCGCCATCGAGGTTGACGACGTCAAGGTTGTTGCCACCGTGACAGTCGGCGGCAAGGTTTCCAACAACAAGGGCATCAACCTGCCCGGTGTTGCTGTCAACGTTCCTGCACTGAGCGAAAAGGACGAGGACGACCTCCGCTGGGCCCTCAAGCGTGGTGCTGACCTGATCGCCCTCTCGTTCGTGCGTGATGCCTCCGACATCAAGCGCGTCCACGAGATCATGGATGAAGAAGGCCGCCGCGTGCCGGTGATCGCCAAGATCGAAAAGCCGCAGGCAGTGGAGCAGCTCCACGAAATCATCGACGCGTTCGATGCCATCATGGTTGCCCGTGGCGACCTCGGCGTCGAGCTGCCGCTCGAAGAGGTCCCGATCGTCCAGAAGCGCGCCATCGAACTGGCGCGTCGCTGGGCCAAGCCGGTCATCGTGGCCACCCAGGTCCTCGAATCCATGATCGACAACCCGCGTCCGACGCGCGCCGAAGCTTCCGACTGCGCCAACGCAGTTCTCGACGGCGCCGACGCAGTCATGCTTTCCGGCGAAACCTCCGTGGGTCAGTACCCCATCGAGACCGTGAAGGTCATGGCCCGGATCATCGAGTCCACCGAAGTTCACGGCCTCGAGCGCGTCCCCCCGCTGGGTACCAAGCCCAAGACCCGCGGTGGCGCCATCACCCGTGCCGCCGTCGAAATCGCTGACCAGTTGGACGCAAAGTACATCTGTACTTTCACCCAGTCCGGCGACTCGGCACGACGCCTCTCGCGCCTGCGCCCCGTCAAGCCGGTCTTCGCTTTCACCCCGGTGGAGCACGTGTGGAACCAGTTGGCCCTCACCTGGGGCATCCAGCCGGTACTGGTCCCCTCCGTGGGCCACACCGATGAGATGACCGCACAAGTGGACAAGAGCCTCCTGGAAATGGATCTCGTGGACGAAGGCGACCTGGTTGTCATCGCTGCCGGTTCCCCTCCAGGACAGGCCGGTTCCACGAACTCGCTGAAGGTCCACAAGGTAGGCGACCTTGCCGACACTTCCAAGACCGACGAAGGTTCACGCAAGGAACCCGTTGGCCCGTGGCCCGAAAAGAAGTCCAAGGCCAAGGCATAGTTCTTAGCTTGCAGGAAGCGGACCCCACCGACGTGGTGGGGTCCGCTTTTCTATTGCTTGTGGTGGGTACAACGGCGGCCGCGAACCTCGTGTGAGGTGCGCGGCCGCCGTCGTGCGTTGATTCTTGTTAGTTGACCTGGTTGATAATGGTTTCGGCAACCTCACGCATGCTGAGGCGACGGTCCATGGAGGTCTTCTGGATCCAGCGGAACGCCTCCGGCTCCGTCAGGCCCATCTTGGTGGTCAGGAGGCTCTTGGCGCGCTCCACAAGCTTGCGCGTGGCAAACTGCTCCTGGAGGTCGGAAACCTCGTTCTCAAGCGCCTTGATTTCCTCATGGCGGGAGAGAGCAATCTCAATGGCCGGGATCAGGTCCGCAGGGGAGAACGGCTTGACGACGTAAGCCATGGCACCGGCGTCGCGTGCCCGCTCCACCAGTTCCTTCTGGCTGAAAGCGGTCAGCAGGACAACAGGGGCAATGCGGGCCTTGACGATCTTCTCAGCTGCCGAGATGCCGTCCATGACAGGCATCTTGACGTCCATGAGGACGAGGTCAGGCTTGAGTTCCTCAGCCAGCTGCACAGCTTTCTCGCCGTTGTCTGCCTCGCCGACGACGTCATACCCTTCGCCCTTCAGGATCTCGATAATGTCCAAGCGGATGAGAGTCTCATCCTCGGCTACGACAACGCGTCGGGCCGGCTGGGCTGTGGACGTTGACTCCGTCTGTTCGGTCACGGGATCTCCTTGAAAAGGTTCGGCGGGTTCATGTCCATCTTAGTGTGGACTCTTTGATGGCTGGTTTTTGTTGCATCAGCGCGCCCGGTTCTTTGAATCAGCCTATCTGCATGTATAGTAATTTCGCGTGCTGGGAAAGGATCGCGTTGCTCACAGAAGTGAGAGCAGTCAGCGAGATTTAACCTCCCGGTAATCCGCGCCCGAGTGGCGGAATTGGCAGACGCGCTGCACTCAAAATGCAGTATCGAAAGGTGTGTGGGTTCGAGTCCCACCTCGGGCACGGCATACCCCCTCGTCGGAGGGGGTTTTTGCTTTAACGTGTGTACATTCTGGTCGGCCAGGTCCCTCTGACTCTGGCCGCGGGGTGCGCCTGGCGCCGCGGGTCGCCTCTGAAGTTGTGGGGGAGCGGGATCAGGGTCCTGGCTTGTGGGCCCTCCGCTGGCTTTGAACTGGGGTCATGCGGGTCCTCTCTTGGTTCGTCTGGTAGGTCGTGGTTGGCCTACACCTCTTCATGGCGTAGAGATGCTGAGGACGACACGACTTCGGGACCTTGCGCTAAAGATCCTGACTTTGGTTCATTCCTCGAGCGAGAAGACCTTGATGGTGGCTGCTTTGTCAGGCCAAAGGGGGTGTGGACATTGTCCACACATAAATCTTCTTTATAGTGAGCGGAGTCCGCGCTGCTCAGATGACGGGCCAAACAATCAAGGTCTCCCACTTGGCCGGGCCCGGCTGCTTATTTCCGGGTCGCTCAAATAGAACTCCCACATGTGTCTGAGGGCGTCATCCCCTCTGCGCTCATTCGCTCAAGGGTGAGCGCGTACGTCCGTTCCAAGGTGTCGTATGCACAGCTTCGAGGGTGTCTGCGGGAAATCCAAAGGCTCTACGACGAGCAGCTATCTGCACTGCCGTGCGTTCAGCGGTTGAGCTCCACTATGGTCATGAAGAACGTCGTGGAGAACCGGCCGCTGCCACTGTGACCCCCGGGTTTAATCATTATGTGGTCGACCAGTTAGCGATCGCGGAGTACCATGGCCGTAAGACTTGAAGGGATTATCCATGACTGCATCATCTGTTAACACGGCCGACCTTTATGACGAGCTCGGAGAGGACATTCAGTCCATCGCCATTCAGTTCCATTCACTCGGCGCTAAATCCCACTTCAGTGGTCCAGCCAGGACTGTCCGCTGCTTTGAAGACAATGCGCTGCTCAAATCCGTCGTATCAGGACCCGGCGAAGGCGCCGTCTTGGTGGTTGACGGGGGTGGCTCGCTCTCACGGGCGCTCATGGGCGATATGATCGCCGAGATCGCCGTTTCGAATGGCTGGTCCGGAGTGATCATCAATGGAGCAATCCGCGATCGTGAAGCGATTTCCAACCTTCCTCTCGGTGTGAAAGCATTGGGCAGCAACCCAAGAAAAAGTACCAAAACCGGTGCAGGTGAGACTGACGTCGAGCTGACGCTCGCAGGCGTCACTATCAAGCCGGGCGCCATGGTGTACTGCGATCCAGATGGAGTCCTCGTTGAGCGCTGACCCAGCCGTTACCGAGCCGGCCCCCCGCGCCACCCGCCGCAAGCGGGCGGCCCCTTCAGTGACCGGATTGAAGCCCGTCAGCGTGGTCCATGCCGAGCCGGCTTCCTCCGAAGTGGCCAAGGCATTACTGGATTACATTTTCTCCGGGCAGGTGGCGCCAGGGGAGAAGCTGCCGTCGGAACGTCAACTGAGCGAGTCCTTTGGTGTGGGGCGTTCGGTGGTCCGCGAAGGGATCAAGTCCCTGGGCCTTCTGGGTCTGGTTGAATTCCGGCATGGTGGGGGAACGTTCCTTCGGAACGCCAATTCGGAGCTCCTCCCTAGGGTGATCGAGTGGGGCCTGATGCTCGGCGAGCGACGAACGTCGGACCTCGTGGAGGCCCGCCAGCACATTGAGCGAGTGACTGCAGGTCTTGCAGCCACCCGAAGGACGGACGCGGACCTCAAGCGCATCAAGAAGGCACTGGACGCCATGGGTGATGCCAAGACGACGGAAGAGTTCGTCTCCGCTGACGTGGACTTCCACCTCGCCGTCGCCGACGCCTCGGGTAACACGGTCCTGGCGAACATGCTCAAGAACATCGCTGCGCTTTTGCGCGTGTGGATCCATCGCGTGATGGACGCCGAAACGTCATTCGACGGTTCGCACGCGGAGCACACGCCGGTGTACGAGGCCATTCTTGCCGGAGACGCCGAGGGGGCTTCGGGCTCGATGGCCCAGCATATGGATGCCGCCAGCGGCCGCCTCATGGCCACTTTGAAGTCTGCTGAATAGCCGGCACAACGATACCGACCGATAGCGGGGAAGCGGATATGCTTCCCCGCTTTTCTGTGCCCAAACCTACGTTTCAGCATTACAGCAGACGCATCGAGCAAAGTGGTTGACTGGCCGACCACTTTTGGCGCATGCTTGGTGTGCGAGGCAAATTCAATCAGAACTTCCCGCAACAAAGTGGTTGACTGGCCGACCACTTAGCCTCATGATTATGTGAGCAGCCTCACTGGCTGAGCATCACCAGTCACGGGGAACCAATCACTACCAGCCGTGCAGCCTCAAGGGAGAGAAGCAATGACTGAATTCAAGAAGGCCCTGCCCGCCGGGCCCCGCCGCCGGACGGTCATGACCGTCGGCGCAGCAGCAGCGATCGCCGCCGTGATGGGCCTGACCGCCTGCGGTGGAGGATCCGAAACGGCACAGACGCCGGCCCCGGAGAACTCCATCGCCGTGGGCCAGTACCCGGATTACTACCCGGCCGATTACAAGGACCTGGTGGCAGCAGCCGAGAAAGAAGGCGGCGAGCTGACCATTTACTCCAATACGGACCAGGAGAACTGGGATCCGATTCTGCGGGACTTCAAGAAGAAGTACCCCTTCGTTACCAAGATCGCGGCGAACAACCTGGACAGCGACGAAGTCTTCCAGAAGGCCTTGAGCGAGAAGGCTACCAACGCCTCCAGCGCCGATGTCTTCGTCTCCAACGCCGCCGGGGCCTGGGCAGACTTCGCCGCACGTGATGGCATGTTGGCCAAGTACACCTCACCTGAACTGGCCAAAGTCCCCGAATTCGCGTCCCTCCTTCCGGGGGTGGTGGCGATGTCCGCGGACCCGCAGACCATCGCCTTCAACACCTCGCTCCTTACGGAGAAGCCCGAGAGCCTGGAGGGCCTGGCCGCACAGATCAAGGCAAAGCCTGCGGACTTCACAAACATGATTGGCGTCCGGGATACCACCGGAGCGTTCGGGTTCACCATGTTTTACAACCTGACCGAGGCCAAGCCGAAGTCATGGGAGTCCATCGAGACCATCCTTTCTGCCTCCCGACCGGAAACGTCCTCGGGTACCTTGTCTGAAAAGGTCCTCGCCGGCGAGTACAAGGCCGGGGTTCTGGTCACCGCAGCACCGGCGTTCCCAGTGGTGAAGAACAGCAACGGCTTGTTCGACATCGCCCTTCCGAAGGACGGCACGGTGGTTATCCCTCGTGGGCTCGGCATTTCCGCTGACGCGCCCCACCCGGCAACCGCCAAGCTCTTCCAGGACTTCGTAATCTCCCAGGAAGGACAGCAGGCTGTTCTTGAAGGCGGTTTGTCCTCCTACCGCGATGGCGTGAAGTCAGTCCAGTTCGCCCTCACCTACCAGGACGTCGTGTCCAAGGTCGGCGAAGAGAACGTGATCATGGCCCCGTACGAGTCGGTCCCCGCGGACAAGGTGAAGGCATTCACCGACCGCTGGCAGAGCCTCCTCAAGTAACCCGCTGTGCAAGGATCTGGAACCAAGACCATGAAAACACTCCCCGAAGTCGCCGAGGTGCCGACGCAGACGCCGGCGCGAACTGAATTCCCGGCACCGAAGTATCGCAGGATTCTCGGTGCGGACCGCAGCCAGTTGCTCTACTGGTCGACGATAGTCATTCTCGCGCTCCTTGTCCTTGCACCTGTGGTCCCCACGCTGTACCAGTCGGTGATGGACCGTCCTCTGTACGAGGAGGGCGGTCTGTTCACCACAGAGAACTTCACCAGGCTCTTCACCGAAGGCGGCTTCGGCCAGGTTGCACTGAACACACTGATGTTCGCAGTCCTGACAACCGTGATGACACTGCTGATCGCAGTGCCGATGGCCATCGTCGTCGTTCGAACCAACATCCCCGGCCGGAAATTCTTCGGAACCGCGATGCAGTGGCCGTTCTTCATCTCATCCCTGATCCTGGGGTTCGGCTGGATCACTATGTACGGCCCGGCCGGCTTCGCCAGTGTCCAAGTCAAGCGGGTCCTGGGTTTCCTCCCATGGGACCTCTACACGATCCCGGGAATGGCGATCACTGAAGCGGTGGCCCTGGCTCCAATAGCCTACGTTTTCTGCGCCAATGCCCTGCGTAACTCCGACGCTTCGCTCGAAGGCGCGGCACAAACCGTAGGCGCCGGACCCTTCAGGATCCTCTGGTCAGTCATCATTCCGATGCTTCGCCCGCCCATGGTCTACAGCTCGGTCCTGGTGTTCAGCATGTCCATCGAAACCCTGTCCATCCCGTTGCTTTACGGACAGCCGGTCGGCATCACCGTCTTCGCGACGTTCCTCTACAAGAACGGGCTCCAGTCCATCGACCCGGACTACGGAATCCTAGGCGCCGCGTCCGTCATCATCCTGCTCGTGACCATCCTCCTTGTCGCCGTGCAGGCCAAGCTCCTCAAGGACGCCAAGCGGTTCGTCTCCGTCCGGGGCAAGGCAACCCGGCCCCGTCTGCTGGACCTTGGCTGGATCAAGTGGCTCTCGGTCGCCTTCATCTCCGTCTACGTCGTCATTGGCGCCCTGGTTCCGATCCTGGGTTTGGTAATGCGTTCCTTCACCAAGGTCTTCACGCCTCTGCAGAACCCCTTGCAGTCCCTCACCATGGGCAACTACCAGCGCATCTTCGAGTTCCCCGTTTATCTGGCCTCCATCCGCAACAGCCTGATCGTCGCCGGCGTCGGCGCCGTTCTGGTCAGCGTCCTGGCCGTAGTGGCAGTGGTGGTCGCCAAGCGGTCCACGTTCCGGTACCGCAAGGTCATCGAGTATCTGGCCCTGGCACCGCAAGCCATGCCCGGCCTGATCATCGGCATTGGCCTCTTCTGGGCGTTCTCGTTCCTGCCGTTCAACATGGGGTCCTTCGTCCAGGGCACCATCTGGGCGATCATCATCGGCTTCGGCCTCCGCGCCCTGCCCAGTGCCTTCGGTTCCATCTCCCCGGCTGTCATGCAAATCGGTGAAGAACTGGACAACGCCGCCCGCGTCAACGGAGCGGACTGGATGCGCATGTTCATCCGCGTCCTGGCCAAGCTCCTCACCCCCGCCTTCGTCGCCGCCATGGTGCTGACTTTCGTGGTCATGATGAAGGAATACTCCCCGGCGATCTTCCTTGGATCTGCCGACACGAACATCATTGGCACCACGATGCTCGAGCTCTGGGTCCAGGGCAACACTGGATCAGTGGCCGCCCTGGCCACCATTCAAATCGCTATCACTGCAGCCTTCGTCGGCATCGCCGGCCTGCTCATGAAAGGTAAGAAAGATGCCTGACGTCGTAGTCAAGAATCTCCGCAAAGACTTCGGAGGCATCACTGTCCTCCACGAAGTGAGCTTCACCATCAAGGACGGGGAGTTCTTCACCCTCCTTGGCCCCTCAGGCTGTGGCAAGTCCACTACATTGTCTTGCCTGGCAGGCTTGGAACAACCCACGTCGGGATCCATCGCCGTTGGTACCACCGTCCTGGTGGACGATTCCTCCAATAAGTTTGTTCCACCGGAAGAGCGCAACCTGGGCATGGTGTTCCAGTCCTACGCCCTCTGGCCTCACATGACGCTGGCTGAGAACCTGGCGATGCCGCTGAACATCCGCAAGGTCCCCAAGGCTGAGCAAAGGACCCTGATCCACGACGCGTTGGACAAAGTGGGCTTGGCGCATCTGGCGCAAAGGTACCCGCACCAACTCTCCGGCGGCCAGCAGCAGCGCGTCGCCCTGGCCCGCGCCCTTGTCTACTCACCCAAGGTCCTGCTGCTGGACGAACCCTTGTCCAACCTCGACGCCAAGCTCCGCGAACAGGCCAGGGTCTGGCTCAAACGCCTCCAGTCCGAGCTCGGCATCACCACCGTTTACGTCACCCACGACCAGGAAGAAGCCCTGGCCATGAGTGACCGCATCGCGGTCATGTCCAATGGCAACATGCTTCAGGTCGCCCCGCCCGAGGAAATCTACGAACGTCCCGCCACCGCCGAGGTCGCCGCCTTCATCGGCCGCTCCAACTTCCTCGACGGCACCATCACCTCAACCATCGGGGACCGGGCAGTGGTCCGGCTTGAAGACACCGGCGAAACGGTCACCGCCGTTCTGACCGGCGAAATGCACGACGGCGACTCGGTCACCGTAGCGTTCCGTCCGGAAAAGGCCTCCCTCGCACCGGTGGAAGAATCCGTACCGTCCGGTCACGTGGGGCTTCCCGTGGAAATCCTCACGACGTCGTACGTCGGTTCCCGCTATGAGTACGAGCTTCGCTACGGTGCACGCACCTTGGCCGTAGACAGCAAAAGCAACACTTATCGGGGCGACTTGATGCTGATCGTTCCCATTGAGGCCTTGCGTCTCTACCCCCGCGCCAATGTGGTCTCAGCCGACGCCGCCGAACTCATGGCAGTCATTCACTAGTTCCTGGTCCGTCAACGAGACCTGGTTATAAAGAAAAGGAAATACCGTGACTACATCCAAGCAGTACCGATTGGCCGTTCTGAACGGCGATGGCATCGGCCCGGAAATCGTTCCCGCGTCCGTGAAGATCCTTGACGCCGCGATGGCCGCTGCCGGAGCGCCGGCCATCGACTGGACCGAACTGCCCCTGGGCCGTGAAGCGATCGACACCCATGGCACCGCCGTCCCGGACGAAACCCTCCAAGCCCTCGCCGACGTCGACGGCTGGCTCCTGGGCCCGCACGACAGCGCGTCCTACCCCGAACCGCACAAGTCCGCATTGAACCCCTCGGGCACCATCCGCAAACACTTCGGACTCTTCGCCAACATCCGCCCCTCGAAGGCCTTCCCCGGCGGAAACGCCATCGTTGAAGGCACCGACCTGGTCATCGTGCGCGAAAACACCGAAGGCTTCTACGCCGACCGGAACACCTTCGCAGGCACCGGAGAGTTCATGCCCACCCCGGACGTAGCGATCATGCACGGCATCATCACCCGCGCCGCCACCGAACGCATCGCACACTCCGCGTTCCAGCTCGCCCAGTCCCGGACCAAGCAACTGACCATCGTGCACAAAGCCAACGTCCTGAAAATGACCACCGGCCTGTTCCGCGACGTCTGCAAGGAGGTCGCACAGCAGTACCCCGACGTCACCGTCAACGACTTCCACATCGACGCCATGACCGTGCACCTGGTCCGCCGCGCCAACAAGTTCGACGTCATCGTCACCGAAAACATGTTCGGCGACATCCTCTCGGACCTCGCCGGTGAAGTCGCCGGATCCCTGGGCATCGCACCCTCGATCAACTCCTCCGACACCCACGCCATGGCCCAGGCCTCCCACGGCTCCGCCCCGGACATCGCCGGAAAGAACATCGCCAACCCCATCGCGATGATCCTCTCCTCCGCCATGCTCCTGCGCTGGCTCGGCGCGAAGTTCGACGACGAGAAAGTCCTCCAAGCCGCCGAACTGGTCGAAAAAGCCATCGAAGCGACCGTCCTGGACGGCACCACCACCAAAGACATGGGCGGCACCGCCGGCACCAGCGACTTCGCCGACGCCGTCGCCACCCGCGTCACCACCGTCGCCCACGTCTAACCACACCACCCACACGCCGGGCGGGAACAAACCACCCGCCCGGC
>NZ_FNYI01000019.1:0-10198 GCF_900108925.1 Arthrobacter sp. yr096 | reverse complement strand
GACTTCGCCGACGCCGTCGCCACCCGCGTCACCACCGTCGCCCACGTCTAACCACACCACCCACACGCCGGGCGGGAACAAACCACCCGCCCGGCACTGGGCCCAAAGAGCAGAAGAAGGCACCATGTCCTCCGCAGAGACGCGTCCGCTGGTTGCACTCATCAGCGCCAATCCGGCCGCCCTTGTGCCGGCGAACGCGGCGTTTGCATCAGGGTTCCCCGAGGCGCGGCTGTGGAATATCCTCGATGACCAGTTGCAGGAAGACGCGGACGTTCGAGGTGTGACCGGGTCCTTGGCCGAGCGGATGCACCGGTTGATCAACCATGCGGTGCTTGAGGGTGCGGATGCTGTCCTCCTCACCTGCCCCGTTTACGCAACGGCTGTTCAGTCCTACGCCGACAAATGCCCCGTCCCTCTGCTCGATCCTGATGCGATGGCCCTGGATGGGCTGTTCGCACAGGTTCCGGGATCAGTCCTGGTGCTCGCCAGCGACCATCAGCCACTGACCGTCGCGATAAACCGCTTTATCAACGAGTCCGCCGGGCGGGGTGTTCCAGTGGAGACCCGCGGTGCTGTTGTTCCAGGGGCGAAGCCCGCAGCCCTGCACGGCACCACAGAGGAACTCGTCACCGCCCTGGCCGCAGTAGTCACGAAACAACCGTCGCCTCCTGACGCGGTTCTGCTCGCCCAATATTCCCTGGCATCCGCGGCCAAGGAACTTCAATCCACCACAGGCATACCGGTTTTCTCCGGGCCCATCAGCTCAGCCGCGGCACTTCGCCGCACCATTCTTGGAGGTACACGATGATCGGTGTCATTGCCGATGACTTCACAGGCGGCACAGATGTTGCTGTCGCATTCCGCCGCGCCGGACTCCGCGTCCTGATCCAATTCGGCGTACCGGAAGTCGTCTCAGGCAACGACGGAGCCGACGTCGTGGTCATTGCGCTCAAAACCCGCACACTTCCTGCGGATCAGGCTGTGGCACAGTCGTTGCGTGCGGGCCGGAAGCTGCTGGACGCCGGCGCGAAGCAGCTCTTCTTCAAGTTCTGCTCAACGTTCGATTCCACCCCGGCCGGCAACATCGGCCCGGTCAATGATGCCTTGGCGGACCTGACCGGCAGCAGTGTTACCGTCGTGGTGCCCAGCTCTCCCTCGCACGGACGTACCCAGTACAACGGTCATCTATTCGTCCACCATCAGCTCCTGTCGGACTCACCCATGCGTCATCACCCCTTGACGCCCATGACCGATTCGCGCGTGCCGGAACTGCTTCGCTCCCAAACAGCACGCACCGTATCCTTGGTAACCCTGCAGCAAGTTCATGCTGGAACCGAGGCGCTGACCGCTGCAATCGCCGATCTGCAACACTCGGGAATCCCGTATGCCGTGGTAGATGCAGTTGAGCCCAGCGACCTTGCCACCATTGGCAGGGTGGTCATCGATCACCCCTTCGTATCCGGAGCGGCCGGTCTCGCCGGCGGGCTGGCAACGGCAATCGCCGAACGCAACACGTCCACCCGCAAGCAGGCACCCTTCAATGGCGGGTCCGGCCACGACGGCCCGGCGGTCGCGCTGGCAGGATCCTGTTCCGCCCGCACTCTCCAGCAAATCGAAGCAATGCAGGCCGGTGGACACCCCTCATACCAGCTCGATGCTGTAGCAGTACCGGACTCTTCCCTGCTGTCCGAAGCCGCCCTGGCCTGGTACGACGAGCAACCGCCGGGCACTGCCCCGCTGATCTACTCTTCGTTGCCGCCGGAGAAGCTCCGTGAATCCCAGCGCAGGCTCGGGGTCGCTGCTTCGGCTGAAATTCTGGAGACAGCCATGGGCCTCATCGCCCGTGGACTGGTCAGCCGGGGGGTGCAGCGAGTGGTTGTCGCAGGTGGCGAAACCTCAGGCTCCGTGGTGACAGCACTCCACGTCAGCGGCGGACTGATCGGTTCCGAGGCTGCTCCTGGCGTCCCCTGGATTCATACCTCACACAACGGTCCACTGGCCCTACTCCTGAAATCCGGTAACTTCGGCGACGTCGACTTCCTCGTCCAGGCTGTGAGCCCCCGAACGACCGTGGCCGTATAGCCTGTTTCCCATCAACTGACCATGAAGGGAAAAGGAAACATCGATGTATAGTCTGTGGGTCACGCTGGAGGTACAGCCCGAGGGTCGGAAAGAGTTTCTGGAGGCCATCACGCGCAACGCCGAGTCGTCTGTCCGGGATGAAGATGGGTGCCTTCGCTTCGACGTCATCGAATTGGGCGACGGAACAAACACCTTCGCTTTCTACGAGGTATACACCGATCGTGCCGCCTTTGAGGAAGAGCACCTCAAAACCCAGCATTTTCTGGCCTACAAGGTCATCTCCACACGCGTCGTCGTCCCTGGAAGTCAGCGCGAAACCGGCGGCCCCATGATCGCGTCCTTCTAACGAAGCGGCCCGACGTCCAGAAGGACGCCACCACCGGCACCTAAAGTGGTTGACTGGCCGACCACTTTATCCGATGATGGATGTGGCCCACCTCACGTGCTTGGAGATGGGCGCAGCATTCCTCAAAGGAGAGACCCAATGACAGATCGTCTTCGGCCAGATTCAGCCTTGTTCGCCGCCGGTTCGTTCAACCGCCGCACACTAGTGCAAGGGGCCCTGGCGGGCCTGGCCCTGGCTGCCGGCGGCGGGGCCGCAGCACAGGCCACGTCCGAGAGACCGGCGCCCTTTTCTGCCGGAACGGAAAGGGCTTCCTATCGGGTCCCCGGCCAGGCCACGGATTGCCACATGCACATCTTCGATCCCGACAGATTCCCGTATCCCTTGCCGACCGCGACTCCGCCGCCCAAGGCAACAGTTGCCGATTACCGTCTCCTGCAACGCCGCACAGGCACCAAACGCACGGTGGTCGTCACACCGTCGAACTACAGCACAGACAACCGCTGCACGCTCGACGCCATCGCACAGCTAGGGCTCCGGGATGCCCGTGGCGTAGCGGTGATCGACAACACCTTCACGGACGGGCAACTACGGGAAATGAACGACGGCGGAATCCGCGGAATCCGCTTCAACCTCACCCGCCCGGGTGGCGCCGGGGCAGAACTGATCCGGCCGCTGGCCGAACGTGTTGCGGACCTTGGCTGGCATGTGCAGATCCATATGACGGCAGAAGGAATCCAGGAAAACCTTGCTCGGATCAGCGGCCTGCCCACCGACCTGGTCATCGACCACATGGGCAGGATACCTGGAGCCACAGGGACCGCGCATCCTGCGTACGCTGCCATTCTTCGACTCATCGATGAGGGAACCACCTGGGTTAAGCTCTCAGGCGTCTACCACGAATCACCGGTCGGACCCCCGTCCTACAGCGACCGCGCCGCAGTTGGTTCGGCTTTTGCCCGGGCGGCGCCTGAGCGCATGTTGTGGGGCAGCGACTGGCCCCACCCTACCGCTTCCCGGGGTGAGGTACCCATGCCCGACGATGCCGCCATGTTGGATCTGTTTGCGTCATGGGTTCCGCGACAACAGGACCGTAAGAGAATCCTCGTGGACAACCCGGAAAAGCTGTACGGGTTCTGACTGGGACACCCCCGGGCACGGAGCCGCTGCCGTGCCCGGGCTACCGGCCCATCAGCAACGCGGCGGCAAGCACGGCAGGTATGGCAGCAACTGAGGTGAGCAGGATTGAGTCGCGGGCGATAGCGGCACCTCTGTCGTAGCGGCTGGAAAACAGGAACACGTTCTGGGCTGTCGGCAGGGCGCTCATAATCACGGCGGCGAACGCTTGCGCATCATCCACAGCGAAGACGTAGCGGGCGAGGACAAATGTCAGCGCGGGCATGATGGCGGCCTTGAGTCCACTGGCGACCAGTACGTCGGTCCGAGCCCCGCCGGACCGCAACGGCCTGCTCCCGGGCAAGCTCATACCAAATGCCATCAGGACCAGCGGCACGGCCGCCCCGCCCAGGACCTTGAGCGGATCCCAGAGCAATGGGGGCAGCTCCAGCCCGGTCCAGGCCACAACGGCCCCGAGAAATGAGGCGATAATCATCGGATTCCGCACCGGTTGGGCGAGCAACGATCTGAGCGTGGGCCGCTGTCCTGTCGTGAGGTCAAGGAGCAGGAGAAACAGTGGCGAGAGCACCAGCAACTGCACAAGCAAGACCGGGGCAACCGGAGTGGCGTTGCCAATCGCGTAGACCGCGACCGGAATCCCGATGTGATTGGCGTTGACGTAGGAGCTTGCCATAGCGCCCACGACGATTTCTGCGCCCTTGCGGGGAAACCACAGCGCACTCAGGCCCCAGTAAAGCAGACACGTCAGTACAGCCGCAGCAAGGGCCAAGGGCACCAGGGCAGAGAAGATGTCACCGAGTTCCGAGCCTGCCAAAATGGTAAAGAGGAGGGCTGGATTGGTGATGAAGAAGGCGATCCTGGACAAGACGGGCCCAGCTGACGGGCCGGCGATGCCGGCCCGTCCAGCCAAGTAGCCAACCAGGATAATTGTGCCAACGAGCGCGAATCCTGCGAAGATCCCGCCCATTCAGCCCCCGTCCGTGCAGGACGCCGTTGCAGGGGCCACGGTCAGATTCGTGCGGCAGCGGCAGCCTGCTCGGGTGTGAGCGGTCGCGTAGTGCGTCCGTGCAGGAGCAGGTAGACCTTGGCCGTCTCCTCAAGCTCTTCAAGTGCATCCATGGCACTGTCCACATCTTTGCCTGCCACGACGGGGCCGTGATTGCTCAGCAGCATGGCAAGGTGTTCGGCAGCTGTAGCCTCGGCCAGGCCCTCCAGCGCCGGATCCCCCGGTGCGTGATAGGGCAGCAATGGAAGGGTTCCTACCCGCATGGCGAAGTAGGCCGTCAGCGGTGGAATGGCGCTGCCGGCCGTGGTGTGCTCCAGGCAGGACACGGCGGCCGAATATGTCGAGTGGGTATGTACCACTGCAGTGTCCTGCGGACGGGCCCGGAGGACAGCCGCGTGCAGGAAGGCCTCTTTGGAAGGCTTGTTGCCACTGACATGCGTTCCAGCGGCGTCAATGACTGAGAGTTCGTCCGGCCGGACAGTCCCCAGGCTGCTGCCCGTCGGGGTAACCAGAATGGCGTCACCCCAGCGGACGCTGATGTTTCCTGTTCGACCGTGAGTCAGGCCACGGTTGAAGATGGATCGGGCTGCGTCTACGACGCTTTCGCGGAGGCGGCTTTCGGTGCTCATGCATTCTCTTTCTTGGGGGTCGTTGCGGAGGTTGGGTTCCCCAGCAGTTGAGACCGTAGGGTGGCGGCTGCAAGTTTCGGGCCCGCCAGAACCGGTTTGTCGAGGGCAGCGGCCAAGGCCTCGGCCGCCGGGGAAAGCGAGTACTGGGCCAGTAAGACGGCATCAGAATCTTCCTGATCTCTGCACGCTGACTCAAGCGCGCGGCTCAGGCGTTCCGTGTCTGCGGCCGCTGCGGCTGCCGCTGCCCCCTCGGCAACGATGCCCGTGACGGCGATGTCCTGACCGGCTGAGGCTGCTGCTGCCGAGAACCGCTCCAGCGCGTCTTCCAGCGGCCCCCTGGCGGAGGCCAGCAGCACGATGCGTTTGTAGCCGCCGAACAAAGCGGCCTTGAATGCTGACGCGTCGGGGGCATGGATCGGAATGGACAGCTCAGATGCGAGCCGTTCGGCGATGGGCCCGTACATGGAGCACGTCAGAAGGATTCCGTCCGCACCCTCAGTTTCGGCGTGGCGAATCAATCGGGTCATGCGTTCGGCCAGCCCCTCGGTGACGCCCCCTTGGGCTGTAGCGTCGTCTAGAAGGCGGTCATCGAGAAGGTTCCATAATCTGGCTTCAGGAAAAACCTCATGAAAAGCCCCGGTAGCTGGTGGGATCGCCACCGGGGTCGCACTGATCAGCGAGATCAGCGGGTTGGATTGATGACGGGTCACGGTGCGTCTCCTAGTCGGCGGATTTCCAGCCATGTGCCATGGCAAGGATGAGGGTGAATGTTCCAAATGCAGCAGCGACCCAGTACGTGAGCGGCCCTAAGGTCTTGGACACCCCGATGATGAAGTCACTGCTACCGATCAGCAACCCCGCGAGCTGGAGCAGCACAAGCACCGTCCCCAGGAGCAGCATTGCTACCAGGAGTGCAACGAAGACCATGGTCAGGACGCGGATCAGTGCTTTGCGGCGTGGCCCAAAGCCGGGGCCGGCGTCGATGTGTTTTTGTGAAGACATTTATCAGCCTTTCTGGTCCGGCTAGTGGGGAATGGGTAGCAGGTTGAACGCCACCACCACGGGGATGATCAGGAACGGCACCACGTAGAACACCACCAGCGGCACGAACGTTTTGGCAGGATTCACTTCCGCGATGCTCGCAGAGATGAAGATGGACGGACCTCCGGGCGGGGACGCACCTTCTGTAGAGATGGCCACCATGATGGCGCAAACAGCCAGGGCCGGGTGAACTCCTGCTGCCACAAGGACTGCGAACGCACCGCCGCCGAGGGTCGCGGCCGTGGCCGTGGCACTCAGCGGACCACCCACCAGGGCTATGATCACCACAATGATCAGCACTGTGACGATGGCCGGTGCGTTCAGGCCGGTGAGGGCATCACGCAACTGCTTGTCCAACCCAAGGGCAAGAAGGACCGCACTACCGGCGAAGGAGAACACCAGTGTTGCGCCGATGTCCTTGAACCGTGGGGCTGTACTGGCGATGAAGGTGTACCACGCACGAGGTGTGGACGGCAGTTGCTTACGACCAATGATGAGGCTGAGGATGCCCAGGAGGACGGGGATCCACAGCAGGATGTCGATCGCTTTGACGGCATCGGGTCCCTTGTCGCCCAGCAGGCGGGCGATGAGCTCAGCGCCGACGCCAACGGTAAGAAGAATCGGCACGGCTATGCCTAGGTAGACGATCAATGATCGCCACCCCTGCTTCAGGGACCGTCGCAGCGGCATGAGTTCTTCACCGGATACCTTGGCAATTTTGTAGCGCCGCACAAAGTAGAAGATGCATAGCAGTCTCCACAGCACGCAGTATCCGGCCACGACGAACATCGCTACCAGGGTGGCGTTCTTGTCGATGTTCGGTCCCACGGTGGCAAGTCCCACAAGGATGAGATAGGAGGCGCTGGGCGGGATGACCGTGCCGTTGCCGGAGTTTCCTGCGACGACGGAGGAGGCTATGTGTTTGGGCCAGTTTGAGCGTTCCATCCATGGAATCGTGACCGATCCGATGGTGGCTGCATTCGCAGACGCTGAGTGGGTCAGCGCCCCGAAGCCTGCAGAGGCGAGGGTGGAGACGTAGCCTGCGCCGCCGCGAAGTCGGCCAAGCATGGAGTTCAGGATATGGACCTGATGGTGGATGATGCCGGTCTGCGTCAGCACGAATCCGATAAAGGTGAAGGACATCGCGGCGAAGACCACAGGTTGCTTGAAGGCTTCCCCGAGGCCTGTGCCCAGAAGCGCGAAGAAGTCGGCTCCGCCAAACAGGCACAGCACGAGGAATCCGACAATCATGGCCTCGCCGATACCCCGCTTTACGACGGTGGCCCACACGAGGATGGTGATGAGATAGACGATCAGCGCCCAGACGGCGATTCCCACGTCATCTCCTTTCTAGAGGGTGGACGAATGGTCTGCGTCGACGCAGTGCTCTGGCGACGGCTTGCCGTCTTCTGCGGAGACCGGGAGGCGGTGCCTCAAGATCGCGACGGGACTGCCGGTGGCAGCTCGGAACACCGGCGGACCGGGAGTTCCCGTGGTTGGATCCAAAGGGTGGGCTGCGATGGAGTGTCCCCGTTCGTGGGCGACGAGCAGTGCCCCCGCTTCGGCGTCCAAGCAGAAGAAACGGGGCCTGATGCCGTGGGTCTCGGTCCAGCGTCCTGGGCCAAGACGGCCCGTGTCGGGATCGACGTCGTACGTGCCGATAGTGTCCGGGAACTCACCACCAGGTGAGTGGTCTCCGGGTCCGCTGCGGTTGGAGACATAAACATGCTTCCCGTCGGCGCTGACCGCGATTTCTGCCCCGCGGCTGTCCCCGGTCACAGTGTCGGGCAGTGCGGACGTGGACTGGATAGGGCGGAGTGTGCCCGTGGCGGCGTCCCAACTGTAGGTGGTCACCGTTGAAAGGAATTCCTCGATCGAGTAAACGAAGTTGTTGGATGGTGAAAACGCCACGTGCCGTGGTCCAGACATTTCCCGCAACCGTATGGTCCGGTCCTGGTGCCACGTCAGGGATCCGGTGCTGTCGATCGAGATCGTGAAAATTGAATCCAGGCCTTTGTCCGGGACCAGCGCGTACGAACCGGTGGCGTCGAAGACCACCTGGTGGGGTTTGGAACTGTTTTGGTCACGGCGGTGCGGCCCGGTTTCACCCTCGAAGGACAGCAGACCTGCGACGGGGCCGAGGCTGTCATCCGGGAGTATCCGGATGCTGGCTACCGTGCCGCTGTTGTGGTTGGCCACCACGAGGAACTGCTGGTCCGGGCTGAGTGCCAAATGGACCGGGTTCACTCCCCCGGCATCAACCGTGTCACGGTAATCGATGCGTCCGGTCGCCGGGTCCAGCTCCAGGGCGCTGATCTGGTTCCCGTCGCCATGGGCAACGTAAAGCTGTGTGCTTCTTGGACTGAGGACCATGAAACTGGGGTTGTCCATGCCCACCGTTTGCCGTGGGAGCCAGCGTCCGTCATCGAGGATTTCGAAGACCTCCAACCCGCTGCCGCGCCCCTCGCGCAGCACGCTGGTTCGTGAACCAACATAGGCAAGTTCAGTGACCGGCAAGGCTGGCCTCCCCGGCGTTGGCGTCCGCGTGGACGGCTTGGACCAGCATCCCAGGGTCCCCGAAGTTGCCGGATTTCAAAAGCAAAGCGATGGGAATCTCCCCTGTGGTGTAGATCCATGGCACCCCGGGGGCCATTTCCGTACCGATGGTCCCGCCCTGGACGCCCAATGCCTGGACAACCGCACCGGAGGTTTCGCCTCCGGCAGTGACGATTCGGCGCACGCCCCTTTCAACGAGCCCACGGGCAATCAAACCGGTGGCCTTTTCGAGGATGGCGGAGGATCTTTCGGTGCCCAAAATCTCCTGGGTTCGGCGCAGCTCTCCGGGTTCTAGAGTTGAGTAGATCAGCGGCCGGGCGTCATGAGGCAGTGTCCCGAACCAGGCAAGGGCCGATTCTGCCAGCTGTACAGGGTCCGGGTTTGCGACAGCGTCGAGGAAGAACGAGGGTTCCTGCTCGCGCATGTAAGAGACCTGTTCCCGGGTCCGGGCCGAACAGCTTCCCGCCAAAGCGACTGCCCGCCCGGTTCCGACCGGGTCCTGTTCGTGGTCTTGGCTGCTTCCCCGGTTCCCGGCCAGAGATCGACCAAGCCCCCCGGCGAGTCCGGCGGCGCCTGTAACCAGCACATCGTCGCGACAGGCATCACCGATGGCTTGCAGGTCTTTAGCGGTAATGGCATCCGTGACGGCATAGCGGACACCGCGGCCGGCCATCTCATCGAGGTACTCCCGGATTGCCCGGGCGCCTGCACGTACGGTTTTTTGGCTGACGAGTTCTACAGGGCGTTCGGTCTGGGCACTGAGGAGCCGGACGACGTTGGAATCAGTCATCGGCGTCAAGGGATGGTGGCTCATCGGAGACTCGGCCAGTGGCTGTTCGGCGACGAACAGATTACCCATGTACTGTGTGCGGCGGTGTTCAGGTGAGGCCGGAGCAACGACCGTCAGACGTGAACCCTGGAGATCGGCCAGTGCGTCGGCTACTTGGCCGATGTTGCCTTCGGGTTTGGAATCGAAGGTGGAGCAGTATTTGAAATAGAGCTGCGAGGCGCCATGGTTCTTAAGCCATTCTGCGGCGCGCAGGGATTCGGCGACGGCGTCGTCTACCGGCAGGGTCCTTGTTTTCAATGCAATGACCACAGCGTCATGGTACGGCAGGATCGTCTCCGAATCGGGCGAGCCGAACAGAATGACTGTTGCCAGTCCGGCACGTCGGAAAGCGACGGCTACGTCAGTACCACCGGTCACATCATCGGCGATGACACCTATCACTGTTGTTCCTACCATTTCGTGGGGTTTCCGGACGCGGACGCATGGCCTCCTGCCGGAAGTTGGGCAATGTGCGTGCACGCCGGGCGGGTGGTTTGTTCCCGCCCGGCGTGTGGGTGGTGTGGTTAGACGTGGGCGACGGTGGTGACGCGGGTGGCGACGGCGTCGGCGAAGTC
>NZ_FNYI01000008.1:0-232867 GCF_900108925.1 Arthrobacter sp. yr096 | reverse complement strand
GCAGGCCGGTGGGGTCGGTGGTGTTGAGGGGGTTGTTTCCGGCGTAGGAGTAGGGGTTACCGTCCCAGCCGGCTCCCAGGACGGGGGCGAGGGGGTCGGCGGACAGGAACCCCCGGGTGGCCGGGTCATACGCCCTGGCACCGAGCCATTCAAGCCCGGCGATATCGATCCCGCCACCTGCGGTCAGGGTAATACCGGACGGCAACACACTACTGAAGCCCGCATTAGCAACTCCAGGGCTGCCCGGGTTGGGGGTGGTGGGGTTTCCGAGGACGGCCCAGGGGTCGTGCTGGTCGGTGGGGCGGGCTGCACGCCAGCCCGGGGCGGTGAAGGCGTCGCCGATGCCGGTGACGCCGCCGGGCAGGGACAGGATTTGGGTGCTGTTGGCACCGGCGAGGGTCGGCACGGGTGCTGCGGTGTCCCACCACAACGGCGTCTCGTCCACGGTGGCAAGTTCACCGAGCGCGTCAACGTGGAGCCGGTGCCGGGATTGTTCGGCCCCGTCCCGGTCCCTCTCGACGGTCCCGGTGAGGTAGCCGGTGGGGCCCCAGGCGTATTCGGTCCAGGACCCGTCCGGGTCGATCACCCGCACCCGACGGCCCAACCCGTCATACACATACTCCGTCCGGGAACCGTCAGGTTCCGTCGCGGACGACAGCTGACCTGCGGCGTCGTAGCTGTAGGTGCGTGACCCGGTGGGGGTGGTTTCGCGGAGAAGCCGCCCACCGGCGTCGTACCCCCACCCCACCACCGAAGCCGAAGCCGACGCGTTCTGGCTGTCGGTGGTGGTGGTTGCGGTGATCAGTTGCCCGGCGTTGTCGTACCCGTACCGGGTAGTGACCCCGTTCCGGGTCAGGGCGGTGATCCGGCCACCGTCCTCGCGGCCGATGAGTGTCACATCAGCTGTGCCCGGGTCATCGGTGTGGGCGCGGCTGTGCTCGACGAGTGCCCCGTCCCGGTACGCCCATTCCTGGGTGTATTGGCCGGCGGTGGCGGTGGTGATCCGTCCGGAGGGGTCGTGGGTGAAGGCCGCGTCCCCGAGCAACGGGTTCGACACGGCCGTGACCCGGCCCGCGGCGTCGCGGGTGTAGCGGGTGGTGGTGCCGGTGGGGTCGGTGAATCCGGTGCGGTTCCCGTCGCCGTCATACTCCCATGACAGCGTCCCGTTCCCGGTGCCGTTGGTGCGGCTGGTGAGGAGGCCGCGGCGGTCAAAGCACAGCTCCTGCTCCACCGCATACCCCGCCCCGCCGGTGTGGTCGGTGATGACCACACGCCGGCCAGCCACGTCACGTTCGATCGCGGCGATCAGTGCACCGTCCACCGACGTGGACGCTTCCCGTCCCGCAGCATCGTAGGCCCAGGTGGTGATGTGCCCGTCCGGGTCCGTCTGCGACAACTGCCGCCCCGCCGGGTCATACGTCGCGGTCGTGACCCGGCCGAGCGGGTCCGTCACCGTGTCGACTTGGTCCGTGGCCGTATACGTCCGGGTGGTCACCCCACCGAGCGGGTCCGTGATCTTGATGAGACGGCCGCGGGTGTCGTACTCAAACCTTGTCTCTCCGCCGACACCATTCGTCGTGGACACCAACTCCCCGGCCACGTTGTAACTGAAGCGGCGGGTCCCGTACCAGGAATCCTGCGCGAAACTCAGCCGCCCGCACCGGTCATACCCGTACCGGGCCGTCCCCTCCCCCGGGGTGTGCTTCGCGGTCAACCTGCCACACGCGTCGTAGGCGAAAGTTTCGACCTCCCCGGTCGGCAATCTCCTCGCGGTGAGGCGCTGATCGCCGTCGTAGGACAGTTCCGTGACCGCCCCGACCGGATCAATACTGCGGAACGGCCGGCCGCAGGAGTCGTACTCGAACCGGGTCACCGCCCCCGTGGGTGAGGTGATGGAGGTGATCTTCCCCGCAACGTCACGGCCCAGAACCGTCAACCCGCCCTCACCATCAACCAACTCGACAGGGTTCCCCGCCGCGTCATAGGACACCAGCTCCGCGGACCCGTCCGCGGCCTCGACTTTCGTGGGCCGGCCGTACTCATCAAAACTATAAGTATTCGTGGCGAACGCGTCGGTCAGGGTCGCGGTCCCGTTGGACCGGTCGGTGACCGCTCCGGTCCGGACCCCGGTCGGATCCACGACGGCGGTGAGGGCACCGACCGTGTCGTACTCCCGCACCCAGTCATGCCCGGCAGGGTCCGTGATGCCGATCAGCCGGGAGAGGTTGTCGTGGGTGAACCCCCACGACGCCCCGTCCGGCAACACCGCGGCCGTGAGGTTCCCGAGCTCATCAACAACCCGCTCGATACTGCGGCCCAGCGGGTCGGTGGTGCGGGCCAGTTCACCATTGGGGGCGTACTCGAACACGGTCCGGCCCCCATCCGGGGCGATCATTGCCGTGGTCCGGCCCGCGGTGTCGTGCTCGAACGCCCACACCGCCCCGTCCGGATCTTGGCGGCGCACCAGCACCCCGGCATCGTCGTAACTGAACCGGGTCTCTGCCCCCGACGGGGTGAGCGCGGCCACCGGCCTGCCGGCCTGGTCCCGGACGATCCTCGCGGTGTCACCGGCCGCGTGTCGGGTGGCGGTCAGGTCCCCGAACGTGTCGTACTCAAAGCTGATCGTGACCCCCACCGGGTCCGTGACCTGGGTCAGGAGCCCGTCCCGCCATACCAGCACGGTCCGGCCACCCAGCGGGTCCACGATCACGGACGGGTCCCGGGAGAGGTCATCGGCGTACTCATAGGTCACGACGGCACCGGACGCGGTGACCAGGGTGGTGATCCGGTCCTGCCCGTCCCAGCCATAGGTCAGGTCCGCGCCCTCCGGGGTGACGGTGCGGATCTTCCGGCCCCGGGCGTCGTAACCATGGACCGTGACCGCGCCGTCACGCTCGGTCAACGACACCAGATTCGAGTGCCCGTCATAGGACATGGACTGGCGCCGGTCCTCCGCGTCCAACACCCCCACCAGACGGCCCTTCGCATCGGCGACCCAGGAGTTCGACCGGGACCCGTCCTCATCCGAAACCACCGTGACCCGGCCCGGCAGATACGCGAACCTCGTCCGCCGCCCATGCTGCGTGACCTGCAAAACCACCCGGCCGGCCTCGTCATAGCTGTTTTCGGCCTCCACTACCCCCGCGGCCGAGACCACCGAACCGATCAGGCCGGCCTCGTTCCACCGATACGTACGGGTCCCGGTCTCCGATCCCACCGTGACCAAACGGCCCTCGGCGTCGTACCCGTACTCGACCCGGCGCCCATCCGAACCCCGCACCACCGCGACCACACCGTCAACGTAGTCGATCTCCACAAACCGGCCCCGCGCATGCACCAACCGGTCAACCGCCCCCGGCCCACCACTATCGACCACGTCACTGCGGTGGGCGGAGATGGTCCGGCCGGGTCCTGCCCCAGTCCCGAGCCACACCCCGGCGGTGGTGTAAGCCCACCAGCCGCCCTGGTTATCCCGCACCACCAGCACCTCGGAAACACCCTCCGGGACGGAGGACAGCTCCGCCAACCACGGTGTCGTGACCGGCTCCTGGGTGAGCCAGTAATTCTCCCCGACGGCGCGGGCCCAGCCGGCCCCTTCGCGGGGGAAGTCCACCGCTCGGCCGTCAGCCAGCACCCACCGGCAACCCTCATCAGTGATCACCAGGTGCTGGTCCAGGACCGAGGCCCACCCCGGACCGAACACCCCGTCACCCGTAAGCCCGGAGCCGAGGGAGTTATACATCCTGGTGACCGCCAAATCCGAGGCGGCCCCGGCGAACCCGAGATCTGTTTCGGGTTCAATGAAGTTCCCCGTGGCAGTGTTCACCGGATCATTGGCATACCCGGAAGTGGGCATCGCCCCGGCCGCGGTGGGCGGGTCAATGACCAGGCCCGTCCGGGTCCCCGAAACCCCCGCCGCTGCCAACGCCTCGTTCACCGCCGCGTCCGACAGGGTCGAAACCGCCCCCTCGCTGCCGGCGGCAGCAAACGCGTCCGCGACCACCACCGCCCACGCCGCATCAGCCTCATTCAACCGCAAATACTCCCGGAACGCCCTCACCACACCAGCAGCGTTAATCCGGCCCCACCCACACCGGTCCGCGAACGAAGACAACTCCGACTCCAAGGACCCCGGCACCGACGCGATCCCGTCATCGAGGCCACGCGAACCCGCCGCGAAACTCCGCAACGACTCCGGGCGGGCCGAGGAGACCCCGCCCCCAAACCCGCCACCCGGGCCAGGGGTCTCCCGCGCTCCCGACACCGGGGACTCCGACGGGAACGACGGCGCACTGCCCGGCTCCATAGTCGGCCGCGGTTCCTCACCATTGAAAAAGTCATGAATGTGATCGCCGATGTTGCGGTTGTTATGCCGGCGCACCCACTCGTTGTTCCGCCGACGCCGGTCATCCTCGTCCCGCGCCTCGGAAATCATGGTCCCCACATACCCGGCCACCGTCCGCAGCGCCGAGGCCAGGGACTCCGCGTCCCGGGACGCCGTGGCCGCGTTCGCGGCAAACACCTCCGAAAAATGCCCCCGGAAATCCTCCCCCGCCCCCGTCACCAACGGGGCACGCGAGCCAGAATGCTCCACAACCCGCGACGCTGCAGACTCAAAAGCACCCTTCACCGCCTCGGCAACCCCATACACAAACCGGCCACCATGAGCAAAACCGGAATCCGGCAACAACGGCATCTCAACGAACTCGGTCACAACCACAGCCCCCCACTGAACAAGAACGCGAACAAAACCAACAACCCACACAAACCCGGCACCACAAGAACACCGGCATCACACAACCAGGCACGCGCTACACGAGCCGACACCAACAGACAGCGCAGCGGCCGGGCAACCACACCACGCATCAACGGCCCCAACGGCCCCAACGCGGCACGATCACCCGGCCCTAACACTCACAGCAAAAAGGAATCAGGCCCCGCCACCAGCAGAGAAAATATCCTGCGAGATCTTCTGCAACTGACCCCGCAACTGCTCCAGCTCCTCCTTGGCCTTATCCAACGCAGCCTTCGTCTCCGGCCACGTCGAACCCCGGAACTCAGCAGCCAACGGCCCATCCCACACATTCGGATCCGACAACACACGACCCTGCGCATCCAACGCAGAAATCTGATCTGTAAACCCACCAGTAATAATCGACTGCACCTGACCGATAGCAGCCTTGGCCTGCTCAGTAGACAACACACGCGACATAGAACTTTCCTCCCAATAAGAACAATCGCAACACCCAAGCCAAACAAACCCAGGCGACCAGACGATGCCTAAACTACCAACACCACCCAATAAATCCAACAAACAGAGAAATAACGTTTCCCCTGCGTGAAGGACTGTGACCTGCGGCGATATGCCCGCAGGTTGATTTATCCATTCGTGAGCGCAACCCCGTATGATACTCAAGGCACCGTGAACGAATGAGGGGACGATCCATGCCCAGGCAGGCTAGTTTTAACCAGCACCACCCGGGGCGTCGCATCCCCCCGGGCCGCGCATTAGGCATCGCTTTGGTTGCCCTGGGATTGATCGCGACCACGTCGTGCACGCAGACTCCCGAGCCAGAGCCGGTGGCCAACCCCGTCAAACTCCTGCAGAGCGTCCGTGTGGGCTTGTCCCCAGCCGCCGGAGTGCAGAAGATTGAAGGCACCACCATCTCTGTGTCCGCTGCGGGTGACTCCTCGGCGGAAAACACCACATATGACACCGCCCAAGTAGTGGGCGAACTCCCGGTGCGCGTGAGCCTCCAGTACCGTGCCGGCGAGAAATCGGGTTCCGATCTCGCCGAACTGAAAGGCCACACGGGCCCGGTAGAGATCAACCTGACGCTTGAGAACCTCACCGTCAAACCACAGACCATTCAGTACGACGCCGCCGGCCAGGCCCGCTCTGACACCGCACTGGTAGGCGCCTCGCTGACCATCGCTGCGTCCACCAAGCTCCCGGGCATCCGGGCGGACGACGTAACACCCGGATCAGCCGACGGCACCACAGGTACCAACGGCGTCCTGAGCAGCACCGAAGACGGCGCCACAGTTGTCCAATGGGCCACAGTCCTGGCTCCACCACGTTCCGGGGCGAGCACGACGCTGCGTCTCGCCGCAGACGTTAAGGACTTCCAGGTTCCCGAATTCGACGTCGCTGTTCAGCCCGGCCTCAACACGGACCTCAGTGCCAACGGCGTGCTCTCCAGCGCCTTCTCCTCCGGGACAGGTTCGGAAATGGAGTTGCAGCGCCGGACGATCTCACTGGTATCAGACGTCAACACGGTCCTGGCCAAGGCCGGGTCAACCATCACCGAGGTTCGCCGGAACCTGCAGGCAACGTCACAGACCCTCGGCGCCAAGACAGCCGGTGAACTGCGCGATAACTCGCAGGCTCTGGCTGCAACGATGTCAGACCTGAAGCAGCAGCTGAAGGTTCTCGGCACTGACTTGGAGTCGTCAACCACCGCCACCCAATCCACCACCATGTCCCAGTTGAAGCTGACGGTCTCCGCCGTGGACGCGATGCTGGGTGACACGTCCGCCACGCCCCCGGTCTCTCCCATCACCGGTGACGGTTGCACCGCCGAGGTGGCCAAGGCAGCGCCTGCGGCCACCGTGTACTCCAGCGTTCTCACGATGTCCTCACAGCTGGATGCCTACGCGAAGGTCAGCGCGAGTTGCCGGGACACCGTCGCCGGTGCCCTTAGAGCAACCATGGGACCCGAGAACCCCACGCCTGCGGAGTGCGCTGAGCAGGGTTCCATGACCTGCTCTCTTTATGGTTCCGCTGTGACCGTGACCGGCGCGCTCCTGGGCCTGGTGCAAAAAGGCGACGAACTCGTCTCCGGTCTCCAGCCACAGGTCGTCGAAGGCGCGATCAAAGACCAGGCGACTTCCGCCGTCGCACTTGAAAAAGTGCGCACCGACCTCGGTGCGATGCTTGACGGCTCCGGGACCTCGGAGGATTACACCAAAGCCCTCGCGGTGTTGGATACAGCCATCAAGTCAGCCTCCGACACTGCAGCCGCGACCCGCAAAGCGGCTACCGCAGCGCAAAGCAGCATTGATACGCTCCGGCAGAAACTGCTCGCCATCGCCACCAATGCCAAGGCGGCCAAGGGCGAACTCGGTCAGGGAACCTGGCTGAACGGCTCCATGCTGCAGCAGAACCAGAAGGTGGCGGATGAGCTGTGCAAGCTCTCCGATGATGGCCTCCTCCCCGGCAAGGGCAAGCTGTCCGCGAAGGAGGTGGAGCGGCTGCGTTCCTATTTGACGTCAGTGCCGTGCGAACCGACTGATGAGGACGGAAATCCCTCACCTGCCCTGAATCCGCCGCCGGGGTTCAAGGAGCCTTTGGACGTGCGGCTTGAAGGCCAGTCAACTGCCTGGGACCAGGTCCTTGCAGCCACCGACACCGGCGCCGCCGACCAAGCGATCGGCCAGGCATTCTCGGCATTGGAGGCCACCTTCGACGACGCCGACACCAAACTGGAGGCCATCAAGTCAGCCGTCAAAACGCTCGACGGCGCCGCGACAGGAAACGTCAACGGCACCAAACGGGGACTTGAGGCGCTGGATGCTGCACTCGCTGACGCGATTGACTCCTCCGGAACAGTGACGACCGCACTCGCGAAGTTGAAAGAGCAGCAGGACGGCCTTGGCGAAAAGATCAAGGAATCCCTCCGCGACGTCTCTGCCGAAACTGCTGCCGAGGTCTACAAAACCGTGGGCGAACAGGTACGTCAGGTTGCCGACATCGGCGATGCCAGCTCTGAAGCCGTAACCACAGCCTTCAACCGGTCCATTTCCGGGCTGAAGTCCACCTCGGACGACGTTGTGAAGGATGCCGAGGGGACGGTCAACAAACAGCGGGACGAGCTGTTGGGGCAGAGCGGTGACTTGACAGCCGCCCTGTCCAAGAGCACGCAGTCCTCGTTGGACAACATCGCGTCCAGCACGTCCGGCTCCACCCGCGACGTCGAAGGTGCCAGCGCCCTTCTCGCCTCCAGCCTCAACAAAGTGATGCTGGACCTTGGCGACCGCGCGGTCAACGGCTCGGGCCTGCTCGGCTCCATGGCCACCAGCGCGGCCAAAGCGGACACCGCGGACTTCCAGTTGGCCCTGGCCTCCCAGAATGCTGAGGGCTACGCCAACATCCGCTCCCGCGACGTTGCAGGACTCCTGTTGCGCCAGGCCCAGTTCAAGGCCTCGCTCACTGCCGTGGATGAACTCCCGCCGTTCCAACTCGAAGTCCCGGCAGGTGCGACGTCACAGACGCTCTACACACTGAAGATCGGCGGCAACGCGTGAACCCCCGGAACCGTCTCTTCGCCCTGATCGCTGCGGGAGCCGCCGTCGTTATTGCTGCTGCCGTGGTCCTGACCATGACGCTGAACCGCCCCACGGAAGCACCCCGGCCCGATCCTGTGGCCGCAACAGTTCCGGTCGCCCTCAAGGCTGACGGCCTGCCGGCGGACTTCTCGATCGGCGTCGTCATGACGTTCGGCCAGTCCGGCGAACCTGGCTCCGAGTACAACCGCGCAGCTCAGGGTGCCATAGTTGCCGGACAGCGCTTCGCCCAAGGCGGGTCGACAGTCGCCCTCCCCACCCAAAACGACCAAGGTACCGAAGACGGGGCCCGTGCTGCCGTTGCAACCCTCGCCGAGCAGGGTGTGTCCGGCGTTCTCGTTGCCAGCACAGGGCCGCAAGCCCGTGCAGCAGCGAAGGCCGCTGAGGAGCGGGGCCTGCCCGTCATCCTGCCCTACTCGGAAGCTTCGGAGCCAGCTCAAACCACGTGGACCACCGGACCGACGGCGGCCTCTGTCCAGGCCGGCCTGGGCACCGCACTTGCCGGCAAGAGCCGGGTGCTGCTGGTCAGCGACGGCGGTCAGGTCCCGGCGTCCGTCACTCCCGCTGACACACTGGCACTGGATGGCTTCTCCGACGTGTCCGGTTTGGCCCAGGAAGCCGCCATCCGTACAGGCGACCAGCTTCGGCCGCCGTCCAAGGATGCGCCGGCAGACGCTGAAGGAACCCGGATTGCCAACCCCGCAGACGCTGTTGTGGTGTCTGCAGCCACCCCGCAACGCTTGGCCCGGCTTGTCCAAGCTCTCCAGTCACGCGACGTGTCAGTTCCGCTGATACTTCCCGACGGCGCCACTACCCCCGCGTTCGCGTCCTCGCTTTCGGAGTTGGACGGCACTGCTTCAGGACAGCTGGTCAGCATTGCGCCGGCAACCGGCGACGCTGTCGCGCTCCAGCAGGACGCCCAAGGGCGGGGAATGTCAGCATTCCTCGCCGGCATCAGACTGGCCACCGGGAATCCGGAAATCAAGAACCTGACGGACGATACTCCGTTCTCGGCGGACGCCTGGGCCGCGGATGCACGCAGTCACGATGCTGTGGTGGCCTTGGTCCGAGCAGGCGCCCTGGCCGGGAGCAACGATCCGTCGAAGGTGGCAGCGTCTCTTCGCACCATGTCCTTCGGTCCCGGAGAAGGCCTCGCCGGACCGACATTGGACTTCTCGCAATCCCAGGCGCTCACCGCTGAAGCAACCCCGGTTTACGCATCCCCTCAGGACCTCGGTCTCCGTCCGGCGGATGAGAACGCCCCGCGGCTCGTCTGGGTCCCGGCGCCAGCCAGCCCCTAACCCAATCTTTCTGTCCCCACGTCTGAAGGGAACAGATCCACTACAGGAGGAGCGCCCTGGTGCGTGTGCTTATCGACTTGGACGATCGTCGTTTTGAGTGCGAGGTTGCCCATGCTGCGCCCGCCATCACGCTGTCCGACTTAGTGGAAGCCGCCGGCGGGCCCAGGGTTTCGCCGGACGAGCCGGTGTTCGTCAATGAGACAGAGGTCCGGGGTGCCACGCCACTCTCCGAACTGATTCTGCTGGAAGGCAGCCGCATCTCGCGAGCGCCCTGGCCTGTTCCGGACCGCGTACGGGGGTGGAGCCTGACGCTGGCCGGTGGTCAGCGTACCGGTGGTGTGGTGGACGTTCCGCAGGGGCGCGACATGCTCGTTGGCAGGTCTCCCCAGGCCGATCTCAGCCTCCCCACCGAAAGTGCGTCGTGGGATCACTTCCGCCTTCGCCGCGAAGAGGACGGATTGCGGGTGGTGGATGGAGGTTCCACCAACGGCACCTTGGTCAATGGCGAACCCGTGGGCGAGGACGGTGTCCTGGTCACTCAGACAGCCACCATCACGGCAGGAGGCACGGTCCTTCTCCTCCGGCCAACCCTGGAGGAGACACCTGCTCCCGCTCCGGGGAGCCTGCACAACCTGACGCCGGCAGCGACCGCTCCCTTCAACAGACCTCCGCGACCCGGCCGCGCCCCGGCTGGCGATCCACTGGTCCCACCCAGCCGCAAAGACGTGCCGCCGGCCAACAAGTTCAGCTACATCACGGTGCTGGCGCCGCTGGTTATGGCTGTTGCGATGGTGATGATCCTGAGGGACATGCGCTTCGCCATGTTCGCCATGCTGAGTCCCGTGATGGCGGTGGGTATGTGGTTCGAGCAGAAGCGGCGCCACGCCCGCGGACTCGAGGAAGAGGCAGAGCGCTTTGACGGAGCCCTCCAGGAGTTCGAGCAGCAGATCCGTACGGCCGCTGAGGTGGAAACCGCCCGGAGGCACCGGATGGTCCCCGATCCCGCCACCGTTGTTCGTCGTCCTGCGCTTCCGGCCACCTCGCTGTGGCAGCGCCGTGCGGACTCGGACGACTTCCTGGCCCTGCATGCCGGCACCGGTGACGTGCCGTGGAAGCCTGAGGTGGACCGGGCTGCCGGCTCGCGTCCCGACGAAAAAGTCAGGGAATCCCTCACAGCAGCCCGTCTCTTGGCCGCTCCCGTCCTGGTGGACCTGACCGACGCCGGCGTGGTGGGCATCGTTGGCTCGCGGGACGGCGCTTTGGCCTTGGCCCGCTCCCTGGTAGCCCAGGCCGCGGTACACGTTGGTCCTGCGGATCTGACAATCGGTGTTTTCTGTGATGCCGGCCGGGCCGATGAGTGGGAATGGGCGTCCTGGCTTCCCCATACCCGCCAAACGGGCAGCAGCACCGGCGAGCGATGGATGTCCGCACACCGCGAGACGAGCCTGGCCATGCTGCGCACCCTCAAGGACTCTGTGGAAGAACTGCCCACGCCCGCTCTTATGGTGGTCCTCGATTCCGATGTCCTCACTGAAGGCAGGGACGCCCCGGCACGGGCACTGCTCGGCATGGGCCGTTCCGTCCCGGGCGGCCACATCAACCCGCAGCAGCGCCCGCCGCGAGTGGCGGGCATCGTCATCGCCACGTCCGAGGAGCAATTGCCGGCGTCTTGCACCACCATCATCAGGGTAGGGGCCGATGCTGCGGCCACCGTGGACCAACCGGAGGACCTGACCCGGGTGGAAGACGTCATCCTGGCGGGCCTCGACCAGGAAGAGGCCCTGCGCTGCGCCACACGGCTGGCACACTTCGATGATCCCGAACTCAGTGTCCCCGGGGCGTCCCTGCCCCCGCTGGTCCGACTGCCCGGCTTGCTGGGGTACGAGCGCCCCGACGCGGCGACAATCCGCCGGATGTGGCAGGCCTCCACTGGTGTCTCCACACCCATAGGCACCGGCGAAAACGGGACGCTGACACTGGACCTCGTCAAGGACGGTCCGCACGGACTGGTGGGCGGCACCACCGGATCTGGAAAGTCCGAGTTCCTGCGCTCGCTCGTTGCCGGCCTCGCTGCCCGCAACGATCCGACCCGTCTGAACTTCATCCTGGTTGACTTCAAGGGTGGCGCCGCCTTCAAGGCCTGCGAGCGCCTGCCGCACACCATCGGAACCATCTCCAATCTGGACGAACAACTGGCGGACCGCGCCCTGATCGCTTTGGAAGCGGAGATGGAGCGCCGCCAGCGGGTTTTCGCGGAGGCAGGCGAGGGCATCGACAACCTCAACGCCTACTTGGCCACGAACCCGGCCGAACCAATGCCACGACTGCTGCTGGTGGTGGATGAGTTCGCCATGCTGGCCAAGGATTTCCCGGATGTGCTGACCGCCCTCGTCAGCATCGGCGCTGTGGGCCGCACCTTGGGAGTCCACATGATCCTGGCTACGCAGCGTCCGGCTGGTGTGGTGAGCGACGACATCCTCGCCAACACCAACCTGCGGGTGGCGTTGCGTGTCCAAAGCCGTGATGATTCCAACAACGTCATCGGAGTACCCGCCGCTTCTGCCATCGGCAGGGCGCAGATGGGCCGCGCCTTTGTGAAACTTGGCCAGGACGACATCACGCCGGTTCAGACCGCGCTGGTCACCGGTCAGGCACAGTTCGACGGCGGTCCCGCCGTCGATGTTCGCGACATCCGTCAGTTCGGCGTCCCTGCTCCGGCACCGGCGGTTCCACGATCCGCAGCGGTTGACGAGAACGACCTTGATCTCCTCATCGACGCCGTTGTGGAGGCCAACAGCGAGGCCGGCTACGCCCCACCGCGGCAGGTGTGGCCCGAGGCCCTCGGCGAACGGGTAGAGCTTGAGGGTTTCGCGGTGGAAGCCGCTGCTGTGGATGGGTCCCCCGGGGTCCTTCCGACCGTGGGCCGTATCAATGGGTCAACCGTCCAGGTGGCCCTGCTGGACGAGCCTGAACTGCAGCGTCAATCCGCCGCCGGATGGGACATGTCCGTGGGCAACCTGATGCTGATGGGTGTGGCAGGCTCCGGCACAAGCACAACCCTTGCTTCCATCGCGTTGGCGCTTGCACGGGAGACAGATCCAACCGATCTGGATCTGATGATTCTGGACATGGGCTCCGGGGATCTTGAGATGCTGAAACGCCTGCCGCACACCATGGCATACGTCGGAACGGGGGCCGGAGCCAAAGAGCAGCAAGCGCGTTTCCTGCGTCATCTGAGCACTGAACTGGAGAGCCGCCGCGCGGCGCCGGGAACGCATCGCCGCATGGTGGTGCTGCTTGACGGCCTGGCATCCCTCCGTGACGAATTCCAGGACTTTGAAGGGCAGCAACTTCTGGGCCTGCTGTACCGCGCCTACGCCGACGGCCCGGCTCTTGGCCTGTCCTTCGCCGTGACCACCACCCGCGCCAAAGCGGTCCCCTCGGTGATGAATGAAGTAACGCTCCAGAAGTGGCTTTTCCGGCTCGCCGATAATTACGACTACTCCTCGCTGGGCGTGCGGTCCAAGAATGTCCCCGCGGCACTCCCCGGGCGATGCGTGGACCCTCGCACCTCTCTGCAAATGCACGTTGCAACGCCTGGGATCGGGATCGAGTCCGCCGTGGATCGCGTGCGGCAAGGCTGGGCAGATGCCCCCGCGAAGACCACCGCGATCCGGAGCCTGCCTACTGACGTCACCATGGCGGATTTGGGCGTCAAGCCACAATTGGAAACCGAGCCGTGGCATATCCCTGTGGGAATCCGTGAAACAGACCTCGCGCCGGCCTTCCTGGAAATCTATGAAGGCGAGCACGCACTGATCGCCGGGCCGGCCCGTTCGGGCAAGTCCACTTTGCTGCTGGCCTTGGCCGAGGCTGTTAGTGGCGTAGCCACCTCCAGGGGTCCGGCCCAGGTTTGGGGCATCTGCGACCGCCGCTCGCCGTTGGCCACCGCCAGCCTGGACAGGGTGGCCGTTGGCGCGGACGAGGTGCCGGCGCTGCTCGCCTCCCTGCGGATCGAGCGTGGTCCGGTGTTCCTGCTGATCGACGACGCCGAGCGTTTCGAGGACACGGACCAGTCCATTGCGGGGATCGTGGCCTCCGGGCCGCCGGGGCTGTGCATCATCGCGGCCGGGCGGGCGACTGACCTGCGTGGGCTATACAGCCATTGGACCAAGACCGTGCGTAAATCGCGCCTTGGCGTGCTGCTCCAGCCGGACGTAAATTACGACGGCGAGCTGCTGGGTACCAGCCTTCCACGGAAGGCACCCGTGGCGATGACAGCCGGACGCGGGTACGTAGGGGTGGGCGGGCAAATATCGCTCATCCAGTCGGTAAGCCCCGGGAGCTGAACGGACGGGCAGCAGGCGCCCTGCCCTGGATGGCCTTGGGAATCAGATCGATAGCTTTGGAGAGTACGGACATGCAATTGGCACAGACGGGGCAGGCGCTCGGGGCCTCTTACCGCTTCGGCGAACGGGTGGGTTCCGGAGCTGTTGGCGAGGTCTGGACTGTCACTTCGACGGACGGCCGGACGTTGGCGGCCAAAGTGCTGCGTCCGGAGCATGCCGATGATCCATCCCTGGTGGAGAGGTTTGTCCGCGAGCGATCCGTGCTGTTGGGACTGCAGGACTCCCACATCGTTACGGTGCGGGACATGGTGGTTGAGGGTGAACGGCTCGCCATCGTCATGGACTACGTTGCTGGCGGCTCGTTGCGTGACATGGTCCAGGAAGCCGGACCGCTGGCACCCGAAGATGCCGTGAACGTTGCCGCTGAAATCTTCGATGCCCTCGCCTTCGCCCATTCGCGCGGGGTAACCCACCGGGATATCAAGCCGGACAATGTGCTCCTCGCCCGTCCGTGGTCCGAGCGTGAAGTCGGGGACGTCAGGGTCTCCGACTTCGGAATTTCCGACGTCGTGGGCGAGAAAATCCGCCAGACCACCGGACTTATTGGCACTCCGCAGTACATGCCTCCCGAGCTCATCAGCCAAGGCCGGTCCGGGCCTCCCGGCGACATTTACTCCACGGGCGTCCTGCTGTACGAGCTCCTTGCCGGACGGACTCCATTCGCGGGTCCCGGCACGGACTTCAGCGTTGCATACCGCCATGTTTCCGCACGTCCGCCGCGGATTCCCGTGGACGACGAACTGTGGGGCGTCCTCGATCAGTTGCTGTCCAAGGATCCTGCTTCCCGCCCCACTGCCCGTGAGGCGGCTTCGACGCTCCGGAGGCTGGCACCCGGCCTTGCGGGCAGCAGTCCCATCGCCCGGGGGGAAGCCCCCGAAGATTTCGACGACGTCGAACGTCCTGCCACGGTGGTGCGCGGCGCCTTTACCGATGACGAACTCGCGGCCTTTGCGGCGACCCCACCTGCCGACGTCGAGGCCGTGGTCCCGGACCTCGGGCAAGCCGGCAGCGCCACCATTGCCCGCCCCATGCCACGCCGCGAAATCCGGCCGATGGCGGAGGAGCGGCCAAGGGAGAAGGAGGCCACCCCGTTTTGGCGGACCCGCAAAGCGCTGCTCCTTGCCGGTGGCGCGGTCTTACTGATCGTGGCGATGGTAGTGGGCTTCGTTCTCCTGTCCCCCACCACCCAGCAGGCCGCCCCCACGCTTCCCGGACAGCAGGTGTCGGCGCAGTTGCAAGACCCGGCCCTACCCACGGGGCTCACCATTTCCCGGAGTGCCACGTATGAGCCGTCGTCCGGCCAGGTCCGCTTGACGGTGTCCTACTCGGCGCAGAAGGCGCCCTTGTCTGGTGAGTTCCTCGAGGTCATTCCGGGGCTGGCTGATGGAGAATCATGCCCCGCTGTGACGTGGGATGGCGGCACCGTGAGCCGTAACCAGGCCTCCGTCACCGGCGTGGATGTGGCCTGCGGCTGGAAACTGTCCGGCGTGGAGCTCCCCGCCGGCGGGTCAGTGCAGCTGACCGCCAAGGTGCCGGTGGCACCCGCAGACCAGAAGGCATTGGACGGGTGGCTGCGCGCCGCGTCCCAGGCAACCACGGCAGCCACCCAGGATCCTGCCGTCAAAGGCACCGCTTACCCCGTCCAACGACTAAAGGGTGTGGAGGTGCGGACGCCTGCCCGGGTGGTAACGCCCAGCCCCTTGAAAATCACTCTGGTTCCCGTGTGGGCCGGCGGGGCCGATGAACTCAATCCGCTCTACGTCAGCCCCGCTTCAGGCAAACCTTCGCAAATGCTCTCCGCTGTCACCGGCGGTGAAAAGGGCGTGCGATTCTCCGACGGCTGCGGCGGTGCTTTGGCAGTGGACAGCTCAGGGCTCACAGTGACGGCCTTGCAGATCACGCCACAGTGCACGGTGCGGGCAAGCGTCGGAAACTTCACTGAGCTCCAGTCCACGCCTTTCGGCATTACATCGCGGGAGAACGCTGGCGAGTAACTGTCCCATCGCCTAACTGTCCCGTCGCCGCGGCGGGATCTCAGCACTCTCAAAGCCGTGAGACCTAACCCTTCGGCGCGTCCAGGAGTAGATTAAGCCCGGATGCCGGATGACACCCTCGGAACCGACGCGGACCGTGGAGGCAACAATGGCCAAGCGAACAGGCAAGAGCACCGACTACGAGTTCGTCACGGTGTGGCGCGTCGCCGGAACCCGCGAGGAAGTAGTGGACGTCTTGGGCAACGCCGGGACGCTCAAACAATGGTGGCCCGCCGTCTACCTCACAGTCACGCCCGTGGCCCACGGCGGCCCCGACGGCGTTGGCGCTTCTTTTGACCTCCATACCAAGGGGTGGCTCCCCTACACCCTGAAATGGCGCCTCACTGTTACCGAACCAGTCACCTTGGACGGCTTCGCGTTGACAGCCAAGGGCGATCTCAACGGCACAGGCCGCTGGACGTTCCAGACCGACGGCCCGGAAGTCGTCATCACCTACGACTGGCGGGTCAGCGCAGCCAAACCCCTCCTGCGCCGCCTGAGCTGGCTCCTCAAACCCGCCTTCTCCGCCAATCACCACTGGGCCATGGCGCGCGGTGAGGAGAGCCTGAAACTTGAGCTCCGCCGTCGACGTTCGCCTGCGGGCTCACCACGCGTTCCCGAACCGCCTGAAGCTACGTTCGTGCGGCGCGCGAGGGGTTAGATCCCACGACATTCACGGTGCCAAAGCCGTGAGAGCTACTCCTCGGCGTCACTATCCACATACGCACCCATCCGAGGCCAGACCGGCACCGAACTCCCGATAGAATCAAGACGCTGACAATCAGGCAGCGGCCGCAGAGAAGAGGGAGGACCCGTGCGTAGAACGCAGATTCGGGCACCTTTTCATGCTCTGCGATCAAGTGCGATCGCCCTGGTGATAGTGCTCCTCGCGGCCGGGGCACACGTGGTGGGTGGTGGAGCGCTTCCGACTACCCCAGTAATGCTGGCGCTCGTCGCATTGACGGCGTTGGCCACAACGCTGGCCACGCGTTTCAAGCTGAACGTCGTCACCATGACGATGCTTTTGGGCGCAGGACAGTTGGCGCTTCACGAGGCCTTCACTGCCCTGAGCCCCATCACGGCCATCGGTCCAGGAGGGAACCACCACCTCGGTGGCGAATCCCTGAACCCCGGGATGGATATCGCAGCGACCCACACCCATGAGCTCGGGACAGCCTTCGGCGCCTTGATGTTGCTGAGTCACATCCTGGCCACCCTTGCTTCCGCCGTCGTCCTGGCCAAGGGCGAGGACGCGCTGTGGCAGCTCGCCGCGTGGCTGCGTCCGTTGCTCTCCCTGCCCACCTTGGTGTTCAGGCCCGACGCCGGTGCCTCGCCGCTGGCTGCAGGCGCACCTGACGTTTTCATCCCCCGCCCCTGGCGGAACCTAAGGCAAGACAGCCGACGAGGCCCGCCCGCCGTCGTCGTACTTCCTTAATTCCGCCCGGCACCAACGTGACGCCACTGCGCGCCGCAACCGCAAAGCCTTTGCATGGTGACGGGCCCACAACCCGTACCCCGCGCCCCTCAATGGGCGCCCCCGAAAGGCAATCCCATGAAGAAGTCCTCGCTCCGCCGTACCCTGTCCGCAACCGCCGTCGCTGGTGGCACAGCTGCCCTGATGATGGCGGGAATCGCAGGAGCATCCGCTCACGTTTCCGTGGATCCCAACAAGACTGCCGCCAATTCCTATGCGCTGCTCACGTTTGGTGTTCCCCACGGTTGCGGTACGTCCGGCACCACCAAGGTTGCCATCAGCCTGCCTGAGGAACTGACCGACGCAACACCCACCGTGAACGCCAACTGGACGGTGGAGAAGGTCACAGAGAACCTGACTGAGCCCAGGAAACTGGAGGATGGTACGTCCATCACCAAGCGGACCAGCCAGATCGTCTACACGGCCAAGGCACCGCTTGATCCGCACATGCGTGATGCACTGGTGCTCTCGGTCAAGCTGCCGGATGCCGCCGGCAAGACTATCTACTTCCCCACGTACCAGACCTGCGAGACGGGTAAGACGGACTGGATCGAGATCCCCAAAGACGGCCAGAGCGAGGATGACCTGAAGTCGCCCGCACCGGCCATCGCGATCACCCCGGCCGATGCCGCGGGTGACCACCACGCCGCATCCACCGAGTCCACGGAACAAGCTGCAGCCGTGACCGACGACGGTTCGCAGGCACGTAGCTGGGCGGGCTTGATCGCAGGCATCGCCGGACTCGGCCTGGGCGGCGCGGCGTTCTTCCGCAGCCGTTCCGCCAAGCCGGCAGTCGCCAAGGTCGACTCCAAGTAACTGACGCTGGATTGGCGCCCGGAAGATCACAATCCGGGCGCCAATCCGCACCCTTGCCCGTGGCTGAATTGACTCCCGTCACACCCGCAGCAAGGCTGGTGCCCATGTGGACTCAGCGCATCAAAACCGGACTTGTCACGACGACGGCAGCCGCTTCACTGCTGCTTCTTGCGGCCTGTGGGCCCAGCCCCAGCCCGGCGGGAACAAGCAGTGCCCCGCCCACTTCATCAACCCCGTCTGCGTCGGCCTCGTCTTCAGCAACGGCAACCACCACTCCGTCTCCCTCGCCAACAGCGACGTCCGCCGCCCCTGCCGCCCCCGGTCTCTGCAAAGCTGACTCGCTGACCGCGGCCACGGATTCCACCGGCGGCGGCGCGGCCGGCAGCATCTACGAAAAGCTGATCCTCACCAACTCCGGCACGGCCCCCTGCATCCTGGAAGGATTCGCCGGGGTCTCCTTGACTGCCGACGCCGCTGGTGAACCGATCGGCGAACCGGCCACCCGCGAAACCACAACGCCGGTCACAAAAATCGAGCTTGCTCCTGGCAAGTCTGCCTGGGCTGAAATCCGGTACACGCAGGCCGGCAACTACGGCGATTGCACCAAGGTGGCTGCGGCCGGGTTCCGGATCTACCCGCCGAATGACACTGCGTCACTGTTCATCGCGGAACCCCACGATGCTTGCAGCAACGCAGGTATCAAGCTCCTGACCATCACCGCGTTCCAAGCAGTCTGAGCATCTCCCCACGGCTCCGGCTTATTCTGTCGGAGCCGTGGGGCATGATGGAGGAATGCAGGAGCCGAAAGCGTCGGATGGCGCTATCAGCCGTTTTAGCCAAGCAACCAGGGAATGGTTCCTCGGCGCTTTTTCCGAGCCCACTCCGGCGCAGGATGGGGCGTGGAACGCGATCTCCTCGGGATCGCACGCCCTTGTTGTGGCTCCTACCGGTTCCGGCAAGACCCTCGCAGCCTTTCTTTGGGCCCTGGATCGCCTGCATTCCACTCCCACAGACACCCTGCCTGGACTTGAGACCGTCCCCGCCAACGGCAAGGGCCGCGCCAAACGCCCCAAGACCAAAACACGCGTCCTCTACATCTCGCCGCTCAAGGCGCTGGGCGTGGATGTGGAACGCAACCTCCGCGCACCACTGATCGGGATCACCCAAACCGCCAAGCGCTTGGGGTTGCCGGCACCGCTGGTGACTGTCGGCGTCCGTTCGGGAGATACGACGGCGGCAGATCGCCGAACGCTGTTGACCAACCCGCCTGACATCCTCATCACTACGCCGGAATCCTTGTTCCTGATGCTGACGTCCCGCGCCCGCGAAACGCTCAGCGAAGTGGACACCATCATCATCGATGAAGTGCATGCTGTCGCAGGCACCAAACGGGGTGCGCATCTGGCTGTCTCCCTTGAGCGGCTTGATGCCCTCCTGCCCAAGCCTGCCCAGCGCATCGGCCTCTCGGCAACAGTCCAGCCCCGTGAGTTGGTGGCACAGTTCCTGGCAGGCCAGGCACCCGTGGAGATCGTGGCACCGCCGTCCAAGAAGAACTGGAACCTCACAGTCACTGTGCCTGTGGAGGACATGTCGGATCTCCAAGGTGCTGCCGGGGCCTTCGATTCCGGGCCCGCCTCCGGGCTGCAGCCCCAGGCTTCCATCTGGCCGCATGTGGAGGAACAGATTGTCGATCTGGTCCTGTCCAAGCAGTCCACCATCGTCTTTGCCAACTCCCGCCGGCTCTCGGAACGGCTGACGGCCCGGCTCAACGAAATTTACGCGGAACGGCAGTTGATGGCTGTGGGCGGCGGTGAATGGGCGGCTTCTGAAGAGAACTCCGGGGTTGCGGCACCAAACGTCCCAGCATCCACGGCAACGCCGGCACACATGATGGCGCAGGCCGGCAGCACCACGGGCGCGGATCCGGTGCTGGCCCGTGCGCACCACGGTTCAGTGTCCAAAGACCAGCGGGCCATGATCGAGGACGACCTCAAATCCGGCCGGCTGCGCTGTGTTGTCGCCACATCATCGCTGGAGCTTGGAATCGATATGGGTGCCGTGGACTTGGTGATCCAGGTGGAGTCGCCGCCATCTGTTGCCAGTGGCCTCCAACGTGTGGGCCGTGCAGGGCACCAGGTGGGCGAAATCTCCGAAGGCGTGCTCTTCCCCAAGCACCGCGCCGACCTCCTCCATACCAGCGTCACCGTGGAACGCATGCTGAGTGGGCAAATCGAACGATTGAGCATCCCCACCAATCCACTGGACATCCTGGCGCAGCAAACCGTCGCGGCCACGGCCCTGGGCAGCATCGATGTGGAGGACTGGTTCAGCACCGTACGGCGGTCTGCACCATTTGCCAGTCTGCCCCGCTCAGCTTTCGAGGCCACCCTGGACCTGCTGGCGGGCCGGTACCCATCCGACGAGTTCGCCGAGCTCAGGCCGCGCATCATCTGGGACCGGCACGCGGGAACCATCGAAGGCCGGCCCGGCGCCCAACGTCTGGCCGTTACTTCCGGTGGCACTATCCCGGACCGTGGACTCTTCGGCGTGTACATCATCGGCACCGAGGTTGAGGGCTCGTCCTCCCCCGCAAGCGCGGATGGGAGTGAACCCACGGCGTCGGCGCGTGCAGCCAAGGGCGGACGCCGGGTTGGTGAGCTCGATGAAGAAATGGTGTATGAATCCCGGGTAGGTGATGTCTTCGCGCTCGGCGCTACCAGCTGGAAAATTGAGGACATCACCCACGATCGCGTGCTGGTGTCCCCCGCGTTTGGCCAACCCGGCAAGCTTCCGTTCTGGAAAGGCGACTCCCTGGGCCGTCCTGTGGATCTTGGCCGCGCACTGGGTGCCTTCATCCGGGAACTCTCGGCCGCGGACGAAGCCCCTGCCATGGAACGCTGCCAAGCAAGCGGTCTGGATGCCTTTGCTGCCAGTAATCTGCTCCAGTACCTCAGGGAGCAAAAGGAAGCCACGGAGATCGTTCCGAGCGACCGGACCCTGGTGGTGGAACGCTTCCACGACGAACTGGGCGACTGGCGTGTGGTCCTCCACAGCCCCTTCGGCATGCCCGTTCACGCGCCCTGGGCCCTGGCCGTGGGCCAACGCCTCCAACAGCGCTACGGCCTGGACGGTTCGGCCATGGCGGCAGATGACGGCATCGTGCTGCGCGTGCCCATGATGGAGGACGAGCCGCCCGGGGCCGATCTGTTCCTCTTTGACCCCGAGGAACTCGAGCACATCGTCACGGCAGAAGTTGGCGGCAGCGCACTGTTTGCCTCGAGGTTCCGTGAATGCGCCGCACGTGCGCTTCTCCTGCCCCGCCAAAACCCGGCCAAACGGCAGCCTCTCTGGCAGCAACGCCAGCGCTCTGCCCAATTGCTGGATGTCGCCCGTAAGTACCCGTCGTTCCCCATCGTGCTGGAAACGGTGCGCGAATGTCTCCAGGATGTTTACGATCTTCCCGCACTCAAAGACATTGCGGCATCGGTAGAGCGGCGTGAGCTCAGGATTGTGGAGACCACCACTCAACAGCCCTCCCCCTTCGCCAAGTCGTTGCTGTTCGGCTACGTAGCCCAGTTCCTCTACGAGGGCGATTCCCCCTTGGCCGAACGCCGGGCAGCTGCACTCGCATTGGACTCCACGCTCCTCAATGAACTCCTGGGCCGCGTGGAACTGCGGGAGCTGCTGGACGCGGCCGTCATCGATTCCACCGAAAGGGAATTGCAGCGCCTTGCGCCGGACCGGCGGGTCCGCGGGATGGAAGGCGTCGCGGATCTCCTGCGGCTGCTCGGCCCACTCAGTGTTGAGGAAGTGTCTCAACGGCTCGAAGGTGCCCAGCAGCCCGAAGTAGCTCAGCCTGAAGCGGCTCAACACCCCGAAGTGGCGCAATCTGAAACCGCCCAGCCGTCCGAAACCAGCCTCCGTCACGAAGTCCAGGAACAGCTCGACGGCACCGAGCACCTCGAGGAAGCCCTTCCGGTGACACCCCATGGGAGTGTTCTCGACGCCGGCGCCCACCTCGCCGCCCTGCAGAAGGCCAACCGCGCACTCAAGGTCACCATCGGCGGCGTCGAGCGCTTTGCGGCAGTTGAGGACGCGGCACGGCTGCGCGACGCGATCGGTGTCCCGCTGCCCATGGGTGTGCCGCTCGCCTTCATAGAACCAGTCAGCGATCCCCTGGGTGACCTCGTTTCCCGGTATGCCCGCACGCACGGACCTTTCACTGCATCTGAGGCTGCCACCAGGCTGGGCCTTGGCGTGGCGGTGGTCACCACGGCCCTCAAGCGGCTGGCCGGGGAAGGACGGGTGGTGGAGGGCGAGTTCCGTCCGCACGCCGTCGCCGAACCCCAGGCCGTTGATCCCGCCGACTCAGAACTCATGACCCTTGACGCACCGCCCTCCAGCGAGTGGTGTGATGCTGAGGTCCTCCGGAAACTCCGGCGCCGCTCGCTCGCTGCGCTGCGGGCAGAAGTGGAGCCTGTGGACACGTCCGCTTACGGGCGGTTCCTTCCCGCATGGCAGAACGTGACCTCACCCGGCAAGTCCAGGAGTCAGGCCTTGCGAGGGCTGGATGGCATCATCACGGCCGTGGACCAACTCTCCGGGGTGCCCATTCCAGCGTCCGCCTGGGAGCCCTTGGTCCTCGCCAGCCGCGTGGCGGACTACAAACCCGCCATGCTCGACGAACTGATGGCAGCCGGCGAGCTCCTCTGGTCCGGTGCCGGGTCCCTGCCCGGCAACGACGGCTGGATCAGCCTCCATGTTGCCGACTCCGCGGAATTGACCCTCAATCCCGCCCCCGACTTTGAGCCTGGCGACGCCCAACAACGGCTTCTGGAACACTTCAGCGCGGGCGGCGGGTACTTCTTCCGGCAACTCACGGACGTGGCTGGCGGCATGGACGCGGTGCTCAGCGACGACGCCGTAGTCACTGCCTTGTGGGATCTGGTCTGGGCCGGGCGCGTCACCGGAGATACCTTCGCCCCGGTGCGTGCCATGATCGCGGGCGGAAAAACAGCGCACCGGCAGGTAGCCAAAGCGCCCAGGGCACGGGCTCCGCGCATGAGCAGGCTGGGCCGTTCCCATGGGACCGGTCTCCTGGGGTCACCCGGACTGACGGGTGGCCGCTACGGCTCGGTGTCAGGCGGCATTGCACCAGCACCGCCCTCTGCCGTGGGCAGATGGTCTGCATTGCCGGCGCCGGAGTTGGACCCCACCATCCACGCCCGTGGCACCGCCGAGTTGTTGCTGGACAGGTATGGAGTGGTGACCCGTGGTTCCGTCATGGCAGAGAACATCATTGGCGGCTTCGGCCTCATGTATAAAGTGCTGGCCCGGCTGGAGGAAGCCGGACGATGCCGCCGTGGCTACTTCATAGAACACTTGGGGGCTGCCCAGTTCGCCGTCCCAGCGACCGTGGACCGGCTGAGGTCCTTCACGGAGGATGCCCGCATTTCCAAGGCGGAGCCGTCCGCGCTGGCCCTGGCTGCAACAGACCCCGCCAATCCTTATGGCGCCGCACTTCCCTGGCCGGCACTATCCGTCGACGCCGGATCGGGGCACCGCCCGGGACGGAAAGCCGGTGCGCTGGTGGTGATGGTCGACGGCGCGTTGATCCTTTATGTGGAACGTGGCGGCAAGACACTCCTCACCTTCAGCACGGACGAGGCAGTGCTGACAGTCGCTGCCCAGGCATTGGTGGACGTGGTCCGGCGGGGAGCAGTGGACAAGCTCTTCATGGAAAAGGTCAACGGACACGACCTCCTGGAGACACCCATTGCGGTGGCCTTGGCGGCCGCGGGCGCCTACTCCACTCCGAAGGGACTGCGGATCCGTGCCTGAAGGTGATTCCATTTGGCGCGCTGCGTCGCGGCTGAACGAGGCTCTGGCCGGGCAAACCATCACGGCCTCTGACTTCCGTGTACCGCGCTTCGCCACCCTCAATTTGGCGGGCTGGACCATGACGGAAGTGGTCCCGCAAGGCAAGCACCTTCTCATGCGGCTGGCCGGGCCCGTTGATGAGGAACCCGGGGCCAGCAGGAAACCCCGGGAACTGACCATCCACTCCCACCTCAAGATGGAAGGCAACTGGATGATCTATCCGCCAGGTGGCCGTTGGACCAAACCCGGCCATACGGCACGATGCGTTCTGCGCACGGCCTCGGCGGACGCGGTGGGGTTCTCCCTGGGCATTCTGGAAGTGGTGCCGACTGCGGAAGAAAGCAAGATCGTGGGACACCTCGGCCCGGACCTCCTGGGTCCTGACTGGGACGAGGCAGAAGCGCTGCGCAGGCTACGGGCTGAACCGGATGTCACAGTCGGCTTCGCCCTGTTGGATCAGCGGAAGCTTGCGGGAATCGGCAACATTTACCGCTGCGAATCCTGCTATCTCTCGGGTATCCACCCAGCCCTGCCGGTGGGGGAAGTTCCGGACCTGGCCAAAACGGTCAACGATGCCAAGCGTCTGCTGGGAGAAAACCTTGGTCCCGGACGCCGAAGCACGTTGGGTCCACGCGCCATGAGGCCCGGCTATTGGGTCTACGGCCGGGAACGCCAACCGTGCAGGCGTTGCGGCACCACCATACGGCGTGGTCTCCTGGCTGGCCCGGACGGAACAGAAGAGCGCGACATCTACTTCTGCCCGCGCTGTCAGCCGGCACCGCAAGCCAACCCGGTACCGCAAGCCAACCCAGCGCCGTAACCACACAAACAGCCGCAAGCCCACCCAGCGCCGTAACCACACGAACAGCCGCGCTGCCAGCCCGCACCGCAAGCCAACCCATAGCTGAAACCGCGGCCCAGCCGGGCACCTCAAATATGCCCGGCCGGGCACAACGGTCACCGCCGCGACGGCGGCGCGGCCCCAAGCCCGGCCTGCCGACTACTCCAGGAAGCTCCCCAGCCGCCCCAGCAATAGTCGGCGGTCCCGCAAAGGTGCGCACCGCCGTCGGACGCTTTTTACGCCATCCGCCACCACTTCTGGTTGGCGGACCCGGCGCAATCCCAAAGCTGCAAGCGGGAACCTGCGGACGCAGACCAATCCGCCACGTCCACACATTTGTTCGCTTGCGGGTTCACCAAATCGCCGGCGGAGTTCAGCACGAACTGTTGCGCGGCATTTCCACTGCACGTGGCGAGTTGAATGCGTGCGCCGTTGGTGGTGGAGCCCCAGGCGACGTCCATGCATTTCCCCAAGGATCGAACAGTTCCGTTGGCGGCAAATGTCCATTGCTCGGAAGCAGCAGCGTCGCAGTCCCACAGCTGAAGTTCGGCACCCTCTGTGGCCTGGCGTCCCGCGATGTCGATGCACTTGCCCGCATAACCCTGGATCCGGGTGCTGGCGGGAGCTGCGGGTTGCGACGGCGGGGCGGCGAGCTGGTACACGCGGACGTAGTCAACCAGCAGGGCTTGCGGGAAAGCTGTTCCCGAGTCCGGCGCTCCTGGCCAGTAGCCGCCCACAGCGAGGTTCAACAGCAGGAAGAAGTTGTGGTCAAAAACCCAGGGCCCGGGAGTGTTGGCCTTGGTTTTCCGCGAGTAGGCGATGCCGTCGATGTACCACGTGATGGACTCCGGTCCCCAGTCCACGGTGAACGTGTGAAAAGTCTCGGCCAACGCCTTTCCCTGCGGCAGCGTGTAGCTGGCGTTCGCCGCGTTGGCACCGGAATACCCCGGGCCGTGAATGCTTCCCCACACGGTTCCGGATTCCTTGCCAATGTTTTCCATGACGTCCAGTTCGCCACTGTTGGGCCAGCCGTCGGTGAAGACGTTGTCGCCCAGCATCCAGAAGGCGGGCCACATTCCTTGTCCTTTGGGCAGCTTGATTCGGGCTTCGAACCGGCCTTGCGTGCGGCTGAACTTTCCCGCCGTCAACAGGCGCGCGGATGTGTACTGGCACGTTCCGTAGTGGCACTGATAACCAGCAGAATTTTCACGGCGGGCGGTGATGGCCATGTTTCCGTGCCCATCCGCGGCGGCGTTGTGCGTGCTGTTGGTGTAGTACTGCAGTTCGCCGTTTCCCCACCCTGACCCGCCCGTGTCGTGAACCCATTTGCTGTTGTCCGGGGCGGTTCCGGCGGGTCCGTTGAACTCATCGCTCCACAGCAGCGCACCGGGGGCCGGCATGCTGGCGGCTGCCAGCGCCGGAGGTTCGGGAGCGATGAGCGTCGCCGTTATGGTCAGGCCAACGATGACCATCGCCAGAGGCATGAGTCTTCGCTTCATGGTTGCCACTCTGACGGCCTTTCCGCCGGGTCCGCAAGGCTTTTTGCAGCGACATCCAAAATGTCACTGGGAGGAAATAATCAACGCGAAAGCACTTATCACGTCCGTAACGCCGACGAAATGCAGGCGGGAGAAAGTGGGATCAGGAAGCCGTAAATTCCGTTCGCAACTGAATTCCTTCCTCTGAGCATCGACGATGCATGCTCCAGGCGCGTCAGCCGTGTCCTCCCAACTTTCGCCCCCAAGGCGTTGGACCGGCTGCCGTGCCTTTGCCTTTTCCCCAGCAGTTACCCGGAGGCTAAACATGGGCATTCATAGGCAGATATTGGTAAGGATCCTTGCGGTCCTGGTGGTTTCTTTTGGCCTGATCTATATCAGTTGGCGCTGGTCAGGCACCGTTGCATGGGATGCCTGGTGGATTTCCCTGCCGTTGGTGGCCGCGGAGACGTACAGCCTGGGCGAGTCAGCACTGTACGCGATCACCATGTGGAACGCACGACGACGTCCACCTCCCCCACCCGCCCTGCCGGGCAGGACCGTGGACGTGTTCATCGCCACCTACAACGAGCCACTGGAGCTCGTCCTCAAGACGGCCCTCGCTGCCCGGGACCTGGAATATCCGCACGAAACCTGGATCCTGGACGACGGCGACCGCAAGGAGTTCGCTGGCGCAGCCCGGCGGATCGGCGTTGGCTACATCACGCGTGGTCCCGAGTGGGACGGCCGGCAGCGGTTCGCCAAGGCAGGCAACGTCAATAACGCCCTGTCCATGACCACCGGTGAGTTCGTGGCCATCCTGGACGCGGACCAAGTCCCGGAGCCCCGCTTCCTGGACCGCGTCCTTGGCTACTTTGATGCAGAGGAAGTGGCCTTCGTCCAGACACCCCAGCACTTCTGGAATGTTCCGGACCGCGATCCCCTGGGCAGCCAGGCCGAATTGTTCTACGGCCCCATCCAGCAGGGCAAGGACGGGTGGGACGCGGCGTTCTTCTGCGGTTCCAATGCCGTCCTGCGCAGGGAGGCCCTCATGGCCTTGGGCCTCACCCGCTACACCCGGACCGCCACGGAGCACACCTGGAGCGCCCTGCGCCGGGGCCGCTCCAGGTTGCAGGACCTGCTTGGCGAACTGGGCCGTCGCCACCCGGCGGCCATGCCGGTGGTGGAACAGGCGCTGGAAGCGATCGCCCGCGCCGAACAACAGCTCCGCCGGGGGGACGTGCTCGCGGAGATCACCTTCGAGCTCCGGGTGTCCTTCCATGCGGCGGCATTGGCAGTGCCCGATGCCATGGATGACGTAGTGCCGGAACTCGATGCCGTGCTGGAATCGGTGGACGTGGCGCATACTGACCAAGCACTGGCCATCCATCCGATGGACACCACCACCATCACCGAGGACATGGCAACGGCCATGCACCTTCATGCCATGGGATGGGGAAGCGTCTACCACCACGAGGTCCTGGTCCACGGACTGGCCCCGGAGGATGTGTCCACAATGTTGTCGCAGCGTCATCGCTGGGCAGCGGGCACCATGCAGGTGTTTTTCAACGACAATCCGTTGTTTCTGCGCGGGCTGACTCTGGCACAGCGCCTGATGTATTTGGGCACCATGACCAGCTATCTGAACGGTTTCGCCGCCCTGAGTTACATTGCGGCGCCGGTGGTGTTCCTGGTAGCCGGGACCTACCCCCTCACTGCCAGCCCTGTGGTGTTCTTCTGCTTGTTCCTGCCGTTCTTCATTTCCTGCCAACTGCTGTTCCAGGTTGCGGGCAACGGGGCCAGGGGTTTGTGGCGCGGCCAGCAATGGTCCTTCGCGCTCTTTCCCACGTGGATCGCCGCAACCTGTTCGGGTGCGGCGGCGGTTTTCCTGGGCAAACACCTGACGTTCTCCGTCACGGCCAAGAGCAAACAGGCAACAGGGCGGGGCTTCCACCACGTCCGGCTGCAAATGGTGGCGATAGCCGTGCTGCTGGCCTCATCGGGAATCGGCATAGCCCGCGCAGCCACTGGCGAAGCTCCCCTCTACCCCACGCTCATCACCCTCGCCTGGGTGGCACTGGACCTTGCCTTGCTGGGCGTGGTCATCGGTGCAGCCCGGTATCAGGGTCCAGGCGAAGAGCAGCTGGATCCCATGCCCACACCCGGGCAACTGGCCAGTGTCCTTGGCCTACCGTCGCGGACAGCACCTCCCCTGAGGGACTGACCCGCCACTAATCACCCAAAACGCCGTTCCAACCCCCAGCCAGGAGCGACCCATCATGTCCACACTTTCCCGTGTTTCACACGCCACTCCCACATCACTGACAGCCTGCGATCTGAGGATCCAGGGCGCCATGGACGCAGCCACCGTTTTAGCCATCCGGCAGGACTCGGCCAAGGCCGCAACTGACGGGCCCATCCTGATCCTCCTGGATATCACTGAGGTGACCTCAGTAGGCGCTTCCGGCGTCGTCGGCCTTCTTGAAGTGCTGCATCTGCTGCGCGCACGCGGAGGAGATTTGCGGCTTTTCGGCAGTTCAGCGGCTTTGGACGATACCCGGCTTCAAGCCCATCTGGGACAAGTGGCCCGCATTTACGGCACCCGCGAGGAAGCCGTCGACGGCGGCACATCACCCGTGCGGGCCCGTCACGCTGCACGCCGGCCCGGCTGGCTCACGATGTTCGCGCGACGGCATCGCACGTTCGGTTGGGGCTGACATGGCCCGGTCAACACTGACGCCGCCGGACCCACCCAAGCTGTGGCCAACACCACCCAGGCCGAACCCAACACCACCCACGTTCACCGGACACCCTGACCGCAAACGAAGGCGCGCCAGCCTGCTGGTTCCGCTGCTGGTCACAGCACTGGTGGCCACGGGCCTGGGCTTCGCGTCCAAGGAAGTGGTCCCCGTTGTGCAGGCATTGTCCCTGTGCAGGGCGGACGATGCCTCGTCGATCATCCCCAAGGACGGCGTGCTCCTGGGCGTCAACCTGGACTGGGACTCGGAGACTTTGGCCCAACACCGCACCAACCTCGGCCATGATCCCGCCGTGGTGGTGCAGTTCTCGGATATTCCTTATGACCAGGAAACGTGGTCCCACACCACCAATGCCGTCACCCAGGTCCGCGCTACGGGTGGAGCGCTGCTCCTGACGCTTGAGCCGCACGGCGGACTGGCCACCATGAGCGATGAAGTCATCGCAAAGTTGGCCACCGACTTACGTGCCATCAACGATCAGGGGACGCCCGTCGTCGTGCGTTTTGCGCATGAGATGAATGGCTCCTGGTACTCGTGGGGCCAGCAACCGATCCGCTACGTGGAGGTTTTCCGCAAAGTGGCGGCGGCTGTGCACAGCCAAGCGCCCGGCACGTCCATGATGTGGGCGCCCAACTACGGCGGCGGTTATCCGTTCACTGGCGGCCAGTACGCGGCCCGTCCGGGCACTCCGGACTTTGCCGCTCTGGACACCGACCACGATGGCGCCCTCACCATGTCCGACGACACCTACTCGCCCTACTATCCCGGGGATGACGCTGTGGACTGGGTGGGAGTTTCCTTGTATCACTGGGGCAACCAGCGCCCTTGGGGTAACAACGACGTTGCCGAGCCAGGCAAGTTCCTGGCCATGCTCACCGGAACGTACAGCGGCACCGCCGGCAACGACAGTTCAGTCCCGGATTTCTACCAGGTGTACGGGGTGGATCACAACAAGCCGGTGGCCATCCCAGAGACCGCGGCCATCTTCACGCCGGCACGCGGCGGAGCCTCCGAGCTGGACGTGAAGAGGACTTGGTGGCGCCAGGTATTCTCCGCCGAAACCCACCAAAAATACCCACAGTTGAAGATGATCAACTGGTTCGAGTGGAAGAAGTACGAGATTGAGATCAACGACGACGTCGACTGGCGGAGCGCTGGATCACCCGCCATCCGCGACGCCCTGACCCAGGACCTGCCGGACTGGTTGCGGTACGGCGAGGATCTGGGGGCGTGCCGCTAGTGCCCCGGGCGCTAAGCCCTACGCGGCGGGCGCGGCCTCCACGGTTTCCGTGGGGGCCGTTGCCTTTGCCCGCTCCGGGACCATGAACTTCGGCAGCAGGACCTGCACGATCGGCCCGATGGCCAGGGCGTACACCACGGTGCCCACGCCCACGGAGCCACCCAGGAGGAAGCCCACAGCCAGGACAACTACTTCGATGCCGGTGCGCACCAGCCGAACGGACCAGCCTGTACGTCGGACCAGGCCGGTCATCAGGCCATCGCGCGCGCCGGGGCCAAGGCGTGCACCGATGTAGCAGGCGGAGGCGATGCCGTTCAGGATCACGGCTCCTGCGAGCATGGCGATCTGTCCGCCGAGGTGGGAGAACTCCGGGATAAGCCAGAGGCCCAGATCGGCGAACAGGCCCACCAGGACGGCGTTGGCGATGGTGCCGATTCCCGGCATTTGCCGCAGCGGGATCCACAGAAGAAGAACCAGGAAGCTGACCGCGATGACCACAACACCAATGCTGAATCCAGTCTTTTGGGACACGCCTTGGTGGAAAACATCCCACGGGTCCAAACCAAGGCCGGCTCGGATGAACATGGCCAAGGAGATGCCATACATCGCGAGGCCGATCAAGAGTTGTGTGATTCTTCGGGTCATCATGAAATACATCATCCAAGGAAACTGGCCTTGTATTCCATAGCCAGTTTGGAATACTGGTCTTATGTCCGGCTCACTGAACCCCACCGCCCTCGTCCGCCTTCTGGGCTCGTGGAACTCCGGCGCCCTGCCCGCCTACCGTGAGCTGGCCGACGTCGTGCGTTTACTGGTGATGGATGGGCGCATCCCCTTGGACGTCGCACTGCCCAGCGAGCGGGCCCTGGCCCAGACGCTGGGACTCAGCCGGACCACAGTCACCGCTGCATACGCCAGCCTGCGCGAGCAAGGTTTCCTCACGGCAGGGCAAGGCAGCCGCGGGAGGACGTGCATCCCGCACCGCAGCGTGCCGGTGAGCGCACCGGGACTGGCCGTGCCGGACGGACTCCTGGACCTGGCGTACGCGTCGCTATCAGCCGCCGGCGAGGTGGTGCATCGAGCATTCGCGGACGCTCTGACTGAGCTCCCTGCCCTCCTGCCCGGGTTTGGATACGACGCCGTCGGCGTCCCCGCCCTCCGCGAAGCGATCGCGGACAAGTACACGGCTGAGGGCGTTCCCACGACGCCCGGCCAGATCCTGGTCACCTCAGGTGCTCAGCACGCGCTCAACATCGTGCTGCGAACGCTCGCCGGGAAGCAGGACCGGGTGCTGGTGGAACACCCCACCTACCCCAACGCCCTGGACGCGATCAGGGCGTCAGGCTGCAAGCCCTTGCCGGTCGCGTTGCCGCCCGGCACGTCGCCGGCCTGGGACATCGACGCCCTGGTGTCCACCATGAACCAGCAACGCCCGGCCATGGCGTACCTTGTTCCCGATTTCCACAACCCAACAGGGCGCATCATGTCGGATCTGCAGCGGCGCCGCTTGGTGCGCGCGGCTGCAGCGTCCGGGACCGTGCTGGTGGTGGACGAGACACTGCGCGGGTTGAACCTCGACGCCGTCCGAACCGCGCCGATGTCCTCCTTCGGTCCTGCCGTGGTGTCCATTGGGTCGCTGAGCAAGTCCCACTGGGCGGGCCTCAGGACCGGGTGGATCCGCGCTGACGAGACCCTGATTGCCCGCTGCGTGGCAACGAGGACCGTCATGGACCTGGGCGGTCCCGTGGTAGAGCAATTGGCTGCGGCGCGCCTGGTACGTTCCTTCGCCGAGCCCCTGGACGCCCGGCTGGAGGAGCTGCGCCACAACAGGGAGGCCCTGCTGGCATTGCTGGCTGAGCACCTGCCGGAGTGGGAGGTGGAGCGCCCGCGGGGTGGGCTGACGGTGTGGTGCCGCCTCCCTTCGCCGTGCAGCACTGCGCTGACTGTTCTGGCACCGGACTTCGGGCTTCGATTGGCCGCGGGTCCGCGATTCGGGGTGGGCGGCGCCTTTGAACACTACATGCGCGTGCCGTACACCTTGCCGCCGGAGCAGTTGGAGTTCGCGGTCCGTGCGCTGCGCGCCGCCCAGGACACGCTGGACGCATCACCCCAGCTGCGCCGAACCCTCAAGGCCGGGAGGCCAACTGCTGCCGCAGTCGCCTAGCGGTCCGTCGCCTGGTGTGCGGCCCGTGCAGCTAAGCCCATGCGCTGCTTCGCCGTGTTGCTGCCGGGTCCGACGGGTACGTGCGAGGTTGCTTTGGCGAGCCCGAAGAGCGGCATGCCGTTGTACACCACTTCAATACCCGCCGCCGGCACCTGGTACGTCTCGTGCCACACCCCCACATCGCCACTGCCCGCGATCTCCTTCATGAACTTCCGCCATGGACCCAGGTGCGGGGAGTCCTTGTCCGCGGCGAAGCGCCTCAGGTGCTCCGGGCTTTCCCAATAGCTGAGCAGCATGGTGGTCCGCCCGAACCATTGCTCGCTGCCGAGCAGGCCTGCCTCGGGGTTTGTGGCGAGGTGCTTCATCATGGTGGGCATCGCCGACGCCACCTTGGCAACGCGGCCCATCTTCCACCATCGGTTTGCGCGCATTCCGATGAGGAAAACGGTGACCGTTTCGCGCCCGACATCCGCAGTGAAGCGGCCGGGGAAGATCTCCTGTGCCATGTGAATCCTTCGGTTGGGAAAACGTCGAGTTCCCGGATCCGGGTTTCGTAACGTTGTTATGAAACAATGTTATGAAACACTTGAGGGTATGGCAAGACCCGTAATTCATGATCAACACGTTCAGGATCGGCTTCTCGCGGTCACCGCTGAGCTGGTGGACCGCGAAGGTCCGGCGCGCGTCACCCTCCGCGACGTGGCCGCTGCCGCAGAGACGTCCACCAGCGCGATCTACTCGCTCTTCGGCGGGAAAGCGCAACTGCTGAGGGCCGCCGTCGACGACGGTTTTCGCTCCTTTGGGGAGTCCCAACGCGAGGCCGCCAAGGACGGACTGTTGGGATTGGGCCAGGCCTACCGCGTCTGGGCCCTGGACCACCCGGCCCTTTACCGCCTGATGTTCGGCGGCGCACTGGCCGCCTACGTTGATTGCAGCCCGACGCCGGAAGTCGCCTCCGAGTCGATGCTCCCCTTGGTGGAGGCGGTGGTCGCCGCACAGTCAGCGGGCGCGCTGCGCAAGGACGAGCCCACACTCGTGGCCATGGCCATCTGGGGGCAGGTCCACGGACTCGTCAGCTTGGAGCTGGCGCAGATGAACGATCCCGCCACCGACTGGGCCTCCATTTATGAGGCCGCCCTGGATTCCGTGGCTCGGGCCTGGGCGGCCTCACCGGGCTCTTAGGCGTATACCTTCTCCAGGAATGCGCCCCAAGCTTTGGCCGTGAGTTCCGAATCGCCGGAGCCGCTGAACTCGTGCACCGTCATGCCCACCGGAGCGCCGAAAGCGTTCCTGCCGAAGAAACGGTACAAGGTGTCAGCAGTCCTGAGCCCCAGGAAGTTCTCGTTGGAAAAGTCCACTTCCCCACTCAGCCGGCCTACGCCGTCGACGTCCACTTCGAACGGTGAACCGGCGGCGGCACCTTCCACGCTCAGCGCCTTTTTCAGCTGCAGGAAACCGTCCGGCGTCTGCGATGACGCGGGTGCCTGGACATCGGTGAAGACCACCGGCTTGCCGTCGAAGTATTGGAGGTACTGGCCGAGGGTGTGCAGGTAGAACTCGGTGTGCTTGCTGGCGCCGTCGTACTGTTCGTCCCAGTTGTCGGCAAAGATGCCACTGTGAACGTAGTGCAGCTTGGCGCGGCCACCCTCAAGCGGCTCAAGGATGTGCTCCAGCTGGTTGAACCATCCGTCGGGGCCGTCCATCCGGGACACCAGGTGACTGGGGTATTCCTCGGTGGTCTTGACGTCGGGCCACTGATCCGTGGGGAACATCCAGGCGGGAGTGTCCTTGGTGACCGCCTGCCACACCCGCTCGGGAGTGCCGGGCAGTTCCGTGTCCGCTACGATTTCGAATTTCCGGTTGTCAGTCATTGCTGTGATCCTTTTCTGCTGATTGCTCCGGGGAGGTTTGGGTTGTTTTAAGTGCCGGGTGAAGTACGACGACGAGCCGGTGCTTACGTGCACCGCCCGCCACGGCGGCAGCACCGCCGTCGTGGTACTTATCCACCAGTTGGGTCACCGCTACGCCGAGCTCTTCCGCGAACGCTGCCCGTTCGGCAGCAGAGCGGAAAGTGATCTCGCCATCGATCGCGAAGCTGGCCAGCTTCTTCTTGGCCACTGCAGCACCGGCGATGAGTTTGCCCATCTCCTGCACAGTCCGGGAGGCCAGGGACAGCAGCCAGAAAGCCGAGAAGCGGTCTGCGAAGCGCCGGGGATCCGGGGCCACGGAGGCCAGAGCGGCAGGCGAAATGAGGTACGACGCCGCCGTGGCACGCAGTACGCGTTCGGTGACATTTCCCTTGCGTCGTTCCTCCACCAGTTCCACCAAACCGTGCCGCTCGAGGGCCTTGAGGTGGTAATTCACTTTCTGGCGCGGCAGTCCAACTTTGGCAGCCAACTGGGTGGCCGAGGCCGGTTCGGCGAGCTCTTGGAGGATGCGTGTCCGGATCGGGTCCAGCGAGGCTTCCGCTGCGGCCGGGTCCTCGATCACTTCGATGTCCAACATGCTTCAAGTATGATTACCGACAACTTTTATTGTCAAGAACTTTTTTATGTTCGGTTAGCCCTCCGTTGTGGGGCCCGCTATGCGCGATTCGGGCGCGTTTAAGGGCGCAGAGCGGGCCCCACAACGCCTGGCCGGTAGAATTGTCCGGTGATGCAATCCCCCCTCCCCGTGCGCGACGGCGTGAACGCCACCCGCCTCCGTCTGCCGGACGAGGGACCATGGACCACCGCAATGGACTACATGATGCACCGTTGGGGACACATAGACCCCCAAGGCATCGAGGACCGGTTCGACGCCGGCGAAATCGTGGGCGAGGGCGGCGTACCCCTGGACCGCAGCACCAAACTGGAGGACCACACCTTCATTTGGTACTACCGCACGCTCCCGCCGGAAACACGGCTGCCAGTGGAAATCACCATCCTGCATCAGGACGAACACATCCTGGTGGTGGACAAGCCGCACTTCCTCCCCACGACGCCCGGCGGCACGTACATCCAGGAATCCGCGCTGGTCCGGCTCCGGAACCTGCTGGACCTCCCGGACCTCATCCCCATGCACCGTCTGGACCGCATGACCGCCGGCCTGCTGCTGCTCTCCACCAACCCCGAGACCCGCGGTAAGTACCAGGTGCTCTTCGAGAAGCGCCAGGTCCAGAAGGAATACGAGTGTGTTTCCGCCGCGACGCCCGCCGCAGGCTTTCCCGCCGTCGAGTTCCCTGCAGTTGTCCGCAACCGCATGACCAAGTCCCGCAGCTACCTGCTCGCCGAAGTCATTCCGGGTGAACCGAACGCTGAAACGCGCATTGAACAGACAAAAACGTTCGACGCCGGAACTCACCAGCGCGCGCTGTACCGGCTGGAGCCGCACACCGGAAAGACGCACCAACTCCGCGTGCACATGGCCTCGCTCGGGCTGGGAATCGTCAACGACGCCTTCTATCCGGATCTGTTGGACAAGGCCCCGGATGACTACAGCAGGCCCCTCCAACTCCTGGCCCGCGGCATCACTTTCATAGATCCCATCAGCAAGCATCCCGTGGAGTACCGGAGCCGGTTGGAGCTCAGCGAAGCCCACGCCTGACACGTTGTGCGGACACCGTTTCTTCCGCAACAAAGCAGGGCTACCATGGGTTTGCTGGGGCAGAACCGGGGAGTTGCGATGAAGCACATCACTGAAATTCCGGGCGACAAGACTGCGTCGGCTTTCGCCTACTCTGCCGCAGCGGTTGGCGTTGCCGGTGTGCTGACCCTCGGAGCCATGTACGCCGTGGAGGTGCCCCGGGGCGGCCCCTTCGTGTTCGGCGCCATCAACGATGCCACGGGTGCGGTGTTCAACGTTCTCGTCATCCCGGTGATACTCCAAGTCCACAAGCGCCTTCCGGAAACACAGTGGACCGGGCCGCTGAAATGGGTGACCGTGGCGGCCTGCGCAGCGGGTGCCACGAGCTCTGCTCTCCTGGTACTCAAGGTGCTGGACTTCGGGCCATCCACGGCAGTTTCCGTGTCCGCCATTGTCATCCAAGGGATTTGGTTCCTCGTGGCGAACAACAAGCTGCTTCACGCTGGGGACTATCCGAGCGGACTCGCGAAGCTTGGCCGGTTCATCGGCGGAGCGCTGCTGATCGGGCTTCCCATTGCCGGCCTTGGATTCCTTATCCCCGGGCCGGAGTGGCTCCGTTACGCAGTAATGGGAGTGGGCTTCCTTGCCGGTGCGTCATCGTGGGCAGCATGGCCGTACTGGTATTTCAGGGCGGGAAAGTTCCTCGGGCACAAGCGGCCGGCTGAGGCGCCAAGCGGCGCTGCACCGGAACCAGCCTGACCTTCCGCGGAGAGACTCAGTCCCCCGGCGTCAGATGGTCGAACACCAGGTTCGTCTGGGTGTTGGCGATTGCAGGATCCGATGCGAGATGGATGGCAATGAAGTCACGCAGTTCCTTCGGCGTCCCGCAGGCCACATGTACCAGAAAGTCCTGGTCACCAGCCAGCAGGAAGACGCTTTGGACGTTTGGCAGCGCCCTCAACCTCTGACCGATCGCCAACATCTTGTTCCTTGCCTGCGAGTTCACCCGGACTGAGATCAGCGCGTAGACCAGCAATCCCAACGCTTCAAGATCCACTGATGCGTGGAAGCCCCGGATGATCCCGGCATCCCGAAGGGCCCGGACCCGTCCCAGACAGGTAGAAGGTGCAATCCCGGCCTTCGTGGCCAGTACATTGTTGGGGATCCGCGCATCGGCCATCAGCTCCTTGAGGATCAGCCGGTCCGTATCGTCCAGCCGAACGCGATTCGCGAGGGCACTCTGATTTCGGGCGATAGTTGAATCAGACACGAATCAATCCCTTTTCATTTTGTGATTCTTCAAAATCCTTGGTGCCAGCTTGAGTTGGATTCTATCTTGAAGCGATTTGCAGAATCGACGAGGAGGTCGTGATGAGCAGTTTCGACAAGATCCAGGAACGTGAAGGCGGGCTGAAAAAGCAGCTCACTTCACGCCAGATGACCATGATCGCGCTGGGCGGTGCAATCGGCACGGGCCTGTTCCTGGGGAGCAAATTTGCCATCGGCCTGGCCGGTCCCAGCGTGATCATCAGTTATGCGATTGGCGGGCTGATCGCCCTGCTCTTGATGGGTAGCCTTTCAGAGATGACAGTGGCCCACCCTACCTCGGGCTCGTTCGGCGCTTTCGCCGAGCACTATGTCAGCCCGCTGGCCGGATTCCTGGTCAAGTACATGTATTGGTCCTGCATTGTGCTGGCCGTGGGCACCGAGGTCACCGCGGTGGGCGAATACATGAAACTGTGGTTCCCTGACGTGCCCTCGCTGCTGTGGGTCATCTTCTTCTCGGCAGTGCTCATCGGCGTGAACACCTTGAACGTGAAGGTGTTCGGAACCCTGGAGTACTGGTTCTCCAGCATCAAGGTCTTCGCGATCATTGCCTTCATTGTGCTGGGCGCATACATCGTCGTCGGCGACCGTACGGAAGGTACAGGCTTCCAGAACTACACGTCCGACGGCGGATTCTTCCCCCACGGGCTGTCCGGCACCTGGTTCGCGGTAATTGTGTCCATCTTCAGCTACCTCAGCATCGAGATGATCGCCATCGCAGCCGGCGAAGCCAAGGATCCCGCGACTGCCGTGAAGAAGGCCTTCCGCACCACCATTGTCCGGCTCCTCCTCTTCTACATCGTCACACTGGCACTGATCCTGGCCATCGCCCCCGTCAGCCAGATCCTGGCAGGCGGCAGCCCTTTCGTCACCGTGATGCAGAACCTGGGCATCCCCTTCGCTGACAGCCTGCTGACCTTCGTGGTGATTATCGCGGCACTGTCCGCCATGAACAGCCAGCTCTACATCTCCACCCGCATGATCTTCAGCCTCTCCCGCAGCGGAGACGCACCGTCCATCTTTGGAAAACTCCGGCCCAACGGCGCACCCGTGAATGCCCTCATTCTGTCCACGGCCGGAATTGCGATCGCCACCGTGGTGTACGCCATGTTCCCCGAGACTGCTTTCACCTTCATGATGGCCATTTCCATGTTCGGCGCCATGTTCACCTGGTTCATGATCTTTGTGACCCACTGGTTCTTCCGCCGGAGCCTCAAGCGCAGCGGAACTGAGCTCTCCTACAAAACCCGTTTCTACCCCGTGGGCACCATCCTGGGCGCCGTCCTCATGCTTGCGATTGCCGTGAGCACGCTCGGCACCGAGGCGTTCAGCATGACACTGATCTTTGGCCTTCCGTCCCTTGCACTCGTCACGGTCCTGTTCTTCGTGGTGCAACGGCGCAAGAGTCAGGCACCCTCTGAAGAATCAAACCCCGGGGAGGACCCAAACACCGTCCGGAAGACCGCCGTCGTATCCTCGGAGAACAGCACGAACTCCACTGCCTCCAGCGGGCTGCCTGCAGAGGCACCCGCTGACGATGACGACCAGAACGATCTCACGGCGTCGAAGGCTACCTCGGCAACCTGACGCGCATCCCAACCATAGATTCCGGCGCTGATCGCGGGGAAAGCCACGGACCGGGCACCCAGTCCCGCTGCCACCGTCAGACTTTCGCGGAAGCACGAAGCCAGCAGCGCCGGATCCGTCTGCCCTGCGTGCCTGTTGGGTCCCACGGTGTGGACCACCCAGCGGGCAGGAAGCCGGAAGCCGGGCGTCGCGACGGCGCCACCGACTGGCAGCCCACCCGGCAACTCCGTCCGCCGCAGCTCACGGCACGCCTCAAGGAGTTCAGGTCCAGCGGCCCTGTGAATTGCGCCGTCCACTCCCCCTCCACCGAGCAGGGATGAGTTTGCGGCGTTGATGATCGCGTCAACGCCGCGCGTGGTGATATCTCCGTGCAGGATGTCGATTCGCATGCCGCCAGTCTCGCGCCGGAGCAGCGGCAGCGGCAAGTGCGGTACCTTGTGGCCATGGACATCACCGCCCCCGAGACCTGGGGATCCGCAATATATCTGTGGATCGTCCCCATCGTGCTGGGTGATGCCATCTTCCCGCCCATCCCGTCCGAGATGGTGGTGATTACCGGAGGCGCTCTCGCTGCCGACGGCCACGCCAACTTCTGGCTGATCCTGTTCCTCGCCGCTTTCGCCTCCTGGCTCGGAGACATGGCGGTTTTCGTGTTGTTCAGGCGGCGCATCAGCCATGTCCTGGACCGATGGTCATGGGGCCGCCGGGTTCACCGCGGAATCCACGAGGCAATCGCCAAGGCGGGCCGCTCCTCAACGTACGGTGCCATCATCGGCGCGCGTTTCATCCCGGGAGGAAGACTCGCTACCTCGTCCGCAGCTGGCATCGCCAATGTTTCCGTGCGTGGATTCAGCCTCTGCGCCGGCTTGGGCGCCGTGTTGTGGGCCGTGTGGCAAGTGGGCCTGGGCTACTTCACCGGCTCCACCACCAAGCTTCCCTTCTGGGCGAGCTCGCTGATAGGCGTGGGAGTCGGCCTGGTAATTGGTGTGGTGGTGGGCCTGATTGTCACCAGGCGCCATGGCAGCCGCTCACCCGTGGACGAACCGTACGACGGCGATGTCCCCCAGCCCGAGTAGCGTCCCGGCGTTGGATTCCTGCGGTCCTAGATGGGCGACCAACGGCCGCGGCTGCGACGCAGCACGTACAAGCTGCCGGTAAGGGCAACGCGCTCGACGGCGTCACGCATCATGGCAGCCGACGTGCGGGCTTCGTCGTTCTCGCCCCTGTAATCGCGGTCGCCTACCGTGAAGCGGAGGCTGATCTGTGGCACTCCGCCCACAATGTCCAGCTGGTTCGATTCCACGTGATGGCGGGTTTCCAAGGCCTCTACGGCGGCGGCCATGACGGACTCGGGGGCATTGCCCGGTTTGAGGCCAGTGATCTTCAACTTGGTCTGGAACGACGGCATCCCACCACCCTAACGCCCGATTGCCGTGCCTCGGACCGCGATCCCTCTCTCACCTACCGCACCAACAGAAGGATCCCTCTCTCACCGGGTGAGAGAGGGATCCTTGAAAACGCGCGTTAGGTGAGAGAGCGTCTGCTAGCCGGTGTTGCGCAGGCCGGCGGCTACGCCGTTGACGGTGATGAGCATGGCCCGCTGGAGCCGCTCGTCGATCTCAGCCCCGGATACTGACTCCTCACGGACACGGCGAAGCAACTCCACCTGCAGGTAGCTGATGGGGTCGAGGTACTGGTCCCGGATTTCCAGGGAACGCTTCAAGGTTGGCTGGGCATCCAGCAGCTCGATCTCGCCCGTGAGCCGCTCGATTTCGGCCACCGTGAGCTCGTATTCGTCGCGGATCATGTGGAACAGACGGTGCAGTTCTTTCGGAACCAAGGAAGAAACGTAGTGGCCCGCGATTTCCATGTCCGTCTTGGCCAGTGTCATTTCCACGTTGGAAATGACAGAGCGGAAGAAGTGCCAGCGGTCCATCATCTCCAGGAGCTGGTCCGTGTAGCCTGCCTCGCGGGCTGCCTTCAAACCTGAACCAACGCCGAACCACCCGGGCACAATTTGGCGGGACTGGGTCCAGCCAAACACCCACGGGATGGCCCGGAGTCCGCCCAGTCCCGCGCCGGAATCCGGTCGCTTGGACGGACGGGATCCAATGTTCAACGAGCCCAGCTGCTCCACCGGCGTTGAGGCCAAAAAATAGGCCGGCAGCTCAGGATCATCGATCAACGTGCGGTAGCGGGCGAATGCTGCGTCCGAGATGGTTTCCATGACGTTCGCGTAGCGCTCACGCTCGTCTTCCGAGGTGCGCGGCGTGCGGTGCAGCGCCGAGCCCTGCATCACTGCGGCCAAGGAAAGCTCAAGGTTTTCGCGGGCGAGTTCCGGCAGGGAGTACTTGTCCGAGATGACTTCGCCCTGCTCGGTGAACTTGATTTCGCCTTCCAGCACGCCATTCGGCTGGGCCATGATGGCATCGTACGTCGGTCCGCCACCGCGGCCCACGGAACCACCGCGGCCGTGGAAGAGACGGACGCGGACCCCGTGCTTGGCGGCCACATCGCGCAGCTTTCGCTGGGTCTTGTGGATTTCCCACTGGCTGGTCATCACACCGGATTCCTTGTTGGAATCGGAGTAACCCAGCATGACTTCCTGGACATCGCCGCGGAGGCGGACCAGCTCCCGGTAGGACGGATCGGACAGCAGCTGATCTACGATCTCAGCTGATGCGCGGAGTTCCTCCACGGTCTCCAGCAGTGGAGCGAAGCCGATTTTGGCGCGCGGCTTCCCTCCGAAGAGGTCAATCAACCCGGCCTCACGGGCCAGGACGGCGGCAGCGAGAACATCGTCGGCACCGCGGGTCATGGAGATGATGTAAGTCTCCACGACGTCCGGACCGTAGGTGTGCAGGGCCTGGCGGATGCTCCGGAAGACGTCGTAGGTACCGTCGGCCGTGCCCTCGAGCTTGATCGGGTGTCCGGAAAGAGGACGGCGGGAAGCCAACTCCGCACCCAGGAACTCGAAGCGCTCTTCACGGGTCAGTTCGCCATAGGGCTTCCCGGCACCAAGCCTGTCAACGAGCTGGCCCACAGCATCGTGGTGGTAGTCGGCATGCTCACGGATGTCCAAGGTTGCCAGGTGCAGGCCAAACGCTGCGATGGCACGGCGAACCCGGGCCAGGGCACCGTCTGCCACCAATCCGGCCGCGTGGTTCCGCAGCGACTCTTCCAGGAGCCCGAACTCAGCCAGCAGCTCCGATGTGGTGGCGTAGTCACGGCCTGGCTCGTGATGGCTCGAGGCCGCAACCCGACGACCGGTGTTGATCAGCTTGGCTTTGATGCAGGTCAGTTTCAGCCTGTAGGGCTCCTGCGCATTCAGTTCAAGAATGCGTTTGTCCAACCCCGGCAGGTTCTTGAGGTCCACAGTGATTGAGTCCAGCAACTCCTGGTCGGCCCCAAACAGTGCCGTGGAGTTGGAGAGGACCGAGATGAGTTCGTCGATCAAGGCAATGCTGATGCGCACGGCGTTCTGGTTCTGGAGCTGCAGGATTTCACGCGTGACTGCCGCGGTGACGTTCGGGTTGCCGTCACGGTCGCCACCGATCCACGAACCAAAACGAAGCGGCGCGGCAGCGGCCGGCAGCGTGACACCGTGCTCGGCAAGAAGTTCCGAGAGGTCCGTCAACATTTCCGGCATGGCGTCGGTGAGGATGCTGTTCAGGTAATAGATGGCGTTACGCGCTTCATCTACAGGGGTGGGGCGGACCTGGCGAAGCTCATCCGTCTGCCACATCTGGTCGATGATTTCAGCAAGCTGGCGGTCTTGGCGCCGGCGGGCGGACGTGCCCTCGGTGGTGGGCTCGGCTAGGACATCGGACAGTTTGCGCACTTTGTCCAGGACCGAACGGCGTGATGCCTCGGTGGGGTGTGCCGTGAAGATGGGACGGACATCGAGTTCGTTGATCACATCCTGCAGGACCTGCGGACCCGCCTGGCCTGCAATCTCAGAGACTGCCTTGGCCAGCCAGCCGTCCTTTTCCTGCCGGGTGCGAAGTCCACGGACACGGTGAACCTGCTCTGCCGCGTTGCTGAGGTGGAAGTAGAACGCAAAGGCGCGGACCAAATCGGTGGCCTGCTCCAGTGGCAGCGAGGCGAGCAACTCACGGACCTGGGCAACGACGTCGTGCGCGCTCCAAGGGCCGGTAGCGTCCGCGCCGCCCCTGGCGGCTTCCTTGGACTCCTTGGTCAGCAGGCGCACCTGTTCCACGAGCTGAAGGAGGTCCGGACCGTGCTGTCGGACCAGTGACTCGCCAAGGAGGGTGGAAACGCGGCGCACATCGGCGCGCAGTTCGGCAGCGAGATCGGTGTCTTGATGGGCAGTGTGAACCATAGATACATACCTTCGGGATCTGGTGTGGCTCGTACACTGCGCTGGATACTGTGAGCCGGATTACTTATGTTTCCTACGGGATCTTACCCGCACCAAACTCAACGCAAGGAATGCGTCTCAGATTTTGGCATCACCATGCGGGCCGGCAGGATTCGGAAGGACCACCTTGCCGCCCAACAGCTCTTGGCCTGCGGGGCCGGGGCCTGCGGACAGGTTCTGGTGCCTGCGCTGCCGCATTTCTTCAAGGGCAGCCGCCGCCTCCACCCTGGTGGGCGCACCCGTTGCAGGTTCCACCATGGACAGCACACTCCCGAGCGTGCCGGTAGCACCTTTGGCCGGCACGCCGCGCTGAACCAGCCGTGTTCCCGCCCAAATGGAACCAAGAACGAGGGCGACACAGACCACCACTGCAACCACGGCATCGATCCCCATGCGGCCAGCGTACGCCCGCCCAAAGCCCGCGCCTACCCCTGCATTACCCGGCCCATGCCTTTTTGAGGACGTCCCAATGCTGGTCTTCCATGAGACTCGCGGGTTAAGCCCACGTAGTCCCAAACGTGGAGCCGATGCACGTGGTGGAGCAGGAGGTCACCCCCGACTTTCCGGACATGCCGTTGACATAATCGCCGTTGACATAGTGGTGAGGGCCGCGGGATCGTGACGCGGACCTTTCCTCCTACTGGGCTTGGTACTGGTATTCGAACTGGCCCGGGACAAGCCCTGTGCCGCTCAAGGAATAATTGAGGACGCCGCCATCTTTGGAGCGTCCGGAGTCCGCGGTCACATGAAAGTGAAGGCTGCCCCGCTGCACCGAGTCCGTGACACACATGACAACGGACTGCCCTTCCATGGAACATGCCCAACCATCGGGCACACGCAGTGAACTCTCCAGAATGCGTGCATGCCCTTCAACCGAAAACACGGCCTTGCCACTGCCCAAAGGCCCAGTGCCGGAGGCCGCGAAGTCGATTTCCATAGCGGTACCGCTGGAATCTCCTCTGCCACGGTTCTCCCTTACGAACCCGGAGATTGTTGCCGCGGTGGCCGCTGATGGAACGGCAGAAGGCACCGGTGCAGGCGTCTTGGCCGGTGGAGAAACGGGGGCAGGCGTTGTCATCGTCGGCTCAGGCAGCACTCCGGGCGGTGGCAAAGGCTCTTCCGGTGCCGGGACAAGGGTCTCAGACTGCTCCTCAAGCGCTGGCAAGGGCTCGGTTGGTGGCGGCACGGACGTCGATGAAGCTGACTCAGCGGGCATCGGGGCCACCGGAGCCGGGGCCGGGGCACCCGTCTGAGCTGGTGCCGGCGTGGCCAGCTCCAAGCCATTTTCCCCTTGCGCCGCGGCTGTCTCCACTGCCCGCTGCTCCGTGGAGACTTCCGGAACCTGCACCTCTCCAGCTCCCCCCGCTCCCAGCATCAGCCCAACCCCTGCGGCTGCGAAGAGCGCCATGACGGCCGGCTGAGCCAAGGCATGGACTGCCAGCGCCACTTTGGCCGGGGCCATCCCACCCAGGAGGCCCACCGCAGCACCTTTACCAGCCCACATCGCCAGGGGGATTCCTGTCACCAGCGGCAGGAGTACTGCCCGCATGCTTCCCTGGACATCGTTGAGCTCGGCAAGTGCGGCTGTGCACATGGAACAGCCGTGCAGATGATTGCGGACCTTGCGTTCAGCGGCGCTGGACAACCCACCCCTGAGGAAGCTGCCAAGCTTGGAAGCGAACTCGGCGCATTTGCCGTCCGCCTGATCCGCGACGTGGCTCTGCAGGTATTGGCGTCGCAGGCCCTCGCGAGCACGGACAGCGAGCGCAGAAACCGCATTGGGGGTCAGACCAAGAATTGGCGCCACGGCCGCCGGCTTCATCCGCTCAACGTCCATGTACCAGAGCACGGCCTGCCAGCGTTCCGGCAAAGCGTGGAATGCCTTGGCCACTGTGCGTGACTCGAAGGCGCTGATGACGGCGTCCGACTCGAGCACTGTTTGATCCAGAACAGAATCGTCACCGCTGGCCAGTACCTTGCCTGCTTTTCGATTCCGTTGATGGGACAGCCGGGTGACGGTGGACAATAGGTACGCCCTGAAGAACGCGCCCGGCCCTTTCCCTGCAACAATGCTATGCAACACGGATTGGAAAGCCTCAGCCACAACATCCTCGGCGTCGCTCAGGTTGTCGACATTCCGCCTTGCCACGGTGTAAGCAATGGACAAATGGCGCCCATACAGTCCGTCGAAGGCGGACATGTCCCCGCCCCTGACCAGCTCGATGAGGTGACGATCGCTGCCGGTGTCACCTTCTGCATCGCGGCTCGCATGTGATCCGTGTGCCATCTATGGCATCCCGAAACCGTAAGTAATCCTGCCCATGTTTATGGAGTGAGTGCAGGCAGCGAGTCGTGACGCGATTTGTACAATGTCTTGAACAAAGACGCTGGAAGTCTTCTTTTCCAGCCAATCCCGGGGCAGCGTCGTCACGAAACAGTGCTGGTATGCACTTTTCGGATATGACATCGTTCCGGAGAAAATCACTCGCAGAATGCACGTTCTCGCGGCACCTTTTGCTGCGTCGATGGCAAACCACCAGCTATCAGACAGGTTGGCGGTTCCATGCGGATTGGTTCCTGCCGGAAGTCCGGACCGTGGTGGCATCCCTGGAGACGAGCGCCACGGTTCCAGCACCCACCGCCAAGTCGCTGGGCGCTGCCCGCGCAAGAAATGGCGTCAGCATCACCGAGACCATGACTGACTTCCGCGCGCTCTTCACGGCCGCGGGAGAGACCGTGGACGTCGAAGCTCTGCAGTCCCTTGCCGAAGGTTGGGCGGAAGCAATGGAAACTGCACCACCACTATCGTGCACGGATGTCTACACGGGCCTGGCTACCCAGGCCCACTTTCGGCGGCGTATCCACGAGATTTCCACGTCAGGGTCCGAGCGGCCCGGAACGCTGGTTCTGGCCATCATCTCGATAGCAAGCCCCCATAACAGCCAGAACCATTGCTGGACGCTGCTGGCCCGGATCGGGGAGGCCGTCAATGGTCAGCTGGACGGAACCGGCGCGATGGCCATGTACCAAAACTCGGCTATCCACGTTCTTTTTCCCCTCAGCCAAAGCAACATCTCCCGGGTCATAGGATGCAAGATCGCCGTGGAAGCCCTGGGTGACGGCGCACTGAGCCCCGCACGCACCAAGTTCTATCCTCTTCCGTCGGCCGCCGCTGCCACGGCATCCGCGCCTCATGATTCTTCCTCCGCAACAAATTAGGAAAGCTGCGCCGACTGCGTCACGAACCGCATGGTGATGACACTCACTAGCTGACCGGCAATGGCGGGTGCGGCATCAAGTGCCTGCCCCGTTGGTGCCGTTGATCAAATCACGGCTCGCGCTGGCATGTTTTGAGGGCCGGCGCGAGCCGTTCCACCGACTCCTCCATGAGGAACCACGGATTGCCATGACGAACCGCGGATTCGGGGAATGCCCACGTACGGCGCATAGTTGAGGCAAGTGCAACTATCGAGAACTGACGTGACCACAGCCGAGGAGACCCATGAGCTCGCCCACCACCGCAACCGACGCCCAGCTGGCCCGTTGGGAACGGTTCCGTACCGGTCGGAATGCTGCCCTCTCCACCGGACACGGCTGGTTGACGCTGACGTCCTTCCAATGGCTTGAGGCGGACCCCACGGAGCTGGAACTCGTTCCCGGGCTATGGTCTACCGATGGCACCACCGCATCTCTCACGGCGAGCGCTGCCGACGGTCTCACTTTCGTTGAGACCGGCGCGAAGGTGGAAGGAACAGTCACCGCCGTCCTGGAAGACGAAGAGTCCCTGATGTGGGTCCAATACGGTGGTTCGGACGGTAAACAAGTGGTGGTGGAACTCGCCATGCGTGCGGATAAGTACGCTGTCCGCACCCGGGACGACAGTTCTCCCGTGCTGACGGAGTTCAACGGCGTACCGACGTACGACTTCAACCCTGACTGGATTATCGGAGGCAGGTTCGAGGCCTACGCAGAGCCCCAGGAGGTACCCATCGGAACGGCCAACCCCTTGGTGGACGGGGTCCATCGCTCCGTTGGCGAGGTAGTTTTCCAGGTACCGGGCATCCCGCACGACATCCGGCTCCACGCCGAGGAGGAGAAACTGGGCGCCCTCAATGTGACCTTCCACGATGAAACCAACGGCGACACCACGGATGAGTGGCGCAAGGTGTTCATCCCCCGCCCACGCCCCGATGGTTCCGTGGTGATCGACTTCAACCGCAGCATCAACTACCCCAGCGCGTTCACTCCTTACGGAACGTGCCCCATGCCGGTCCGGGGCAATTCGATCGACGTTCGGGTGGAGGCCGGCGAAAAACTCCCTCAGGAGTAGGCCTGAGACTCCCGCGGCCTAGGTGATCGCTGAAACCCCGGTCACCGCGCGGCCAACAATGAGCGAGTTGATTTCGTACGAGCCCTCGTAGGTGTAGATGGCCTCGGCGTCAGCAAAGATTTTGGCAATCCCGTAGTCGGTGACGATTCCGTTCCCGCCCAGGATGGACCGTCCCAAAGCCACTGTCTCCCGCATCCGGGCGCTGCAGTAAGCCTTGGCCAGCGCCACTTGTGCCATGTCCGCGCCCCCGTGCCGTACGCCCTGGGCATCGGTATGGATTCCTTCCTGCAGTTGCGCTATCCGGACCATCATCCCCATGCTGGCAACGGCGTTTCCGAGCATGTCCACCAAGTGCTGCTGGATGAGTTGGAACTTGGCGAGTGGTTTGCCGAACTGCATCCGTTCCACGGCGTACTGCCGGGCGACATCGAACGCCGCCAATTGCTGGCCTACAGCTTGCCAAGCCACCATGATCCGGGAACCCCGCAGCAGGTGGTTGGTGTCCGCAAAGCTGCTGATTCCGGCAAATCGATCTGCCTCGGCTACCTCGACGTCCACGAACACAATGTCGGCGTTCTGCACCGTTCGCAGGGCAATCTTGTTCTCGATGCGGCTCCGGCTGACGCCCGGCAAGGATGCGTCAACGATGAACGCCCGCACGGCCCCGTCGGCTTCGTCTTTGGCCCATACCAGCATGAAATCGCAGAACGTCCCGTTGCCAATCCAGCGCTTGGCACCGTTGATCACCCAGTAGTCACCGCCGTCGTGCTCTGCCCGCACGACCCGACGCGCGGTGGTTTCCATGCCGCCTGCAACATCGGATCCGTGGTTCGGTTCGGTGAGTGCGAAAGCTCCGGTGGTTCGGAGGTTGGACGCGTCGTCAAGGTAGCGGTCCTGTTGCGAGTCGCTGCCGAAGTCGTACAGCGACTCCACGAAGAGATCGTGGTGGACCATGAAGAACGTAGCAATGGAGGTGTCTACGCGGGTCATCTCGGCGATGACCAGGCCGGCGAACAGGTGGGTGTAGCCTCGCTGGGCCGGCGCACTCAGTCTGAGCGCCGCGAGCTTGGGCAGGATGTGTTCCGGGAATTCGGCTTTCTCCCACCATTGCCCCGCGTAGGGAGCGATCTCCGTTGCCAGGAAGGCCCGGAGTTCATTGAGTTTGCGCTGCTCCTGAACGCTCAGCAGGGACTCGAAATCAAAAAAGTCGGCGGTAGGCAGGCCTTCGACTGATGCCGGCGCAGCAGCCGCCGAACCGGAGGGCAGCGAACCGCCACTGTAGTCGCCCATCATTTGAGTCCCATGCGGATGGCGCCATCAAGCCGGATGGTCTCACCGTTGAGCATGGCGTTCTCCACGATGTGGGCCGCCAGGTTTGCATACTCGGCTGCACGGCCCAGGCGGGCTGGATGCGGTACTTGCTGGCCCAGGGAATCTTGGGCGGACTGGGGAAGTCCCGCCATCATGGGTGTTTCAAAGATGCCCGGCGCAATGGTGGCCACCCGGATCAGCGAACGCGCGAACTCGCGTGCCAGCGGAAGGGTCATCGCGGCAACGGCACCTTTCGACGCCGCGTAGGCAGGTTGCCCGATCTGGCCCTCGAACGCGGCAACGGAGGCGGTGTTGATGATGACCCCACGCTCGGGCCCTCCCAGTTCAGTGGACACGGGCTCGGTTTCCACCATGGCCGCTGCGGCAAGCCGGAGCACGTTGAAAGTGCCCACCAGATTGATCTGGATGACTTTGTTGAACGTCTCCAGCGGCAGTACGCCGTCACGGCCGAGGACCTTCCCTGGGGTTGCAATACCGGCGCAATTCACCACAATCCGCAACGGCCCCAGGGAGGTTGCGGCGTGAACAGCGGCCTGGACCTGGGCTTCGTTGGTCACGTCAGCGGGCGCGAAGACCGCCCGGGAACCGTGACCACCGGCGTTCAGTTCTGCCGCGTACGCCTCGCCCGCCGATTGCGGCAGATCCACCAACACCACCGAGGCTCCGGCGTCGAACAGACGCTTGGCAGTGGCAGCCCCCAAACCCGACGCTCCACCGGTGACCAGCGCGACCGTACCCTTGATGTCCATCCATCCTCCTTGATGCAGAACTCAAATCCGTTAATGCATGTTAACTGGAATTGTGAGCCAGCGCACGCCGCACCTGCCCGGATAGGCTGGCTGCATGTCCGTTCATCAAGCCGCCAGCCCGCAACCAGCCGCCGCCGATGCCGCGGAATGGGCGGCCCGCGCCAATCAGGCGGCCCGCTCGGTGACCCGTACTTTCGGCCGTCGGCTGCTCTTCCTGCCCGGCACGCACCTCGGCGCGGTCTCAGTACCCAGCAACACCGTCAAGGGCCTCTTCGGCCCCTGGCACTACTGGTGGCAGGCCCACTACGTCGACTGCCTGGTGGACGCCGGACGCCGCGAACTGGCTGCCACAACAAAGTTCGACGGCGGCTCCCGTCCCGGTGCGGGCCGGCTCGCTTCCCGCCTGGTCACCACCATCCGGCTGCGGAACCTGTTCCGGTTTGAGAACCACTTCTACGACGACATGGCCTGGCTCGCCTTATCTACCCTCAGGCTCGAAAAGCTGGCGGAAGAGACCAGACATCCGGGCCGCAGGCGCAACGCCTACGTACGCAAGAAGCTGACGCTGCAATTCGATTCAGCTTCCACGGACGATCTGGGCGGAGGGACGTTCTGGAGCACCCAGCGCGACTTCAAGAACACCCCCGCCACAGCCCCGGTTGCCCTGTACTTCGCGCGGACGGATCACCGGGAACGGGCCCAGTCACTGGTGACCTGGCTCAATGCCAAGCTTCTCCACCCCCAACGCGGCGTGTACCAGGACGGGCTCAGGATCAGGAATGGCGAGACCATCCTGGAAGAGGCGATCTACACCTACAACCAGGGGCCGGTGCTGGGGGCATTGCTGGAACTGGGCGGCCCGGAAAACCTGGAACGGGCCGCACACCTGGTCAAGTCCGTTGCCCGCGAACTAGCTGTTCCGGGCACCCGGGTCATCCACGGCGACGGCACAGGCGACGGCGGGCTCTTCACCGGAATCCTGGTCCGGTACCTGGCATTGGCTGCACGGGACCCGCGACTTCCCACGGACGCACGGGAGACGGCCCGGGAGTTGGTGCGCACTACGGCTGCGGCTTTCTGGACGAGCCGCCGCGAAGCACCGGAACTGCAGCGCAGCAAAGCCCCGGCTGAAGCCCCCTTTATCTTCTCCCCCAACCCACTGCGGCCGGCGGGCGAAACGTATCCGCCAGGTGCCGCCGTCGAACTTTCCACCCAACTGCAGGCGTGGATGACGTTCGAGGCAGCCGCAACACTGTAGGTGTCCCCGAGCGCGAGGTGGCCCCTAATGGGAGGACGCGGGGCGCTTCTTCTGTGGGTACGGGGCTTCGTGGCGGGCTAGCATTTCCACGAATCCGGCGATCTTGCGGGCGCGCGTCTCGGCGCGCTTGACCCCGTTGGTGCGGTGGATCAGCGCAAAGCGGTTCTGGGAAGTCAGGACGTCGAACATGGCTTGGGCCTCAGGAACGGCTGCGATGGCTGCCGCGAGGTCATCCGGGACGACGGAATCGGCAGGGCCTGCATAGGCAGCCTCCCAGCGGCCGTCCGCTTTGGCGGCCGCGACGGCGGCACGGCCTGCGTCGGTCATCTTGCCTTCGGACTCCAGCCGGGCGATGTGCCCCACGTTCCGCACGGACCAGATACTCTTGCGGCCTCGCGGCGTCATGCGCTGGAAGTAGCTGCCGGCGTCGCGGCTCCTCGCCTGACCGTCGATCCAGCCGAAGCACAGGGCCTCGTCCAAGGCCGCGTCATAGTCCAGCCCCGTAACATCCCCGCCCTTTTTGTGCAGGATCAGCCACACTCCGGGGCATGTTGCTGCGTTCGCCGACAACCAGGAACGCCATTCGGCACCGTCACGGACAAGAAGTTCTTCAAGCTCAATGGGCATGGATTCATTCTGCTGTGAAGGGCAGATACGGCATAGGCTGAAACGCAGAAACCCTGACAAACCCAGGAGGAGCAATGCTGCGATCCCGCCCCATCCACTACACGTCCCGTCCCGAAGAGTGGTCCGCGGTCCTGCACGCGTTGGGGCTGGTCACCACCGTGAATGAGGGCAGCTGGCGCGAGTTCGACGCCGGTTCCGGTCGCCTCGCGTTGGGCGCCGTGGATCACGGCCACCCGCTGGACGGCTCCACGGTCTTTGCTGTTGAAGCGGGGAATCTGGAGGAGTTTGCCCGTCGTACCGAGGAAGCCGGCACCCAGGCAGAACTCCACGAAGGCCCGGACGGAACCACCGTGCAAATTTCTGCGGACGACGGTTTTGAGTTTTTCGCTTTCCCCGCCGAACGAGCCACTGATGGCACCTGGGCTACGTCAACAGCGGCCCACCCCGCCGTGACTGTGGTGGCCACCTGGATCAGCCCATTAGTGGGCCTGGCAGCCAACGCGCTCAGTAACATCGGCGCCCGGCCACGGACCTCGGACGACGAATCGGCCACATTTACCACCAAGAACGGCGGAATCCTGCGCGTCATCCACGGCGCGGATGCCATCAACGGCGATCTCGCCTTTGAGTACGACGGCGGGCTGGAGCCACTGCTGGACCGCCTGAGGTCAGCGAAAATTGAGTCCCGGATCAGCGAGGACGTCCTGTATATCGCCAATCCTGATGCCGCGGGCGGTGCGGCACCGGCGTCGATCGTGGTGGAAAGTTCGCCCCGATCGACGCCAGCACCGCAAGCGAGCTAGTTCGGCTGGTTCTCCAGCGCCCCGTCACACAGGCGGGCAACAACCTCGGTGAGCATGGTGAGTCCGGCCACGATGTCCTGGTCGGTGGTGTATTCGTGCTCGTTGTGGGAGATGCCATCAACGCTGGGAACAAAGAGCATCACGGTGGGAACGATGTCCTTCATGTTGGTGGAATCGTGCCCGGCCAGGGTCATCACTTCCTTGTTGGACAGCCCCAGATCCGCGGCAACCTTGGCCGCGAGTTCCACGCCTTCGGGCTGGTACGGGGTGACGGCCCAGGAGTGTGAGTGGTTCTTCTCCACGGTGACGTTGGCCAGCTGTTCGATCTCCGTGATGCGGGCGTGCAGCAGGGAGTCGGCCTCGGCCAGGACGGCTTCGTCGGCGCTGCGTAGGTCCAGCAGGAGGTTCACGCGGGACGGCACCACCACGGGCGAGTTGGGGTACACGTTGAGCTGACCCACCGAGGTGTGCAGGACACCCGGGAAGCGGTCGGCGAGTTCGCGTGCGGCAACCACCAGCATCGAGGCCCCGAGCAGGGCATCTTTGCGGTCCGCTATCACCGTGGAACCGGTGTGTGCCTGCTCGCCGTGAACCACGAACTCGTACTTGTTGGCGGCCCAGTTGGAGCTGACAAGGCCGATGGTGAAGCCGTCGCGCTCCATGCTGCGGCCCTGTTCGATGTGGATCTCGGCGCAATATGCGGCCTCCGGCCCCTCATACGTTCCGCGGCAGCCGATCGCGTCCAGCGCGTCACGCACGGTGACACCGGCGGCGTCCTTGGTGTTGAGGGCGTCCTGGAGTTCCAGCTTGCCGGTGTAGACGGACGAGCCCATCATGGACGGCTTGAAGCGGCTGCCTTCCTCGTTGAACCAGTTGACGACGGCGAGGTTGAACGTGGGTGCCGTGGCGCCGGCTTCCCAGCGGGCGGCCAAGCGGAACGCGGCGTGGGCAGCAGCGAGGACACCATACGCGCCGTCGTAACGTCCCGCCGTCGGCTGTGAATCCATGTGCGAGCCCACCACCACGTAGGGCGCACCGGGCACGGCTTCGTAGAGGCCCCACTGGTTGCCGGCGTGGTCGAACTTCACCGTGAAGCCGTGCTCCTCAAGCAGGCCTGCGAGCCAGCGGCGCTGCTCGCCGTCGGGAATGGTTGCGGCTTGGCGGTCCACGCCGCCGTTCTCCGTGGCACCGAAGGCGCTCATGGTGCGGAAGTCCTGCACGAACGCGGTGTCCTGGGCGGTGAAACTGGTGGTGATGGTCATGGTCTCCCCTATGAGCTTTGGGTTGCTGATACACGGCCCGCCGAAACACGGGAAGCGTACGGACTTTCCGAGGAAGGTTCCGCGCGGAAGTGGGTTGATTGGTAGGTAAAACGGCCTCCGACGGCGGTGGCCAGGACGTGGAGTTCGCTGATGGCAGGTGCCGTCAGCGGTGAGGCGGACAGGACGGTGAAGTCGGCAAGCTTGCCCGGCGTCAGGGTGCCTTTCTCGCTGAGGGACCCCGTTGCTGCGGCGGCTCCGGACGTGTACGCGGCGAGTGCCTGGTGTGGGGTGAGGCGCTCGGCCGGGTTCCCGAAGACAGCCCCGGACCCGGTCCTGCGGTCCACGAACGCCTGCATGCCGCGGAGCACGTTCCCATCGGCAACCGGACGGTCCGAGCTTCCCGCGAGCATCACTCCTGCGCCCAGGAAACTGGCTGCCCGGTAGGCCCACGGCAAACGGTCCGGCCCGAGGGACGCGGTCATCCCGTCCCCACCCTCACGGAAGAAACTTGCCTGGGGTGTCACGGCGATTCCCGCGTCCGCGAGCCTCGCCAGCTGCTCGGGGCGGGTCATGGAGGCGTGCTCGATCCTGTTCGGCAAACGGCGCTGCCCATACACGGCCTGGCAGTCGGTGATGATATCCACGGCCAGGTCAACGGCCCGGTCCCCGATGGCGTGCGCCGCGATGGACCATCCGGCGGCGTAGGCGGCCTCGATGCGCTCCCGCAACTGGGCCGGATCCGCTTGGAAGTAGCCAACGTTGCCCCGGTTGTCCTTATGCCCGTGGCTGCAGAACTCGTGGCTCACCGCTGCGGTTTCGCCCAGGAGCGAGCCATCCAGGAACACTTTCGCAGGGCCCAAGGACAGGTACTCATTCCCGAAGCCGCTGGTGATGCCAAGATCCAGTCCGGCCGGGGCTTCACCAACACTGTCAGAAGCATGACCGCCCAGGCCATGCAGCACATCGAGCACGGGCATGACCTGTGCCCGGGCATGCAAGCGGCCGTTGGCGGAGGCACTCTGGTAGGCAGCGAGCTCGGCCGGGCTGTGCCCGATCCACCCGCCGCCCACCCCGGCCTCGGTGAAACTCGTGATGCCCTCGGAGGCGTAATACAACGTGGCCCTCTCAAGGGCGGCCTCGATGTCCTCCAGCGAGTACGGCAGGATCAGCTGCTGGATCAGTTCCTGGGCCGTCTCCTGGACCAGTCCCGTGGGACGTCCCGCTGCGTCGCGGACGATCGCTCCGCCGTCGGGATCCGGGAACGACGGCGACTCCGCACCTGCCAGGCGCAACGCGGCTGTGTTGACCACGGCCATGTGCCCGGAGTTGTGCCGCATGAACAGCGGCCGCTCCCCCGTGATGCGGTCCAGCTCGGCGATGTCCGGAAAGGACCCGCCGTGCTGGGTCTGGCTGAAACCAGTAGCGAAAAGCCAGCCCTCGGCGTCGTCGCCGTCGGTAACAGCACCGGCGCTGCTAACAGCACCCCGAAGCAGCCCATAAAGCTCCTCCAGGCCGCGGGCACCGGACACGTCCAGCTCCGCCAGGCCAAGCCCGAACCACGTGGTGTGGCAGTGGGCATCGATGAAGCCGGGAGTGACGGTGGCACCGCCAAGATCGAGCACCTGAAGAGCATCCAAGCCATCCAGGTCCTCGTCCAAGCCCACGATGCGGCCTTGCCAGATGCCCAGCGAGCCGGCCACCGGGCGGGCCGGATCCATGGTGATGATCTCTGCGTTCCGCAGGAGGAGGTCGAGTTTCATATCAGGTTCTAGCGGTGGGACGTGGTGACGGACTTGATGCGGGTGTAGTCCTCAAGTCCATAGACGGAGAGGTCCTTGCCCGTGCCTGAATGCTTGAACCCGCCGTGCGGGGCTTCGGCCGGGATCACCTGGTGGCAGTTGATCCAGACGGCCCCGAAGTCGAGCTCGTTGGATACGCGGGTCACCACGCCATGGTTCTCGGACCACACGCTGGAGGCCAGCGCGTACTTGGTGCCGTTGGCGAGTTCGATCGCTTCTTCCTCGGTGGCGAACGCCTGGACGGTCAGCACTGGGCCGAAGATCTCGTCGCACACCACCTCGTCTGTTTGGAACACGCCGTCGATCACGGTGGGTTCAAAGTGGAAGCCCGTTCCGGTGCGCTTGCCGCCGGACAGGACGCGGGCGTTGGCGGGCAGGCGGGACATGAAGCCCTCTACCCGCTCCAACTGCGCGGCACTGTTGAGCGGGCCAAGATCCGCATCGGATCCTCCAACCTTCAACGCGGAAGCAGCGTCAGCCAGGGCTGCTGCGAACTCCGTATGAATGTCCTGGTGCACCAGTACGCGGGTCACCGCTGTGCAGTCCTGCCCGGCGTTGAAGAAGGCGGCCAGGGCGATTTCGCTGGCAGTCCGCTGGATATCGACGTCGGCAAACACCACAGCGGGCGCCTTGCCGCCAAGCTCCAAGTGCACGTCCTTCAGGGTCTTGGCCGCCGCAGACATGACCTGCGCACCGGCCCGGGTGGAGCCCGTAATGGACACCATCTCCGGGATGTCGTGGTCCACCATCGCAGCGCCGGCTTCGCGGCCGCCGCACACGATGTTCACTACGGCGGCCGGGTAGACCTGCTGTGCGAGTTCGCCCAGGACCACAGTGGACCAGGGGGTGGTGTCGGCAGGTTTGAGGACCAGGGTGTTGCCAGCAGCGAGGGCCGGACCGATCTTCCAGATGGCCATCATGAACGGGTAGTTCCACGGCGTAATCTGGGCCACCACGCCAATGGGCTCCCGCCGGATGGTGGACGAGAAACCCTCCACATACTCGGTCTGCGCCGTACCGGAAACCACCCGGCACGCCCCGGCGAAGAAGCGCAGTTGGTCCGCGCCGCGCAGGATTTCCAGCTCCTTGGTGAGGGCGGAAGGCTTGCCCGTGCAGGCAACCTCGGCCTCGAGCAAACGGTCAACGTTCGCCTCAATGAGGTCCGCCAGCTGCAACAGCAGCGACTGACGCGTTCCCGGCGTCGTGCGCTTGAAACTCTTGAAAGCTGCGGCAGCGGCCTGGAAGGCGGAGTCGACGGCGGCCGCGTCGCTGTCCGGTGCGGTGCCGATCTGCTGGCCCGTGGCGGGGTCGAAGAACGGCAGGCTGGCCGTGGCGTCCACGGACTGGCCGTTGATGATGTTCTGAAGCTGAATCACAGGAGGCTCCGGTCAGTTTGTTGAAGTCTTGGGCGAACGCGTGGTGGGGTCCTGCGGCAGGTGCAGCAGGGCCGGGAGGCCGGAGTCCACTGCGCGGCGGAACGCGGCTGCGAAGTCTTCCGTGCGGTCCACCCGCTCGCCGTAGCCACCGTAGGAGCGGGCGAGGGCAGCGAAGTCCGGGTTGGTCATGTGCGTGCCGGACGGGCGGTCCGGGTAGTGCGCTTCCTGGTGCTCGCGGATGGTGGCAAAGATGCCGTTGTCCACCACCAGGACGATGAACGCAGCGCCGTAGCCCATGGCCGTGGCGATCTCCTGTCCGTTCATCATGAAGCAACCGTCGCCGGCCACGGAGATGACCTGACGGCCCGGGTAAGCGAGCGAGGCTGCCACGGCTGCCGGGATACCCATGCCCATGGCGCCGTTGCGCGGAGCGGCCAGGGAGTTGGCCGAGTTGTGGTCCAAGTACCTGGCGGGCCACAGGGCGTGGTTTCCGGCACCGAACGTGAGGACGGCGTCGTCGGCCATCTCCTTCTTGAGGACCTCCATGGCGACGCCCAAGTCGACGCCGATGCCGCCGTCGGGCTGGGGCGTGGAGAACGCGAGCTGATCGGCGCGGGCGCTGGCGAACCAGCCCTCCTGGCGGTTGACCGCCACGGAGGTGGCGGGGAGCGACACCGCGAAGGCCGTGACATCCGCGATGATGTGCTGGTCCACACGGCCGAAGTGGCCCAGGAGGTTGGCGTCGGCGTTGACCACTACGGTTTCGGCGTCGAGTCCGCGCTTGTAGCCATCGGAGAGGACGTCGCCGCGGACGCAGCCAACAAAGACGATCAGATCGGCGTCGTCCAGGCGCTGGGCGTTGGCGTCGCTGCGGCCGTAGCCCAGGAAGCCGGCGTAGGCGTCGCTGCGGTGCGGGACGGCGTCGTAGGCGCGGAAGTCAGCCACCACCGGGATGCTGTTACGGCTTGCCCAGGCGGCCAGCTGCTCGCCGGACTCCTGCGTCCAGCCTTCACCGCCGACGACGATGAGCGGCTTGCGTGCCTTCTCCAGTTTTTGGGTGAGGTCTGACAGGTCCGCGGGGGCTGGCTCAGGCCGGGCAACCTTGCGGGGTTCCACCGTGGCGTTCTCCACGACGTGCACCAACACGTCTTCCGGGAGGCCGATCACCACGGGGCCGGGGCGTCCACTGAGGGCTGTGAAGATGGCGTCGTCCACCACGCGGGCGGCGGAAGCGGCGTCGTCGAGGGTCACTACCTTCTTGGCGGTGCTGCCGAACCAGGCGTTGATATCAAATTCCTGGAAGGACTCGCGGCCCCGGTCGGCCACCGGAATCAGACCCACAAACAGGATGAGCGGAGTAGCGTCCTGGTAAGCGGTGTGGATGGCGATGAAGGCGTTGGCAGCGCCCGGGCCACGAGTCACCATGGCGATACCGGGGAGCTCGGTCAGGCGACCTTCGGCGAGTGCCATGAACCCGGCACCGCCTTCCTGGCGGGCCACCACATTCTGGATGGGCGAGCCGTGCAGCCCGTCAAGGACGTCGAGGAAGCTCTCGCCGGGAACGGTGTACACACGCTTGATGCCTGCCCGTTCGAGTTGGCCAACAATCAAGTGACCTGCGGTAGTGGTGCTCAATGCTTCATTCCTTCTTCTTTGATGGAAAGGGCGGGGAGGAACAGACCGGACAGTGCGGTCAGTACGGACACAACCAGCAGGATGATGGCGCCCGGCCAGAAGGAGTTGTTGGCGGCCACCAGCGCGGTGGCGATCAGCGGCACGAAGCCGGAGATGACTCCTGCGGTGTTGGAGGTGATGGCGACGCCGGTGTACCGGACTTTCGTAGCGAACAGGGCAGTCAGCGCGGTGCCGGAAACGGCGTACGGGATGGAGAGAACGGCGACGCCGATCATCATGCCCAGGACAACCAGCACGGGGTTGCGGCTGTCGATGGCCAGGAAGACGGGGACCGCGATGATGGCCGAGGCTACGCCGCCCCACAGGATGACCTTGCTGGCGCCGAACTTCTCGCCCAGGCGTCCGGCCCAGATGAGGGCGCCGATCTCCAGCGCTGCAGCAAGCAGGGTGCCCAGGAGCAAGAGTTCAGAGGGCAGCTTGAGAACCTTGGTGCCGTAGAAGACCACAAAGCTGGTGATGAGGTAGAAGCCACCGATGCCGAGCAACGCCGAGCACATGCCCACCAGGATCTGGCGCCAGCTGTTCTTCAGGACGCCACGAATGGGAGCGTGTTCGGTCTCGCCGGACTCCATGAGGGCTTCAAATTCGGGTGATTCGCTGAGCCGGCTGCGGATCCACAATGAGATGGCAAGCAGCGGGATGGCGGCAATGAACGGGATACGCCAGCCCCAGGCGTCAAAGTTGCTCTGGCCCACCAGGAACAGCATGCCGAAGAAGCCACCGGAGGACAGGATGGTGCCGATGGGGGAACCGATCTGCGGCAGGGCAGCGTAGCGTGCGCGCTTTTCCACGGGAGCATTCTCGACGGCGATAATCACCGCGCCGCTCCACTCACCGCCCACGGCCAGGCCCTGAACAATGCGAAGGGCCACCAGCAGGATGGGGGCTGCCAAGCCGATGGTCATGTAGTTCGGCAGAAGACCGATGAGGCCGGTGACAATGCCGATGCCCACGATGGTGACCATGAGGATCTTCTTGCGGCCAACCTTGTCTCCAAGGGCACCGAAGATGAAGCCACCGATCGGGCGGGCGACGAAGCCGACCGCCAGAGTGGCGAAGGATCCCATGGCAGCCACGAACGGGTCCTGGGAAACGAAGAACTGTGCGTTGAACACCAGCGCAGCGGCTGTGGTGAAAAGGAAGAAGTCGTACCATTCCAGCGCAGTGCCCACGAGGGCAGCCAAGGCCACCTTCTTGGTAACGCTTTCATCGACGACGCGTGCTGCCGTGGGACTGGCGTCCGTGGCTCCGCTGACGGTGCTTGCCATAGTTGCTCCATGAGTGCGAACGGGACCGGACGTTGGGAGTGCCCGGGCAGATTTGTGTGACTCAATCCATAGTGCCAGTAGTTTTTCCCAAAAAAACTAGCAATCCGTCACGGAATCATGGCGCTAGAATGTGTGGATGCACAATTCCGAGACATCCGGGCATTCTGTTCGTTGGGCCGAGTTGGTGGACGAGCTTGAGGGCAGGCTGGACACCCTGGCGCAGGCGTTCACCACCAGGGTCCGCGAAATCCCCGAATACGGCGAAAGCCAAGTGACGGTCCTGGAAATTCAGGAGACCGCACGGGAGACTTTCCGGCGGCTGATCAGCGGCCTCAGGAACGGCAAGACGGACAGCCGCGATGGCCTGCTGGACTTCGCTTCCGACCTCGGATCCAAGCGCGCCCGGGCCGGCATTCCACCAGAGTCCCTCACCTCTGCCGTGCGCCTGGACTTCAGCATCCTCTGGGCCGAATTGCTGGAGATCGCCCACACCGAGGATGCCGCGCTGCTGGCCACCCGGGTGGACCAGGTGTGGAGCGTCGTGGACGAGTTCGCCACCCGGACGCACACCAGCTACCTGACCGAGCGCGTCAGGATGGCGCAGGAGGAGTCCAGCATCCAACGGGAGTTCATCGCACGCCTGTTCAACCAGAGCAGCCCATCCTTGGAAACCTCCTCCCAGGTAGCTGCGGCACTGGGCATCAACCCCGAATCGCGCTTCGCCTTGGTGGCTGCAAGCGGCGAACCCGGTGCCCGACTACGCGCCGCAACGTCCCAGTTCGGATCGGGGCAGCACACCCGGCAGCGCTTGTTCCTGCACGAGTCCGGCGGCAACACGTACGTTTTCTGGGCGCTGCCTGCTGTTCGGACACGGGGTGCTGAGCCCCTTGGCGAGACGCGCAGCCCTGAAGCCGAGGGCCGGCAGCTGCCGCCCGGCGTCGTCGATGTCCCGTGTGGCTACGTGCCCGAGGTCCTTGGACTGCGGGCCCTTCCAGGAGCCGCCCGCACCGCCGAGAGCCTCGCCGCGCTGCTGCGGCCACGCGACTCTGGACCCTTGTCAGCTGATTCAGCCTGGGCGCGGCTGGCCCAGCAAAACCTGCAGGACGCCGGCCTGGACCTCGCCGCGGAACTCGAAGAAGCCCTGGCCGAGTGCCGTGGCGGCGAGCGCGAACGCCTGCTGGAAACCGTTCGGAACTACCTGAACACCGGCAACGTCACTGTCACCTCCGAGCAACTCTTCTGTCACCGCAATACCATCCTCAACAGGCTCAACCGCTTCCAGGAGCTGACAGGAATCGACCTTGCAGTTCCCGCTAAGACGGCCCGCCTGGTGGTGGCATGGGCGTAGCGCTTTCGCGGCCACAGCGGCGCCCGGTGTGAGTTTCCACATTCCTGGCCGCCTTTTGCTGGAATTAATGCCATTGATGGTGTGATCGGGCACACACCATAGTTGTAGCTACCTTGCACCGGACATTCGTCCCCGCACCCCATCCGGAGAATCAGATGGCCCACACGGTAGATACTTCCTCCGCATCACCATCCAGGCTGGACCTGGCAAAGATGCGCAAGATTGCCCTCGCCAGCGTTATTGGCACCACCGTCGAGTGGTACGACCTTTTCGTGTTCGGAACAGCGTCGGCCCTCGTCTTCAACAAGATCTTCTTCCCCAGCTTTGACCCGATCGTCGGCACCATGCTGGCCTTCGGCACGTTCGCTTCCGCCTACATTGCCCGCATGGTGGGCGCCATCATCTTCGGCCACTTCGGTGACAGGCTGGGGCGCAAGTCCATGCTCCTGGTCTCCCTCCTGACCATGGGAGCGGCAACGTTCGCCATTGGCCTGCTGCCGGACTACAACAGCATCGGCATCATGGCGCCGCTCCTGCTGCTCTTCCTCCGCGTTATCCAGGGCCTGGCCCTCGGCGGCGAATGGGGTGGTGCAGTACTGATGACTGTTGAGCACGCCCCTCCGGCGCGTCGCGGCTTCTACGGTTCACTGGTGCAGGTTGGTGTTCCGGCCGGCACCCTGATCGCCAACGTCGCCTTCCTGATTGTGGCCTCCACCGTCAGCACTGAAGCCCTGTATTCCTGGGGCTGGCGCATCCCGTTCCTGGCATCGGTCCTCCTGGTCACTGTGGGCATCTACATCCGCCTGCACATCGAGGAAACCCCGTCCTTCCAGGCAGTGAAGACCGCCGGCGCCAAGGCCAAAATGCCTTTCGCCGCCTTGATGGCCAAGTACTGGAAGCAGGTTGTGCTGGGCGGCGTCGCCACCCTGTCCACGGGCAGCACGTTCACCCTGCTGGTGGCCTCCGGTGTCTCCTACGGCAAGAAGGAACTGGGCCACTCCGAGAGCCTGATGCTCTGGGTGGTCCTGGCCTCCTGCATCCTGGGGCTGTTCCTCATCCCGTTCTTCGGCAAGCTCTCCGATAAGTTCGGCCGCAAGCCCATCATCTTCGCCGGCGTGGCAGCCGAGGCGCTACTCGCTTTCCCGATGTTCTGGCTCATGGACACCAAATCGGTGGCACTGCTGTTCGTGGCCTACCTGGCCATGATGACCGCGTTCTGCGCCAACTACGGCCCCATCGCAACCTTCCTGGCCGAGCTCTTCGGATCCAAGGTCCGCTACTCCGGCCTGTCCGTGGCTTACATGCTGTCCGGCCTCCTGGGCAGCGCCGCCACCCCGTTCGTCACCACGTGGCTCCTGGGCATGACGGGCCAGAGCTCCTCGATTGCCTGGTACATCATGGCTGCAGCAGGACTGTCCCTGGTTGCACTCTTCCTGCTGACCGAAACCCGGTACGGCAACATCGACGCCGTGGATGAGGCACCCGCAGAAGCGGCCACCGGCGGTTCCGCCTCAACAGAAACCGCGGCAGCCAAGTGAGCCCAAGCACCATCGAGCGCCTGGCCGGCATCCCCGGCCAGGCGCCCGCCGTCGGGCCCTTTTCCCCGGCGGTCATTGCCAACGGTTTTGTGTTTACCTCCGGCCAGATCCCCGCAATCACGGGCCTGGATGACCAGCCGGACACCTTTGAAGGGCAAGTCCGGCAAACCATCCAGAACCTCGCGGGCGTGTTGGAAGCCGCAGGGTCCAGCCTTGAACACGTGGTCAAGGTCAACACCTACCTGACCAGCCAGGACCAGCTTGAGGAGTACAACCGCGTGTATGTGGAGTACTTCGGCACCGCCAAACCCGCCCGGACCACCGTATGCGTGAGCCTGTGGGGCGTGTCCCTGGAAATTGAATGCGTGGCTGTCGTTGCACAGAATGTCCCTGCACAGAAGGTCCCCGCCCAGAAGCCGGAGGTAACCCCGTGAGCCCAACACTCGTGCAGGACCTCACTGATGTCAGCTACCCCACCATCGGGCACTTCCTCGAGGACGGCTTCGTCTCCCCCGCCATCCAGTCGTTGCTGGACAACGTGAAGATCGCGGGACCCGCCGTGACTGTCCGGATCGCTGACCACGACGCCATTGCCATGAACCACGCGCTCCTGGCGCTCCGTCCCGGCGATGTGCTGGTGGTGGACATGGGCGGCGACCACCGGCATGCGCCCGTGGGGGCCGTCACGGCAGCCGCGGCGCTCGCCCAAGGTGCTGCCGGCGTCGTGGTTGATGGCGTGGCTACGGACGTTCTGGAACTACGGCAGACCGGCTTGCCGGTGTTCGCCCGCGGAACATCGTGCCTCACCACCAAACGGCTGTACGGGAGCGGCTCCGCCGTCAATGTGCCCGTGCCTTGCGGGGGCGTCGAGGTCAACCCCGGAGACTTGGTCCTGGGCGACGACAACGGGCTGATCATTCTCTCCCCGGAAGCTGCGCGCGAGGTGCTGGGGAAAGCGCTCGCATCCGACGCGGCGGAGCCGGCAATCCTTGCCCGCATAGCATCCGGGGAGCCGCTCGAGTCCATTCTGGCCGTCTAATACCGCCGAGAGCGTAACCACCCAGCCACCGGGACGCCTCCAAGGAAGTTCGGCTGGGGATGGGGTAGAACTTAACCATGAGCGTACGTACACCCGACCCGTATCCAGGCTGGCTTTCAGATGAGGACCTCTTCGAAGCCCGCGGCCGACTCCCCATGGTCTACGTGGAGGCTGTCCCGGTCAGGCTGGATCCGCTCGGGTATGTGAATGAAGTTGGCACGCTCCTGCAGGGCGACGCCGACGGCAATATGGTGCGCTACCTCGTCTCCGGCCGTGTTCTCTACCGCGAGACCATCCGCGCAGCGCTCCTGCGGCACATGGAAAAGGACCTCGGTCCCCTGGCTTTCCCACAGCTGCCCATCAGCCCCGTCCCCTTCACGGTGGCCGAATACTTCCCTGCCCCGTCACAGACCGGCTTCACCGACGACCGGCAGCACGCTGTGTCTCTGGCCTACGTCATCCCCGTGACCGGCGAATGTGAACCGCGCCAGGATGCACTGGAACTCACGTGGATGACTCCTCAAGAGGTGCTGAGCGAGAACGTCCAGCAGGAATTCGACGGCGGCCGGGGGAACCTCGTGCGGCAGGCACTGGCTTTCTCGGGCATCGTTCTCTAGCGGGTCTCCTGCCCCCGCGCCAGCCGGTCTTTGTAGACTGGACGGCGGACCCCAAGAGAACCAAAGGACTTCCGATGACTCACAGCCCAGCCACACAGCAGTACAAAGAAAAGCAGGCTGGGGACCTGCAGCCCGGAGATTTTGTCTTCCCGCCCGGTGACGGCCCGGCCGAGGAAATCCGCACCATCGAGGTGCTCAACGACGACTACGGCGTGGCAGCGCTGCTGCTGGTGACCATGGTCGACGGCGGCACGGTGCGGATCGCCGTCGGGTCCAGTGTTCCTGTGGGCGACGGCGTTGCGAGCCACGAGACGCCTGAACCCACTTCTCCTGAATCCGCAGCCTCCGAATCCGACACCGGCGCCAGCACCGCAGCCGATGGCGACGCCGACGCGCAAGCCGGGCCCGCCGTCGTCGTTCCTCCCCGTCCGCAAACGCCGCCCGCGTACACCGGACCGAGCGCTGAAGAGCTGGCCCTCATCCCCGAGCCGGACGGCACCCCCGAAGCCGTGGTGCGCGCTGCCGCGGCCAACCACAAGGGCCAGAGCGGCGTCCACGTGCTGTCGGAGCGGCTGGCAAAGGGCATCAACACCAAATCCGGAAGCTGCCTCCGGGACCTCAGCGACCTCGCCTTCGACCTCTGCATTGTGCTGCGCGATCCCGACCACGCGCTGGCTGTTGCGGACCTCTTGAACGTGCTGCCGTTCGACGGCAATCTGGACCGCTGGGCCTCGATCGAACGGGGGCTGGCCCTGTCCAGTTTCATCTGCCGCGAAGCCGGCCAAGCGGAGCGCGCTGCCGTCTACGAGAAATTGCTGCGCGCACCCGAGTCCCAGGAAGAAGACCCCTTCAAGGCCCGGATCAATGCAAGGGTCCGTCAACGCTCGCTCAACGAACCCAATCTGTATGACAAGGAAATCTTCCGCGCAATCGATAACGGCAACCACGAAGCCGAGCGCGAATGGCGGTTCCTGCGCCTGGAAGCGCTGATGTTCCTGCGCGCCCACGGCGGCTCAAAGACCATCGGCGAGGAAGAGCTGGCCCGGAGGATCGGCAATGAGCTCGAAGCGGTGCGCGCCTAACGCTGCTTGAAGACTGTTATGAGGGAGCGAACGGCGGTAGATTCGGGGCCATGACGAACAATCTGAGCGTTGTGGTTAATGCCGATGCACAGCAGGTTTGGACCATGCTGCGTGAACCGTCGTTGGTGGCCCAATGGCACGGCTGGGAGGCCGACGATCTCACTGCCGAAATCAAACAGATCTACTTCAATACCGATGTTGTGGAAGGGCCCGATCACACGAGCCTGACCGTCAACGGGGGCGACGTCTTTGAGCTGCACCCAGTATCCGGAGGCACGGAAGTCAGGGTCACCAGGGTGGCCCTGGACCATAATTCGGAGTGGGCCGACTGGGACGAGGACATCACCCAAGGATGGCTCACGTTCCTTCACCAGCTGCGTTTCGCCCTGGAACGGCACCCGCATGGGCACCGCCGGACCCACTTCATCTCCCTCCCCGGCAAGGGCGGCCCGGCCATTGAGAAGCTGGGGCTCGGGGATCTGCCGCCCGTTGGGGAGGAGTACTCGCTCACGCTTGCCACGGGCGAGAAAATCTCCGGCAAAGTCTGGTTCAAGAGCCGACACCAAGTTGGCCTCACCGTCCACAGTTACGCCGAGCATGGGGAGGGACTGCTGATTGTGGCTGAGCAGCTGCCCATTCCGGAGAAAAGGCCCGACGGCGGCTCCATGGTGATTGCCTCCACCTACGATTTGGGGGCGCACACCTTGGCGGACATCCGGTCCTCGTGGGACAACTGGAAAGCCGAGAAATACGGGGCCTAGGGTTTCCTCGGCAGGTCACCTTCGGTAAAGCTGGCACACTAGGTAGCGTGCCAGCTTCCTCATCTGCTCCTGCATCCTCCCCTGCCCTGCCCGGGTTGTCCCAGCGGCAATCCGAATTCTCCTTCGCAGTGGGCACTCGCCTGACTGAAACGTGCTCGCCGTCGGACGCCCAGGTAGACGCCAACGGCGGGACTTTCCTGGGCCGCACCGGAACCATCACCACACCGCACGGAACCATCCAGACGCCCGCGTTCATCGCCGTCGGGACCAAGGCCACTGTAAAAGCAGTGCTTCCCGAGTCCATCGCTGACCTCGGCGCCCAAGCTGTGCTGGCCAACGCGTACCACCTCTACCTGCAGCCGGGGCCTGAGATCCTCGATGCCGCGGGTGGGCTGGGCGCGTTCATGAACTGGTCCGGGCCGACCTTCACCGATTCCGGCGGATTCCAGGTGATGAGCCTGGGCTCGGGGTTCAAGAAGGTCATCGACATGAAGAACGTGGACAGCTCCGGGCCTGATGACGCTGTGGCTCCGGGCAAGGAACGCCTGGCCCACATTGACGACGACGGCGTCTGGTTCAAATCCCACCTCAACGGGGACAGGCACCGCTTCTCCCCCGAGATCTCCATGCAGGTCCAGCACCAGATCGGCGCGGACATCATGTTCGCCTTCGACGAGCTCACAACGCTGCAAAACTCCCGCGCGTACCAGGAGGAGTCGCTGGAGCGGACGCGTTTGTGGGCCCTGCGTTGCTTGGAAGAGCACGCTTCCTTGACCTCCTCGCGTGTTGGCAAGCCGTACCAGGCATTGTTCGGGGTCATTCAGGGCGCCCAGTATGAGGACCTGCGCCGCAAGGCCTGCCAGGACCTCGGCGCCATGCCATTTGATGGTTATGGGATCGGCGGGGCGCTGGAGAAGGAAAACCTGGGCACGATTGTGCGCTGGTGCAACGAGGAACTGCCCGAGGACAAGCCGCGACACCTGCTGGGCATCTCCGAGCCGGACGATATCTTCACAGCGATCGAGAACGGCGCCGACACGTTCGACTGCGTCTCCCCCACCCGCGTGGCCCGAAACTCGGCGTTCTACACGCCGTTCGGCCGGTTCAACTTGTCCGGTGCTAAGTACAAGACTGACTTCGGGCCGTTGCAGGATGGCTGCGACTGCTACACCTGCGTGAACTACTCCCGGGCCTACATCCATCACCTGTTCAAGGCCAAGGAAATGATCTCGGCAACGCTCATCTCCATCCACAACGAACGCTTTGTGGTGAAGATGGTGGACGATGCCCGCCTGGCCATCGAGTCCGGGGACTTCTTCGAGTTCAAGGCGGCGACCTTGGGCCGGTACTACTCCTGACCCTCCGCGTCGAGTTCGCCGGAAGCGTGCGTGTTCGTGCGGAAACTTCCGGCGATCTCACACGTTTCCGGCGAACTCGGCCAGTGGGCCCCAGGGCCTAGGCCGCGTCTACCCCGTAGCTTGGCTCGCGCTTCTTGATCCAGCCCACCACCAGCACGGTAACCGGCACGAACAGGAACTCCACGGCGGTCTTGTAGACGAAGCCCACCAGGACGTAGTTGACGAACGATCCCGCGTCCGTGATCCCAATGACGGATGCCGCAATGCTGCAGAAGATCAGGGTGTCCACGAATTCGCCCACCACCGACGAGCCCATCAGGCGTGCCCACAGGGACTTCTCGCCGGTGCGGGCCTTCATCTTCACCAGGATCCAGGAGTTGATGGTCTGCCCGGCAAGGAAGGCCAGCAGCGAGGCCAGGACAATCTGCGGGACGGGTCCCAGTGCACCTTCGATGGCTGCCTGCTTGGCGGTTCCGTACTCATCGCTGAAGCCGGGAAGCACGATGATGATCCAGTAACAGAGCGAGGCGAACACCGAGAGCGCGAACGAGGTGATGATGGCCTTGCGCGCCACCTTGAAGCCGTACACCTCACTCATCACGTCGCCCAGGATGTAGGCGAGCGGGAAGAGGAAGAACCCGCCGTCGGTGATGATCGGTCCGAGCACCACGCCCTTGGAAGCGCCGATATTGGACAGAATCAGCACCACCGCCATGACGGCCAGCATGATGCCGAAATACGGGGAGCCGATCGAAGCGAAACGCGGAGCGGGCTTGCTCAAGGTACTGGAGCCTGAGGGCGAGGGCATGGGTCATCCATTTCTTAGTGGTTTGCGCAGGCGTCCTGGGTGAGGCTGCCCCGCTGTATTAGCACTGTGGTTGGTGGGGCATCCGGCCCGGCACCGGTTCCATTGTCCCACCCCCTTCCCACCAACGCTCTCTCACCTACCGCCCCCTTCCCACCAACGCTCTCTCACCTCCCCTTCACTCACATTTTGAACACGTTCAGAAATGAGGCATACTCATTCTTGAACACGTTCAAAAAATTTCGGGAGGAACACGACATGGCCGCAAAGAGCGAAATGACCCGCCAACTGGTGGCCGACGTCGCACTGAAGATGTTCCGTGAAATCGGCTTCGAAAAAACCACCATGCGCGCCATTGCACAGGAGGCGGGAGTCTCAGTGGGCAACGCCTACTACTACTTCGCGTCCAAGGGTGATCTTGTGCAGGAGCTGTATATCCAGGTGCAGGATGAACACGCAGTGGTCGCGGCGCAGGCCCTCGATGGGGTCCAGGATCTCGCGGGCCGCCTGAAAGCAGTGCTGCATACCGGAGTCGACGTCATGGCGCCGTACCACCAGTTCGGTTCCGATTTCATTGCGACGGCGATCCGGCCGTCGTCGCCCGTCAACCCGTTTGGCGCGGCGTCCACCGCCGCCCGAGAGGCTTCGCTCGCGATCTTCCGGTCCGCCGTCGAAGGTTCCTCCCCCGCCGTAGCGAAGAAGCTGCGCGGCGACCTGCCGGAGTTGCTGTGGCTGGCGTACATGGGCGTCGCACTGTTCTGGGTTTACGACCAATCCGAGGGCCAACGCCGCACGCGCATGCTGATCGACGGTGCGGCTCCGTTGGTGGCGCGCGGCTTGTCGCTGGCGAAAATCCCCGGCGTGAGCAAGGTGTTCGACGACGTCCTGGGCCTCGTCCGCAACGTCAAGGAGGACTCGTGATGCACCGGACCGTGGTTCTCGCAGGTGCCAGCGGCTTCATTGGCAGCTACTTCAAGCAGCGGTTTCTTGCCGACGGATGGCAGGTCCGGACAGTTGGGCGTGGTGCTTCGGCTGACGCGCAATGGAACGACGACGGCGCCATCACCAAAGTGCTGGACGGTGCCGAACTGCTGGTGAACCTCGCGGGACGGTCAGTAAATTGCCGCTATGACGACCGCCATCGGCGGGAAATTCTGGACTCCCGGGTTCTGACCACGCGGACGTTGGGCCGGGCTGTTGCTGCGTGCTCCGAACCTCCCATGACGTGGATCAACTCAAGTACCGGCACCATCTATCGGCACGCGGAAGATCGCCCGCAGTCGGAGGACTCTGGTGATCTGGGCAGCGGCTTTTCCGTTGACGTTGCCCGTGCTTGGGAAGAGGAACTGGCTGCGGCTGATGTCCCTGCCACCCGCAAGGTGCCGCTCCGCATCGCGATTGTGCTGGGGCCTGGCGGTGGCGTGATGGGTCCATTCCGGAACCTCGCCCGGCTTGGCTTGGGCGGGCATATGGGACCCGGGACGCAAAAGTTCAGCTGGATTCATGTGGAGGACTTGTTCCGGACGGTGGCGTTTATCCACCGCCACGGTGAGCTGGCCGGTCCGGTGAACGCAGCATCGCCCTACCCCGTAGACAACCGTGAGTTGATGTCGCTGGTCCGGCAAAGCATGGGTGTCCCGTTTGGTATTCCTACGCCGGCTTGGCTCCTGGAAGCCGGCGCCGTCCTCATCCGTACGCAGACTGAGCTGGTCCTCAAGAGCCGATGGGTAGAGCCCCGGAAGCTGCTCGACGCCGGGTTCGTGTTTGATTACCCCTGCCTTACCGGCGCCCTCAACCAGATCGCGAACCCCACACGCTCTCTCACCAAACCACCCCTTCACCCAAACGCTCTCTCACCTAAAAGGCCCTTCACCCAAACGCTCTCTCACCTAAAAGGCCCTTCACCCAAACGCTCTCTCACCTAAAAGGCCCTTCACCCAAACGCTCTCTCACATCCCTCGGAGGTAATCGTGAGCCAGGAACCATGGACCGACGAAGAGGAGTACACGCTGGCAACAAAACGCCCAACCGGAGCCTGGCCCTACGGGTCGAAGGACAGGGTGGTGCTGGGTTGGAAAGGCTTAGTTGTAGGAATCGTCGTGGCTGACGCGGTGTTCTTCCTCTCCTGGGCCATTCCGTCCTGGAACCTCAACCCAAGCCAAGCCAGCTACACCATGACGATGACGGCGACGGCGATGGTCATAGGGCTCATCCCGATCGGCGTCGTGGGGACAGCTGTCGGATGGCCTTTGGGGGTGGCGCTGCGCAGCATCCGCAACCAGTGGGTTCATGTAGCAGCATTCTTCGCGGCCGGGGCGATCATCTGCGTCCCCTTCGGAGGATTTTGGACCTCCTCCGCATGGATCTTCCCTTTATCCATAGCCCTCGCCGCCGGCATTGGCCGCCTCGCTGTCTGGAAGCTGGTGCGAATCAACCACGCCGGCGATCCGACGTACCGGGGAACCACTTTCTCGTAGTCGGCGTAGGGCTGGCCAAACCTCTCGCGGAGCGCAGCCTCTTCCCACAGCGCGCCCAAGTGTTCCACCAGAATTCCAGCAGGCAAAGTCACCACAGCCCAAGCAGAACCTTGGTTGACTGCAACTCCCGCATGGATGAGCCACCACCCCAGGTACATCGGGTGGCGGCTCAGAGCATAGGGGCCGCTGGTGACCAGGCCCTCGGGGTGGCCCAGCGAAAAGCTTCCGGTCGTTTTACGCCGGCGCTCCGCGACTGCCCACCCGGTGAGCCCCGTGCCAATCAATGCCAAGCCAACACCGGCTGCTTTGAGTCGAGCACTGGGCTCGGCACCCCGAATGGGGCGCAGGTGATCGAGAACTACGTCAAGTACCAGGCCAACAACCTGCCCTGGAGGCAGCGGGATCCTCGCTGCTTCCTGCAGCACTATGTGAACTGTTCGATGAACTGCGCCCATGCCACGAAGATAACCCCGGCCGTTCCCGAAAGCCACAGCAAAAACTTCAGCCAAAACGGTGCTGAGCCGCCGCCGTCGAGCCCTGGCGTTCACTGGTTCGGGTCCGCGCCAGGCTCAAGCCGAAACCTAAGGAAGTGTTAGGAAATCCCCCGCGAGCTAGGGCTGTGCCGTGCATCACCCATAGTTTGGAACATGTCCTCTTCACCTTGGAGGACCTTTCTTAGTCGACGAAGAGCCATGCGCAAGGACGCCATGAGCACGAGCTTCATGGACAGAACGAACTCATGCAAGACACGGCAGCCATATCAGGCGCCGTCCAGGAAGGTTCATTGATGAGCACCCAACAAGCTGCACCTCTGAGCGAAGCCGCCCAGACACGCAAGGCCGTGAGCAACATCCTCAAGGGCTCCGCGGGCAACCTCGTGGAGTGGTTCGACCTCTACGTCTATACGGTTTTCGCGGCGTATTTCCAGTCGCACTTCTTCAACTCCTCGGACGATCTGCAGGCAGGCCTTGAAGCGATGGCCGTCTTCTCGACGTCGTTCCTTATGCGTCCTATCGGCAGCTGGTTCTTCGGCCGCTACGCCGACCGGAAGGGTCGCAAGGCGGCGCTGACGCTCAGCGTGACGCTGATGTCGGCCGGTTCGTTCGCCATCGCGATCCTGCCGACGCAAGACGTGATCGGCCTCTGGGCCCTGATCCTGCTGGTGTTCATCCGCGTTGTGCAGGGCTTCTCCGTCGGTGGCGAGTACGGCACCAGTGCCACCTACATGTCCGAAGCAGCGACGGCCAAGCGCCGCGGCTTCTTCTCCAGCTTCCAGTACGTGACGCTTGTGGGCGGCCAGATGCTTGCACTTCTGGTCCTGGTGATCCTGCAGAACACCATGAGCAAGGAAGACCTGACCGCGTGGGGCTGGCGCATTCCGTTCGCTATTGGTGGCGTTGCCGCGCTGGTTGTGCTCTGGCTCCGCCGCTCCATGGAAGAAACGTTGTCCTCCGATCAGCTCCGCGCAGCCCACGTCAAGGTTGAGGGCGAGGCACAGCCTGGCACTATGAAGCTCCTGCTCACCAAGCACTGGAAGCCGCTGCTGATCTGCATCGGCATCACCCTTGGCGGCACCGTGGCGTTCTACACGTACACCAACTTCATCCTGAAGTTCATGAACGATACGTCCGGCATCGCCAAGACAGACACCTCCGTGATCAACTTCTGGGCGCTCTTCATCTTCATGCTGCTGCAGCCTGTGTACGGGCTGATCTCAGACAAGGTAGGCCGCAAGCCGCTGCTGATTTGGTTCGGCGTGACCGGCGTCCTCTTCACGTGGCCGCTGCTCTCCACCCTGTCCGGCACCAAGGACCCGTTCGTCGCGTTCCTGCTGATGCTCGGCGGACTGCTCATGGTGGGTGGTTACACATCGATCAACGCTCTGGTGAAGGCTGAACTGTTCCCGGCCTCCATTCGCGCTTTGGGTGTTGGGCTCGGCTACGCGATTGCCAACTCACTCTTCGGCGGCACCGTCCCCCTGATCGGCGCTGCGCTGCAGAAGTCGGACCAGGTGGACCTGTTCTTCACCTACGTCACGGCAGCCATTTTCATCTCGCTGCTGGTGTACATCTTCGCGTTGAAGAACAAGAAGTCGACCCACTTGGATGCGGAGCAGGGCCACGCCTTCGTGGCCAAGGCCGCTGTGAAGGAAACGGACGACGACGGCACGAAGGATCGCGTCAACGCCTGACCTGCCTGCCTTGTGAGGCCCGTTCTGCGCACTTTGGATACTCCGAAGGGCGCAGAGCGGGCCTCACAACGTTAAGCTCTAGTAGCAAGCCAGCCCAGCGAACCAGCCCAGCGAACCGAAGGACCCAGCCCGTGCACGTGCTCATCGTCGAGGATGACGACGCCATGGCGTCGGCCTTGAGTGCAGCCGTCGCCTCCGCCGGGCACAAACACACCAGGGTGGCCCGCGGCGAGGACGCACTCCTGGCCCACCGGCAGCACGAGGTGATCCTGCTGGATCTTGGACTTCCGGACATGGACGGCTTGGAGGTACTGCGGAAGCTGCGCCAAGTCACAACCGTTCCCATCCTGATCCTGACGGCCCGCGACGACGAGAGAAGCGTGGTCCTGGGCCTTCGTTCGGGGGCCGATGACTATCTGGTCAAACCCGTGAAGCTCGTGGAATTACTGGCCAGGATCGAAGCCGTGACCCGGCGAACCAACCGCTCAGGCCAACAAGCCCCGCACAACATCGTCCTCGGAGAGCTGGAAGTAGACCTCGATCGCCGTGTGGCCGCCGTCGGGGAACGGCAGCTCGCCCTGACCGCCACGGAGTTCGACCTCCTCAGCCTTCTGGTCAGGAACGCCGGCTCGGTGGTCACCCGGGAACAGATCCTGGACGCGCTGTGGGGCGACGCGTTCGTGGCGCATTCACGGTCCTTGGATGTGCACCTGACGGGCCTCAGATCCAAGCTCCAACTTCCTGGCTTCATCATCAACGTCCGCGGCGTGGGCTATCGCGTCGAGCAACCGTGAAGGTCCGCGTCCTCGGCATCCTGAGCCTGCTGGTGGTGATCATCGTGGTGACGGTGTCCAGCGTGATCCTGACATCGGCCAGCAGGGAACTCACCCAGGAACTGCAAATCAACCGCGTCGCAGCCCTGAACCGCTTTGCCCAACTGGCCAGCGATGCCGCGGAGGATAACGACACCACCCAACTTCAGCGGGAAATGGACCGCTATTCCGAGCTGTACGGGGAGGGGATCCTGATCCGACTCCAGGAAAAGACACTGGGCTCCGGCGGCCTCACTGTAGACCGGCCCGAGGCACGCGACGCGCTGAACCGGGCAAGCCTCAACCTCAGCGACACCACCCTCAACCCCATCCGCGCTTTCGGATCTGGCACGGACATCATCTCCCGGTCCTTCGGCACCGCCAGCCAGGTACTTGGCGAGGTGGTCCTTGAAGTGGACCTCGACGCTGCCCGGCAGAAGCTACGGGAGCGGTGGTTCGTCGTCGTGCTTGCCGCTTTGGCGCTGGGTGCACTGCTCCTGCTGGCGGCATCCCGCATCACCGGCTGGGTCCTGCGCCCGGTCCACAGACTGAGCAAAGCTGTCCACGAGTTGGAAACCACGGGCAAAACCACCCAGCTCCCCGAAGCGGGCCCGCCGGAACTGCGCGAGCTCAGCCGCTCCTTCACGGCCATGGCCGGCACCGTGACGGAGAGCATGGAGTCCCAGCGCCGGCTCATCGCCGACACCTCACACCAGCTCCGAAACCCTGTTGGCGCGCTGCGCTTGCGCATCGATTTGCTCCAGCTGGCGTTGCGCTCAGACCCGGAGAAGGAGGCGGCCGCGGGCGTCGTTGCGGAACTGGAGCGGGTGGAGGAAATGCTCGACGGCGTGCTGAAGCTGGCTGCGGCGGAACACCGCGCCTTCGAAGGGTCATCCCGTGTGGAGCACACCGAGCACAAGCGTCTGGCCGTCATCGATCCCTATCCAGTCCTGCAGGGCGAAGTGGAAAGGGCGACGCCGGCCGCTCACCGTGCCGGATCAGAGCTGACCTTGGAGGGCCCCGCATCCGAAGGCCACATCGTGTGCGACCCCGACGAACTCGCGCACATGGTGGGCGAACTCCTCACCAACGCCATCAAGTACGCACCCGGCTCCCGCATCACCGTGGCGACCCAACAGACGAGTGGAGGCACCGCCGTCGTAATTTCCGACGACGGTCCAGGCCTCCCAGCCGAACAGCTCGCTGAGTCCACCACCAGGTTCTGGCGGGCGCCGCAGCACAACAAGATCCCCGGGAACGGCTTGGGCATGACAATCGTGGAGCGGCTGGCACAGGCGAACGGTGGGCGACTGATCCTACAAACGAGTGAGCCACACGGGTTGGTAGCGCGCCTCGAGTTTGCCGGGCCTGGGGATGGTTCTCATGTCTAAGGCACCCACGATCTCCCGGCGAAACGCCATCAGGACAGGCTTCGCACTGGGCATCGGCGGCGCCCTGCTCGCGTCGACCACAGCCTGCACGCCGGAAGATCAGCCAAAAGAACTCACTGTTGCCGGTGGCGAATCCGGTGGCTTTTACCTGGAGTTCGCCACGCTTCTCGCGGACTTGCTGCAGCGGGAAGGTGTGGCCGCAAAGGCCGCCGCGCTGACCACTGGCGGGAGCCTTGAGAACATCCAGCGGGTTGTGTCCGGCGAGGCGACCTTCGCCGTCGCGCTGGCCGATGCCGCAGCGAAGGCCGCAGCGCCCGCCGGGAAGCCAGCGGAGCCCGGAGACCTTGTGGCGATCGGCAAGGTGTACCAGAACTATGTCCACTGCATCGTGCGGGAGGACAGCGGGATACGGACCCTCGCAGACCTCGCCGGGAAGACCGCGGGAGTGGGTGAGGTGGGCTCGGGGACCACTCTGACCGCTGGACGGATCATCGCAGCTGCGGGACTTTCTGAACCGCCCCGCACTGTGAAGCAAGTGAACCTCGGCTTGAACCAGGCGCTGGCCTCACTGCAGGACGGTTCGATTGATGTGATGATCCAATCGGGAGGGGTGCCCACCGCTCCCATCGCGGCCGCAGCCAAGGACATTGGCCTTCGGCTCCTGGATATTTCCGAGCTCATCCCGGCAACGCGTGAGCAGTCGGGATTCTTCTACGACCGCGTGCTGATCCCCGCCAACAGCTACGGTAACGCTCCCGCCGTGTGGACAGTGGGCGTTGCAAACCTGCTCCTGTGCCGCAGGGACGTGGCCGATCATGTTGTTCGGCGGACAGTGGAGTTGTTGGTGGAGCAGGCTCAGGATCTGGTTCCATCGTCGAGCACCGGCGTCCAGTTCCTCAGCCCGGAAACTCTCATCAACACCGCGGGTATCCCGCTGCATCCGGCCGCCGAGGCCGCCTACCGGACGTTGCACGGCTAGCCTCGTTTAGGAGTCAAACCGGAGCAACTGCCAAAATGGAGTCATGACTTCTGCCGTTGCCCCTGCCATTGCCCTGACCATTGCCGGCTCCGAAGCGACCGGTGGCGCCGGCGCGCAGGCCGACCTCAAAACCTTCCAGGAACTCGGCGTGTTCGGCATCGCGAACCTCACGTGCATTGTTTCCTTCAACCCGAAGGACAACTGGAACCACCGTTTTGTGCCGGTAGACCAGCAGGTCATCGCGGACCAATTGGAAGCGACGACGGCGGCATACGGTGCCGCTTCCGGCGCACCGTCGGTGTTGGACACGGTGAAGATCGGCATGCTCGGAAGCCCGGCAACCATCAGCACCGTGGAGAAAGCGCTGACTGATGCTTCGTTCGCCAATGTGGTGCTGGACCCTGTCCTGATCTGCAAGGGCCAGGAGCCGGGCCATGCTCTGGACACCGACCAAGCTTTGAAGGCGCAGATCCTTCCGCTGGCAACGTTTGTCACTCCGAACCATTTCGAAGCCGAATCGCTGTCCGGACTCACCATTACCGACGAAGAGTCGCTCAAGGCTGCCGCCATCCGCATCCACGAGATCAGCGGCGCAGCAGTCCTCGCCAAAGGCGGAGTAAGGCTGGAAGGCCCAGACGCCGTCGACGTTTACTACGACGGCGAAACGCTGGAAGTCCTGCGCGCGCCGAAGGTCGGCGAAGTCGCTGTGTCCGGCGCTGGCTGCTCGCTTGCTGCCGCTGTGACTGCTGAGCTGGCCAAGGGTGCCACTCCGCTGGAAGCCGCGCGCACCGCGAAGGCTTTCGTCACGGCCGGGATCAAGAACCGGGTGTCCTCCGGCGCTCCCTTTGACGCCCTGTGGCAAGGCGGGGCTCTGTCCTAGCCTCTCTCGTTACAGACACAAGCAGCCGCCCCGGAACACTTCCGAGGCGGCTGTTTTCTTTGCGTGAAGGTTTCTTTGGGTGAAGGTTTCTTTGCGTGAAGGCTAGCGCGAGACCTTGCCCATGAGGGAGGCGATGGGTCGCAGGAACAGCGGCCGGGCCAGGAACCAAGCTGCCGCCGTGAAGACGATGGATGCCGCGAAGATCCCGAAGCCCCACCAGCTGGTGTTGTCGTCATTGGAGGCGTACATGTGATTGAGGTTTCTCAGCGCACCAGTCGCCAACACCAGGGTCACGTGGACGATCACGAAGGCGACGAAGTAGATCATTACCGGGAAGTGGATCTTGCGGGCCAGCTCGATGGGGTAGAACTTGTTGATCGCGGCCTTCTTGGGCCACGCCCCGGACATCCGGATGCCCGTGATGATGGCCAGCGGGGCTGCGATGAAGACCGTGATGAAGTACGTCAGAAGCTGAAGGCTGTTGTAGTTGTTCCAGCCGTTTTCAACGGGCCAGTTCAGCGAGGCGTATTGCAGTCCTGCCGAGATGGCGTTGGGGAAAACGTCCCAGTTGGTGGGGACGATCCGCAGCCATTGGCCGGTGGCGAAGAGGAGCACAATGAAGATGATGCCGTTGAGGACCCAGAGCGCATCCAGCGTCAGGTGGAACCAGAGATCCAGGCTGATCTTGGTGGGCGGGTTCTTGGTCTTGATGAGGCCCTTATTGTTCCGGGTCCAGTTGGCGGCGGGGCGTGTAGTTGTCCGCACCTGCCAGCCTGACCGGATGATCAGGACTATGAAGAACATGTTGAGGAAGTGCTGCCAGCCCAGCCAGGCGGGGAAGCCGGTGGGCGAGCCTTCAGGAATTGCGGAGTGCCCTGGGTAGTCGGTGAGGAACTGCTGCACGGGCTGAAGGGTCCGGAGCCATTGCGCAACGAGCACCAGGATCAGTGCCACCACCAAAGCTCCTGCGGTGACGACGACGGGTTTGAACCACCTGTTCGACGTGATCCCGGACGACTTGCTTGAAACGGACATCAGGCCGCGTTCCTCTCTGGCTTGTTTGGCTGCGACCAGTTGGCGCTATATAGCGATTCAACCAGTTGCAGCCCGACGGTGAAAACGGCACCCGGGTTTCGGGGCGTCCTGCGTCAAAAATCGCAGCATTCGGATACATGCCGCAATATGTATTTCTAGAACAGACTTCCAGAATTATTTCCTTTGGTTCATGGGGCAGTCAAGGCTTCATGCTGGCTATGTGGATTATTTGGAGGGTAGGATTCCAAAAAATGGCTGTTCGACACTCCGGTCTACGCCCTGCCTTCGAGAGGAGCCCACAGCATGGTCCGTAAGACATCCGAAGTAGCCAGCAACGCGGGCTCCTGGCAGTGGACCCGCACCGCCGCCACCCAACGCAATCTGCTGGATGCGGCCACCGAAGTGTTCGTGGATCATGGATTCACCGACGCAAGCATCTCCGACATCGTGGCCCGCTCCGGGTCCAGCGTGGGCAGTCTCTACCACCACTTCGGGGGCAAGACCGAGCTCTTCCTCGCCCTGTGGGACGACTACCAAAATGAGCACGAGCGCCTTGTGGCAGCCGCTGTGGCCAAAGCGAGGAAAGCCGGCGAGGACGATCCCCTCGCCCTGTTCAACATAGGCAGCCGCAGCTACTTCGACTACACCTGGAAACACCGGGGCCTGGAGCGCGTTTTCATTGAGGGCGACACTCCCCCGGGCTTCGAAGTTCTGCGGCGCGAACGCGGACGCGAGTGGGTCCGGCAGAACTCCGTGCTCCTCGGCGCCAGTGACGACACCCTGGGCCGGCTCACCGTAGCCGTGATCACGGACATCATCACGGTGGCCGGACAGGAAGTGGCCCTCAGCGCCTCCAAGCACGAGGCCGACGAGGTTGTTGATGCTGCGGCCGTGCTGGTGGGCCGCCTGGTCCGCTAGCGCGGGTCCAAACCCTCTCTCACCTACCGCACGCTCCCGCCAAACCCTCTCTCACCTACCGCATGCTCCCGCCAAACCCTCTCTCACTTACCGCGGGTCTGCTACCCAACCCGTGAACAAGGGCATTCCCGTCTCCACGTGCACGATCTCGTACTGGAACGGGTGGTCGAGGATCAGCTCACGTTGGGGTTCAGGCCCTGCCGCTGAGCCCACGGCGTTTAGTTGGGTGACGGCCGACGCGATGGTGCCCTTCTCCGCCACCGTAATGTTGGCGGCCTGCGCAGCCTGTGTCAGTTTCATGTCCGGCTGGATGGCGTTGAAGTCCTTATCCGTGGACAGCATCTGGTTGAGTCCGAGTGTCTCGAAGACCGCCCTCAGCTCGAAGCTTGTCTTATGGTCCCACTTGGGTAACTGAAGGTGGACCATGTCCAGCGGGGCGCTGCTCAACTTGGCCGCCACCTCACCAAGCACCTCCGCCGAAACCGGAGCCGAACCTGACGAACCCGACGCACCGCCGTCGGGCAGTACCAATCGCATCACGAAACCCTCGGCGTACGGCAGGTCCACAGCCTTCCATCCGGGGGCCTCCGCGTAGGCCATGGCGAGCGAAGAGTGCATGGTTGGCACGGAGATTACCTCGTCGCCGGCCTTGGTGAAGGGGCGGTCGGCTGTGTCGCTGGCGTCGAACGGGGTCTCCCAGGCGGCGGCGAAGTAGAGGGCGTTGAGCAGGCTGAAGGTGTTGTCGGGATCGTAGTGTGCGGGCGCTTTCTTGATCCGCCCACCGGTGTTCTTGCTCACCCATTGGTCGATGGCCGGTTTGGTGGCAGCCTCGTCAGCGAAGTTCACTGGGTACACCCCCGTGCCGAAATGCTTGGCGAGCGTGGCCAGGTACTCCTCGCCCGTGGGCACGCCTTTATCCACGAACAGCCCGCTGGCAGCGTGCATCACCGGTTTGCGCGGCGGATTGTCCTCGTCCACTGAACCGGGGTCGCCGTCGAATTTTTCCAGGGAGGCGAGCAGAGCGTTCATCGCTTCCTCGCGCCCCTCGCCGGGCAACCCCAACACGGAATCCATCTCCGCAGCAGTGGCCCCCGAAGCCCCGGACCGAAGCATGCTCAACGCAATCAATAAGCTGGCGGGCGACGACACCACGTTGCCGTTGCCTGAATCGCCGCTATCAACAAGAAGCGCGGAGCCTAGCTTTCGCGCCGAAGCGTTGAACGCCTCAAGCTGCGCGGTGTAATCCACCGTTTCGACGGAAAGCCGCGTTACACCGTCGGCCGTTTGGAGTACGACGGCGGACGGCTGGCCGGAGCAGGCACTGACCGTTGCCGAGCCACTCACCATGGCGGCTGCCGCGATGGCCACGGCAGCTTTCCGGACTGGATTCATGACGGGTCCCCTCGCGTTTGTGTGCTCCTCACATGGTGCCCCCTTTCGGGGGCGGAACTCACGCTGGGTGAGCGAGGGTTCGCCAATTGTTGCCCAAAGGTGAGAGAGCGTCCCGCCCAAACACCCCAAAGGTGAGAGAGCGTCACGCCCAAACACGCGAAAGGTGAGAGAGCGTCAGCGCTCGGAGTGGGCCGCCAGGAAGGAGTACACCTCGGTCTCGTCCACGCCGGGGAAGGCGCCTGGAGGCATGGCGGCCAGCAGGTGCGAGTGCGCGCGGGCGGAGGGCCAGGCGTTACCGGCCCACTCGTTCGCCAGCGAGGCCGGGGGCCGCTTGCAGCAGTTGGGGTCCGGGCAGTTGGACGTGGCACGGGCCGTGGTCTCCCGGCCACGGAACCATTTCACATGCTGGTACGGCACGCCGATGCTCAGCGAGAACTCCCCGTTTGCCGATCGCTCAGTACGGGCCGTGCACCAGTACGTGCCCGACGGCGTATCCGTGTACTGGCTGTAGGCGCTGAACTTGTCCGGCACATCGAATACGGCGCGCGAGGTCCACGCCTTGCACGACGGCTGCCCCTCAATAGCCCCGGTGTGATCCTGCGGGAAGGTGACGCCATCGTTCTCGTAGGCCTTGTAGATGATGCCGGACTGGTGGGTCTTCTGGAAGTGCGTGGTGATGCCCAGGTGCTTGGTGGCCAGGTTGGTGAAACGGTGCGCAGCGGTCTCGTAGGACACAGCGAAGGCATCGCGAATGTCCTCCACAGCGATCTCCTTGGCCGCTTTGGCCTTCTGCAGGAAGTCCACCGTGGCCTGCTCCGGCAGCAACAGCGCCGCGGCAAAGTAGTTGGTGGCAACGCGCTGCGCCAGGAAATCTCCGTAGTTCCGCGGAGTTTCGTGGCCCAGGACGTAATGACCCAGCGCCTGGAGCAAAACAGACCGGGGATCGTGATCTTGCCGCTGGTTCTGCGTCAGATAAATTCTGCGGTTCTTCAAGTCCGTCACGGAGCGCGTCGAGTGCGGTAAATCCCCCACGTGATGCAGCGAGAAGCCGAGGTTCTCCGCGATGTCCGCAATGACGTGCTGACTGAGCGGACCGGCGGTGTAGCCAACCCCCTTGAGGACCTTCTGCGCCTCCGCCTCATACTCAGGGAAGTAGTTACCGCGCTCGCGCATCATGGCACGCAACTCACCGTTCGCGCGGCGGGCTTCTTCCGGCGTCGCCACTTGCTCGTTAAGTTTGCGTTCGAGCTCCTGAAGCAGCCCAACCTGCGACTCCAGCACATCCAGCGGAAGCCGCGAGCTGATGCGGATTTTCGGCAGGTTCAACGACTCATACAGCGGCCCGCGCTGGTACCGTTCCAACTCGATTTCCAAGGCCGCGCGACGACTCGGCGGCTCCGCGCCCAGGAGCTGATCGATGCTCACGTTGAGGGACGCAGCCAGCTGCTGCAGCAGCCCCAGCTTGGGTTCGCGCTTGCCGTTTTCGATCAGGCTCAACTGGCTTGGAGCGGTCCCGACGGCGGCACTCAAGTCGTCCAGGGTCAGCCCCGCCTGCTTGCGCAGATGGCGCACGCGCCGACCAAGGCTGATGACGTCCAGTTCAGGGGACGCAGGGGACAACGACGGCGATGCTACTTCGCGATTCCAGCTCACAGGCGACATTTCTTGAGAATACGCGAAGAAGTGCATTTCTTTCCATACTTTTCCTCTAGTAACCCTCTTGGAAGTGCAGAAAAGTAGGTCTTACGAAAAAGAAATAAAGATCCCGGACAAGCCGGCCGATGCAGCAAAGGCGCAGCGGAGGCCGGCCCGGGCACCACATAGGAGATCAAGATGACCGCATCATTTGAACCAGCAGAGCAGAGTGCAGAGCAGCAGGCCGCAGCGCTGGAACTTGAATGGTCCGCCAACCCGCGCTGGGAAGGCGTCACCCGTGATTACTCGGCCACCGACGTCGTCCGCCTCCGCGGTCGCGTCTCCGAAGAGCACACCCTGGCCCGCCGCGGTTCGGAGAAGCTCTGGAAGCAACTCACCGAGGAAGCTCCCACCGGCGGCTACACCAACGCACTCGGTGCCCTGACCGGCAACCAGGCCGTGCAGCAGGTCAAGGCCGGGCTCCGCGCCATCTACCTTTCCGGCTGGCAGGTGGCAGCTGATGCCAACCTTTCGGGCCAGACCTACCCGGACCAGTCCCTGTACCCGGCCAACTCGGTACCCCAGGTTGTCCGCCGCATCAACAACGCCCTGCTCCGTGCAGACCAGATCGAGTATGCCGAGGGCGTCAAGACCGTTGAAGACTGGCTGGTCCCGATCGTGGCCGACGCCGAAGCCGGTTTCGGTGGCCCGTTGAACGCTTACGAGCTCATGAAATCCATGATCACCGCAGGTGCCTCGGGCGTTCACTGGGAAGACCAGCTCGCTTCCGAAAAGAAGTGTGGCCACTTGGGCGGCAAGGTCCTCATCCCCACCCAGCAGCACATCCGGACCCTGAACGCAGCCCGCTTGGCAGCCGACGTCGCCGACACCCCGACGGTGGTCATCGCCCGCACCGACGCCGAAGCAGCAACCCTGATTACCTCCGACGTTGACGAGCGCGACCAGGAATTCATCCTCCGCGAAGGCGGACAGCCGGTCCGTACCGCCGAGGGCTTCTACAAGGTCCGCAACGGAATCGAGCCCTGCATCGCCCGCGCCAAGGCCTACGCACCATACTCCGACCTCATCTGGATGGAGACCGGCACCCCGGACCTGGAACTGGCCCGCAAGTTCGCCGAGTCGGTCAAGGCCGAGTTCCCGGACCAGATGCTCTCCTACAACTGCTCCCCGTCCTTCAACTGGCGCAAGCACCTGGACGACACCACCATCGCGAAGTTCCAGCGCGAACTCGGTGCCATGGGCTTCACGTTCCAGTTCATCACCCTGGCCGGCTTCCACGCCCTGAACTACTCCATGTTCGACCTCGCCCACGGTTACGCCCGTGAAGGCATGAGCGCGTACGTCGAGCTCCAGGAAAAGGAATTCGCCTCCGAGTCCCGCGGCTACACCGCCACCAAGCACCAGCGCGAAGTCGGCACCGGCTACTTCGACGACATCGCAACCGCGCTCAACCCGAACGCATCCACCCTCGCACTGGTCGGATCGACCGAAGAGGGCCAATTCCACTAACCAACACGCCCACGGTGAGCTGTTCGCTTCGCTCACCGGAAGGCACGACGGCGGCACTCGCCCCAGCGGCCGAGCGTCCGTAACCGTCTGGTCGGGTGATCCGGAAGCGTGCGTAAAAGGGGCCCTGTCCCGGCCGCCGGCCGAGCCCCGCGAGGCCATGCGGCCGGGATGGGGAATAGCACGCGGAGGATTGCCCGACCCGGCACCTCAAGGCGACCCAACCGCCCCAAGTGGCGAACGCCGTCGAACATTTGCTTCCCATAGGAGAGATTGAAATGAACAGCTTCACTGACAACTTCACTATCAATGGCATCACTATCACCGCGCAGCCCATTTGCCGGCAGAACGAGGTCCTCACGCCGGACGCCCTTGAGTTCATTGGCAAGTTGCACAGGGCTACGGCGGATCGTCGTCAGGAGCTGATGCAGGCACGGCACACACGTCGTGGGCAGATCGCCGCGGGCCAGGATCCGCGGTTCCGCCCGGAAACTGAGGGTATCCGCAATGATCCGTCCTGGCGCGTCGCTCCCCCGGCACCGGGCTTGGAGGACCGCCGTGTGGAGATCACGGGTCCGGTGGACAAGAAAATGACCATCAACGCCCTGAATTCGGGTGCGAAGGTGTGGCTGGCTGACATGGAGGACTCGTCCACCCCGACGTGGCGCAACGTCATCCAGGGGCAGTTGAACCTGACGGATGCCTTGGAACGTCGGATCGATTTCACCACCCCCGAGGGCAAGGAATACAAGCTCAAGTCCGCCGAGAACCTGCCCACCATTGTGGTCCGTCCCCGTGGCTGGCACCTGCCGGAGAAGCACATGCTCATTGACGGCAAGCCGATCGCCGGCGGCATTGTGGACTTCGGCCTGTTCTTCTTCCACAACGCCCGCCGCCTGCTGGCCCAGGGCAAGGGGCCGTACTTCTACCTGCCGAAGATCGAGAACCACCTCGAAGCACGGCTGTGGAACGACATCTTCGTCCTGGCCCAGGACCTGCTGGGCATCCCGCAGGGAACCATCCGCGCAACGGTACTGATCGAAACCATCACCGCCGCTTTCGAGATGGAAGAGATCCTGTACGAACTCCGCGACCATGCGAGCGGTTTGAACGCCGGCCGCTGGGATTACATCTTCTCCCTGATCAAGAACTTCCGCACCCGTGGTCCGCGTTTCGTGCTCCCGGACCGCGGCCAAGTGACCATGACCCAGCCGTTCATGCGCGCCTACACCGAGCAACTGGTCCGGGCCTGCCACCGCCGCGGTGCCATGGCAATTGGGGGCATGGCTGCCGCTGTTCCCAACCGCAAGGACGAGGCCGCCAACCAGGCGTCGTTTGAGAAGGTCCGGGCGGACAAGACCCGCGAAGCCAACGACGGCTTTGACGGCTCGTGGGTGGCCCACCCGGACCTGGTGCCGGTATGCCGGGAAGTTTTTGACTCAGTTCTCGGAGACCGGCCCAACCAGCTGGACCGCTCCCGTGAGGACGTCACTCCCGACGACCGCGCCTTGATCGACATTGCCAGCACAGAGGGCACCATCACAGAGGGTGGCGTTCGCCTGAACATCGAGGTAGGCATCCGCTACATCGAGTCCTGGCTGCGGGGCAACGGTGCGGTAGCAATCCACAACCTCATGGAAGACGCCGCCACAGCCGAGATCTCCCGCTCCCAGCTGTGGCAGTGGATCCACTCCCACGCCATCATCGAGAACGGCGACATCATCACCCGTGAATGGGTGGAGGACCTGCTGGACGAGGAATTCGCCCGCCTGGAACGCTTCGACGGAGACCGGTTCGCTGACGCCCGCGCCATCTTCGAGGAAGTCACCCTGGCAGAAGAATTCCCCACCTTCCTGACCATTCCGGCGTACGCCCGATTCCTCACCGAGGCCCGTGAAGAGGCCACGGAAGAGGAGCTCGTCGCCGCCTAGGTCCAAGACCTGGGTAAACGACACATCAAGCCCCGACGCTGGGCTGCCTGCACTCTTCGCAACAAGTGACCCCGACCGTCGGGGAGGCAGCCCAGCAACGGGGCTTCTCCATGTCCGGAGCTCACCCCACTTCGACGACTCGCTGCACACAAGACGCTTCCTACCGTCGAATGCGCAGGGAACCATCGAATCGGGCACGCCCGAGCTAGCGCTGCCGAGCCACCCAACGCACGGACAAGGTGGTGCACACGCAGAACGCGAGCACCGAGCCGAGGATCACGAACAACGGCACCGTCCACCCATTGGAAACACTGTGCACGTAGCCAATAATCGTGGGCGCCAAGGCAGCAAAGCAGTAACCCACGCCCTGAACCACAGCTGACATCTTGCCGGCGGCGGCCTGTGAATGAGCGAACTTGATGATGGCAATGAAGATCACGGTGATGCCACCGCCCTGGGCAACGCCGCCCAGCGAGGACCACATCCACCACCACGAAGGCGCCAGCAACAAGCCCACGGGAACCGTCAGCCACAACGCGCTCAAGGTGACCGCCACCGTCGTCGTACTGGCGAAGCGGGCCAGGAGCGGGACACCCAAGCCGCCCACAATCGCGAAAATCTGGAACAGCGATGAACCTGCGCCGGCTTGGGCGGTGCCCATGGCGAGTTCGTCCGACAGGAAGCTGGGCAACCACGCCGTGACGCCGTAGTAGGAGAAGGCCTGCCCCGCGAAGCCGAGTGTCAGGCCCACCGTCAACCAGCCCACACCCGCAACGGGGCCGGACGAGGACGCCGGAGGAACAGGAACAGCTGCCGGAACAAAGGCCCGGCGCGCCCCCACGGTGGGCACCCAGAACAGGATGGCCGCCAACGACAACAGGGCGCTCGCGGCCAGGGCCAGCCTCCACCCCACCAGCTCAGCCAGGGGTGCAGTGGCCACGGAAGTGAGGAACGAGCCGATGTTGAGGGCGGCCGTGTACACACCCATGGCCGTTGCCTGACGCCTGGGCGCAAAGTCGCGCCGGATGATGAGCGGCACCGCGATGTTGCCAATGGTGATGGCCACACCGATGATGACCGTGCCGGCCATGACCAAGGCACTGCCGCCACTGGAGCGGATCACCACGCCGGCCAGCACACCGATCAGCGTGAGCATCACGGCGAATTCAGCTCCGAGGCGTCGTCCGGCCAGCGAAGCCAAGGGGGACGCGAGGGAGAAGCAGAGTACGGGAATGCCGGTCAGCAGCCCCAGTTCCACCGGCGAGAACCCCAGATCCTGCCGCAGGGAATCCACCACGGGGGCCACGGCCACAAAGGGTCCGCGCATGTTGAGGGCGATGAGGCCGATGCATGCGAGGATCAGCCAGCCGCGGGGAATTTTGGCAAGGAAAGTAGACATCACTTTCATTGCTATCACGCCGCTGCCCGTGATCCGGCACCAAACAAGGCTTAGCCCGTTGCTTGGAGCATGGCCTCAATCACTGCCGGAGACAGGACATGCTGGGTGACCATCTGGCTGGCACCGAGGATGGCGGCGCGGTCGCCGGCCATGGAAATGCCGATGCGAAGGTGCGTAGTGGCCAGCGGCAGGGAGCGCCGGTACACCACTTCGCGAATGCCGGCCACCAGGTGTTCGCCGGCTTCTCCCACGCTGCCGCCGATGATGATCATGGACGGATTGAGCAGGTTGACCACGGTTGCCAGCACATCGCCAACATCACGCCCGGCCTGCCGCAACGCCTGAATGGCCTGCAGATTGCCCTCGCCCACCAGCCGCAGGACGTCAGCGCCGGTGGAAGCGTCCAGCCCTTGGGATTGCAGTTGACGCGCGACGGCGGGACCTGAGGCCAGCGCTTCGAGGCAGCCATGGTTGCCACAACGGCAAAGGACGTCGTCGCCGCGGGGAACCCGGACGTGGCCGAGGTCGCCGGCAGTGCCGTTGGCGCCCCGCTGCAGTTCACCGCTGCTGATGATGCCCGCGCCGATGCCGGTGGCCACCTTGATGAACAGGAAGTTGTCATGGTCCGGCCAGTACGCGGTTCGTTCGCCGAGGGCCATGATGTTGACGTCGTTGTCCACCAAAACAGGAACGGGCAGCGAGCGCTGGACGTACGTGACGACGTCGAATCCGTCCCAGCCGGGCATGATGGGCGGCTTCACCGGCCGCCCGGTGTCGTGCTCAACAGGCCCGGGCAGTCCGATGCCCATGCCGGCGAGGTCGCCAAGTTCGCGGCCCGCTTCGGCGAGAAGTTCACGGCCGGCGGCGACCACGCGGCCCAGGACAATCTCAGGTCCGTCGGCGACTTCTTGCGCGAGTCGGCGTTCGGCGAGGATGCTGCCGCCGAGGTCGGTGACGGCAACAATCACGTGGGTGGCGCCGACGTCGACGGCCAGGACGACGCGCGCGGCGGGGTTGAAGGCGAAGCGCGACGGCGGCCTGCCGCCGCTGGAGCTCGCCTCGCCGGCGGGTCCCACCAGTCCGGAACTGATCAACGCGTCAATGCGGGAGGCGACTGTGGACCGGGCCAGCCCCGTGGTGACTGCCAGTTCTGCGCGGGTACGTGCTTGGCCGTCGCGGAGGAGTTGGAAGAGATCGCCAGCGCGCGAGAGATTGCCGGCCTCCAGGACGGAGGCATTTCCGGCGTCGTTTGCGGTGGCTGTTGTCATGCCTTTAGTGAAGCACGATTGCTTATGCGTGTCATGCAACAGAAGTTTGTCGGCAATATTTCAACTTTTGCTTGACGCTCGTCAAAAGTCCCCCTAGGTTGTGATGAGCAGCACATCAGTCCGCTTACGAAGAGGTAACTGAACTTGTCCAGCCAGCCAAAGGCACCGCAGCAGGCACTTCCCACACCCATTGGTGTTGGCATCCTCGGCGCCGGCCCGGTCACCCAGGCCATCCACTTGCCATCCCTCGCCCGACTCGGCGAGATCCTCACAGTCCGCCACATCATGGACGTGGACCCGGCCGTCGCTGAATCGGTGGCAGCCCGCGTGGGCGCAGCACACAGCACCAGCATCGACGCACTCCTTGGCGACCCCGCTGTGGAAATCGTTGCCATCTGCAGCCCGCACCAGTTCCACGCCGAACAGGTCATCGCCGCCTGCCGCGCCGGAAAGAAAGCGGTCCTCTGCGAGAAGCCCTTCGCCATGAACGCGGAAGAGGCCGCACAGATCTCTGCGGTCAGTCAGGAAACGGGTGTCCCGATCATCGTGGGCGCCATGCACACCTTTGATCCGGGCTGGCTTGCCGCCCAAGAGAACTGGGATGACCTTCCTGAGACAGCCCACACCATGCGCTCCTCGATTGTCCTGCCGCCCAACGCACGTTTTGAAGACTTCGCCACAGAGGTCATCACCCGTCCGGCAGGCGGCACGCCTGACTACACGGACCCGGAGGTCATCAAGGGCGCACTCCGCGGCGGCGTCATGGGCTTGGCCATCCACGACCTCCCTTTGATCCGCAGGTTCACTCCTGACTTCAAGGACATCGAAGTGCTCGAGGCACGCCATGTCCGCCCCTTCGGCTATGTGATCTCACTCCGCACCCCCACGCGGACCATCGAGCTCCGCGCCGCCATGAACAACACCTGGAAGCCGGAATGGAGCTTTGAGGCTTTCTCCGACGACGCTGCCCTCCGTATCGACTTCACCCCGTCCTACGTCCAGGCGGGCTCCGCCGTGGCAGCCTTCACCCGTGGGTCGCAGACAACAGTGCACGGGCCCTTCGATCACAACGGCTACGAGGGTGAATGGCGTGAACTCGCTGCCCTGGCCGCCGGCACCAAGCAGCCACCGTCCGCGCAAACCCTGATTGATGATCTGACCTTTGCGCTGGACATCGCCGACGCAACGGTGGCCAACGTCGAGAGCCGGCACGCAGTTGCCGAAGGAGCCCACGCATGAACGCCGGCGCGGAATTCACGCAGTACACAGTCCGGGCAACGCCCGAGGCGCAGGAAGCCGGCGCCGTGGCACTGGCAGTGGCATCACTTCCCGAGTCCTTCGGCCCGGCCGCCGACGGAAACCACGCCGATGTCCAGGTCATCGCCGGTCGGCCCGGGTGGACCGCGCAGGCTGTGGAAGCCATCGCCGCGGGAGCCCGCGGCCTGGTGGTGGTGAACCCTTCGCCTGAAAACGTTGACTCTCTGGCTGAAGCCGCCGCACGACACAACACTGTGGTGGTCCTGGACCAGCGCTGGGCCTCCAACCCGGCCATCAATGGGGCCGAGGACGCAGTCCGTTCCCAGGCGGGCCGCGCCGCGGTCCTCGACACCGTGGCCACCGCTCCGGTGGGAACCGACTCCGGTGGGCTGCTCGCGGACCATCTTGCCGCCGTCGTACGCATTGCGGGACCGCTGGCGAACCTCCGGCGCCTCAGCCGCGGACCTCACGGCTACACCACGACGGCGGTACTCGCCAACGGCGCCCCGGTCGCCTTGCAGGGCGTGGTGTCGAACGCACGCCCTGCTGCGCTGGACTTCCGCCTGTTGACCGACGACGGCGGCGTCAGCGTCACACTGCCGGAACCAGTGGCTGCCTGGCCGGCAACGGTCACGGTCACCGGTCCACAAGGCGAACTGCTTCTTCCCACGATCTACGAATCTGCACACCGCGCCACGTGGCGCCGGCTCAAGGAACACCTCGACGCCGGCACCATTCCCTCCGATCTGCACCGCTTCGCGGCGCTCACGGAATCCATCACCGCCCTTACCTGACCCGAGCTTTACAACAAACAGCACTACCAGTCATTCAGTACGCATTGCCCTCCTCAAAGTTGAGCTGGACCGGCAAACATACGCACATCCTGCGTTGCCTGTCCCGAAAGGAATCACTATGAATGTTCAATCCGCAGCCTCCCGTTCCTTCTCCCGCCGCGGCTTCCTCGGCTTGACCGCGGCAGCAGCTTCAGTGCCGCTGCTGGCCGCATGCGGTGGCGGCTCAGCCACACAGGGCGGAGGAGGTGGCGCTGGTGGAACGGTCAAGTTCTGGGACATGCCGTGGGCCACTCCCGCGTACAACGACGCCGCGAAGAAGATCGCTGAAGGCTTCTCCGGAGCGAACAACGCCAAGGCCAATTACCAGATCATCCAGTGGAACAACTTCTACCAGACGTTCTCCTCGGCCATCGCGTCCAAGACCGGCCCAGCAGTATCCACCGGTGGCGGCTTCCAGGCATTCCAGTTCGAGCAGCAGGGCCAGATCGCCTACGCGGACAAGGTCATTGAGAAGATGAAGTCCAACGGCCAGTTCGACGACTTCCTGCCCGGCGTGCTGGACCCGTTCAAGTCTGACAAGGGTTACGTAGCTGTTCCCTGGCAGCTGGATATGCGCGTCTTCTGGTACCGCAAGTCCCTGTTCGAGAAGGCAAACGTGGCACTGCCCACCGACTGGCCTTCCCTGTTGGAGGCCGGTAAGGCCCTGAAGAAGCTCGGCGCGTTCGGCTTCGCCACCGGTGCAGGCTCGGGAAACAACTACGGCAACCACTCGATGATCATGATGATGGTCAACAACGGCGGCGGCGTCTGGAACAAGGACGGCGAGCTGGACCTCCTCAATGACCGCAACGTCGAAGCCATGGAATTCGTCCTAGAACTCGTTTCCAACGGCATCGTGGATCCCGCCGCGGTCAGCTACACCACAGACAACATGTCAGCACAGTGGAAGGACGGCAAGGCAGGGTTTGGCCTGTTCCAGGTCAACGTTCCGCAGCGCGTGGGTGACACCTCAGGCGACCTGCTGGTGGCAGACCCCATCACCGGCCCGCACGGCGACAAAGCCACCATCGTGTTCCCGAACAACATCATGATGTACAAGAACACACCCTCCCAGGAAGCTTCCGAAGAGTTCCTGGTGTACTACCTGGGCCAGCTCAAGGAACTGTGGAAGCAGAAGCTCATGTCCGCGCTCCCGGTCTTCAAGTCCATCACTGAAATCCCCGAATTCGCAGATGACCCGAACAACGTCAAGATCGTCAAGGACTGGCAGCCCATCGCCAAGACGTTCGCTGCCCAGGGCTCCACGCTCAACGCCAACCTCGCAGCCCTGGACGGCGGCCAGGCACTGAACCAGTTCAGCCAGTCGATCCTGACCGGCCAGGCAACCGATGCCAAGACCGCCCTGCAGACCTTCCAGTCCGGCCTCGAGTCGGTCCTGAAGAAGTAGAACGGTACCTGCCATGTCATCAACCACCGCACCATCAGGCCTGTCCCGGGCCCGCCGGGGGCTTGCCCCCGGCGGCTCGGGGGCCTCCCCCGGGCGCAAGAGCAAGCTCAGCGCCCAGACCACCAGAACGTTCTTCTGGCTCCTCATACCTTCAGTGGTCCTGCTGGTCCTGATCCACGGCTACCCGCTGATCCACGCCGCAGTCCAGGCGACCCACGACGGCGACCTGCTCCAGACCGGCAACTTCGTGGGCGGCGAAAACTTCGCCAATGTCCTGTCCTCCCCGGCGTTCTGGAAGGCAGCACAGTTCACGCTCTGGTTCACCATTGTTGGCGTGTTTGGGTCCTGGCTTGTGGGCCTGGGGCTGGCGCTCCTGCTGCGCACCAAGATCCCCGCGGGCAACACCTTCAAGGTCCTGCTGCTCCTGCCGTGGGTTGTGCCGATCGTGGTCTCCTCCACGGCGTGGAACTGGTTGGTTGCCACTCCTGACAGCCTCATTCCCTCGATCTTCCGGGGCTTGGGCCTGGGCACTCCGTTGTTCCTGGCGGACCCCACGCTCGCCTCCATCACCGTGATGGTGTTCAAGGTGTGGGTCAGCTTCCCCTTCATGATGATGATGATCTCCGCGGCCCTGGCCTCGGTGGACACCACGGTCTACGAGGCTGCCAGCATGGACGGCGCCTCCAAGTGGCAACAGTTCACCCAGATCACCCTGCCGCTGATTGCCCGCTCCACGTACATCTCGTGGATCCTCATGACGATCTTCTGCGTCAATGACTTCCCCACCATCTACCTGCTCACTGGTGGCGGCCCCGTCAGCGCCACCACCTCCCTGGTTGTCCTGGCCTACCGCACGGTCTTCCAGGACTTCGCTACCGGCCCCGGTGTGGCCATCGCCTTCCTCATGACCATGACCCTGGTGGTCATCTCCGTCATCCTGTACCGCCAGATCCGAAAGTCGAGCGTCGAATAATGAGCGCTGTACTCCACGCCCACCCCGAATCCGGCCCGGCCCTCGGCATCACCGACACCGGCAAGACCCGCCGGGTCCTTTCCGAAGCCGGCATGCGCGGACGCTGGTGGCGCTTTGTCCTGATCCTGGCCATCACGGTGATCGTCCTGGTCCCCATCATGGTCACCGTCGTCCTGGCCTTCACCCCCGGACCCACCAGCACGGCCACCGGCTTCACTTTCGAGAACCTCGCCAACGTCTTCAACGGCACGCTGGCCGCAACGTGGCTGCAGAACAGCCTGGTCACCACGCTGTCCACAGTGGTGGTCTCCGTGGCAGTGGCCGCACCCGCCGGCTACGTCCTCTCCCGCGGACGGTCCAAGGCAGTCTCCGGATACTCGCTGCTGCTGTTCGTCATGCAGTCCCTGCCGATCATCACCTCGGTGGTCCCGCTGTTCATCCTCTTCGCGGGCATGGGCTTGGTGGACAACCTGTTGGGCATCACCATCATCTATGTCGGCTCCACCATGACCGTGGCCACCTGGATGATGGCCGCCTACTTCGACTCCATCCCCATCAGCCTCGAAGAAGCATCCTGGATTGATGGCTGCTCGGTGTTCGGGTCCTTCACCAAGGTTGTGCTGCGCAACTCTCTGCCCGGCATCCTCTCCACCGCCATCTTCGCCTTCCTGCTGGCCTGGAACGACTACCTCGTGGCGATCGTGTTCCTCCGCTCCAACGAGATCTTCACGCTGCCCATGGGCGTCCAATCCTTCTTCCAACAGAACGCCACCGACTGGACATCCGTGATGGCCCTGGCCGTCGTGATGATGCTCCCGCCGATCATCGTCTTCGCCACGCTGAACAAGTACTTCAGCGTCGGCGGCATCGGCGGATCCCTCGCCGGGCGCTAACTAGACTGGCGCCAAGTCCCTGAATTCCCGGAAACACCCACTCCCGAAAAGGAACCCAATGTCGTATTCACTCCAGCTGTACACCCTCCGCAATGCCATCCAGGAGGACCTGCCTGGAACCATCAAGAAGGTGGCCGAGATCGGATTTACCCAGGTTGAGCCGTACAACTTCGTGGCCACGGCCAAGGAGCTCGGTGCAGCGCTGAAGGAGAACGGACTGACCGCTCCGTCCGGGCACGCACCCCTGCTGACCCAGGATCAGGATGAAATCTTCGCCGCCGCCAAGGAACTGGGCATCACCACGGTGATCGACCCGTTCTTCCCGGCTGAGCACTGGCAGGATGCTGAAACCATCCAGGGCACGGCGGCAAAGCTCAATGCCGCTGCCAAGAAGGGCGCCGAATACGGTATCCGCGTGGGTTACCACAACCACGCCTGGGAACTGGAGTCCACCATTGAGGGCAAGACCGCCCTGGAGTACTTCGAGGATCTGCTGGATCCGGAACTCGTCCTTGAGGTAGACACCTACTGGGCAGCTGTTGGCGGCCAGGATCCCGTGGAACTCCTGGCCCGGCTCGGCGACCGCGTGAAACTCATCCACATCAAGGACGGCCCGGGGAACACCGATACCAAGGCCCAGCAGCCCGCGGGCCAGGGCACCATCCCGGTGCTGGATGTCATCGCCGCCGCCAAGTCGCTGGAGGTTGGCGTGGTGGAATTCGATGACTACTCCGGAGACATCTTCCAGGGCATCACTGAAAGCCTGAACTACCTCAACGCCGCAGCAGAAGGAGCCAAGGCATGAGCTTCGCTCCCTCCACCCGTAAAGGCCCCGTAGGCGTTGCCGTCATCGGCGCGGGCAACATCAGCAAGCAGTACCTGGACAACCTCACGGTCTTCCCTGACCTGAAGGTGCTGGTGATCGCAGATCTCTTCGTCGAGGCCGCCGAAGCACGGGCCAAGGAATACGGAATCCCCGAGTTCGGTGAGCCCGAGCTGGCACTGAACCATCCCGACGTCGAAATCATCGTGAACCTGACCATCCCGGCAGCGCACGTCGAAGTAGCCACCGCTGCGGTGAACGCCGGCAAGCATGTGTGGACCGAGAAACCCTTCTCGCTGGACCGCGAGTCCGGTCTTGGCCTGCTCAAGGCTGCAGACGCGGCCGGCATCCGCCTTGGCACCGCCCCGGACACGTTCCTGGGCGCCGGACTTCAGACGGCCCGCCGCATCATCGAGCGCGGCGACATCGGCACCCCGCTGACCGGCATGACCACGTTCCAGACCCCCGGCCCGGAGTCCTGGCACCCGAACCCGGCGTTCTTGTTCCAGCACGGCGCCGGTCCCCTGTTCGACATGGGCCCGTACTACCTCACGGCCCTGATCCAGACCTTCGGCTCCATCCGCAAGGTGGCCGCCGTCGGCTCCTCCGCCAAGGCGACCCGTGTGATCGGTTCCGGTCCCAAGGCCGGCGAGGAATTCGCCGTCGAGGTCCCGACGCACGTGTCCGCGATGGCGCAGTTCGAGGGCGGCCAGTCCTCGCACAGCGTGTTCAGCTTCGAGTCGCCGCGCCTGCGGATGGGCTTCGTAGAGATCACGGGCTCGGAGGCTACGCTGTCATTGCCGGACCCGAACTACTTCGACGGCGAGCTGAAGTTGTGGCGTCCAGGCGCGGAAGAACCGGAGATCATCCCTGCCACCGGGCCGGCCAACGGCCGCGGCCTGGGCGTGCTGGACATGGCCCGCGCCCTGCGTGCCGGCACCCCGCACCGCGCCACGGGCGACCTCGCGTACCACGTGCTGGACAGCATGGTCTCGATCGCAGAATCCGTGGAATCGGGCTCGTTCGTGGATGTCATCAGCAACGCACCTGCTTCGGCTGCCGTCCCTGAGGACTGGGCACCGGAAACAGCCACTCTCTAAGAATCAGCGAGGAACTAGAACATGACCACCCCCGCCCACCCATCCGACCACACGCCTGCCCAGACGCGTCAACCACTGGGCGTGGCCGCCATCGGCTACGCCTTCATGGGTAAGGCCCACTCGAATGCGTGGCGGAACGTGGCCAGTTTCTTCGACGTCCCGGCCTTCGAACAGAAAGTGCTCGTCGGCCGGGACGCCACCCAGGTGGCAGAGGCCGCCGCCAAGTACGGTTGGGCCGAGTCCGCCACCGACTGGCGCTCGGTCATTGAACGGGACGACATCCACATCATCGATATTTGCGCCCCCGGCTGGATGCACGCCGAAATCGCCATCGCGGCACTCGCGGCAGGGAAACACGTCCTGGTGGAGAAGCCACTGGCCAACACCTTGGGCGAGGCCGAGTTGATGGTGGCCGCGGCCGCCTCCGCCCGAGCCAACGGCGTGCAGTCCATGATCGGCTTCAACTATCGCCGCGTCCCCGCCCTGGCATTGGCCCGGGAACTCATCGCCGAAGGACGCCTCGGCACCATCCGGCACGTCCGCGCCGCCTACCTCCAGGACTGGCTCTCCGACGCCGAGGCACCCATGACCTGGCGCCTCCGCAAGGAAACCGCCGGCTCCGGCGCCCTGGGCGACATCGCCTCCCACGCCATTGACCAGGTCCTTTTCCTCCTGGGCGATGCCGTCACGGAGGTCTCCGGCCGCCTGCACACCTTCGTGGACCGCCGCCCCGGCCCTGACGGCGGGCTGGAAGATGTCACCGTCGACGACGCCGCTTGGGCCACGCTGACTCTCGCCTCCGGAGCCATCGCCTCAGTAGAGGTTTCCCGCGTGGCGACGGGCCAGAAGAACTCCCTCAAGCTCGAAATCTACGGCGACAAGGGCACCATCCTTTTCGACCTTGAAGCCCTGAACGAACTCGGCTTCCTGGACGCCACGGTGCCCGTCCGCGAACAGGGCTTCCGGCGGATCCTGGTCAACGAGCCTGAACACCCCTACCTCGAGGCGTGGTGGCCGCAGGGTCACATCATCGGCTGGGAACACACGTTCACGCACCAGATCCGGGACTTCCTGTTGGCAGTTCGGGACGGGAGCCAGCCGTCGCCGTCGTTCGAGGAAGGCCTGAACGTCCAGCACATCCTCGCAGCGATTGAAGAGTCCGCCGCCGCCAAAAGCTCACTGATCCAGCTCAACGCAACCACTACTGAAGGAGCCTGACATGCCCCGCCCGTACACCCTTTTCACCGGCCAGTGGGCCGACCTCCCCTTCGAGGAAGTCGCGCGCCTTGCCTCGGGCTGGGGCTACGACGGACTGGAAATCGCCGTCTCCGGAGACCACCTGGACGCCTGGCGCTGGGACGAGCCTGGCTACGTCGAGTCCAAACTCGCCATCCTGGAAAAGTACAACCTCAAGGTCTGGGCCATCTCCAACCACCTCAAAGGCCAGGCCGTGTGCGATGACCCCATCGACTTCCGCCACGAAGCAATCGTCGGCTCCCGCGTCTGGGGCGACGGCGAACCCGAAGGCGTCCGCCAACGCGCCGCCGAAGAAATGAAACACACCGCCCGCCTCGCCAAAGCGCTCGGCGTGGACACCGTGGTCGGGTTCACCGGATCCTCCATCTGGCAATACGTCGCCATGTTCCCGCCCGTCCCCGAAAAAGTCATCGACGCCGGCTACCAGGACTTCGCCGACCGCTGGAACCCCATCCTGGATGTCTTCGACGAATGCGGGGTCCGCTTCGCTCACGAAGTCCACCCCTCCGAAATCGCCTACGACTACTGGACCACCGTCCGCACCCTCGAAGCGATCGGACACCGCGAAGCGTTCGGCCTGAACTGGGACCCGTCCCACTTCATGTGGCAAGGCATCGATCCCGTGTCCTTCATCTGGGACTTCAAGGACCGGATCTACCACGTGGACTGCAAGGACACCAAGCTCCGCCCCACCGGCCGGAACACCGTGATGGGCTCCCACCTGCCCTGGGGCGATCCCCGCCGCGGCTGGGACTTCGTCTCCGCCGGACGCGGCGATGTGCCTTGGGAATCCTCATTCCGGGCCCTCACCGCCATCGGCTACAACGGACCCATCTCCGTGGAATGGGAAGACGCCGGTATGGACCGCCTCCACGGCGCCCCCGAAGCCCTCGCGGCGCTGAAGAAGTTCGACTTCCCTGCCTCCCAGACCTCCTTCGACGCAGCCTTCAGCAGCAAGGACTAGCCTGTGGCCGACGCGATCCGAACCCTTCAACCGAGCCAGTTCTGCGAGGTGTGGATCGCGTCGGTAACTGGCCAGGCCGAGCTGCTCTACAGCACTGATGGCGTCCTCTTCGAAGCACCCAACTGGAGCCTCGACGGCAGCTCACTGATCCTCAACGGGGACGGAAAGCTGTGGACGCTCGATGTGACTGGTGGTCATCCAGTGGAAGTTCCGCTCACCTGTATCCCTGAGCTCAATAACGATCACGTCCTGGCACCTGATGGAAAGAGCCTCTTCCTCTCCGCGAACGACGGCCACATCTACCGCGCCGCGCTGTCCGGTGGCCCCGCCACCAGGATCACGGACGACGACGGCTCCTTCCATTTCCTTCACGGCGTCAGCCCGGACGGCAAGGAACTCGCCTACGTGGGCATCGAGGCGGGCGACTTTACGCAGCCGGGCGGCCTGATGACCATAGCGTCCGACGGCGGCGCTACCGCCCGCGTTGATGTCGGGTCCGGTCACTGCGACGGCCCGGAGTACTCCCCGGACGGGAAGTGGCTCTACCTGAACAGTGAGTCGTTCACCTCGGCACCCGGCCACGCCCAACTTGCCCGAATTCGGACCGACGGCAGCGGCTTCGAGCAACTGCTCGAGTCCGATACCGTCGACTGGTTCCCGCATCTCTCCCCCGATGGCCGCTTTGCCAGCTACATCCGGTTCCCCAGCGGAACGGAAGGCCACCCCGCGGACTTGCCTGTCGACGTCGTACTCGTTTCGACCGAGGACTGGACCACTCCCCTCCATACATGGCCACTTTTCGGCGGCCAAGGTACCCTCAACGTCAACAGCTGGTCGCCGGATTCCGTGCGCTTTGCGTTTGTGGCGTACCCAATTTCTGACTCAACAAAGGACTAAGCACGTGACGCTCAGCAATGGCACCTCCGACGGAACAATCCGCTGGGGAATCCTCGGCACCGGCTTCATTGCCGGGCTCCAAACGAAGGACCTGACGGAGAACGGCTTTACGGTGCAGGCCGTGGGGTCCCGTTCACTGGACTCCAGCAAGGGGTTCGCCGAGCAGTACGGCATTGCCACCGCGCACGGCAGTTATGAGGACCTAGTGGCAGACCCGCTGGTGGACGTGGTCTACATCGCCACGCCGCACCCCTTCCATCACGCCAACGCGCTGCTGGCGTTGAACGCGGGCAAGCACGTGCTGGTGGAGAAGTCGTTCACCATGAACGCCCGCGAAGCTCAGGACATCGTGGATCTGGCCGAGTCCAAGGGCCTGGTCGCGCTGGAAGCCATGTGGACCCGGTTCCTCCCGCACATGATCCGGATTCGCGACATCATCTCTGCCGGCACCATCGGCGAAGTCCGCAAAGTGGTGGCCAGTCACAACCAGAGCCTCCCCCAGGACCCTGCACACCGGCTGAACGATCCCGCACTGGGCGGCGGAGCGTTGCTGGACCTGGGCATCTACCCGATCTCCTTCGCGTTCGACATCCTGGGCACCCCGGCCGCAATCCGGGCCAGCGCCTCCATGTCCGCCACCGGAGTGGACCGGCAGACCGCTGCGATCTTTGAGTATGCGGACGGTGCCCAGGCGTTGGTGGACTGTGAGCTCGACGCCGCCAGCGCCAACCGGGCCATGGTGATCGGCACTGATGGCTGGATCGACATTGAACACACGTGGTACAACCCTGTGCCGTTCACGGTTCATGCCGTTGATGGCAGTGTTGTTGAACGGTATGACCAGCCCGTCGGCAGCCGTGGAATGCAATTCCAAGCTGCTGAGCTGGAACGCCTGATCCGCGCAGGAGAGACCGCCGGAACCATCTTGCCGCCGGATGAGACCGTTGCCATCATGGCCGCAATGGATGAGATCCGCCGCCAGATCGGGCTGAGCTACGAGGCTGACGCTGCAGTGGAAGGGAAATGAACAATGACTGAGTCTCCGCGGCACGCTGAACTCCGCCAGCAGGAAGAAGAGTTGGTCTTTTCATCGTTCGACAACCACGACGCCTGGCGGCTTGGTTCGCTGATCGCCAACCACGCCATCGCTTCGGAGTTCGGAGTGGCGATCGATATCCGCCGCCACAACATCGTGCTCTTCCGCTGCGTCCTGCCGGGGGCCACCGCAGACCAGGAAGAGTGGATCCGCCGCAAGTCGGCATCCGTGCTGAGGTTTGAGCACAGCACAGCGTTGCTCTCCGAAGATTTCGCCGCCCGCGGGCACAGCCCTGTGGGTGGTGGCTGGCTTGCGCATGAGGACTACACCTTGGCCGGAGGATCGTTCCCCATCCGCGTCCGCGGAGCAGGCGTCATCGGCGCGATCACCGTATCCGGGCTGACGTCCGATGAAGACCACCAGATGGTGGTGGACGGGATCCGGAACTACCTGAAGACGGTAGGGCTTTAGGGAGAGCTCAAGGCGAGCGGAATCTGTGGATCGTGGATGATCCTCCCATGTCCATCACGGCCGGGGCAGGAGCCAAGGACGCCACCCGCTTGGCATTCTCACCTTCGAAGGCTTTGGTCATGTAGGCAAGGGAATCAGGTTCAGCTCCCAGGCTGAGGGCCTCGTCCCGCCAGTGAGATACGGCGCTGGCGACCTGCCGCAGCCGAGCAATGGCCGCGTCCCGGGTCAGCCGAAAAGCATCGGAGAAGTCCACAAGATCCCGCACGTCCCTATCGAAGAGCCCGCCCTGTGGGGTGAGGGGTGTATCTGATGTACCTGCCGGCACCGGGTTCACGTCGAACGACGGTGACAGGCGCCAGCCTCTCTTGGTTCGCAGGAGCCCGTGGTTTCTCATGTGGTCATCGGTGTTGTTGACCATAGCGATGAGAGCGGCTCGGTTGAACATCTCGTTGGCATCCTGAACAGGTTCTGCAGAGATATGTGCCACTTCAGCGGCGATTTTCACGTAATCAGGGTGTGAGTACGTGTCGAGTTGGAGAGCCGTGCGCACACTCATGTACGGGATGCGTCGGTCACCGTCGCGATCAAACCGCCGGGTGAGGAAGATATGGGAAAATTCCGAAAGTGGCATAAGCCGTGACTCGGCGACCCTAATGCCTGACCGCTGCTGCAGCCTGATGGCTACCATTTCCCACAGTTGCACGTTGCCGACGTCCGATGTCTTCGGGAACTTTGCCAGCAGCATGGATCCGTCGTCGTCCCGAACCCAGGCTTTTGGCTGAGCACCACCGGGCGAGGAACCGGCACCCATCAGCAAGGAATTCTCCTCCCTGACCTCGCCTGTGTCAGCGAAAAGTCTGGCCTCTTCGCTGAGCACCTTCAAGTCGCGGATTCCTGCACCCCGGCCCCACGACGACAGGAATTTCCCGTCCTCCCGGAAGCGAAGCGCGCCCTGCCTGGTCTCATCGTTGACCAGCAACAGGTAGCCCGCTTCGCCCGTGGGCGGAATGCGGCCCGCTCCCTCAATGAGAGCCTGTTGGCGCAGTTCTTCGTACAACAGCTTTCTGCCCCAGTCATCCGGGGAGGCGTCCTGAAAGGACCCGAACAGCTCGCGGCCTTGGGTGGGACGCTGAGGGCCGCGCCGAAGGGGTAGCTCCGGGGAAACCTCGAAGGCCTCTGCAGCGGACATCCAGCTGTCGGCATAGGTGAACGCGACGCGCTCGCGAGGAGAAAGCCCGTCCGTTTCAATGTCCAGCACACCAGCCACGGACTCGTTGACCAGCACCTCCACGCGCCTGATGATTCGGGCAGCCATTAGTTCCTCCTGGGGGCGCGCTGCCTGCTCAGCAGGTGCGCCCGCGCCCTACCAAGATCTGTATTCAGGGGGTCCAAAGCACCAATAAGATCTTCAGCAACACCCAGCACAGACGCAACGGTCATCAAGTGTTCGATTTTTCCGCCCTCGCCGGTTTCCATGCGCATGAGCGTCGGCCGTGAAAGGTCAGCACGTTCGGCGACAAGTTCCTGCGACAAGCCGAGGATTATTCGTCGGCTTCGCAGATTCTCCCCTAGACGACGCATGGCATCTCTGCTGTTCATGTATCTATTTTGTGGCATTAAGTGGTTTAAAGCAATGAAATAGCTACCTTATGAAGGGGTGATAGCTTGCCCGCTCCCATCACAAAAGGTAACCTCCCGCCGTCATCTCCGGTATGGGCACCTATTCTGGGCACTAACTGCCGACCCAACCCGAAGGACGTCCATGCCACGCCCCGAACAGCCCCTCCGCAAGCTTGGCTTTCTCACCATCGGCCTGTTCGACGCTGCTGATCCGGCTGCCGGCCACCGGTCCACGCTGGAGATCATCGAGCTAGGTGAGCAGCTGGGGTTCGACAGTGCCTGGCTCCGGCACCGTCATTTGCAGTTCGGAATCTCCTCCCCGGTAGCCGTCATGGCCGCCGCCAGCCAGCGCACGTCAAGGATTGAGCTCGGAACCGCGGTAACCCCGCTGGGTTGGGAAAACCCATTGCGGCTGGCAGAAGACCTGGCCACCGTGGACCTGCTCACAGGCGGACGGATCAACCCGGGGCTGAGCGTGGGCGAACCGATGCACTACGACACTGTGAAGCATGAGCTGTACCCGGATTCCTTGGCAACCGAGGACTTCTCATACGCCCGCGTGGAACGCTTCGCCCGCCTGGTAGCTGGCGAAAAGGTCCGGGACTTCTCCGGCAAACAGGGTGTGGTGGAGGAATTCTCCAATCGGGTGGAGCCGCACTCCCCCGGACTGCGCAGCCGCCTCTGGTACGGGGCGGGCAGCATGAAATCGGCCGTCTGGGCCGGAGAAAACGGCTTCAACCTGCTCTCCAGCAGCGTGATCTTCCCGGACAAGGACCAGGAACCGGACTTCGCCAAGGTCCAGCAATCGCAGATCCGCGCGTACCGCGACGCAGCCGCCGCAGCCGGCAACACCGCCCGGGCATCGCAAGGCTTGGTAGTCATCCCCACAGATTCTGCTTCCAGCCACCAACGGGAGAAGTACCAGCGGTACGTCGATGAACGCACTCCCCGCACACAGTCCCCGCAGGGACCGAAGGGCATGATGTTTGCCCGGGATCTCATAGGCACCAGCGACGAAATCGCCGGGCAACTATATTCACACGCAGGATTCCAGGAAGTGGACGAGGTGGCGTTCGCGCTGCCCTTCAGCTTTGACCACGAGGACTACGTGCAGATCCTCACTGACATCGCAGGAAAATTGGGGCCAGCCTTGGGGTGGAAAGCGAGCATTTGAGCCAAAAGCGCCTTTATGTACATTTCAGCGCTCGACGCTAAAAATCGCACTATGACCGAGATGACAGTCACCGTGGCCAGGAGCCGACTTTCCGAAGCGGTTGACACGGCACGAGTAAGCCATGAACCGGTGTATTTGTTGCGCCGTGGCCGCCGAGTGGCAGCACTAATCGACGCGGAAGATCTCGCCAAGCTGATTGAGGCAGCTGAGGAGCTCAACGACCTCCGCGCAGCCACCGGAAGCACGCCGGCGCATTCAGGCCGCCATCGAAATCCTCGCCGAAACACCTCATCCTCCCGGGGCAAAGAAGCTCTCCGGAAGCAGCGGAGACTGGCGCGTCCGGACTGGTGACTATCGGATCATCTATGAGATCCGCGACGCACAGCTCATTGTTTTGGTGGTAGCCATGGGCCACAGGCAGGACATTTACCAGCACTAGGTGAGCGTCCGGCTCACCGCCCCTTCAGCACATATCGCCTTTCAGGACGCCCGACGCCGTACTTGAGTCTGACCTCCAGCGCCCCCTCGTCGTGGAGGTACTCAAGGTAACGACGGGCACTCACGCGGGAGGTCCCCAGCTGCTCAGCCACCTCGGCGGCGGAAAGGTCACCGGGCGCTGATTTCAGCGCCGACTCCACCAACTCAAGAGTCTCCACACTGCAGCCCTTTGGCAGGGTCCGCTCGGAAGCAGACAACCCAAAGACCTTGTTCACATCGGACTGCTCGGCCTCCACCTTGGATGCATCCAGCCCGTGGTACGCGCTGAGGTAGTGCTCCAATCTCTCCTGCAGATCTGCTTGGGAGAACGGCTTGATCAGGTAGTGCACGATCCCCCCGCGCAACGCTTTTCGGACTGTCTCCACTTCCCGGGCAGCGCTGATCACCAGTACGTCCAGGTCAGGGGCCACATCCCGGAGTTGGTGCATGAGATCCAAGCCGTTGGCGTCCGGAAGGTGGATGTCCAACAGCACCAGGTCAGGCTGTAGCCTCTCGGTTTCCATCAGGGCCTGAGCCCCTGTGTGTGCCGCGCCCACCACCTCAAAGCCGGGCGTCCTTTGGATGAATCCGGCGTGGACCTTGGCCACCATGAAGTCGTCGTCGACGATCAGTACCTTGATCACGGCTGCGCAGCCCCTTCGCTGGAATGTGAGACGTGTTTGCTGAACCGTGCGGTGAACACAGCCCCCTTGTCATTGGACACCACCAGGTCACCTCCGGACCGGCGGCAGATCACCCGCGACAACGCCAACCCAAATCCCCGGGCATCGCCCGGTCCCGGGTCTTTGGTGGAGAAGCCTTGGCGGAAGATGTCTTCCGCGGAGCCGGAAGGCACGCCTGGACCATTGTCCTGGACGGTGACAGTGACGCCGTCCGTCGAGTCAACCACCAGCACTCGGACCGAGGCCCCGGCGAGTCCAGTGACGGCGTCGAACGCGTTGTCCACCAGGTTGCCCACCACCGTGGTGATGTCCCGCGAGAGTTCGTCCCTGACGCGCGGAAGCGCGGACTGCGGGTCAAGTTTCAGCTCTACGCCCCGCTCGGCGGCAAGGCTGGCTTTGGCGATGAGAAGGGCTGCGAGCGCCGGGTCTTCGATGCGGCTGGTCACGTCATCGTTGAGCCTGGTCCGGTCCACCGTGGCGCCGTTAACGAACTGCACCACGGAGTCGTATTCGCCGATTTGGATGAGGCCGGAGATGACGTGGAGCTGGTTGGCGAACTCGTGGGCCTGGGCCCGCAGGGTGTCTGTGGCGGTCCGGGTGGCGCCGAGTTCGCTCTCCAAGGACGACAACTCGGTCCGGTCCCTCAAAGTGGTCACTGAACCGATGTCGCGGCCGTTCGAGCGGAGGGCCACCCGGTTCATGACCACCAACCGCTCCCCCACCAGGACCAGCTGGTCGGCGTCGGACTGTTCACGGGTCAGCACCACTTTCAAAGCGGGATCCACGGACAAAGACCGCAGCTTCTTTCCCACACAGTCCACGGGCAAACCGAGTAGTTGCCGGGCACTCTGGTTGGCAACAGTGATCCGTTCGTGGGGGTCCAACGCCACGACGCCTTCCTTCAAGCCCTGCAGCATGGCTTCCCGGTTTTCCACCAGGCCGGTGATTTCCCGGGGTTCCATGCCCAGGGTCTGCCTTTTGACGCGGCGGGACAGCAGCAGGGAACCGGCCACTCCAAGGATGCTGGCTACACCGAGATAGATGAGGAGGTTGGGGACGGCGTCGCCCAGCCGTTCCAGGGTTGAGGGATAGTTGCGGCTGATGGCGGCAATGCCGATCATTTTTCCGGCGTCGTTAATCACGGGGACGTGCGCGGAGAGCACGGCACCGTTGTTTCCCTTCAGGACTCCGGTCCACGCCCGCCCCTCCATGACCCTGCTCTCGCCCAACGGCAGGGGCCGGCCCACCAGGCCGGGGTCGGAGGCGGTCACTACGGTGCCGTCCAGCTTGGCAAGGGCCACCTGTGACGAACCCGAGACGGTCCGCACGGATTCAGCCACGGCAGGAAGGGAAGAACCAGCGCGAGGTTCAGCGGTGGGCAACAGGGCACGGACTGTGGGGTTGTTGCCCAAGGCTTCGGCGGCAGATAACGCGCGGCGTCCCTCGGTCCGTTCAAATGCGTCCGCCGACTGGGCCAGTGAAATGGCCACCACAGCCACCAGGACTGCCAGGACAATGAGCAACTGCAGCACGAGGTACTGTCCGGCAAGGGACATGCCTCTTCTTTGAGACAGCCGAGTCAGTCGAGTCACTGCGTGGGTTCCTTTGGGTGGTGCCGGAAACAATCGGGCAACAGGGGCCCGCTGCGTGGCGTATCGGAACTATACCCCAGACGTGCGAAGGACCTTTCGGGACCGTGAACGCAATGAACTTAAAGATCACTGCGAACACAAGAGTGATCGCCGTCACGTACACACCTAGCATCACATCAACGGGCATAGCCCTGCACCCGAATTTTCAATGATGAGAAGAGGAACACCATGCGCCAGTTCCGCGCATTGCGAGTCGCCGCCGTCGCAGCCGGCATCGCCCTGATGGCCACCGGCTGCGGTGCCACAGGAAAGTCCACCGGTTCTGAAAGCTCCGGCGCAGCCGCAGGGCCCATCACCGGTCTCCAGATCATGGTTCCCAACACCCCCGGCGGCGGCTACGACACCACCGCCCGGGCAGCCGCCAAGGTTCTGGACGACGAGAAGATTTCCACCAACACCGAGGTGTTCAACCTTGCCGGCGCCGGAGGCACCGTGGGCCTGGCCCGCATCGTCAACGAAAAGGGCAATGGTGACCTCACAATGCTCATGGGCCTGGGCGTTGTTGGGGCAAGCTACACCAACAAGTCCGAGTCGAAGCTGACGGAGACCACTCCGCTGGCGAAGCTGATCGAGGAACCGGGCGCCGTCATGGTCAGCAAGGATTCCCCATACAAAACCATTGATGATCTGGTGAAGGCATGGAAAGCCAACCCTGGCTCCATTGCAGTAGGCGGCGGTTCTTCGCCCGGCGGCCCGGACCACCTCCTGCCGATGCAGTTGGCCGGCGCTGTTGGCATCGACGCCACCAAGGTCAACTTTGTTTCTTACGACGGCGGCGGAGACCTTCTGCCCGCCATCCTCGGTAACAAGCTGGGCTTCGCCGCTTCCGGCGCCGGCGAGTACCTGCAGCAGATCAAGTCCGGTGAGATCAGGGTCCTGGCCACCAGTGGCGAGAACCGCTTGGACGGCGTGGATGCTCCCACGCTGAAGGAATCCAACATTGACCTGGTCTTCACCAACTGGCGCGGCGTGGTGGCCCCTCCGGGCATCAGCGAGGACGACAAGAAATCCCTGATCGCCGCGCTTGAGAAGATGCACGCCTCGGCCGGTTGGAAGGAAGCACTCAAGACCCACAGCTGGTCCGATGCTTTTGTTACCGGTGACGAGTTCCAGACCTTCCTGACGGACCAGGACAAGCGCGTGGCGGATGTCCTCACCAAGCTCGGGTTGGCGTGAGCTCCATAGCCACAGGCCTCAAAGGCCGCGCCGAGCTGGGGGTAGCCCTCCTGCTCGGCGCGGTGGGCGTCCTGGTCTTCCTGGATGCGAACGGCCTGGTGACCCCGTACTCCCAGTCGGATCCGGTGGGTCCGAAGACTGTTCCGTTCATTGTTTCCGGGCTGCTGATCATTTGCGCCATCCTCCTTGCCATCAACGTCCTCCGCGGAGGCAAAGGCGAAGCCGAGGGCGGAGAAGACGTTGACCTGGCACACCCCGCCGATTGGAAGACCGTCCTCCCCTTGGCCGGTGCCTTCATCCTGAACATCCTGCTCATTGACTGGGCCGGCTGGGTGATCTCCGGGACCGTCCTGTTCTGGGGCAGCGTCCTGGCACTCGGCAGCCGCCGCTACATCCGGGACGGCCTCATTTCAGTGGCTCTGGCCCTGCTGACCTTCTACGGCTTCTACCTCGGTTTGGGCATCGCCTTGCCTGCCGGGCTCCTGGAAGGAATCCTCTAATGGACGTCTGGTCCTCCCTCATGGACGGTTTCGCCACCGCCCTGACCCCCATGAACCTCCTGTTCGCCGTGATCGGCGTACTCCTGGGTACCGCCGTCGGCGTCCTTCCGGGCCTGGGCCCGGCCATGACCGTAGCGCTCCTGCTTCCGATGACCGCCGCTTTGGAGCCCACCAGCGCGTTCATCATGTTCGCCGGTATCTACTACGGCGGCATGTTCGGCGGTTCCACCACGTCCATCCTGCTAAATACTCCGGGTGAATCGTCGTCGGTGGTGACGGCGATCGAAGGCAACAAGATGGCCAAGGCGGGCAGGGCCGCGCAGGCACTTGCCACCGCGGCCATCGGCTCCTTCATCGCCGGCACCATCGGCACCGCGCTTCTGGCTGTGTTCGCACCCATCGTGGTCCAGTTCGCCGTGAGTCTTGGTGCTCCGAGCTACTTCGCCATCATGGTCCTTGCCCTGCTGGCCGTCACTGCGGTCCTTGGTTCGTCCAGGCTCCGCGGCTTCGCTTCACTTGCGCTTGGTTTGGCTATCGGCTTGGTGGGCATCGACTCGGTGACCGGCCAACGCCGCCTGACCTTCGGCCAACCGCTGCTGGTGGACGGCCTGGACATCGTGGTGGTGGCGGTCGCGATCTTCGCCGTGGGTGAAGCCCTCTGGGTTGCCGCCCACCTGCGCCGCACACCGCTGCACGTCATTCCCGTTGGCCGTCCGTGGATGGGCAAGAAGGACTGGCAGCGTTCCTGGAAGCCGTGGCTTCGCGGCACTGCCTTCGGCTTCCCGTTTGGCGCACTTCCAGCTGGTGGCGCGGAAATTCCTACGTTCCTCTCTTACGTCACCGAGAAGCGGCTCAGCAAACACCCGGAGGAATTCGGCAAGGGCGCTATTGAAGGTGTCGCCGGACCGGAAGCGGCCAACAACGCCGCCGCTGCCGGAACACTGACCCCCATGCTTGCCCTGGGCCTGCCCACCAACGCAACGGCCGCCGTGATGCTCGCTGCCTTTACGTCCTACGGCATCCAGCCGGGTCCGCAGCTGTTTTCCAGCCAAGGGCCGTTGGTCTGGGCGCTCATCGCGAGCCTGTTCATCGGGAACTTCCTGCTCCTGCTCATCAACCTGCCCCTGGCGCCTGTCTGGGCCAAACTGTTGCAGCTCCCCCGCCCTTACCTCTACGCCGGCATCCTGTTCTTCGCCACTTTGGGTGCCTACTCGGTCAACCTGCAGGCGTTCGACCTGGTGATCCTGCTGGTTCTCGGCGCCCTCGGGTTCATGATGCGGCGGTTCGGACTTCCGGTCCTGCCTCTGATCCTCGGCGTGATCCTGGGGCCGCGCATTGAAGGCCAGCTCCGCAAGACGCTGCAGTTGAGCGCGGGCGATCCCGCCGGTCTCTTCAGCGAGCCCATCGCGATAGTGGTCTACATCATCGTGGCGATCATCCTGGCGTGGCCGTTCATCTTCAAGCTCATCCGCCGCAACGGTCCTGCGAAGAAACCCCTGCTCCCCGCCAACTCGGGCGCTGCAGACTACAGCGACTGAACCATCCACTTCCAGCACAAACAGGAGAAACCATGACCATCGTGGTGGGATACGTCCCCACACCTGAAGGCGAAGCGGCACTGACGCAGGCCATCGCCGAGGCCAAGAAAAGCAACGACACACTGCTGGTCATCAACTCGTCCAAGGGCGACGCCCTGGTGGATAACCGGTACGCCCAGGAACCGGATATCCAAAGCATCGAGGAGCGCCTCGCCGAGCACGGCATCCAGCACATCATCAAGCAACCGGTCCGCGGGCACGATGCAGCAGCTGAGGTCCTGGACGCCGCCGACGAGAATGAAGCCAACTTGATTGTCATCGGCCTTCGCCGCCGCAGCCCGGTAGGCAAGCTCATCATGGGCAGTGTCTCCCAGCGGATCCTGCTCGAAGCTGACTGCCCGGTGCTCGCGGTCAAAGCGGACTAACTTCCAGAAAGCGCGACGGCGGCTGGTCACCCGGGTGACCAGCCGCCGTCGTACGTTTTGTCCGGGTCAGGTGGCGGGCAGCTGGTTGTCACGGAGCCAACTTTCGACGGCGGCCCCTCCTTGGTTGACTTCCTCACCACGTACGGCGAGCCCCTGCCCCACCGTGGCTCCCCGGCACGATTCGGCATAGTCCCGCTCCGTGGAGCCCAGGCCACTCACGGCGTACGTCACCATAGGGTGGACCGTCTTGCCTGTGAAATCCAGCCCCTCCGTGAACGTGGCCATGATCATCGGGGCACGGCTGCCCCAGATGCCGCTTGCCAGAAGTACGGTGTCGTATTGATCAATGGAGGGAAGGGCATTGGCGATGGCGGGGCGTGCGTCGGAGTCCTGTTCCTGCGAATTCCGCGCGACGGTTTCCCCGTAGTCAAACGGATAAGGGTCAGTGGCTTCGATCCGGTAGACGTCACAGGAGATGCGGGACCTGATCATCCCGGCCAGGACTTCGGTGTTGCCGACGTCGAGGTTGATTCGGTCGCCGTAGTAATAGTTCTCGCCGGCCCGCGAGAAGAAGGCGAGCAGGACCCGTTTGCCTGTGGTTCCCTGCGGCGACGTTCCCTGCTGCGACGGCTGACATCCGGCGGCTCCGGTGGCAAGCACGCCGCTTGCCGCTCCCGCAAAGGCGGTGCGCAGGAGAGTGCGACGGTCCAGGGCTGGAATTGGGCTAATGACTCGGTGCACTCTTGTCCTTTCGCAGATGGGTCCTGGTTCAAGGGAACCAGCCACGTCATCGCCGCGGGAGTGCCTGCTGTGAGGTGTACTGCCAGTTCCTGCTTCGCCGTGAACCAGTTTTCGTCCAGCTAATGCCCTTAAGATTCGTTCTTAGGGGCATTACCTGTACAAAAACTCGCAAGGGGACCACGTGACTGAGACCATCCGCACCGCAACAACGCACGACGCCGGGAAGCTGGCTGAGCTTGCCGCCGTCACCTTCCCGCTGGCCTGCCCGCCGGGCGCCTCTCCTGCTGATATCCAGGCCCACATCGGGAAAACGCTGAGCGAGGCCAACTTTGTGGACTACCTCGCCGACGCGAACATCACCATCCTGGTGCTCGACGACGACGGGCAGCTGAACGGGTACACGCTCCTGGTTGCCAAGCCGGCAAGCGATCCCGACGTCGCCTCCGTCCTCTCGGCACTCCCCTCAACGGAGCTCAGCAAATGCTACGTCCACCCCGAGCACCACGGACAAGGGGCAGCATCGCGGCTCATGCAGGCTTCACTGGCCCATGCAGCGGACAAGGGCGCGGCCGGGGTATGGCTCGGCGTGAACAGCGAGAATGCGAAGGCCATCCGGTTCTATGAGAAGAGCGGGTTCCAGCGCGTAGGCACCAAGTCCTTCAAGCTCGGAAACACGGTTGAACACGACTTCGTGATGGAGTGCGAGCTCTAGGCCGAATCCTGGAAATCGGGCCTTAGTAAACGGCCCGGCCGCCGGAGAGATCGAACACAAAGCCCGTGGTGTAGGAGGCCTCGCGTGAAGCGATGAACTCCACCAAGGCTGCAGCCTCTTCTGCTGTCCCCAGGCGACCCATGGGTATTTTCTGCAGATCCCCGGATGTCGGCGCCTTTCCGTTGAGCAACGGCGTATCGATCTTGCCAGGTGCGATGGCGTTGATCGTTATGCCCGCGGCGGCGTACTCCTTGGCCAGGGCTTTCACCAAGCCAGTGATGCCGGCCTTGCTCGCTGAATAACCCGTCATTCCCGGAACGCCTTCCTTGCCTGCTGTGGAGGAGAAGTGGATGAGCCGCCCGAAGCCACTCTCCGCCATGACTGGAAGCACGGCTTTAGAGAGCGCGAAAGCCCCAGTGAGGTTGACGCGCAAAAGCAGATCGAACTCTTCAACGGACTCTTCGGAGGATGGCTGAATCTTTCCAAGGATGCCTGCCGTGTTAACAACCACATCCAGGCCACCCAAGAGGGACACCGCTTCCGCAACCGCGGCCTGCACTGACTGCTCGTCCGTGATATCGATGCCCAGTTGAGTGGTGGAACTACGCGAATCAGGCCACCGCAACGATGGAAGGTCTGCTCCGATGACGCGGTGGCCGTTGCTGCCAAGCCTCTGCAGACTTGCCTCCCCTATGCCGGAAGCCGCTCCCACTACGAGGCATCGAAGTCCGGTACCCATCAAGGATTGAGTGATGGTCACCCTTCACACCCCCTGGCCACGGAAGTAGGCATGTGCCCGTGCCGCGGACAATTCGGGATCAGGAAACAGCCCCAGGCTGTTGGCGGACTCAAACACGTCAGCCAAGTGAACCAGCGAACGGCCTGTTTCCAGTCCTCCGAGCATCCGGAAGTGGCTCTGCCATCCGTTGAGGTAGCTGAGCCACACAACCCCCACCTTGTAATACTGTGTGGGCGCTTCGAAGATCAGACGGCTCAGCGGCACCGTCGGTTCCAGGATCCGGCGGAAGCCGTCCGCGTCTCCCCGATCGAGGCGCGACAACGCCGCTGATGCAAACCGCGGTACGGCGGCAAAGGCGCCCAGCAGGGCGTCGCTATGGCCATGTTCATCCCCGGCGATGAGCTCGGCATAGTTGAAATCATCGCCGGTGAAGAGTCGCACCCCCGCCGGCAGCCGTCGTCGGAAATCAATCTCGTGTTCCTTATCGAGTAGTGAGATCTTGATGCCGGCAACCTTTTCCCGGTTGGATCCGATGAGGTCCAGCACTGTTTGAGACGCCGCCGACGTGGACTGATGGCCCCAGTACCCGCTAAGGGATGGATCGAACATGGAACCCAGCCAGTGCAGGATGACCGGTTCTTGCGAGGCGCCGAGCACTTGGCTGTATACCGCCAGGTAGTCGTCGGGCCCCTTTGCGGAAAGGGCCAACTGCCTGCTGGCCATCATGACGGCGCGGCCGCCGGCCTCTTCCACCCCCGCCAACTGCTCAGCATAGGCATCGGCGATTTCGGCCAACGGGTACGGTCCCGGTCCCAGTTGGTCTGTGCCGATTCCGACGACGACAGCCCCGCCGACGCTGCGGGCTTCGGCCAGCGTTCGTCGCGCCAGGATCAGAGCCTGCTTCGCGTCAAGGCCCATCCCCCGTTGCGCGGTGTCCATGCTTTCGGCAACGCCGAGGCCGAGACCCCAGAGTTCGTGCCTGACGCTGAGCGTTGCGTCCCAGTCGATCGAGGAAGATCCGGCGCTGGCCTGGAATGGATCCGCCACCACGTGTCCGGCGGCATACACCGCCCGCGATATTGAAGGAGTGGTGCTGATTTCAAGGGCTGCCGGAGCGGCGGGTTCGATGGTGCGGTACTTCCCGCCAAGGGCAGGCAGAGCGATAGCATTCAGTGTTTTCATACGGGTTGGCGCTCCAGAGCATTAAGGGGCTGGGTGAGATGGCGAGCGAAGCTGTCCACGGTTCGGTCCACGATGGTTTGCAGCGGCAACTCCCAGATGTCCTCGTTGAAGATTTCCACCTCAACAGGTCCGATGAAGCCGGCCCGCCGGACGGAGGCTGTCAAGGAACCAAGGTCGAGGCTTCCATCGCCCGGGAACAGCCGGCCGTTCATGTTGTCCGGAATGGGCAAAGGCAGGGCGAAATCGCTGACTTGGTAGCCGGCGATCCGGGGACCGGCGGCGAGGACGTCGTCGTCGAAGGTCGGATCCCAGGCTGTGGCATAGGCATCAACAAGAATTCCGACGGTTTCGGCCGGAAAATCCTTAATCACCCGATGCGCCTGCGCGATTCGCGTAACAACGCTGCGGCTCTGCACGAACAAGGGATGCAATGGCTCCAGTGCCAAGCGCACGCCAGTCTCCCGGGCATGTGGCTCGAGTTCCTCAATCCTGGCCCGCAGCCTGTCTTCGGCATTGCGGATGCTTCGGTCATGCTCCGGGAACCCTCCGGCGATCAACGTCAACATGGGGCTCCCCACCTCATGTGACAGGTCAAGGGCCCGTCTCACACTATCCATCGCTTCCTTCAGTTCAGCCCCTTCCTTGCCGGCGAGGAACCCTGCCCGGCACACGGAACTGACGGACAGCCCTGTGTCGGCAAGCAGCCTGCGGGTGCGGGCAATACCGATTTCCTGCACTGGCTCGATCCACAGTCCGATATGCCGGATGCCAGCCTGCATGGCCGCTTCCGCCGTGGCGATCAGCGGATAGGGGCGGGTGGTTGCCTGGTTGAGGCTCAGTTCCACAGTGTTTTCCTCCACAGGTGTCATCGTGAGGCCACCGCCGCGGCCAGGTGCGGCAAACTGAACGGTTCCATGGACGCGTCACCTATCCGCACCGGGAGTCCTGTGCGGGCAGATTCATAGACAGCCGTGACGATCTGAAGGGACTTCATAGCCTCGCGACCGCTGACACTGGGTTCGCCGCCGTTCCGCACGGCGTCTACGAAGTCAGCCACTTGGCGTTTATGCAGAGGCAAGAGCTTGGCGTTTACCTCAGCCACAGGAATATCTCCTGTCAGCCCGTCACAGAAGACATCAGCTGCATGTTCCTCGCCCGGGACGGCCCACAGGTCGTTAATAGCATCGGAGCCTTCCGGAAACTCTGTGACGTTGACCGTGGCGCCGGTGGTGCCGGTGACAACGATCCGGCTACCCAGGTTTGGCGAGGCCGCCACCGTGGCGCTGAGGGTGGCGACAGCACCCGAGGCAAAGGTGATGAGGGCTGCCGCAGTGTCTTCCACTTCGATGGAATCTCCAAGGACAAACGTGCCGGCCTTGGCGCTGACCTCCACAGGGTCGCCCATGAACCATTGCAAAAGGTCGATGTAGTGAATGGCCTGGGTCATCAGCACTCCCCCACCATCGGCGTTCCATGTTCCACGCCAAGCAGCAGTGCCGTAGTAGTCGGTGCCTCGATGCAGAAGCACTTGGCAATGACCCAGCATGGGCTGGCCCAGCCGACCGTCGTCGATGGCGGCACGGAGGGCCTGGGCCCCGGGCCAGAACCGGCGCTGGAAGACCACACCGAAGGTAACGCTGTGGCGCTCGGCTGCCAGCACCATACGTTCTGCCGAGGCGACATCTGTGGCCACCGGCTTCTCACACAGAATATGCGCTCCAGCGGCAGCGGCCTCGGTTACCACGGCCTCATGAGTGGGATGTGGAGTGCAGACGCTGAGCGCATCGATTCCCAATTCGATGAGTTCCCGAACGGACTGGACGGCGTGGACAATGCCACGGCTGGCAGCGAAGTCCCGGGCACGGCCAAGGTCGACGTCGCACACACCCACCACCTGGACGTCGGAAAGCTCGGAGTAGGACTGGAAGTGGTTGTCGGCGATATTGCCGCAACCTGCTATTCCCACACGGAAAGGTTGGTTCATGACTGTTCTCCTGAACGGACGGGGGTGGACTGCGCTGGGTTGGAGATGGGAGATCCCAGTTGGTCCAACGGGATCCTGGACGTTTCTTTTGCCGTGAGGGCACCGGCTACGGCGAGAAGTGAGATGACGGCTGAGATGATCGCCACCGGCAACCAATCCGTGGGGTTTCCTGCCGTCAGTGCGGTATAGATCGTGGGGGCGAAGCCGGCAGCGATCAAGCCGATCTGCAGGCCCAGCGCCATTCCCGTCTGGCGGACCTTGAGGTTGAACATCTCCGCAAAGAACGACGGATACGTGGCGTTGATGGCCGCATAAGCGAAGGAGACCGAGAGGAACCCCGTCAGGAAGAGCAGGGGGACGTTGCCCGACTGAATGGCGGCAAAGTAGGCAAAGATCATTACAGCGCAACCCAGATTTCCGGCGATGAATACCGGCTTGCGGCCTACGCGATCAGAAAGGGAAGCGAGCAAGGGCTGCGTCACCAGGGCACAAATGTGGCTGACGATCAGGACCCACAACATGGTGCTCCGCGGGATGTCATAAACGCTGGTGGCGAAGGAGAGGGCGAAGACCTTGATCACGGTGTCGATGGCGAAGGCGAGTGAGCAGAACGTCACGCGGATAATGGCACCCCAGTGGGACCGGAACACCTCCACAACCGGCACTTTGACCAGCGCATGCTCAGCCTGGGCTTCTACGAACGCCTCTGGTTCGGTGAGTTTTGCCCGGATCACGAATCCGGCAATGGTGACGAAAGCACTCAGGAAGAACGGGACTCTCCAACCCCAGCTGAGGAGTTGGGCCTCAGGCAGCGCCGAAATGGGTACGAAGACAAGTGTTGCCAGAACGAAACCGGCCACGATGCCGTTGGGGGCCCAACTCGTGAAGAAGCCGCGGCGGCCTTCAGGCGAAACTTCAATGGTCAATACTGTGGCGGCGGCGGTCTCACCGCCCACGGAAATTCCCTGGAGTATCCGCAGCGTGATCAGCAGGGTGGGCGCCCACACGCCAATCTGCGCGTAGCCGGGCAGGCAGCCGACCAGGAACGTGGACGTTCCCATGAGGATCAGGATAAAGACCAACACTTTCTTCCGGCCGATCCGGTCGCCAAAGTGTCCCAGGAGGACTGCGCCCAACGGGCGGGCAACGTAAGAGACCGCGAAGGTGGCCAGCGCAGCCAATGTCGCCACGCCCCCTGCCTCCGGGAAGAAAATCTTCCCGAAAACCAGGGCTGCAGCCAGAGCGTAAATGTAATTGTCGTAGTACTCCAGCGTTCCGCCCGCCATACTGGCGACAGCTGCCCGCTTTGGGCTGTTCTTGGCATGCGGTGGGAGCACCGCAGTGTCTTGCAGGGAGGTTTTCACTGATTTCTCCTTCATTGCAGATTCAGTCGTCTGGGGTGGTTGCCCTGTTGGGCTAGGGGATGATGAGGGTTTTGCCGCGGCCAAGACGGCCTTGGGCAAAGTCTTCGATTGCCTCGGGGGCACTGTGGAAACCTTGAATGAGGTCATGCGGAAGGGCGTTGAGCCCGTGAAGTGCCACGAGTGCTGCAGCCGTGTGGAGATTGGCCGTGGTGTAGCAGAACGTTCCGGTGATGGTGAGCTCACGGCGCACCAGATCACTGGCGGCAGGCAGCGTTCCGCCAGTAGCAAGGCCTGCCACGCAAATCGTGGAGCCCGGCACCATCAGGTCCATGACGGCACTGATGGTGCCGGCACTGCCGACGGTGTCGATCGCAACGTTCCAGCGCTGCTCGGGAATGTCTCCGGGAGCCAAGGCGCTCACGCCGAAGGCTTCGATGGCAGCCCTGCGCTGGGGGTCTGGTTCCACGACTGTGACGCTCGCGGCACCCAAGCTACGGGCCTGAAGGGTGCAGGCCATGCCGATCGCGCCTCCGCCGATGATGCCCAGGTGACTGCCAAACCTCACTGCGGCCCGTTCGCAGGCATGGACTCCTACAGCGATCGGCTCCACAAGCGCCAGCGCACGGGGATCCGGTTCGCCGGGAACAAGGATTGTTTGAGCGGCCTCCACCGCAACAAAACTCTGCAGCCCGCCGTCGACGTCCCGTCCCATCAGCTTGCGCTGGCCGCAAAGGCCACGGGAGCCCGTAAGGCAGTCCTGGCAGCTTCCGCACGTCAGGTTGGGGTCTACAGCTGCCTTCTGTCCAACGGACCTGAACTCCACGTCGGCCCCGACGTCCACGATCGTGCCGCCAAATTCGTGCCCAAGAACAGCACCTTTCCGGAGGCCGTCATGGTCGCCCCGCCAGATGCTGAGGTCAGTTCCGCAGACTCCAACGCTTTCTACACGAATCACCACCTGATCCGGACCCGGTGCAGGCCACCCGCTGTCTTCGACGTCGAGTTGCCCGGGGCCTGCCCACGCGACCCTGCGGCCCACTGTCGAGGTAATCATGAGACTGCCACCAGTTTGTCCGAGGGACGGCTGGTGCGCATGGCCGCGTCTGCTGCGCGCCGGCCAAAGACGAAACCAAACACGATGCCCCCCACATAACGGAGGTCCTGGGCCCCACCCGCGTCTGCTCCAGCTGCGAACAGTCCGGTGACCGGACGATTGTCGCGGTCCAGAACCTGGCTGTCACCGTTCACCCTCAGCCCGCCGAAGGGGATGGTGATGCAGGGCTGGAATTCCACGGCGCGGAACGGGCCCTTTAAGAGCGGGCTTGGACGCTGGGGAAGCGGTGCGTCCAGGCTGACGGAGTCTCCGTCGGATGCACGCTGGTAATTCTCCAGGGTTTCCACGAGGCCCGCACGGTCAACACCCCACGTAGCCACGACGTCGATGAGTTCCTCCAACGTGGCCGTTTCTGCCGTCCTGGCGCCGAGCTTGCGGGCCTCAGCGTGACGATCCAGGGCCATGCCGCTGGGGTACGGAACGGCCAAAGCCCGGGTCTGCTGGACTTCGTCGTCCCAGATGAGAACCCCTCGGCGTCCTGGTTCACGGACCACTGCCTGGTTGGAGACTTCATCACCCAACGATTCATCCGTGAATCTCCTGCCAAGCCGGTTGACCATGATTCCGTACGCGGAGAAATACAAGGTCAGCCGCAGGAACACTTCCGGAGATACAGGCAACGGGCTGGGCAGCGTGTGCCCATAGAAACCTGACAGGTGACGGCTGGCGGCGCCCCCGGCTGCGGCCCCCAAACGGAACCCATCGCCCACGGAGTTGGGATTGCTGCGGACAGCAATATCATCGGCACCATTGCCAATGAACTTCTGCTTTAGCTCCGGATCACCCTGGAATCCGCCTGTGGCCAAGAGAACGGCGCTACTGAGGACGGCGATACGTTCCCCATCAACCTCAAACGAGGCACCGGCCACAGCACCATCCTCAACGGTGAGTTCAACATCCTTCACACCCGTCAGAAGCCCACCACCGGTGGCTTCAACTTTTGCCGACCACGTGGAAATCAGCTCCTTGATGTCGATCTTGCAGGCCCGGCCCCATTCCAGATGGTCCAGCCATTCGTCGCTGACACTCACGCCGGCTTCACGGACATCCTGCACCGCCTGGTCATAGCCTTCAACCACCAACGGTCCAAGGACAGGATCCCCGTCCGGTTGGATGTTCCGTAGGACGTCAAGATTTGGGGCGGTCCAAAGAATCCCTGCCGACAAGGCGGCAGAACCACCAGGGACCGGGCCCTTCTCCAGGAGCAGCACCCTTCCCCCAAGGTCCACCGCACGGTTGGCGGCGGCCAGCCCCGCCGCGCCCGCACCAACCACGATCAGGTCGAAGGGTTGTGTAAGGTCGGTCATTGCATCTCTCCTTTGAGTTCAGTGGATAACGTTTGCCACTGTATCCACAAGGATTCAATTCGCAGTGGCAAAGGTTTACCATTACGCTAAAGGTGTCCGGATGCACCTGTCAAGCACTTCGCGGCGCGGCCACAGAACCATCACGGTGCCAGTTAGGCTTGGACGGTTGAATCCACCGAAGGAGTCTGGGAAATATGGCCACATTGCGGGAAGTAGCCGAGCTTGCCGCCGTTTCCGTGGCCACAGCCTCGCGGGTGCTCAATGGCTCAGCCCATCCGGTGTCCCGGGACATTCGCGAGAGTGTCCAATCCGCCGCCAAGACGCTGGGCTACACACCGAGCGCGGCCGCCCAGGCGTTGAAACAGCAACGCAGCAAAATCATCGGAGTCATCGCCAGCGACATCCTGGACCCTTACTTCGCCGAATTGACCCGGGGCATTGAAATAGAAGCCGCCAAGGCTGGATTTGTCACCATCCTGGCCAACGCCAACAGGGATCCGGAGCAGGAACGAACCAAGTTCCGCGTTCTCCGGGAGCATCAGGCCTCCGGGATTGTGTTCTGCGGCAGCGACATCGAAGGTTCCCCTGGAACGGCTGAATTGGCGAGGGAGGTCAATCTTGCTGTCAGGGCCGGTACCAGGGTGGTTGCGCTGGCCCCGCGTGGATTCGATTCCACCAAAATCGTCATCGACAACCATGCCGCGTCCTACGCATTGACCCGGTACATGCTCTCGCTGGGCCATCGAAGGATTGCGTTTATTGGCGGTATGCCCGGGCTGACAGCTGTGGAACAGCGCGTAGTGGGCTATCGCCGTGCGATGTTCGAGGCCCAGGCGCTTCCCATGGTGTTGGGAAGCGTTGGAATGCGTCAGGAATCCGGGCGCGACGCGGTGGCCCAACTCATCGGCGCGGGAGAACTGCCTGAAGCAATCGTGTGCGCCAATGACGAGATCGCCGTGGGTGTTTTGGCTGGCCTGTGGACCTCCGGCTACCGCATTCCGGATGATGTTTCGGTGGCTGGCATCGGAGGTACCAGGGGTGGGGCGGTCTTTGGCCTCACCACGGTTACCCTGCCGCTTGTGGAACTTGGCGGGATGGCCGCCGCCTACATCGCAGATGCCGGGCGTTCCCCCAAAGTCCCGGAAGCGCCGCAATTTGAGCTGCGGCCGGGCTCCACAACCGCAGTGAAGGATCCCAGCGGCTCAAGCAGGGGCTACGGCCGCGGCACCTTTTAGGTCACTACCCGAACAGCTCCCCCGTCAGCGGCGGCCGCGGGTCAGTCCGTAGCTCCAGTCCGGCAGGAAGTCCGGTGACCGTTCCGGACGAACCGGAGGCCTGAACAGTGATCCGCGAGCGCCCCAGCAGCACGTTATCGGCTTTGAAGGTACCAAAGGAGTCAGGGAGGATCGGGGCCAGATGGAGCACGTTACGCGTGAAATCTGGATCGAACCGCAGCAGGATCCTGGCGAGTTGTATGGGCGCCGCAGCAGCCCACGCCTGGGGGGAACACGCCGTCGGGTACTGAACCGGCTCCGAAAAGTCTGAACGGTCAAAGCCGCAGAAGAGCTCAGGGAGCTGACCGCCAAAGTGTTCGGCGGCGTCGAACAATCCGCTCGCAACCCGGCTGGCTTCCTTGACGAAGCCGTACCGCATGAGCCCTGTGGCCACCAGGGCGGTATCGTGCGGCCAGACCGAGCCGTTGTGATAGCTGACGGGGTTGTACGCCCCCATGTCCGACCCCAGGGTGCGGATGCCCCAGCCGGTGAACATCTCCGGTGACATGAGCCGCTCCGCCACCAGCGGCGCCTTGTCCTCGTCCACAATGCCCACCCACAGGCAGTGCCCCATGTTGGAGGTGCAGGAGTCCACTGGCTTCTTGTCCTTATCCAGCGCCAGCGCGAAATAGCCCTTGTCCGGGAGCCAGAAAGCCTCGTTGAAGGCGGCTTTCAGCGCTGCGGCGCGGTCTGCGCAACGGCGTTCGACGGCGGTATCACCCGCCGCCCGCGCCAGCAGCGACCGTCCCACGTAGGCCGCGTAAGCGTAGGCCTGCACCTCGCAGAGTGCCATGGGGGTCTCCGCCATGCGGCCGTCAGCGAAGTTGATGCCGTCCCAGGAGTCCTTCCATCCCTGGTTCACCAGCCCGTGCTTGTTGGGCCGTTGGTACTCAATGAATCCATCGCCGTCCCGGTCGCCGTATTTCTCCATCCACTCGATGGCCCGGTCCGCGTGCGGGAGAAGGGAGTCGATGATGTCCGCACCGAGCCCCCATCTGCTGAGCTCGCCGAGCGTGGACACGAACAAGGGTGTCGCGTCAGCGGTCCCGTAGTAAGCGGTGCCGCCCAAGGCAAGTCCTGCGGTGACTCCAAGCCGCACTTCGTGGGGGATGCGTCCGGGTTCTTCTTCAGAGTTGGCATCTACCTTGGTCCCTTGCAGCGCTGCCAACGTCTGCAAGGTTCCGGCGGCCAGATTGGGATCCACCATGAGTGACATATAGGAGGCCAACAGCGAGTCGCGGCCGAACAGTGCCATGAACCAGGGAGCGCCGGCCGCGACGGCGGCACGGCCCGGGTGTGCGGGGTCGAAGATCCGCAGGGAGCCCAGGTCGCGTTGGCTGCGTTCCAGGACATCCTCCACATTGGTATCCGTCACTGCTATCCGGGGAACGTGCTCTTCCCATTCCACATGGCGGCGGACGCCCGGGGTGTGATGCAGCGGGGTGGTCTCGGTAAAGGGATCGTTGGGTCCCTCGCCGTTGGTCAGCGGGAGGGCGATGATGCTGGTGGACCATTGGCTGCGCGCCGGGATGATGACGTGGAATGCCAATCCGTCCTTGGACACCTTGGCACCGGAGGCCCGGAATGACACTCCCCTGCGTTGACCCGTGGCGTGGACCGACTCGATGTGCAGTTCTTTCTTGTGCGCCGTTGTTACCGCTGGCGAAGATTTGCCCGTCCTGCCGCCCTTGACGTCGAAGAGGTCCGCCAGGTCGGCATCGAGCAACAACTCAAGGTGGCAGGGAGCTTCCTGCGATGAGTAGTTCCTGATGGTGATGTCGTCCCGCAGCCCTGACCCGACGTGCCGTTGGTGCTGAACCACCAGCGGGCTGTCGAACCTGCCATCAGTGGAGCACGCCCGGCCCACGTATTCGGCTTGGAATGCCGTGGGGTTGCGGGCCACCAGCGGTTCCCGCAACGCCCCGTTGACCCGCAGGATCCAACGGGACACTATCCGGGTGTCCTGGTAGTAGGCACCCTGGGAACCGCCGCCGTGGATGTCGCCGGAATGCGAGGAGATACAGAAGGAGGAACCTTCGACGACGGTGACGGCACCCACTTCTGACGCGCCGGCTTCGGTGTCTTCATTCCAGGCGGTCATGTCACACTGAACCTTCTTCCACCAGCGTCCCGGCTGGCTGTCTCGGGTTGTTCAATCACAGGTTGTTCGATCACTAGTTGTTTGATCACAGGTTGATGGGAGCTTGCCTCTGATTCTGGTGCACGTTGGCGTCGTCGGAAAGGCCTTTGACGTTGAACTGATCGATGACCGCGGAATAGAGCCTGAGGTGGTCTGCGGCCATTCGTGCAGCGTTGAAGTATTCGTCCACTGATCGCCGGCAGTCAGCACGGTTGAGTGTGCGGGCTTCGTTGACAAGATGGGCGAGTTGGTCCGTCCCACCCAGGTATCCGGTGACGCCATCGGTGATGATTTCCGGCGCCGCTCCCATACGGGTGGCTACCACCGGTGTGCCGGTGGCCAAGGCCTCGATCATCACCAGCCCGAACGGTTCATGCCATTGGAGGGGGTTGAGCAAAACGGTCGCTTCACCCATCAGCTGGAACTTCTCCGGATCGGACAGTTCACCCAGGAACTCCTCGTTGGGGCCCAGCATCGGTTCAATCACCTCACCGAAGAACTGCTTCTCCTCGGGGGCGTGCATCTTGGCTGCAATCCGCAGGGGCATTCCGGCCGCCCGGGCAACATCGATCGCTTCAAGGAGCCCTTTGTCGGGACACATCCGGCCCACAAAGCACGCATATCCACCCTGTCCTGCACCTACGGAGACGGTGGAAGGATCAAGGCCGTGGTGGATCACCGCTGCTATGGGCAGCTCGGGGACCCGGCTGTGCTGGTCGTGGGAGATGGCAAGCACAGCAGTGTCCGGGGCCATGTCGCGGTACAGCTCAATGGCCCGCGGAAACAGCGGTCCATGGATGGTGGTAACCACTGGCACGCAGGGTGGTCTATGCGCGTAGAGGGGACCCACAAGAGTGTGGTCGTGGATGATGTCAACGTCATGAAGTCCCCGGTAGGCCTTGATCACGTGGGCCAGCTCGCTGAGGCTGCTCCCCAGTTCTTCGGGTCTGCTGGCTTCGAAGCCTGGAAGGTGTGGAACGGGGCAGCTGCTGTCCGCGGTGGTGGCCAGGAGAACCTCATGTCCCGCGTCCACCAATGCCCGCGCCAGGGCGTCCACAACGCGTTCGGTTCCGCCGTATCGTTCCGGTGGGACGGTAAACCAGGGTCCAACAATGAGTCCTATGCGCACGTTGTCAGCCTCCGCGCAAAACCCCCAGTCCGAGGGCTGGCTTCATAACCCTTTCCAAGAGTATGGGGCTGTCCCCGGGAGGGCAACGGGTGATGAAAATAACAGCCGTGTAAGGAATGGCCGGCCCGCTCACCCGGTTGGAGAAAGCATGAAGATTGAGATCTGGTCAGACGTCGCGTGTCCTTGGTGCTACATCGGCAAGCGCCGTTTCGAGACCGCCCTGGCACAGTTCCCGCACCGCGATTCCGTGGAGATCGAGTGGAAGAGTTACCAGCTGGACCCCACCGTCCCGGAGCACTATGACGGCACGGAGCTGGACTACCTGAGCAACCGCAAGGGCATGGCTCCGGAGCAGGTCAAGCAGATGTTCGCCCACGTCACGGAGACGGCAAAGGGCGAAGGTCTGGACTACCACTTCGACAAGGTGGTGGTGGCCAACAGCTTCACCGCTCACCGCCTCATCCACCTCGCCGCTGCCCACGGCCGCCAGGACGCCGTCAAGGAGCAGCTGCTCAGCGACCACTTTGAGCACGGCAAGGACATCGGCAACCAGGACTACCTCACCGGACTCGGCGCCGCACTGGACCTCCCGGAAGATGAAGTGGCTGAACTCTTCACCTCGGACAAATACACCGAGGAGGTCAACCAGGACATCAACGAGGCCCGCGCCATCGGCGTCACCGGCGTCCCGTTCTTCGTCATCGACCGCAAGTACGGCATCTCCGGCGCCCAGCCCGCAGATCTCTTCAGCGAGGCCCTCAACCAGGCATGGCAGGAAGCGAACCCGCTGATCCCGGTGGGCGCCTCTGACGCTGAGGCCTGCGGCCCGGACGGCTGCGCGGTCTAAGCAGCCCCCGCCGTCGGGCCTTCCCGATTGCAGGCATAAGCACGCCAAAGGCGGGCAGCTTCCCCAGCTGCCCGCCTTTCGCGTACGGCGTTAGCCCTTCACCACATCAAGCTCGACGACGGCCCAGGACAATGCGGGAAGCGTCAGGCGGAGTTCGGAGCCAGTCGCCTTCACACCGTCCAGAGCGGTCAGGCCAACGCGGCCCGGCTGATCCTGGGTGTTGATGGTCAAGCGGTCGCCACCCTCAGGGATCTCCAGGACCTCAGCGCGGATCACCTGGCGGGCGTCGAAACCACGCAAGGCAACCTCGACGTCGGCGGCTTCTTCCAGCCCGCGGTTGGCAAAGAACAGTGCCAGCCTGCCCGTTTCTTCATTCCAGGTTGCGCTGACGTCCACCAGATCGGTGTCTCCAAAGCGGCTGTTCGAGTACTTGTCCGAGTCCACCGAAAGCCGCAGGATCTGGCCCTTGGCGAGCTCGGCCATGCGCGCGAACGGGTGGAAAATGGTCTGCTTCCACGCCGGACCGTTCTCCTCGGACAAGATGGGCGCAATGACGTTGACCAGCTGCGCCTGGTTGGCGATTTTCACGCGGTCACCGTGGCGCAGCAGCGAGTTGAGCAGCGTTCCCACCACCACGGCGTCGGTCACGTTGTACTTGTCCTCAATCACACGGGGGTGCTCACGCCAGCCGGCCTTGGCCACGTTGTGCGGCTGATCCTCAGTATCCAGGCCGCGCTGGTACCAAACGTTCCACTCATCGAAGGACAGGTTGATGTGCTTCTTGTGCTTGCCCTTGGCCCGGACGGCGTCCGCGGTGGCGATCACTGACTCAATGAAGTAGTCGGTGTCGACGGCGGAGGCCAGGAAGCTGCCGACGTCGCCGTCGTGTTCCTGGTAGTAGGCGTGGAGGGAAACGTAGTCCACCTCGTCGTAGGTGTGGGTGAGGACGGTCTGCTCCCACGCGCCGAACGTTGGCATTGAAGAGCTGGAACTGCCGCAGGCCACCAACTCAAGCGAGGGGTCCACGAAGCGCATGGCCTTGGCGGCTTCCTGCGCCAGGCGTCCGTACTCGTCGGCGGTCTTGTGGCCGATCTGCCACGGCCCGTCCAGCTCGTTGCCCAGGCACCAGAGCTTGATGTTGAACGGGTCCTTGTGGCCGTTCTTGGCACGGAGGTCTGACAGATAGGTTCCGCCGGGGTGGTTGGCGTACTCCACGATCTCGCGGGCAGCGTCCACTCCCCTGGTGCCCAGGTTGATGGCTTCCATGATTTCCGTGCCGGCCTGCTTGGACCAGTCCACAAACTCGTGCAGGCCAAAGGCGTTGGTCTCCACGGTGTGCCAGGCCCCATCCAAGCGGCGCGGCCGGTTTTCCACGGGGCCAATCCCGTCTTCCCAGTTGTAGCCGGAGACGAAGTTGCCGCCGGGGTACCGGATCACGGTGGCGCCGAGTTCCTTCACGAGCTTCATGACGTCCTGCCGGAAACCGTTCTGGTCGGCCTCCGGGTGCCCGGGTTCGTAGATGCCGGTGTAAACACAGCGGCCCATGTGCTCCACGAAGGAGCCGAAGAGTCGTCGGGGTACCTCGCCAATGGTGAAGTCGCGGTCGAGGGTGATGCGTGCGCGGGACATGTATCTCCTTGGTTGTGTTCTGAAACTTTGGTTGACAAAAGAGGCGGCCGGTCAGGTTCCGGCAAGTCCCGTCGTCGCGACGCCTTTGATGATTTGGCGCTGGAAGAACAGGAAGACGACAATCAGCGGCAGTGCCGCAAGCAGGGCGGACGCCATGTTCTGCGCGTACTGGATGCCGTAGGCGCTCTTGATGGTCTGCAATCCGACCGGGAGGGTCAGCAGGTTGCCGTCGTTGGTGGCGATGAACGGCCAGAGGAAGTTGTTCCAGGCGCCGATGAACACAAAGATCGCGACGGCGGCCAGGATGGGCCGGGACAACGGCAGGATGATTTGGGTGAAGATCCGCAAGCGGCTGGCACCGTCCATCACGGCGGCTTCCTCGAGTTCACGCGGGATCTGGTCGAAGAACTTCTTCAGCACGAACACCATGGCCGGGTGGATGACCTGCGGCAGGATGATGGCCCACGAGGTATCGATCAGGTTCAGCGCCAGCATTTGGTAGAACAACGGGATGATCAGCACGGGCGGCGGGATGATGATGGACGCGATGATCACCGTCATCAGCACCTTCTTGCCCTTGAAGTCGATCCTGGAGAGCGCGTACGCAACCAGCGCCGAAATCACCAGCGTGATGGCCGTGATAGCTGCCGAGGTGTAGAGCGAGTTCCACGTCCAGAGCGGGATGTTGCCGTCCTGGAACACCTTGACGAACGCTTCAGGTGTGAAGCCCGACGGCGGCAGCCAGGTGACGTCCGGAGCCGCGGCATCCGTCTCGGTTTTGAAGGCGGTGGCCGTGGCCCAGGCGAACGGGATCAGCCAGAGCACCGCAATGAAGGCAGCGACGACGATAGCCGCGATCCTGCCGACCGTCAGCTTCTGGCGCGGTTGGCGGATCGTGAGGCTATCCGCGGTAGTGGCAGGTGGTGCGGGACGGGTCAGGGTAGGGATTGCCATGGTTATGCACTCCTGCGGCGGGTGATGACGAACTGCATGACCGAGATGACCACGATCAGTCCGAAGAAGATGTAGGAGATGGCTGCCGAGTAACCCAGCCGGTAACCGGTGAACCCGGTTTCGAAGATGTACTGGACCACAGGCCGGGTGGACCCACCCGGGCCGCCAGCGGTCATCTGGTACACCTGATCGAAGATCTTCAAGGACGCCAGGATCTGCAGCAGCACGATCATGACGGTGGTGGGGGTGAGCTGCGGCAGGGTGATGGAGAAGAACTGCCGCCAGGCGCCTGCACCATCGAGCGATGCCGCCTCATAGTGCTGGGCCGGAATGTTCTGCATCGCGGCCAGGTAGAGCAGGAAGTTGAAGCCCACGGTCCACCAGAGCGTGGCGATGACGATCGCCCACATGGCCACGTTGGGATCATTGAGCCAGGCAACCCTTGGGAGGCCGATTCCTGTCAGGAACTCATTGATCAGGCCCAGCTGAGGGTTGTACATCCAGGTGAAGAACAAGGAAACCACCGTCGAGGCCAGCAGGTACGGCGCAAAGTAGGACAGTCGCCACAGCCACTGGGCCGGCAGCCCGATATTGAGCAGCGCGGCCATGACCAACGCGACGAGGACCAACGGGACCGTGCTGATCACCGTGAAGTAGAGGGTGTTGCCCAGGGAACGCCACATATCGTCGTCGGCCAGGGCTTCGGCATAGTTCGCGAGGCCGATCAGGCTGTCGTTTGCGCCGGTGAGGGACTTGCCCGTGAGGCTCATGTAGAAGCCGTAGACGATGGGCCACACCAGGAAGACGAGAAAGAAAACAAGGAACGGGGCGGCGAATCCCCAGCCGCTCAGGTTGCTCCGGGTGCGGCTGGTGGGTTTGCGGAGAGTCTCCGGCCTGGGCCGGGACAGCGTAGAGGTACTCATTCAAGAACTCCTTTGGTCACTCGGTACAAGGGCCGGTTAGACCGGGTTGGGACGGGAGAGGAGGGTGTTGGTGCGTTGTTCGAAGGCATCCCATCCTGCAGCTGCCTTGTCCCTTCCCAGAAGGACGTTCTGGACGTTCTCCGCGAAGTAGGTTTGCCAGTCCGAGCCCGAACCGCTGAACCAGGATTCGGGGTCGTAGGCGATGATGTCCGCCGCGTTGGCGTAGTTAATCTGGGGCGTGAGTTCGCGGTAGGCCTGTGACTGGACCACGGGCTGGTATCCGGGGATGTGTCCGGCCTCAGCCCAGGACAGCGATCCTTTGAGGACATCGGTGACGAACTTGTAGACGTCCCTGCGTTTGTCCTCGTTCAGCGTCAGTTGGCGCGGGAGGACAAAGGAATGCGAGTCCGCATAGGAGGCGGGTGTCCCGTACAGCGTGGGAATGGTGGCCGCATCAACGGGGATTCCGGCCTTCTTCATGGTGGGCAGTTCCCACACCCCGCTGAACAGCATGCCCGATCCGCCGCGGGCAAACTCCGCGATGCCCGTACTGATATCCCCCGCCTGGGCGGCGATGGTGTCATCAAAGAGGGAGGCCATGAACTCCAGCGACTCAATGGCCGCTTCCCGGTCCACCTTCATGGGCTGTCCCGGCGTCAGTTCCATGTCAACACCGTGCTGCTTGTAAAGGGTGTAGAACAGGCGCCACATTTGCGAACCGCTGCCGAGGTACCCGAAGGAGAGTCCGTGGGCCTTGGTGACCTTCTGCATTTCCAGGGCCATGTCTTTGAACTCTTCCGGCGAGCCCACCTCCTGAAGCTGACCGTTGGTCCCCAGGACACCCGCTTTGCCGGCCACGTCAGTGTTGTAGAACATGACGAACGGGTGCGAGTCCAGTGCGATGGAGAAGACCTTGCCGTTATGCTGGCTCTTCTCCCAGATCCTGGGGGCAAAGTCCGCAGCGGTGACTCCGTTTTCCGCCAGCAAATCAAGGTCCCACGGCTCAATGAGTCCTCCCGGCGCGTAGCCAGGGACCCGGCTGGCGTGCATGATGGCCACCTCGGGCGGGCGGCCTCCCGCCGATGCCATGGCCAGTTTGGTGTAGTACGGCGGCCCCCAGGCGAGCACTGTGGGGTGCACCTTGAATCCGGGGTTGGCCTGGTTGGCTGCGTTGATCATGGCCTGCATCTTGATGCCATCGCCGCCGGACAGGAGGTGCCAAAAATCAATATCCTGCACGGAGGCAGCCTGCGCGGCGCCTCCGCAGCCGGTGAGGCCTGCGGCCAGGAGTCCTCCTCCAAGGAGGGCTGATCCTGTCATTAACTGTCTCCGGGACAACTGTTTCCCGGTCAAAGATTCAAACTGCTTCACCCGTCACTCCTTTGGATGGGTCCGCTGAAAGGTCACTGCTGTGTTGCTCAAAATCCGGCTCCGGCGCGTCCCGCACTGGGGCTGATGGTGGGCCCTGGGGTGACGCAGGTCTCACATTACATCGATGTAATAGGCGGAGCAAGAGAAAATTGTTAGCGCACACAATTTGATCGATGACTCTCGGCTCAAGCTTTCGGCCGCAACAAGCTAAGCCCGCGTGCTGTCCCGTTCAACGATGCTGAAATCAACGCTGACTACCCGCTGGGCGGAGCCCCTGTCCCCCATGCGTTCGGTCAGCAGGCGCAGAGCCTCCCTGGCGATGGCGCGTTTGTCGAAAGAGACAGTGGTCAGGGATGGAACCGCATAACGACCATCCGCAATGTCGTCAAAACCTGCCACTGCAATGTCCTCAGGAACGCGCAAGCCCCGCTTCCAGAGCACACTGAGGGCACCAATAGCCATGGAATCGGTGAAGCAGAACAAGGCCTCGGGAACAGGGTTCTTGTCCAGGAAGGCACCCAGCGCTGTGGCCGCGGTTTCCGGGGTCCACTTCTCACACGGAATCAGCAGCGACTCATCCCGGGGAAGGCCCAGGATCTCTAGCGCATCTTCATACCCCTGGGTGCGCTGAATGGCTGCCGCAGATCCGCGCCCCTGAGTGGTGCCCAACACGGCGATGCGCCGGCGTCCGGACCTGGCCAGAGCCAGGGTCATCTCCCGCGCAGCCGCAAAGCTGTCCACAAACACGCGGTCAGCCAACTGCTGCGAGACCTCGCCCAGCAGGACCACCGGCGGCAGCGCCACGCCAACCTTCACGGCACTCTCGTCCAGGACCACGGGGTTGAGGATCAGTCCGTCAATGAGGTTGGACCTCGCCCGGGTCATCAGCTCCTGTTCGCGCTGTGGATCCGAGCCCGTCTCTTCGATCTGGACGCTCCATCCTTGCTGGTGCGCCACCTCCACAATGTGGTGGGCCACCTCTGCCGAGAAGGGAGTTGCCAGGTCCGGCAGGGCCAGGCCAATGACACCGGAGCGGCCATTGCGCAGGCCTCGGGCGGACAGGTTGGGGACGTAATCCAATTCGGCCATGGCCTGCTCCACCCGCTCCCGGGTAGGGCCACTGACCGGCACGATGCCATTCATGACGTTGGAGACCGTCTTGGGCGATACCCCTGCGCGGCGCGCTACGTCCTTGACCGTTGCGCGCAACACGCCCCCTCGATGCTTCTTGACCGGTTTTCCTTGATGCTACGCGAGTTTTTGTCCAGATAATGCCCTCGAAGAGCCCCCTTAAGGGCGTCAGCTGTACAAAAACCCGCGATACTTGGTGACAGATCGCTGTAAAGTGTCTATATGCCCAGGATCACGGCCGCCACGAACGCTGCCCAACGCGCCGAGACCCAACGTCGGATTTTGACCGCGTTTGGAGAGCTCCTCTTCACCCACGGCCTTCCCGGCCTCACCATGACGGACGTCGCCCGCCACGCCGGTGTTGGCCGGACAGCGGTCTACAACTATTACGCAGACATGGAACAGCTGCTCATCGCCTATGCCCTGGATGAGACCGAACGCTTCATTGTTGACCTCCGGGACTCGCTGGCAGCGCTGGGGAATCCTGTAGACCGGTTGGCGCTGTACGTCCGCACCCAGGTAGAGGACCTGAGCCGCCGGCACCTGCCTCCAGGACCGGCAATGGCCGCCGTCCTCTCTCCCGGCTCCTTCGCGAAGCTCGCGGACCACGTTGGCGACCTCAACGTCCTGCTCCAGGACATCCTGCAGGACGGCGTCCAGCAGGGCTACCTTCCGGACATCGACGTCGCCCAGTTGGCGCGGCTCATTCACGGAACGCTCTCGGCCAGTGCCGCACGACGCAACAAAACGCCCGACGGCGAGACTCCCCCGCCTGCCCCGGCCTCCGACGTCGAGGCCCGCACTGAACAAACAGTGCGCTTCATCCAGTTGGGCGCGGGGGCCAGGTTCGATGAGGCGGGCCGGCCTGTCCGGCTGGACGCGCCGGCCCACGACGCACCGGCACAGGACGCCCCTCACCAAGAAGCCCTGGCCAGCTAGCGTTACTGCCCTGCCGGGAGCGTGGGAACGATGGGCCACTTGGAGTTGTCCGCGATCCGCAGGTCTTCGCGCGGGCACAGCAGCTTGCCTGGGGTCTGGTCCACCAATTGGGGTTCCACCAAGCCCTCATAGCCCGGCGTGAGGATGACATCCACGGATTCGTCCTCACGGTTGTCCTGGAAGTAATCCGTGCCGGCAAGGTTGCGCTGGACGTTGAACGCTGCAGCCTGCCCCTTGACTCCGGAAACCACCACACCCACTCCCGAGTAGGCAGTATCACTGTTGTCCACCGAGCCCACCTTGAAGCCGCGGGCCGTGAACTGCTCTGCAACGGTGCCTGCCAGTCCCCCTCGGGACGTGGCGTTGAAAACGTTCAGGGCCACAGTCTCGTTGGGGACGTAGTCGAACGTGGTGGTGGGGCAAAGGCTGATGGGGGCCTTGCTGGCGATCGCGGTGGGCACCTTGATCACGCCGTTCATGATGGCCCAGGCACCTACGGCGCCAGCGGCGATCACGCCTACCAGCAGCACCAGGACAATTCCGTGGAACAAGCGGCGCCCGAACCGGCCCTTCGGGGCCCGGGCGTCCTCGGCAAACGTTGCCCTCAGTTCCGGCCCTGTGACCACATGGTGGCCGTGGAGCTGCGTCACATCCTTGGGACGCTTACGTTTTTTTGGCGTGGCCGCGTCCTGCTCCGGACCGGCCAGCCTAGCCATCGATCACCAATACACGTGCGTGGATCGCAGTCCTCTGGTGGAGTGCTGTGCGGACGGCCCGGTGGAGCCCGTCCTCGAGGTACATGACCCCCTGGTACTGGACCACGTGCGGAAACAGATCGCCAAAGAATGTTGAGTCTTCTGCCAACAGTGCCTCCAAATCCAGGGTCCTTTTGGTGGTGACAAGTTCGTCGAGGCGGACAGGGCGCGGGGGCAGGGAAGCCCAGTCCCGCGGCGCGGAGTATCCATGGTCAGGGTACGGGCGTCCCTCGCCCACAGCTTTGAAGATCACCCTGCAAGCCTAGGGAAGATGCCGCGCTAACGGAACTTGTGACCCGCGGCACAGGCAGGTTGTAGCCAAAAGGTGACTTACCTTCCTATGGCGTCACAGGCGTCATAGCTGTGAAGGGAACCGCAGGGACTGACAGAATAGGGGCATGACTCAACCGCTCCAAGGTTCCGCCCGGACCTCTGCCCACTCCACGCCCGCGTTGGCGTTGCTGCTGGACGTCGATGGCCCCATCGCCAGCCCTGTGACGCGGGACGTCAAACCGGACATCATTACGGACCTGGTGGCCTTGGCTTCGGCCGGCATCCCCGTCATCTTCAATACGGGCCGCTCGGATGCGTTCATCAGCGAGCAGGTCATGGAACCCATGATTGCCGCCGGAATGCCGGCAAACACCGTCATCCACGCCATTTGCGAGAAAGGCGCGGTCTGGTTCAGCTACACAGCGGAAGGCCCCGGCCCCATCCACGTGGACCACGATCTCGCCGTGCCCACGGCCTATGGGGACGATATCCGCCGGTTGGTTGCCGAGGATTACTCCGCCCACATGTTCTTCGATGAGACCAAGCGCGCCATGGTCTCCGTGGAGCAGCACCTGGAAGTGGCCAGCGCGGACTACCTTGCTGAGCAGAAGCTCTTCGACGCCGATGCCCTGGAGATCATGGGCCGCCACGGCCTGAACGCCGCCATCCTGGACCACCACGTGCCCGAATCCGACGACGCCGCAGACTACCGCCTGGACCCCACCATCATCTCCACGGACATCGAGTCTGTCCGCCTCGGTAAGGACCTCGGCGCCAGCCGCGCGGTTGAACTTCTGGCCGCCCAGGGCATCACCCCGCTCGCTTGGCGGACGGTGGGTGATTCCCGCACGGACTACGCCATGGCAGACTGGCTTCACCACAACGACCACGATGTGAAGCATGTGGACGTCCGGCCCGCAGACGGCGTACCGGTGAAGCCCTACACCATCCTGACGGCAGCTGACCTGGAACTGGCGGACGACGTCATCCATGACGACGCCGGCGGGGCCTTCCTCCGCAGCTGGCGCGAGGCCCTGTCCATCTAAGTTCCTGACCATCCGCACCCCACGATCCCGGAGAAAAAGCCATCACTCAAGCACAGGTCGATCCGATTTACCACGGCAGCCCATCCGTTGAAGAGGACACAATTGCCGAGGCAGTCTCGCCTGCCGTCGTTGCGCATCTTAAGCACAGGTCCGACGTCGTCCGTCACCGCGGGCGCTACGCCCTGGTCAACGCTGATCTCACCCCGCAACAGGCCATGGTGTCCGATCTCCTGGCTGTCCGGGCCGCGTTGGACGCCGCAGGTGTCGATTTCATCCTGGTGCGCGGTAATGACGAGAGGCCGGTCATCGCCGTCGACTGGGAGTCGCGGAAGGTGGTCCGGGAGGCGCTGGTGTCAGCGTTCCGGAATGAGCCCTTCTACTCCATGACCGTTGACGCGAAGAAGAAAACCTCAGTACTGGTGGCTGACGGTGAGCTGAGCGCCAACCGGAAATCCCGCATCTTCCGCCTGTACCGTCCCCGCGTGGAGACCGGCGGCGGACTCTGGTACGGGCCGGCCCTGGGTGTGCAGCTTGAGCTGTGGAGGTTCGAGGGCGATCACCTCGAGCTCCCTGTAGAGAACTCCCTCACCCGCCGCACCATGCTGCGGCAGGATGCGGTGCGCGGCACGGTCCAGCGGCATGGCCTGACATGGCCCACCATCGAGAATATGTTTGCCGATCATGCCAGCGACATCGACTTCGACGTGGATATTGTATTTTCCTGGGTGGATGGCAGCGACCCCGAGTACATCGCCAGACGGCGCGCCCAGCAGGCAGAAACCGTGCTCGGCGAGGGCGACGACCATGAGGCCCGCTTCCGCCAGATCAACGAGCTGAAGTACGCCCTTCGATCCGTGCACATGTTTGCGCCGTGGATCCGGAGGATCTTCATCGCCACGGACTCACCCGCACCTTCCTGGCTGGCTGACCACCCCTCCGTGACCATCGTGCGCAGCGAGGAGTTCTTCGCGGATCCGTCGGTGCTGCCCACCCACAATTCGCAGGCCGTTGAATGCCAGCTCCACCACATCGACGGGCTCTCCGAACATTTCCTGTACTCCAATGACGACATGTTCTTTGGCCGTCCCGTGGGTCCGGATATGTTCTTCACGCCCGGCGGCATCACCAAGTTCATCGAAGCTGATACCCGCATTGGCTTGGGCGACAACGACGCCGAGCGGAGCGGCTTCGAGAATGCGGCGCGCGTCAACCGCAAGCTGCTCTGGGAGCGATTTGGCCGGATCACCACACGGCACCTCGAACACACCGCGGCTCCCCTGCGGCGCAGCGTGGTGGCACGGATGGAAAAGGAGTTCCCGGCAGAATTCGCCAAGACCGCCGGCAGCCGCTTCCGTGCGGCCGACAACATCTCGGTGACCAACTCCTTCTACCACTATTACGCGCTGCTCACCGGACGTGCGGTCACGCAGACCACCGCCAAGGTCAGGTACGTGGACACCACCATGTGGGCGGGACTTCATTACCTGCCCAAGCTTTTGGCCAAGCGTCACATGGACTTCTTCTGCCTCAATGACGGCAGCTTCCCTGAGGTGGAGTCCAACGAACGCGCCGAGCTGGTGACCGACTTCCTGGAGAAGTACTTCCCGGTGAAAGCTCCCTGGGAGAAGTAGTCAGGGCACCCGGGGCGAGGTAAGCGGCAGGGAAGAAGTATGGGTTCCCGGGGACGTATGGGCCCCCACGCGGGACTCGTGCGGGATGCGGATGCCGGCTTCTGCCAACCGTCGCTGCACCTCGGCTGCGTCCAGGGGCTCGCCCACGGTGACTCCGCCGGACATTGGAACCACCGAATGCACAATCGTGTGCTCGTATACGTGGATCATGTTGTACGATTGCGCGCCGTCCCGCCCCCGCTGTCCGCCTGCGCGGACCCCAAGGTCCTGTGTGTAACACGTTGCCGAGGCGACCGATACCGGGATGCCGGCGAAGCCCGCCGTCGTGGAGTAATGCAGATGGCCGCCCAGGATGGTGCGGACGTCCGTATTACGGACGACGGCGGCCAATGCGGCTTGGCCGCGCAACTCCACCAGGACAGCGAGGTCCTGAACGCACGGGACCGGTGGGTGGTGCAGCGCCAGGATGGTGCCGTCCGGGGCAGGGGTGGCCAGTTCCGAGGCCAGCCACTCAAGCTGGGCCTCCGACAACTCACCGTAGTGGTGGCCCGGAACGGTGGTGTCCAGGGTGATGATGCGCAATCCGTTGACGAAGTAGCTGCGGTCCACGGGGTCATGCGGCCTGCTGGCCTCCGATGAGTCCACGAAAGCGGACCGGAAGTTGGCACGGTTGTCGTGGTTGCCCATGGCCCAGATTGCCTTGGCTCCGAGGGCGTCGCAGACGGGTTCGATCATTTCGCGGAGCCGCTTGTACGCTTCGAGTTCGCCCTTGTCAGCCAGGTCTCCGGTGAAGATGATGGCCTCGGGCCTGATCCGGGAGGCGATGATCTGGTCGCAGATCTCCTGGAGCCTGGTTGCGCTGTCCACAGAACCATAGAGCGTTCCCGGACCACCCACCAGGTGAAGATCACTCAAGTGCAAAAGCACATGACCTGGTTTGGGGTACTCGGCCTCGATGAGCTCCATGGCTGCCTTAGCGTTTGGTGGGAGACGGCGTCTCCCGTATCAATCCAGTAGGGCCAATCCAACCAGACAACAAGCCAACAACTGGCGAATTTCCGGCGGAATGTTGGAAAATTACTTTCCTCCCTTCGAAATCGATGGCTTTAGGCAAGCGCCTTTTCCACTGCTTCTACCAAGTCTTCGGAGTCAGGCTCCACTGCGGATGGGAACCTTGCGACGAGTTCACCGCCCCGGTTGATGACGAACTTCTCAAAGTTCCATTTCACCTTGGCGGGCTGCCCGTCGCCGTCCTGGGTCAGCTCGGCGAAGAGGGGATGCTGCTGCTTGCCCAGAACATTCGCCTTGGTGGTCAGCGGGAAGGACACCCCAAATTTCCGTTCACAGAATTCGGCGATTTCCTGGTCAGCTCCGGGCTCTTGCCCACCGAATTGGTTGCAGGGCACACCAAGGATCTCAAACCCCTGCTCGCGGTACTTGCCGTACAACTCTTCCAGGCCTGCGTATTGGCGCGTGTAACCGCATTCGGAAGCGACGTTGACCACCAGGACCGCTTTGCCCTCGAAGCGGCCGAAATCAGCTTCGGAGCCATCGTTGAACGTGAGGGGAATGCTGTACAGGCTGGTCATGGGATCGCTTCCTGACGACGTCGGCTGGCGGGGTTGCCGCCATCGAGCTTACGGGAGCTGGCGTGGGCCGCGAAACCTAGGGCGAAGGAATGATGAGCGTGGACAACGGCACGATCACACCGTCCGGACGCTTGACCAGGTCCGGGGCTATCAGGATGTATCCGGGCGGAAGAACCACGGCTGGGAGCGTTGAGGGCAGGACGGCCGCGGGCGTGGTTGGCAACGCCGGGGCCACGGGCGCCACCGGAGTCGTCGCCGGAGCAACCGCCTGCGTGACGGCCGGTGCCGGCGCGGGTGCCACCACAGCCGGAGCAGGTGCCGCAGGTGCTGGTGCCACCACGGCGGGAGCAGGAGCGGCGGGAGCAGGTGCCGCAGGTGCTGGAGCGACTGGAGGCACGACGACGGCGGCCGGCGCCGGTGCCGACGGCGTCGTTACGGCTGGTGCAAGGGTAGTCGCCGCCGGGGTCGTGGCCGTCGGAGTTGGCGTAGAGGTGGCTGTAGGCGTTGGTGTCGCTGTGGCCGATGGCGAGGGCGTAGCGGTCTGCGTCGGCGAGGGCGTAGCGGTCTGCGTCGGCGAAGGAGTCGGCGTTGCTGTCGGAGTGGGCGTTGCAGTCGGAGTGGGCGTCGCCGTAACGGAAGGTGAGGGCGACGCCGTCGGGCTCTGTGGTGGCGTCTGCGTGGCAGGCGGTGTGGTGGTGGTCGGGGTGCTTCCCGGCGTGGCCGGCGGAACCACCACGGGCAAGGCCACGGGTTCCTCGTGTTCGCCACCGATGACGGCGCGGTTGGTGCCGTCGGCCACCGGCACGGCCCACTGTGGCGCTGCCGAGGTCCCGGATCCGACGCCCGGCTGGTAGTTCACCATGGCGATGGTCTGCAGCGGATCAACCTGCCGCATGGGCAAGTAGGTCCAGCCGTTTGGATTGGTGTGCAGGCCGTTCACGATCGTCTCGAAGTGCAGGTGGCAGCCCGTGGACCAGCCAGTGGTCCCAACCTCGGCGATGACCTCGCCTACGCGAACGGATTGACCCTGCGTGACGCCGATGGCCTGGAGGTGGTTGTAGGTGGTGACCAGGCCGTTGCCGTGTTCAATTTCCACCCTGTTGCCGCCGCCCCAGATGTGCCAGCCGACTGCCCTGACCACGCCGGCGTCGGCAGCGTAGACGCGCGTTCCGCAGGCGGCGGCGTAATCCTGGCCCCAGTGGAATTCGCCGGCGAGGCCCGTCAATGGGCTGTAGCGGTAGCCGTACGGCGAGCTCGGGTTCAGGACCTCAAGAGGTGCGTAGAGGCTTCCAGCCGGCGGCCGGGACAGGCTGGCGGACGCTACGGTGAGACCAGTGGAGCCGTCTTTGCTGACACTGCGCACCATGGCGCGGTCGAAGTAGACCATGGGGGTGCCGGCGGTTTGTTCCGGTGGTTCCAGGGTGGGGTCGATCACCAGGGTTTCAGCCTCTGGTGGCACCAATGTGCCCAGGGAGGTTGGCCCTACGAAGCCCTGCGCCAACGCTCCGTTGATCGATCCAGTGGACGCGGCATTGAGGGGCTGGAAGCCAAACGCGAAGAAAGCCAGAACGGCGAGGCCTCCCGCGATGAAAACGCGTCGGAAACCTTCGGTGCGGATAAGGTCAACTACCCGGTCTGATTCATGATGCTTGCCCACGAAACACTCCCCAAAGCCAGCGGCACCAAACCCCAGCCTGGCGTGCAAGCACCATTGTTGCGGGAATCAGATCAGAAATAAAGTCCTCCCGGGTGCCATCTGCCGAAAGGTTGGCTCAGTATTGGATCAAGATTCTTGAGGAAAATTCCGGGTCGCCTGACATCGGCAAAGTTACTCGACGGTAACCATCACCGACTGCCAGCCCGAGGCTCCGTCAGGTACGGGGTCGGCGCGCTTGTCCGTCTGGACTTCACCGGTGCTGTCGGTGGCGCGGGCCTTGACGTAGTGCATGCCTGGAGTGGCATCCCATTCATAGGACCACTGGCGCCACGTAACGGTGGATGCTTCATCGGAAAGCGTTGCTTCCACCCACTCGCCGTCGTCGATCTGGACTTCCACCTTGGTGATTCCTCGCGTCTGCGCCCAAGCGGTTCCGCCCACAGCAACCTTTCCTGCCTTCAACTTCGCGAAGGACCCAGGCACGTCCACACGAGCCATGGTCTTGATGGGGCCGCGTTCTGACCAGCCGCGCTCGGTCCAGTAAGCCTTGCTGTCCGCGAAGCGGGTGACTTCCAGGTCCACCACCCATTTGGTGGCGGAGACGAAGCCGTACAGTCCCGGAACCACCATCCGTACGGGGTATCCGTGTTCTATGGGAAGGGGCTCCCCGTTCATGCCGATCGCCAGCATGGCATCGCGGTCATCCTGCAAGACCTCCAGCGGAGTGGAGGCGCTGAAGCCGTCGATGGACCGTGAGAGGACCATGTCCGCGCCGTCCTTCGGTTTGGCCCTGGCCAGGACATCGCGGATGGGCATGCCCAACCACTTGGCGTTTCCGGCCAGCTTTCCGCCCACCGGGTTGGAGACGCAGGTGAGAGTGACGTGCGATTCGATCAGATCCGCGTCCAGCAGGTCCTGGAAAGTGAGGGTGACTTCTTCCTCAACCATTCCATGCACCCGCAGTACCCAGTCTTCGACGTTGATTTCCGGGACACTCAGGGCGGTATCAATGCGGTAGAACTCGTTGTTAGGCGTCAGCCAAGAGGAGACTCCTGTCACCGGGGACTGGACGCCGGCTGGAACAGGGGGCGCAGCCTTCACAGGCGACGGCAGTGTGAGGGCGTCGCGGGCCTGCGCTATGTTGTTGCGCGCCGCTCCGAGCAGCCGCCCGCCGGTCGCCGCGATTCCGGCAGCTACCGCGGTGATCCCAGCGGCAGCGAAGAAACGACGGCGGCTGGTGCCGGCGCCCCCAACCTGGGCGTCGGCGTCGGCTGCTACGTCGGCGGGGGCTTCGGGCCACGCTTTCATCCTCCACAACGGCCGCATGAGACGACGCAGGACAATGAGGCCTGCAATGGTTCCCAGCACGGAGGGGATGGCATCGGCGGGCCCAACCCCGGCACGGGTCAGGACGGCGGCCACAATCACCGCACCCATGAACAGCACACCAAGGACGCCCAGAGCCCACTTCTTGTAAGCCACTACCCCCAGAACGCAGGCCAGCACAGCGATCGTCAGGCCCATGCCCACAAACAGCGCAGCCTTGTCGTTCGTGCCGAACGTGGCGATCGCAAAGTCCTTCATCCAAGGCGGCGTGAAGTCGATGAACGTGGACCCCAGCGCGAACACCGGGGTTGCCCTGGCGGTAAAGAATGCGCCTACAAGTTCCGCAACGGCGAGCACGACGGCGGCCGACACCACGCCTGCCAGCGCTGCCATGCTGTGGGTGCCTTTGGTCCGGAGTCCGAGCTTTTTCATGTCAGTGATTCGTAGCGGCCGGGCGCAGGGATGGGTGCAATCTCCCTCACGGCCCGGCGCTTTGATGGTCGCGGAAGCCAGAGCACCCTACGCAGTCCCGTAGCGGGCGCTCCACGGTTCCTGAAACGGTCTGCGCTTGTCCGGCAGGTAGCCTGAGGTCACTGCGCGAGCGACCGGGGAACTCCCCGGTCAGCCCAGGTTTTCCTTGAGCAGCGCGCGGTGCTCCACGGCGGCGCTGGAGTGCAGCGCCCGTCCCGCTTCGGTGAGTTCCAGGAAGAGGGAGCGGCGGTCATCCACGCAGGTTTGGCGGGACACCAGGCCGGCCTTTTCCAGGCGGTCAACCACCTTGGAAACAGCGCTTTGGGTCATGGGTGTGCGCTCCCCCAGGGCCTTCATACGGCACGCCGACTCTTCACTGTCAGCCACAAGATCAAGGATTTCGAACTCGTTCAGGCCGATGTCGAATTTAGCTTCCAAGGCGCGGTCGATCGCTCCTGCGGTACGGAAGTAGGAGTCCTGGATGCTGCGCCACTGCTCAACCAATTCGCGGTCATGCAGCTGGCGGTCACGCGTCGTTGCCATGTCCCGATTCTAGTTCATGACGCCGTTGGAATCCATGTCATAAGATGACGCGTCATATTCCTTGTCATTGAATGACGCGTCATATACATTGATGACCATGACATCACCCACCACCCTCAAAACCTCAACTGAGCCGCCTTTGGTATCAGCCGTCCGCTGGACGCGGGCCCAGTGGCTGCTGCTCATGGTTGTGTGCACCGTCCTGGCTTTGGACGGACTGGACGTCTCCATGGTCGGTGTTGCATTGCCTTCCATCGGACAGGAACTCAACCTCGGCACCGATTCCCTGCAGTGGATCGTCTCCGCCTATGTTCTCGGCTACGGGAGCCTGCTGCTCCTGGGCGGCCGACTCGCGGACCTGTTGGGCCGCCGTCGAATCTTCCTCATTGCTCTCACAGTGTTCGCTGCGGCGTCACTTCTTGGCGGGTTGGTGGACGACCCCGCCATCCTGATTGCCACCCGTTTCATCAAGGGCCTGGCCGCCGCGTTCACGGCACCCACCGGCTTCTCCATCATCACCACCAACTTCGCGGAGGGACGCGAGCGCAACAAGGCGCTGTCCATCTTCACCACGTTCGGTGCCAGCGGCTTCTCACTGGGCCTGGTGGTGGGCGGCTTGATGACCAGCCTGAGCTGGCGCTGGACGTTCCTGGTCTCGGTGCCGATCGCCGTGATCGTTGTCCTTCTGGGCCTCAAGTTCATTCCCAAGGACAAGCCGTCCGTTGAAGACAGTGGGCACGACTTCTGGGGAGCGGTCACGCTCGCGCTGGGCATGCTGGGTCTGGTGTACACCTTGGTTTCAGCACCTGAGCAGGGCTGGGGATCTGTGGCAACAATCGCCGGGTTCGCAGTTTCTGTTGCCGTGCTGGCAGCCTTCGCCGTGATCGAAAACAAGGTGAAGCACCCGCTGATCCGCTTCAGCATCCTCAAGGAGGGCTGGGTAGCCAGGGCAAACCTCAGTGCCGTTGGATTGTTCGGCTCCTACCTGAGCTTCCAGTTCATCGTCACCATGTTCCTGCAGTCGGTGCTCGGTTGGACACCTCTGGGAATGGCGTTGGCCCTGCTGCCGGCAGGCTTGCTGGTGGCCACCAGCGCACCCTTTGCGGACAGGCTGATTGAGAAGTTCGGTGCCACGCAACTCATTCTCACCGGCCTCACCGCGCTGGGGCTGGGCTACGTCCTGTTCCTCCGGGTTGGCACAACGCCCAACTACGCGCTGGACATCCTGCCGTCGGTGGTCCTGCTGGGCATCGGCTTCGCGCTGGCCTTCCCGTCCATCAACGTCCAGGCCACTGCCGGAATCAAGGACTCCGAGCAGGGTTTGGCCGCCGGTTTGATCCAGACCAGCACGCAGGTTGGAGCCGCCCTGGTTCTGGCCGTTACCACGGCGCTGGTCAGCGGGCACGGCCAGGCCGCCGGTACGGTCAGCGCCCAAGCCATGCTGGAACAGTACCGTCCGGGACTCATCCTGAGTGCCGCCGTCGCCATTGCTGCCTTGCTGGTGGCAGCGGCGCCGTCCCGACGCCGAATCCGAGCCTAATCCCCCGGGTTTTTGTACAGATAATGCCCTTGAGCGCTCGCCTTAGGGGCATTACCTGTACAAAATCTCCCCTGTACACGGGCGCAATTGCGGGGTCTCATGGGATGCATGAGGAATTACCTCACCGAGTACAGGCACGAGCTGCAGCGCACCTTCACGGGCACGTCGGGCACCCCGCCGGAATGGGTGCCACGCCTCGCTGAAGGGAACGACGCCGGATATCACCTTCCAGGGTCGGCGGTCTGGGCGGTGCATGGGCATGTGGCCACCATCGTGGCCGGGATCAGGGTGCTGTTGATGCAGGCCCTCCATCCCGGCGCGCTGGCCGGGGTGTACGAGCACTCGGGATTCCAGAAGGATCCGCTGGGCCGCCTGGCCAACACTGTCCGGTGGATCTTCACGGTGACCTACGGTTCAACCGAAGCCGCGGAGGCGGCGACGGCCCGCGTCCGGAAGATCCACGAGCGAGTCCGCGGGTCCTACGTGGATGGCAATGGAGTCCATCGCGACTATGCCGCCAATGATCCCGAACTCCTCCGCTGGGTCCATGTCACCTATGCAGACTCATTTATTACCGCCAATCGCATATGGGGCAGGCCCATTCCTGGCGGCGCGGACGCCTATGTCCAGGAGTGGGCAGCCGCGGGCAGGCTCATGGGGGTGGAGAATCCGCCCCTCACCGAGTCGCAGGTCCGGGACGAACTGGAGCAGTGGTACCACTCGGGGATCCTGCGCGCCGACGCACGCCTCGCTGAGACCGTTTCCTTCATTCGCTATCCGCCCCTGAGCCCATTGCTCCAGCCCGGATACCGCATCCTGTTCGCGGCCGCCGTCGCCAGTCTTGAACCCAAGTACCGCGAGCTCCTCGGACTCCGGGCAGCACGGTTCGGCCCCCTTCCGTTGCCCGTGATCACCGCGGCGAGAGCCGTGTTGGGCATGGTCCGGTTTGCTTTGGGTGCCCGTGGTCCAAGTGAGCTGGCCGCCCGCAGGAGGTTGCAGAGGCTCGGCTACGCGGCCTGAAGGTTTTCTCAATCCACAACAAAGGCCGGGCAGATCGGAGCAAATCCGTCCTACCCGGCCTTCGGTGGTCAATCCTTAGATCAGGTGATCCGACAGGTGGTTCGGGGTGCCGAAGCGGTGTGCGGTGATGGATACGGCTTGTTCGCGGAGGAACGGCAGCATCTCGATCCGGCCGGCCTGGGTCACTGCGCCATGGTAGACCGCGACGTCCGGACGGCCACCCATGGCTGCGCTCAGCGCAGCGAAGTCGCCACCGATCAGGCGGATCCGGCCGGCGTCGAACGTGGCAGCGCGGGCCAGCCACGCGGCGTCGTCCTCCACCCGGACGCTGACGCCCAGGTTCGCGAATGCAGTCACCACAGCGTCAGGAAGTACGACGGCGGAGCTCACGGTGAGCTTGGAGCCCGCCACTGCACCGGCTGCTACAACGCGGAGCAGCTCAGCGAGCCGCTCGTCTTCGGAGAGACGGATGGTGACCGGGAGGGAGCGGTAGCGGAAGACGTTGCGCTCAGCGGTCAACGCGGAAACATCCTTCGCGGTGCCGAACTCGGTTTCCCATGCCGCGGCATCGCTGAAGAGTGACTGCTGGAGGGTCTGGAGTTCCTCGGCCGTCACGTCAGCGGACTTGGCAGCAGCGAGAAGCTGGGCGGCTGCACCCTGAAGAACCGTGCCGCGCTTGGCCTTGGCCTCGGCGGGAAGCCAGCTGCCCAGGCCCACCAAGTAGTTCGGTCCCCCGGCCTTGGTTCCGGCGCCAACGGCCGACTTCTTCCAGCCACCGAACGGCTGGCGCTGGACGATCGCGCCGGTGATACCGCGGTTGACGTAAAGGTTTCCGGCCTGGATGCTGTCCAGCCAGACGCCCATTTCGGCGGAGTCCAGGGAGTGGAGCCCGGCGGTGAGGCCGTACTCGATCTCGTTCTGGATGGCGATGGCTTCTTCAAGGGTTTCGGCGGTCATGACACCCAGCACCGGGCCGAAGAACTCGGTGAGGTGGAAGTAGGAGCCACGCTTGACGCCGGAACGGATGCCCGGGGACCACAAACGGCCGGTCTCGTCGAGGCGCTCGGGCTTGATGGCCCAGCTTTCGCCGTCGCCCAGAGTGGTGAGGGCGTTGAGGAGCTTGCCGTTGGCCGCTTCGATGATCGGCCCCATCTGGGTGGTGGCGTCTTCCGGGTAGCCGACGGTAAGCGAGCGTGCGGCGTCGATCAGCTGGTTGTGGAAGCGGGCGCTCTTGGCCACCGAGCCCACCAGGATCACCAGTGATGCGGCGGAGCACTTCTGGCCGGCGTGCCCGAATGCCGAGTACACGACGTCCTTGGCAGCGAGGTCCAGGTCAGCACTCGGGGTGACGATGATGGCGTTCTTGCCGGAGGTCTCCGCGAGCAGCGGCAGGTCCTGGCGGAAGGAACGGAACAGCTCAGCGGTTTCGTAGCCACCGGTGAGGATCACGCGGTCAACGCTCGGGTGCGAGACCAGCTGGGTGCCGAGTTCGCGCTCTTCGAGCTGGACCAGGGCCAGCACTTCGCGCGGCACACCGGCTTCCCAGAGCGCGTCCACCATGACCGAACCGGACCGGCGGGCCTGCTTTGCCGGCTTGATCACGACGGCGGAGCCTGAGGCCAGCGCTGCAAGCGTCGAGCCTGCGGGGATCGCCACCGGGAAGTTCCACGGAGGGGTCACCACGGTGAGGTTGGCTGGGACGAACGTGGCGCCGTCGACCGTTTCCAGGTCCTTGGCGCGCTCAGCGTAGTAGTGCGCGAAGTCGATTGCTTCGCTGACCTCGGGGTCACCTTGATCGATGGTCTTGCCGGTTTCGGAAGCCATGACCTCCAGGAGCTCGGCGCGACGGGCCTCAAGCACCTCGCCTGCGCGGTGCAGGATGGCTGCGCGCTCAGCTGCGGGGCGCGCACCCCAGGCCTTGCCTGCGTCCACGGCGGTGGCGATGATCTGGTCCAGCTCGGCAGCGTCGGAGACCTTGGTGGATTCGACGATCTTGTTGCCGGCGGTGGAACCGGGGATCCGGCTCAGGATGTCGCGGCCCCAGGCACGGTTGGCCGGGAGTGCCGGGTCCGTGTCCGGGGTGTTGCTGAAGCCCTCAAGCAGAGCGGGCTCGGCGGGAAGGCGGCGGTCCTGCTTGCGGTTGGGGCCCGGGACCTCCGCGGTCATGCCGGCCAGGGAGTCCAGGAAGCGCTGCTGTTCGCGCTTGAACAAAGCTTCATTTTCGCTGAGTTCGAAGACTGCGGACATGAAGTTTTCCTGGCTGGCGCCCTCTTCGAGCCGGCGGATCAGGTAGGCGATGGCGACGTCGAACTCGCCCGGGTGGACCACGGGTGTGTAGAGCAGGAGGCTGCCAACGTCCTTGCGGACCGCGGTGGCCTGGCCCGTTGCCATTCCCAGGAGCATTTCGAATTCAATGCCCTTGGTGACGCCACGTTCCTTGGCGAGCAGCCATGCGAAGGCGACGTCGAACAGGTTGTGGCCCGCGACGCCGATGCGAACAGCATCGATGTGCTCCGGGGTGAGGGCGTAATTGATGACGTTCTTGTAGCTGGTGTCCGAGTCCTGCTTGGTGCCCCAGGTAGCCAACGGCCAGTCGTGCAGGGATGCTTCAACCTGCTCCATGGGAAGGTTGGCGCCCTTGACCACGCGGACCTTGATGGGAGCGCCACCCTGGGCGCGGCGGGCAGACGCCCACTCCTGCAGTTCCTGCATGGCGCCGAGTGCGTCCGGAAGGTACGCCTGAAGGACGATGCCGGCCTCGAGGTTCTTGAACTCGGGCATGTCCAGGATGCGCTTGAACACCGCGATGGTCATGCTGAGGTCCTTGTATTCCTCCATGTCCAGGTTGATGAACTTGGGCTTGGGGAAGGACGCTGCGAGGCGGTAGAGCGGCGTGAGCTTCTCCACGACGTGGTGGACGGCTTCGTCGAAGGCCCACGGAGAGTGCGGTGCCACGGTGGAGGATTCCTTGATGGAGACATAGTCCACATCTTCGCGGGCCAGCAGTTTCAGCGTGCCTTCCAGGCGACGCTGGGCTTCGTGCTCACCCAGGACGGCTTCGCCGAGGAGGTTCACATTCAGGTGCACACCGTCCTGGCGGATCTTGGCGATGGCCGGGCCGAGCTTGGCATCGGTGGCGTCAACAATGAGGTGGCCCACCATTTCGCGGAGCACGCGGCGGGCGATCGGGATGACAACCTGCGGGACGATCGGAGCCATGACGCCGCCTACACGCACGGCGCTGCGCATGTACCACGGGAGGAACTTGGGCACCTTCGGAGCCAGTTCGGCGAGCTTGCGGCCGGCGACCGACAGGTCCTCGGGGCGGATGACGCCGTCGACGAATCCAACCGTGAAGCCCAAGCCATTCGGGTCCTTCAGGACGCCGGCCAGGCGCTGGGCCGATACGTCGACGGGAATTTTGCTGGCTTCCGTGAGCCAGTGCCTGACCAAGGCGATGGCTTCGTGTGCCAGGGCATCGAACTGCCCTGAATCCTGGGTGCGCGGGGCGGTGGCATCCGGGAGGGTGCTGGTCATGGGGGCTCCTTCTGAGGCGGAGAAGTTTGTTTGTTTCCATCAGTATGGATCTACAATCCCATTAGGAAAAGCGATCTTTTCTGACGAATATTCATTACCCATTCCGAACCTTTGGAGGCCGCCTTGCTGGACGTCCGCAGGCTGCGTTTGCTGCACGAATTGAAGATCCGCGGAACCCTCGCCGAGGTGGCCGACGCGATGCAGTACAGCCCTTCATCGGTGTCCCAACAGCTGACCCTGCTGGAGAAGGAAGCCGGGGTGGAATTACTGCGCAAAGCAGGACGCCGCGTGCAGCTGACGCCGCAAGCCGAAATCCTTGTGGCGCACACTGCCGCACTGCTGGAGACCCTGGAGCGGGCAGAAACCGAGCTTGCGGCCTCGCTGTCCATGGTCACTGGAACGGTGCGCTTGGCCGTGTTCCAATCCGCGGCGTTGGCCTTGTTGCCCGACTTCCTCAGCATCATGCGGCAGGAGTACCCGGAGGTCCGCGTGGAAATGACCCAGCGCGAACCGGAAACAGCACTCTATGAAACCTGGGCGCGGGACTTCGACCTTGTGGTGGCCGAGCAATACCCGGGCCACGCGGCCCCACACCACACCGGCCTGGACCGCGTCATCCTCACCAGCGACGCCATCCGGCTGGCCACTCCCCCGGTGGGACTCGGCGGCGAAACTGTTTCCTCACTCGCTGACACTGCCGCCATGCCCTGGGTTATGGAACCGCGCGGGGCTGCCTCAAGGCATTGGGCTGAGCAGGCGTGCCGCTCGGCGGGCTTCGAGCCGGATGTGCGTTACGAAACCGCGGACCTGCAAGCACAGATCCGGCTCATTGAATCCGGCAACGCAGTGGCCCTCATGCCGGACCTTGTGTGGACCGGCCGCAGCCGCACGGTCCAGCTGCTGGACCTTCCGAGCCTGCCGAAGCGAACCGTCTTCACCTCCACACGCACAGCCGGCCGCATCCACCCCGCAACTGCGGCATGCCGCGAAGTCCTGGAGAGGGTGGCGGCCGCTCATCGTGACAGCGGGCTTGGCTCTGAGGACTAACCCAACCATGCCGGCGCTTCTTCGCGAGGATGACGCTAGCGATCACTGCAGCGACAACCCATGTCGCCAGGAAACCTAGGCTCAGCACCGGGTACTTGCTGCCGGAGACGATCGCGCCAGCCCCGATAGCGATAGCTGCGCACACGATGGTGATGAAAGGCGGATCCTTCAAAGTGGAGTACCGACTACGCGTGCGAGCCACCTGAGGCTGGTCTTTACTGAGTTCAGCGGATCCTCGCATCGGCCATCGTTTCCCCCACTTTGGCTGGGGCTGCCCTCGGTTCCGCGGCAAGGGCCGGACCAAGCCTTCATAGGCACGGTCCGGCCCTGCGCTTCGTAAGAGGCGTCCCTCAACCCGCACTCCCTTAGCTAGCTCCGTCCTCATCCTCTACGTTGCCGGCGGCGATTCGTTCGCTGACTTGCCGGTAGGCGTCCTGGATGAAGTCTTCAAGGTCTTGCCGGCTGATGCGCCAGGCGTTGCGGCCACCGATTTGGATGCCTCTGAGTTGGCCTGTCTTGAGCATGACGCGGATCTGCACCTCACTGGTCGCCAACTCTTCCGCGACCTGCTCAATCGTCAGGAACCGGCGCTTATTGATTTCATCGGGCATTTATCGATTCTAAAGTCGTGCAGTTGGGGAGTCCGTTGGCACGCTTCCACGGGTTATGCTAATCGTTGGATTTATTGTTCGCTTTATGGGGGACGGGCATGAGTTTTACCTTTAATGACAGCGCTGCCGTCGGGATCGTCTTTGATGATGGCGCTGCCGACGCTGTGATCAGTGCTGCTGATTCAGCGGATCAGGTTCTGCGTGGCGAGGGTGTCTTCCTGGACGGGGCCATGGATCATGCCGTGGAGGACTTCAAAGGCGGATACGCGCAGCTATTCACCCAGGCTTGTGCCATCAGGGCTGATGACCGCGCCAGGCTTGCCGGTGTTCTCGCAGCGTTGGCTGAGGACGTCCGGCAAGCAAAGCTCAAAGCGCAGGAGGAGAAGTCCAGGCTAAAAAAACTCACCGCCTGGCGGCAACGCGCCGATATCCGTGAACAACACTTTCAGCTTTTCCAGAGCGTGGCGAGCGATCCGATGCCCATGGAATGGCCGATCGCTGCACCGACGATTTCAGCGGTGTTCTCTGCGAGGGACCGGGCCCGGTTCGCCGGCGGAGCGGGGGGCGCAACCAGCTCGGCTGATCCTGGAAAGCTGCGCGAATTTGTAGCCCAGTCCCGCGCCTCCATGAACATCCTGGACGCGGAGCTGGGGAGAATCCGGAACGCGTGGAGCGGTTTCACCTCAGCGTGTTCGTGGGTGAACAGCGGCAGTGTCACGTTCGTGTCCGGCTTCGAGCGACTGCTGACTGAGAACGCCGCTGACGCGGCTTGGCTTGAGCAGATCGCCGCGGCATTCGAAACAGCCGGTAGCGGTTCCATGGCCGACACCATGCTCAACAGCGCCCTCATACAGCACGCATCACCCGGGCAAGTGAGTTTGAACGACGTCGGGGCCCTGAACGCCGATCAACTGAAAGCCTGGCTCGCCGCCCCTGCGAACAAAGACCGACTTCAGGGACTCCTCAGCCAACCGGGGCTTGACCCCCTAGTGACAGCCAAGTGGTGGGCCGGGCTCGGCCACACCGTCACCAAGAACGGAACAATCGAACCCGGCATCAGTCAGAAGCTCCTGATCGAGGCCCTCCCGGGGGTCATTGGGAACCTGAACGGCGTCACAGCGACCGCCCGGAACCTCGCCAACCGGCTACGCCTCGCCCCAGAGAAGGAACGCATCAACGCCGAACTCGCCAAAACGCCTCAACTCCTGCGCATCGGCACGGGAGACTCCATAACCAACCCGGCCTGGACAATCCTGCAAACCCAGCAGAAAGCCCTTGACGGTATCGGTCAAGCCCTCGTCAACGCGGGAACGTCAGGAGAAGCTGTCCTGCTCGGCTTCGACCTCACCCACGGCTCACCGAAGGCACAGGTCTCTGCGGGCAACCCCGATACGGCCGACAATGTTACCTACGCAGTGTCCGGCATGCTCATCACACCGCAAAGCGGCTTCAATGATTGGGCATTCAACGCTGCGAACCTCCAGTCGCAACAAAAGCTGATCTCGAGGAAGAAGTCCTTCGCGGTGGTGGCGTGGATCAACTATGAACCGCCCACGGTTCCGACCGTGAACAGCGGCGATGCCGCCGGGGCCGGTGCCGACCGGTTCGTCGCAGACCTTCAGGGGTTCAACGCCGTCAGAGAGGGTTTGGGCAACAGGACCCCGGAGACCCTGCACGTACCGGCCCATTCCTACGGCACCACCGTGACATCCAACGCCCTTGCCGCTGCGGAGTTGGACGTCGCCTCCTTCACGATGGTCGGCTCCGCCGGCATAGAAAAAGAGATCCGAAACACCGGAGACCTCCACGTCCCAGCCGGCCAGGTTTACGCCACCCACGCCGCAGGCGATGGACTGGCCCAAATGGGCCGCTTCCAACGCCAGGATCCGCGCCTGGAATCCTTCGGCGCGAAAGTGTTCTCTTCAGAAGAGGTCACGATCGACGGGACCCAGTATCAAGGCACCACAGAACACAACACACTGGTACATGAAAATGGCGGCGACGGCTACGGGTACCTGGATAAGGGAACCACGGCTCTGTACGAGGCGGCCCTGACAACAACCGGCAACGGAGACCGTATCCTGCCAGGCGCACGACCAGTATCGCCACCGGCCGGATTTGCGGGCCGTTGAACAACTCAGGAAGAGTGAACCGCATGCCCCGTGAACCCAAAGCCCGTCTAAAGACCAGCCGCATACTCGCCGCGTTAGTCTGCGCGACCATTGCACTGAGCGCCTGCACGCCCCCTACCCCGGAGAACCCCATGACCGGCTCAAACAATCCCAGCGACCCCGCAACCGTCAAAGCCCAGGTCGAAGAACTCAAACAAGCCCTCGCAGACCTCCACGCCTTCAAAACGGAAACCCAAAAAGCTATCGGAACCCAAAAATGGGCCGACGAAGGCCTCCGAAACGGTCCCTGCAACACAAGCGACGGCGAAGACGGCGTGAACTACATCGTCCTAAGCCAAACTGCCGATCCCGTCGATCTGCAAGCATCAGTCAAAGTGGTCAAAACGTTCTGGGAATCCAAGGGCTTCACCACCCGCACAGAAACCAACCCCCGGGACCCAGGTCTCATTCGCCTCTACGCTGACAAAAACGGCGGACAATTGGTTTCCTACTACGCAAACATCGAAGGCTCCGGCTTGGAGATGGACAGCGTCTGCGTTGCCGGAGACCAAACCGCAATCTACAAAGAGCTGTATCCCGAAAATTTCGGCCTCCCTGCCAACCCCAGCCCCTCTCCGACCGCAAAGTAGAGCCGTTACAGCACGTTCCTTCTGCCGGCATTGCGACCATAGGCACTTGAAGCTAGCCGACGACCTCCCTTCGGAGGCAATGGACTCTATCTCGCGAACGCCTCCTGCTGATAAATCCACCAATGGTCAAGCAGCCCTCTGAATTGTTCCTCGGCTCGCATTGGGCCTATCGCGCCCGAAAAGGCCAGGACCTTCAAGAAGTTCGAGTGGTCAAGCTTGGCGTGAAGCATCCGAAACGTGCCTACATCGCCTTCGTGGCCATGGAAGAAGAAGGCGAAGAGCTATGGACACCTATCGGCCGACTCAAATGCCGTTGGGAGGACGTCGATCACTTCAATTGCCATTGGCCTCGACCAGGCGCTTGAAGCGTAGGGCCTCATGTTCACTGTCCCATGGGTAGGAGGTTTGCTTGCCCGTGTCAGAATCGCGCCAAAGCACGGCGTGCGAGGTGGTCCCATCTGCCCGTTTGCGCTCTCGAATGCTTGCCATGTGAGCACTGTAGCGCCAACCTCTGTCAACAAAACGGACGGGCGCGTCAACACAAAAACAAAAAGGCCCCTAGATCGTCTAGATCTAGGGGCTCTTTCAGCGGAGAATGGGGGATTTGAACCCCCGAGGGCGTTAACCCAACACGCGTTCCAGGCGTGCGCCATAGGCCGCTAGGCGAATTCTCCTTGCTTCCGATTCGAAAGCAGATACTACTGTACCCGAGAATTTCGGCATCGTGTAATCGGGCTGAATTGCCACGTCCATGCACGCTCGCAGAAGCGCTCGTTAACGGAAAAATGGACGCCCCCAACGCGCCCATTCTTGCGGTATCACCGTTGAGCTGCCGGGTCCGGCCCCTCGCTCCCAGGCCCCGCAGCTCACAATCTTGAGATTGCCCCAATCGGTGTACATACCCATGGTCCGCTGCGGCCCCGGGATTTGCAATGGTCCGGGCAGCTTTCTGGTCAAAGTTACTGACAAAATGTCCCTATGACGCAGCTCCACGCCATGGTGGTTTACGTACCTGAGACCCACATTGAAGAGGTCCTCCTGGCCATTGGCGATGCCGGCGCGGGGCGAATTGGCGACTACTCGCACTGCGCCTTCACTGCGCCGGGCACTGGCCGCTTCACGCCCCTGCCGGGAGCGCGGCCCGTTATCGGCGAGGTTGGGATTGAGGAGCAGGTGCCCGAAATACGTGTTGAGTGCGTGGTCGAGGAGGACAGGCTCGACGGCGTTGTGCTGGCCCTGCGGGCCGCGCACCCTTATGAGGAGCCGGCTTTCATGACGTGGCCAGTGAATGGGTGGCGGTGATTCGCGCAACCCAACCAGCCGCCGTCGAGCCTTATCCACAGCCCTTCGAGCCGATTCGAACCCCAACCCAAGTTCGGGTAAGCTTGTCGACGGCCCCTCATGTGGCGTCATCCTGTTGAACTCCCCCAGGACCGGAAGGTAGCAAGGGTAGATGGGCTCTGGCGGGTGCATGAGGGGTCACTTACTTTAACTGTCAGTCCCTATAGGTAGGTTTCACTTGTGACTGTTACAACTGCCCTGTATCGAAGGTACCGCCCGGACTCTTTCGCGGACGTTATCGGGCAGGAACACGTCACGGAGCCGCTGATGACGGCGCTCCGCAAGAACCGCGTGAACCACGCCTACCTCTTCTCCGGTCCCCGCGGTTGTGGCAAGACCACCTCCGCGCGCATCCTTGCACGCTGCCTGAACTGCGCCGAGGGCCCCACGGACACCCCCTGCGGCAAGTGCCCCAGCTGCATCGAACTGGCGCGCGGCGGGTCCGGCTCGCTGGACGTCATCGAGATCGACGCCGCCAGCCATGGTGGTGTTGACGACGCCCGCGATCTCCGCGAGCGCGCAACCTTCGCTCCGGTCCGGGACCGCTACAAAATCTTCATCATTGACGAGGCCCACATGGTCACGTCGGCTGGCTTCAACGCGCTTCTGAAGATCGTCGAAGAGCCGCCGGAACACATCAAGTTCATCTTCGCCACCACGGAGCCGGACAAGGTGATCGGAACCATCCGCTCCCGCACGCACCACTACCCGTTCCGCTTGGTGCCGCCCGAGCCGTTGATGCAGTACCTTGAACTCCTATGCCAGCAGGAGAACGTTCCGGTAGCCCCGGGCGTGCTCTCCCTGGTTATCCGTGCGGGTGGCGGCTCTGTCCGCGATACGTTGTCCGTTCTGGATCAGCTCATGGCCGGCGCCGGACCCAACGGCCTGGACTACGAGCTCGCTGTTGCCCTGCTCGGCTACACGCACGCCTCGTTGCTCGATGACATCGTGGATGCTGTTGCGGCGTCCGACTCCGCCACCGTTTTCCGGGCAGTTGACCGTGTCATCCAGACAGGCCACGATCCCCGGCGATTCGTTGAGGACCTGCTGGAGCGCTTCCGGGATCTCATCATCGTCCAAGCCATGCCCGAGAGCGCCCAGGCAATCCTCCGTGGAATGCCTGCGGACCAGATCGCCCGCATGCGCAACCAGGCAACCAACCTTGGCGCAGCCGAACTCTCCCGGGCCGCGGATGTCACCAACACCGCGCTCACGGAGATGACCGGCGCCACCTCCCCCCGACTGCACCTTGAACTGTTGTGCGCACGCATTCTGCTGCCCAGCGCTGAACAGACTGAGCGAGGCATCGCGGCGCGCATTGACCGCGTGGAACGTCGCCTGAATTACGCGGGCGACGCCGGCACTTCGGCTGTCGCTCCCGGCGCGTCTGCCGCTGGAGCTTCTTTGCCGTCTGCTGCGCCCGCTCCCCAGCCGGTGCAGGCTGCCCAGCCGGCACCGGTCCCCTCCGCTTCGCCCTCGGTACCGGCCGCCGTAGAGCGCACGCCTGCTGCTCCGGCGCCCGCAACCCAGGCACCCGCGGCTCCCGAGCCCGCCACTGACACTGGTTCACGGGACTCCATCACGGCACCGCGGGTGTCCACCAATGACTGGCCTGTCGAGGATCGTCCGGCTGGGGGTCGCGTTCCGCAGCCTTCCGCCTCCTCAACGGCCGCACCCACCGCGGTTCCTGCTCCGGCTCACCCCGGCCAGGCACCTGTCCAGCAGCAAGAGCCTGCACCTGCATCTTCGCCCACCCCCTCGCACGAGGCGCCGCCGCAAACGCAGCCCGCTCCGGCCGCACAGCAGGCACCTGCCTCAACGCAGCAGCCAACTGCTTCCCCGGTTCCGCCAGCCGCAGGTAGTGGGGACGTCGAGGCTCTTCGCCGGGCATGGCCGGATGTCCTGCAAACCTTGACCAAGATCAAGCGCAGCACGTGGGCGCTCGTAGAACCCAACGCCCAAGTGGCACAGTTCGACGGACAGGTACTGACCCTGGCCTTCACTACGGGTGGCCTTGCCGGCGCGTTCGGACGCGCCGACCATTCCGAGAACCTTCGCCAGGCAATCCACAAGACCATCGGCATCGACTGCCAGATCGTCGCAGTGGCTGGCGGCAACAGCTCAGCGAGCTCTGAGCCAAACCCAAAAGCGCCTACTAGCCGGGAGACCCCGGCTGCTGAGTCCCCCGTAGCCTCGGGAGCCGTAGCTTCGGCGCCCGCGCCTTCGGCATCCGCAGCTTCCGTGTCCGCACCTTCCGCGCCGGCAGAAACGGCTCCGGCACCTGCCCCCGCCCCTGTTTCGGCAGTCGACTCTGCCTGGGGCCTTGCGCCGGCCGCTCCTGCGGCAACTCCAGAAGTAACAACTTCGGGCTCGGTACCGGCTCGGTCGCAGGCAGACTCGCCCGCCGCGGCCGCGGCCCAAGCCACCGCCCAAGCAGCAACCGAGGCCCCAGCTTATGCCCCAGCGCCGGCCCCAGCTTCCACGACGACTGCCCCAGCGGCGGCGCCTGCAGCGGCAGCGCACGCCGCGGGACCTGCATCGCCGCCGCCCGCACTCCCCCCGACCCCGACGACGTCCCAGCCCGCCTCCATGTCGGCAGGCGATTACTCCTACCCTGACGACGATTGGGGTCCTCCGCTGGACGAGGATGCCCCGCCGTTGGACGAGGAGCCCCCGGCAGACTGGGAACCACCCTCCGGATACGGCCGCCAGAGCACAGCTCCGCCGGCACCTGCAGCGTCGCGGACGGGTCAATCGAGCCCTGAACAGGAAACTCCTTCGCGGCAGGCAGCTGTTCCCTCAGCTGCCACGCCCTCCGCAGCCTCAGCCCACGCTGTGCCAGCCCCAGCCGGCACCGTCCCAACGGGCCGAGCCGCAGCAGCCAGCCCCGCCCCAGCGAGCCGGGCTGCCGCAGCCAACCCCGTCGCGGCATCCGACACCTCTGCCGACCCCTGGTCCAGGGCAGTCGAACAGGCGCCAGGCACGTGGGTGGTCGGCACTGAATCCAACGTAGGCAAGCGAACCCAGGCGGCCCAGGAAGCTGCCGCCTCCGGATCGAATGCCCCGGATTACCAGCCCGCGGCTGCCCAGATTCCGGAGGCAACTGCCGGAGCCTACGGCCACCCAACCAATGCCGAGCAGAACCCGAGCTCCAGCTGGGACGTCGCACCGGCGTCGAGCTGGCCGGGAACGCAGTCCATGCCAGACCCAGCGGCCAGCAACAATCCAGCGGCCAGCAACAGTCCGGCAACCAGCAACAGTCCAGCAGCCAGCAGCGTCCCCGCAGCCAGCAGTGCCCCTGCAACGTGGCCGTCCCTGGCGACGCAACCCGAGGATGCGCACGGTTCCGTGGCCACGCTGGAGGAGGGTCCGGCGTCGGGCAATCCCCACGGACGCCAGAGCCTCTATCAGCGGCTGACCAACAGTCCGGAAGCCCAGGCCGGGCGCGTCCAGGCACCTGTGCGGACCCAGGCTGCGCCAGCCGCGGTGACGGAGGACATCCCCAGCCCTGAGGACGAAACCATCGAGGAATCGAGGGTCTTTGGGCGGGCTGCGGTGGAGCGTATTCTGGGCGGAAAGCTGATCGAAGAGCGCGCCTTGGACGGTTCTCCTCTGCAAACCCGCTGACTCCAGCATTGATTTCAAACAAATGAGGACATTGTGTACGAAGGTGCAGTTCAGGAGCTGATTGACGAGCTCGGCCGGCTTCCCGGTGTGGGACCCAAATCGGCGCAGCGCCTGGCATTCCATATCCTTGAGGCTGATCCGGAGGACATGAAGCGCCTTGTCACGGCCATCACCACGGTGAAGGAGCGCGTTAAGTTCTGCTCTGTCTGCTTCAACGTGACAGAGCAGGAAACGTGCAACATCTGCCGCGACCAGCGCCGGGATCCCTCGGTCATTTGCGTGGTGGAGGAATCCAAGGACGTTCTGGCTGTAGAGCGGACGCGCTCCTTCCGGGGCCGCTATCACGTGCTGGGCGGCGCCATCAATCCCATTGCCGGAGTGGGTCCCGAGCAGCTGCGTATCCGGGAACTCCTCACGCGCCTCAACGATGGCGCCATTCAGGAAATCATCATCGCTACGGACCCCAACCTGGAGGGCGAAGCCACCGCAACATACCTGGCGCGGATGCTGAAGTCGATCGGAATCACTGTGACGCGGCTGGCGTCGGGTCTTCCCGTCGGCGGTGACCTGGAGTATGCGGACGAGGTAACGCTGGGCCGGGCCTTCGAAGGCCGCCGCAACGCGTTGCTGTAGAAAACGCCAACGGAACGCTAGGACGTTCGCAGCCTCCGGGCCGTCAACCGACGCCCCGCAACAGCAAGCAGTGCCGCCGTCGCTGTCTGTGCCGCGAAGCCGGTCAGAGCGACGGGCATGGACGGCGCGAGCCCCTCGCTGGACTCCCCGCCCAGGCACGGCACGTCGCGGGCCGGGCCGTCGGCCGCCCACTGCAGTCCGGCCAACACCCACCCCACCTCGTTGTCCGTGGGCACAAATCCGGCCCCGACGCTGCCCAGCAACAACGCAGGATTGGACGCCGCCAGCCAGGCGACACGGTCCGTATGCGCCACCTCAACGGGATGCAGGCTGCCTATGCATTCGTAGGAGGTGATCCTTCCGGTGTCGTCGCGCTCCACGTTCACGGGCACGGAAGCCTGGTCCGTCCCCGACGTGCCGGGCAGCAGCAGGACCGTGACCACCACGTTGAGCACGCAAAAGAAAACTGTCAGCGCCGCGGCCAATGCCGCTCCCGGTGCACCTTTGGTGAAGCACGCCCGCGAACCGGCGCCCATCAGTCCGAACAGGGCCACTTCAAGAACCATCACGACGACGGCGGCAGCGGCCAGCCCGATGGGCCCGCCAACGCTGATGGCGATCGCCAGCAGAACTGCGAACGCCGGTGCGGACAAAGCCACGCCTCTCATCGCGCCAGCCAACAGCAGCCCGAGGAAGCTTCCTTGAAAGTTCCGGAAGCCCCAGATGACTCCAAGCACTGCGGCCATGAGGGCAAGGAATGCCGCCATGATCAGGTACGTGGAGCTGGTCACGGGGGTCTCAAACCAGCCGTTAGCCTCTCCCCAGCCGACCACTGCGGCCGCCATCCCCCATGACAGGGCTATTCCCACGGCACAGGCAAGCCAGAACCACCAGGTTGTGAAGGACCCTCGGGCACTTTGCCAGGCCTCCTGGACGGCAGCTGTGAAGACAGCGGGCGAAGGGGCGCTTCCCGTCCGCTGAGGATCGGCCCCGATTCGCTGGTCATCGATCATTCCGCCACCGATGACCTCATATTCGGGCTCATTCCATCCCGGTCCCGAACGGCCCGGTTGGTCAGGAACGCCGGCCATCGCCCCACTCAATCCTCATGATGTGGATGGTACGCCGGGCATGGCGCGCCGGGTATGCCGCCCTGGCAACCTGGCAGGTTTCCAGTTCAGCGCTGACAGGTTCAGCGCTGGCAGGTTTCCAGTTCAACGCTGACGGTTCAGCGCCTCCGGTTCAGCGCTTCCCAACACCAGGGACGGAGGTGACCTGCTTCATCCACGCCGCGATCTGGGCATGGTCGATGTCATCCGGGGATTCCAGCTCCACCCCGCGCGTCGATTTGCCCATCCCTATGGGTGTCACCGGAGGTACGGGATCCAGTGCCGTGCCGTTGATGAACATGAGCTTCACATGGCCGGCGAATCCGCCGCAGCTGAAACACCAGCCATCGCCAACCCCGTAATAGGACATACCCCACTTCACGGAACGCTGCAGGTTGGGCAGGGTGGTGGCTGCCAGCGCATCGATTGTTTCCGCGATGCCGCGCTGCGGCTGCGGCAGGCTGGCGATATAGGCGAACACGGGTTTATCGCCCACTGCCGCTTTCGCCGGGCTGGCCCTTCCCGTCATGGCTGCGGGGAGCGTGCTGTGGACCTCGGCGTGATCCGCCGTGCGCGTTTCCGGCGTGTGGGCTTCCTTCTTTTCAGGCTCCCTGCTGGTCATAGGGATCATTATTCCCCCGCGTTGCACCGGTGGCCGCTATGTGGTCACAATTCCTGCCAGTGCTGTGCACGGCGATAAACTGGGCAAATAAGCTACGCAGGTGTGCCCGAATTCGTGTACGCCGCGTTCGAACCCTATTGATGCAGTGAGGGTGCGCGCATGACTATGCCCACTACCGAAGTGAAGATCGAAGAGCTCTCCAACGAGGCTGCCATTACCAAGCAGCTGATCGTTCAGAAGTTCGGCGGTTCCTCGGTTGCCGATGCTGATGGCATCAAACGGGTCGCACAGCGCGTCGTGGATGCGCAGAGGGCCGGCAACGAGGTTGTGGTTGTTGTTTCCGCAATGGGCGACACTACAGACGAACTCCTGGACCTGGCGAGCCAGGTGACCGACTCCGCTCCCGCGCGCGAGATGGACATGCTGTTGTCCGCCGGCGAGCGAATTTCCATGGCCCTCCTGGCGATGGCCATTAACAAGTTCGGCGCTTCCGCGCAGTCGTTCACGGGTTCGCAGGCCGGCATGATTACCGACGGCATCCACGGCAAGGCCCGGATTATCGACGTCGACCCCCACCGCATCCGCACGGCCCTGGACAAAGGACACATCGCCATTGTGGCCGGGTTCCAGGGCATGAGCCGCATTACCAACGAGATCACCACGTTGGGCCGCGGCGGTTCGGACACCACAGCTGTTGCCTTGGCAGCGGCTCTGGAAGCCGACGTCTGCGAAATCTACACGGACGTGGACGGCATCTACACCGCCGACCCCCGCGTCGTCAGCAGCGCCCAGAAGATCGACCGCATCTCCAGCGAGGAAATGCTGGAACTGGCGGCTTCCGGCGCCAAGATCCTGCACCTGCGGTGCGTTGAATACGCCCGCCGTTTCGGTGTGCCCCTGCACGTCCGTTCTTCATTCAGCCACCACGAAGGAACCTGGGTCATCCCGGGTGCCGACGAAAAGTTCACGATTCAAGAGGGAGTTGCCTTGGAGCAGCCAATCATCTCCGGCGTTGCACACGACCGGTCCGAAGCCAAGGTCACCGTTGTAGGCGTCCCTGACATCCCCGGCAAGGCTGCTGCGATCTTCCAGGTGATCGCCGATGCCCACTCCAACATCGACATGATCGTCCAGAACGTGTCCACCCACGGCACGGGCCGCACGGACATCTCGTTCACGCTTCCGATTGTCGAGGGCGCCGACGCTTTGGCCGCACTGCGCGCAGCTGAAGGCCAGATCGGTTTCGAGAGCATCGAATACAACGAGCACGTTGGCAAGCTCTCCCTGATCGGTGCCGGCATGCGTTCGCACCCGGGCGTCTCCGCCACGTTCTTCAAGGCGCTCTCCGACGCCGGCATTAACATCGACATGATCTCCACGTCTGAAATCCGCATCTCCGTGGTCACCAGCGCCGACAAGCTGGATGACGCCGTCCGCGCCATCCACAACGCATTCGAGCTCGACGGCGACGCTGAGGCTACCGTTTACGGCGGCACCGGCCGCTAGGGTCACCACGTCTGAGCAGTCCCCACGTCTGAGCAGCAGGAAGGACCGGAGCAAGCGCTCCGGTCCTTCCTGCGTTAGGGCTGCACTCGCCTACCCGCTGGCATCTCTCCGGCCGGACGGCGCCAACAGCACCTCCACCAACTGCGTCAGGCCATCAGCCATGTCCACGCCCTTGTCGTAGAGCCACTGCAGCTGGAGGCCGTCGAAGGCGGCCACGGTCAACCGTGCCAACATAACGGCGTCGACGTCTGTCCGGACTTCTCCGGAGGCTTGGCGCCGCTCGATGTCAGCGGCCACATCCCGAATCACGGTTTCGTAGCGGTCTTTGAAGTAGGCATGGGAGTCATGTCCGGGATGGTTCGCTGTAGCCGAAGCAACAGCGTAGAGAGTGGTCAGCCCTGGCTCCCTCTCATTGCGCGCGGCTATTGACGGCATGAGGCTTAGGCCGACGTCTTCCTGGCCACTGGCCATCAGCGAACGCCGGTCCCGTTCTGCGAGGACGGCTGTGAGAAGCTCCTGCTTCCCTTTGAAGTAGTGGAAGAGGGTGGCTTCCTTCACCCCCACGAGCTCGGCCACACGCTTGAGGGCTGTCCCCTCGAACCCTTCGGTGGCAAAGACGTCGGTGGCGGTCTGGATGATCTGTTCGCGGCGTTCCGCTCCCTTGGCGTACTGGCCACGGGCCCTCGAAGTAGGCATTGGGTCAGTCTATTTCACACCCCAAAATCGAGTGTCACTCGACTTATTTGCTCAAAACCTAGTCAGACTAGATTTTTGGCGCTACAGTCTTCACCAGAGACCCAACGGTGGGTCACCGTTCACAGGAGGCAATGTGGCCCTCGATATCACCCAACAGGCTCCGGTTATCAGTACCGGGCCAAACGCTGCAGCGGCCGGCCCGGCTTCCCGCGCCTACGTCATCGGCATGCCCATCGCGAGCGCAGGCCTCTGGATGGCCGTCCTCGCCCCGGCCCTGGTGGTCCTCGCCATCAAGGTTTCCGACATCACCACCCCGGACACCCGCGCGGGCGCACTCAGCCTGGTGGCCGGAGTCGGCGCGGCTGTCGCCTTGCTGGCCAACCCTTTCTTTGGCCGCCTCAGCGACCGGACAACCTCCCGCTTCGGGATGCGCAAGCCCTGGATCGTGGGCGGCTCGTTGCTTGGCTTGGCATCCCTTTTCCTGCTGGGTTCAGCCACAGACGTCGGAATCGTCCTGGTCGCCTGGGTTGTAGCACAGCTGGGCTTCAACGCCGCCCTGGCCGCCTTGGTGGCAACGCTGCCGGACCAGGCTGCCCCGGCCGAACGCGGACGACTCTCGGGCCTCATCGGCATGACGCTCCCCATCGGCCTGGTAGCGGCCGCCTTCTTCGCGCAGATGTTCGATAACGCCTTGCAGATGGCCGTTGTCCCCGGAATAGTGGGCACGGCCGTTGCCATCGCCTTCGCGTTCACCTTCAAGGACCGCGTGCTCACGGAAAAGCCGGCGCCGCTGAACGTCAAGGAGATCCTTGGCTCGTTCTACTTCAACCCCAAGGTCTTCCCCGGTTTGGGCTGGGCTTGGTTGACCAAATTCATGGTTTACGTCGGGTACTGCGCAGGGCTGCTCTACCTGCCGTATTTCTTCACGGACCACCTCCACATCGCCGAATCCCAGGTCACCGGCCTGGTGTTCCAAGCAACCTTGGTTAGCTCCGCCGGCACTGTGATCACCAGCCTCGCCGGTGGTTGGATCAGCGACCGCATAGGCAAGCGCAAGAGCATGGTGATCGCTTCCGCGCTCATCATGATGGCGGGCCTGATCGTGATCGCCACCAGCACTGAATCCAACCAGGTACTGGTTGGCCAGGGCATCCTCGGACTCGGCCTGGGCGTCTTCAGTGCCGTTGACGTAGCCCTCATCACGGACCTCCTGCCCGGCAACCAGTCTGAGAATGCCAAGACGTTCGGCGTCTTCAACATCGCACAGGCCCTCCCGCAGTCATTGGTCCCCGCCATCGCGTTCCCGGTGATCGCCTTCGGTGGCTACCCCGCATTGTTCCTCGGTGGTGCGGCAGTCGGCATCATCGGCGCCCTCCTCGTCACCCGTATCAAAGGAGTCAAGTAAATGAATCCCACACTCGCAGCAGCGGTCACGGCACCACAGGACGGTTCGCCGGACGCCGAAGCGCGGATCCGCGAACTCGCCCTGAGCCTGACGCTCGAGCAGCAAGTTCAGCTGCTGACCGGCGCTGATGTCTGGTCCACGCACGCCATCCCGGAGATCGGCCTGTCCCGCGTGGTCATGTCCGACGGACCGGCGGGCGTCCGCGGCGAAGACTTCGATGAGCGCCACGACTCCGTCTCCTTGCCGTCGTCGTCGGCTTTGTCTGCGACGTGGAGCGCCGAGACCGCCAACCGCTACGGGCAGGTCCTGGGCCAGGAAGCCCGCCGCAAGGGAGTCCAGGCCGTTCTGGGTCCCACCATCAACCTGCACCGCTCACCCCTGGGCGGCCGCCACTTCGAGTGCATGAGCGAAGACCCCCGGCTCACCGCAACCATGGCGGCCGGGTACGTAGCCGGCGTGCAATCCATGGGCGTGGGCGCCACACCCAAGCATTACTTGGCCAATGAAGCCGAGACAGAGCGCTTCACCGCCGACTCCGTGGTGGACGAACGTCCGCTCCGCGAGCTGTACCTGGCTGCGTTTGAGGACGCCATCACCGAGGCCCGTGCCTGGCTGGTGATGAGCTCCTACAACTCCATCAACGGCACCACCGCGAGCGAAAACAAGCTGCTGGAAACGCCGCTATCCACCGAATGGGGCTTCGACGGCGTGGTCGTGTCCGACTGGACCGGCGTACGTTCGATCGACGCCGCCAACGCCCACCAGGACCTGGAAATGCCCGGCCCAGTGGGCCATTGGGGACCCAAGCTGCTCGCAGCCGTCAACGATGGCCGCGTCAGCCGGGAGTCCATCCTGGAGAAGGTCACCCGCATCCTGCGCCTGGCCGCCCGCGTCGGCTCACTGGAAGGCTTCACGCCGGCTGTCACCCAGCTCCCCGCGCAACTTGACGGTGCCGCCGTCGCACGTGAAGTAGCCGTCCGCGGCGCCGTGCTGGTCCGCAACAAGGGCCTCCTGCCGCTGGACGCCAAGGCGCTTAGCAGCATTGCTGTGATCGGCCACAACGCAGACGAGGCCCGCACGCAGGGCGGCGGAAGCGCCACCGTGATGCCCAAGTACACCGTCTCGCCGCTGGAGGGCCTGCGGAACGCACTGCCCGACGACGTCATGGTTACCTACGCTCGCGGCGCCAAGGTTGCCGAGGGCATCCAGCCGTTCCCCCGCACCTCGCTGCACAACCCCGTCTCCAACGTCCCCGGAATCCGCGTCACGTTCCTGGCAGCTGACGGTAGCGAAATTTCCGGCGAAGACCGCTTGGCGTCGCACCTGATTTGGTTCGGCATCGGAATCCCCGACGGCGCTGCCTCCATCCGCATGCAGGCAGACTGGACTGCCGAAACAGCAGGCGTCCACCACCTGGGCGTGGGCACCGTGGGCCGGATCCGCTTTGTCCTGGACGGCACGGAGGTCTTCAACAGCGAGCTTGAGGACGATACCGAAGTCCTGGGCGCGGCGCTGTTCGATCCTCCCAAGACTGTCCACGCCATCGAAACCACGGCCGGTCAGAGCGTGCGGATCGAGGCCGAGTACCAGTTGCCCGCGGAACAGGTCATCCCGTTCACCGCCATCCTGCTGGGCGAGGAAACCGTGGTGGAAGATGCGCAGGCCGAGATCGACGCCGCCGTGGAAGCTGCCCTCAACTCCGACGTAGCCGTGGTGGTAGTGGGCACCAACGCAGCCATCGAGTCCGAGGGCTTCGACCGCAAGGATTTGGATCTTCCCGGCTACCAGAATCAGTTGGTGGAAGCTGTGGTGGCAGCGAATCCCCGCACAGTGGTGGTGGTGAACTCGGGTTCGCCTGTGGTGATGCCGTGGCTGGACACAGTGGATGCAGTCCTGCTGGGCTGGTTCGGCGGCCAGGAGTTCGGCAGCGCAATCGCGGACATCCTCCTGGGTGCCGAAGAGCCGGGTGGACGCCTTCCCACCACTTGGCCCGCCGCGCTGGAGGACGTCCCTGTCCTGAGCACCACACCCGTGGACGGCAAGGTGGTCTACTCGGAGGGAATCCACATCGGCTACCGTGCTTGGCTGAAGCAGCAAGCCGAAGGCGGCGCAGCTCCTGCCCTGCCGTTCGGCTTCGGGCTTGGATACACCACCTTTGACCTCGGCACGGCGCACGCGCCCCAAGGGGTGACCGCCGGGAACGATGTTGTGGTCCACGTCCCCGTCAAGAACACCGGTACCCGCACAGGACGGGAAGTAGTCCAGGTTTATCTGGAACGCCCTGAATCAGCCGTGGAGAGGCCTGTGCGCTGGCTCGCCGGCTACGCCGGAACGCACCTCGCCCCCGCCGGCACTGAGAGCGTGGAAATAACTATCCGCGCCAAGGCGTTTGCGCATTACGACGGCGGCTGGCAGTTTGAGCAGGGCACGTTCCGTCTGCTGGTGGGCCGTCACTCGGCCGACGAGTTCCAGTCCATGGACATCGAACTCCGGTAATACAGGTGCGAAATGACGCTGGGTGGCGGCTTTTTTTGGCCGTCACCCACGTGGTTTTCGCCACAAGCGGTAGAACTGGGGTATGGTATGGAATTTTCGTGGCATGCTGTACGTTGCATACCCGGTAACCCCCTAACACGAAGAGGCATTAAAAAGTGGCAGCCGATTACGACGAACTCCGTACCGATGTAAAAGAGAACCAGGAGCAGTCCCTCCAGGCTCTCCAGTCCGCCAGCGCTCCCACGGCCAAGAGTGTCGTGCTTGAACTGGACGAAACCGATGGCCTCGATGCCAACGGCCCCGGCGGCGAAATCGTCGCTGAAGAACTGGTCATCCAGGTCATTCCGCAGGCAAACGACGAGTTCACTTGTCACTCCTGCTTCCTGGTCCGCCACCGTTCGCAGATCGCTCGCGAAAAAGATGGCGTCGCCTACTGCACTGACTGCGAAGGCTAGACGACCCACCACCCCGGCGGGCTAAACATCGTCAGGGAGTGCCGCCGTCGGGATTTAATTGCGGAAGGACCGGAGCGAGCGCTCCGGTCCTTCCGCAATTAACGCCCAGCGCTAGAGTGGGCCGCCCACGGTCTTGTTCCGGCGGTGGTTGGCGATCCTAAGCTGGAGGATCCGCGCCCCTCCCGCCAAGGCCACCAGGACCCCTCCACCAACGGCGGCGATGAAGAGCGTGGTCCCCAGCGCGAGGGTCCCCTCAAATCCCAGGAAACGGACAGTGATCTCGTCCTGGTTTTGAACGAAGAACACGATCAACATGACCAGGAGGACCAGCCCCACAGCCACCGCGACCCAAACCGCAGCGGTCCGGGTGGGCCTGGACCGACCCGGCACCGGGGGCGCGACTATGCGTTCCTGCGGTTCCGAACCGACAGGAATCCTTGCGGCATCTTCTTGGAAACTCATGGATTGGCCCCTCCCCAGACAGCTGATGCTGTGCCATGAACATCATAAGCATGCTGATGAATTGCACAACAGGGGCGTGACGGCTGGATGACGTTTCCGCCTATTTCATCGAGTAATCCGTGCTTGTTGGTCCCGGATCATTGTTCCGAACGGCGTAGTGATGGCCTTCCGAATCAGTCTCGACATCGAAGTTCTTCAAGTCCTGCTCGGAGGCCGTCTCGAAGTCGTCATGCTTGTGCACCACAGGGGAGTCCGTGTCGCCGTGGGTTGCCGGTCCAAAGACGTACGTCAGCCTTTCGGTCACATGCTGGAAGCCTTCCAACTTGCGTCCCATTGTTCTTCCACCTCCTTTCTTACGGGAGAGAAAAAACGGCAGGGCACCTGCGTGCCGCCCGTAAGGCAATTTTACGCCCGGCAGCCCCAAAAGGCTCCGGCGCCAGAGGCTTGGCGCGGTGTCAGCGCAGGGATTTGTCGTCCGGGTTGCGGGGCACCACATAGGTGCTGCCATCGGGGCGGCGGAGGGTTTCCCATTGCTGCGTCTCAGCCTGGCGCTGGGCAAGCAACGTCCGGTTTGCCTCGGTCATTTCATGATCAAGGGAACTGCTTTGCGCCGGACCAAAAATGACCCGAAACTTCCCAGTGGCGCGCATGAACTTCCGCGTAAGGGATTCCTTTGCCACGCTTGATCGACTCCTCTTTTAGACGGTTCAATAAGTCCATAGTACGCTAATCATTAGTACACTAACTAACCGGGGCATCAAGCAGGAGGAAACCATGACCACCGTCAGCGACACCACCCAGGAGGACGACCTCCTGCTGGAGCGCCAGCTCTGCTTCGCGCTCACCGTGGCGTCCCGAAGCGTGGTGGGCGTCTACAAGCCAGTGCTGGAACGCCTGGGGCTCACCCACCCCCAATACCTGGTGATGCTTGCGCTCTGGGAACGGAGCCCGCGGACCCTCAAGGACATCAGCGACAGCCTCCTCCACGAGCCCGCCACCCTCTCCCCCTTGCTGAAGCGGCTGGAGGAAGCCGAGCTCATCACCCGCGAACGGGTGCCCGGCAACGAGCGCGCATTGGCCATCAAGCTCACAGCCAAGGGCGCAGCGCTCCGCGAGCAGGCAACGGCCGTTCCCGGCGAAATCCGCGAGCGCCTGCAACTCAGCCGCGAAGAAGTGGCCGGGCTCCACCAGGCCATGACGGGCCTGATTGCAGCTACCCAACGCAACAGCTCTTCCTGACCGCCACATCAGCGCGCACTATCCCTAGCCAAGCGCAGGGCCGCGGTGGTCTCCTTGAAGCGAGGACGCGGGCACCACACGTGCCGCGTAAAATGGACGCAACTTAGGAGATTCCATGCGCATGCGATTTGTTCGGCCCCTGTTGGCAGTCCTGGCCCTCGCTGGCCTCGCCGCATGCTCCGGCACCCCCACCCCAGGCTCCACGGGCAGCGCAACCCAAGCACCGTCGTCGGCGGCTCCTTCCAGCAACGCTCCTTCCAGCAGCGCTCCCACCACCAGCAGCCAGCCGGCCACCCCCGGTCAGGGCAACGCCGAGCTCTCCATCACGCTCCTTGAGACCCCGGAAGCGGCACCTCAGACCTTTACACTCGTGTGTGCCGGCGGCACGCCAGCCGCCGAAAGCAAGCATCCGTCCGCAGCGGAAGCGTGCGCCACCATCAAGAACAGCCCCGCCATCCTGAGCCCGGCACCTACCCGGACGGACCAGGCGTGCACCATGCAGTACGGCGGTCCCGCCACGGCCACAGTGACCGGAGCCGTGGACGGCAAGGAAGTCACGGCCGCCTTCAGCCGCACGGACGGCTGCCAGATCGCCCTGTGGGACGCCGCGAAGAGCGTCCTCGGTTCAGATGGCGGACTCTAGGCTGCAACACCTCCCCCAGGAGCAATGGCTCGGGCTGGAGGCAGCCCACCATGCGCGGGTCGCGCGGTACGCAGATCCCTATCTGTCACGACGATCGGCAGGTAAGAAGCACCCCGTTGAGGACTTCCTCTTTACGTATTACACCCAGAAACCGGGCCAGCTGCTCCGCTGGCATCCCGGCGACGGCGTGGTCCTCAGTGGGGATCGCGCCCTGGAGCGCGCCGCGTGGAAGTTCTACCGAACGCTCGACGACGACGACCTCGCCTCTGCGGGCTTGCCGGCGGGCACCCCTGCGGTCACCTTTGACCGGGACGGCTTCCTGGCGGACCGCGCGGAAGCAGTCCGTTTCGCGGGGATCATCCTGGGCGGCACAGCGAAGCGGCCGGCCCAGTTCGGTTGCTTCGGGCTGCACGAGTGGGCCATGGTGTACCGGCAGGAGAAGTTCGAGCTGCGGCACGAATACTTGAAGCTCCGGCTCGGCGGCGAGGGCACGGACACTGTGGTGGAAGAGAACCGCATCCGCTGCTCCCACTTCGATGCCTTCCGTTTCTACACACCGGATGCCATCCCACTGAACGAGCTCACACCCACCCGTGAGAACCAGCGGACCATGGAGCAGCCGGGATGCCTGCACGCCAACATGGACCTCTACAAATGGGCCTACAAGCTGACGCCCGCGCTGCCCAGTGGGCTGGTGATGGACTGCTTCGAGTTGTCGTGGCGGATCCGGACCATGGACATGCAGGCCTCCCCTTACGATCTCGAAGAATGGGGCTACCCACCTATCAGGATTGAGACACCGCAGGGCAAAGCCGAGTACGTTGAGTACCAGCGGGCTTTCGCGGCCGAATCCCAGGAGCTGCGGGCCCGCGTGCTCCAGGCAGTGGGGCCGCTCCTGAACCAGCTGAGCGGGTTGGCTGCCTAGGCACCCGCCGCCACCAGCGAAAGGTACCCATGGTTTCCCCTCAAGAGAACGACGCAAACTACAGCGACACAAGCACGAGCGAATACGACGTCGACCTGACAGTCACGCTGACAGAGGCACCTGGCGCTGAGAGCCGGGAGTTCCACCTGCGGTCCGCCGCCGGCATCCTCTCGCCGGACCCGGAATCGATACACTCAAACTTGCCGGACGCGCCTGCGGCGCTTGCCGCCGTCGAGCAATTCGGGGAAGAAATCTTCTTTCCCGAGCCGCGGCCGGACCGAATCTGCACGCAGCAGTACGGCGGCCCCCAAGTGGCCGTGGTCAAGGGCTGGTTCCGTGGCCGCAAAGTACTTAGCCACTTCAGCCGGACGGACGGCTGCGAGATCGCGCGGTGGAAGACGTTGGCGGCCCTGTTGGGGAACACCGGGGGTTCCACCGGCGCTGTGTAGGGCAATTCCCCCACTCAGTTCTGGGAATCACACCCAGCTTTTTGGAAACCCTATACGTACGGGGCCGTCTGAACCACGGCGGGCCTCTGCCCTGTGGGGATAACTCCCCCCACAGGGCAGCGCGGGCCGGGTTTGGATCCGTTCGAGGACCAGGTGCCGCCCATAGCGGACCTGGCCAGCCCTAGCTGACGGCCGGGGCGGGCTTGCGGAGGAACAGTCCCACCACCAGAGCCGTGAGCAGGCACAGGCCCGCATTGACCCAAATAGCTGTGGTGACGCCGCTGAGGACGGCCGGGGCATCGTTGTTCCCGATTGCGAGGATCTGTGCAGTGAAGATGGCGCTCATGATCGGGATACCCATGGTGATGCCGATCTGCTGGCTCATGGTTGCCAACCCGGTGGCGAGGCCCTGCTCTTCATCGGGCAGTCCGGAGGTTGCGGTGACCATGAATCCGACGATCACCACGAGGTTGGCGACGCCCCCTACGAACGTGGCAACCAGCAGCAGGACGATGGAGGCGGGGTCCGCGCTGAGCACTACGAGGGCACCGGTGGCGATGGCCTGGACGATGAATCCGTAGACAATCGCTTTCTTGTTGCCGATCTTTCCGATGACCTTGGGGCCAAGAACACCACCCAGAACAGTTCCGAGACCCAGGACTGCGAAAGCCAGGCCGGCACCGAGCGGCGTGTACCCGAGGACCTGCTGCAGGTACAGCGTCAACAGGAATACCAAGGATGTTTCGGTGACGAAGGCAAGGATGCCCGCGATGTTGCCCCAAGCGACCGTGGAGCGCTTGAGAATGTCCAGCGGTACCAACGGTGATGCGGCTCGTCGTTCGACGGCCACGAAGGCAACGAACAACACCACGGCTGCTGCGAGGGAGCCCAGCGTCAGCGGGTCAGCCCACGAGTGCTCAGCGGCATTCGTCAGACCAAACACCAGCGCCAGAAGGCCGAGGGTCACCGTGATGGCACCGGGAACGTCCAACCTCAACTTGGTGGCGGGCTTGCTCTCTGCCAAAACAATGGGGGCGATGATGAGCACTGCAATGGCTACGGGAACGTTGATGAAGAAGGCCCATCGCCAGCTGAGCAGGTCCGTCAGCAGTCCGCCGAGGATTGCCCCCGTTGTGAACCCGGCAGCCATCAGGGACCCGTTGAGGCCCAAAGCTTTATCACGCAGCGGACCTTCCGGGAACGAAGCCAGCAGCAAAGACAGTGCCGCCGGAACCACGATCGCCGTTGCAACACCCTGGCCGACCCGGGCGATGAGCAACAAAGCAGGATCGGCAGCCAAGCCACCGGCGAGCGATGCTGCGCCCAGCAAGGCCATGCCAATGATGAACATCTTGCGGCGGCCCGCGATGTCCGCCACGCGACCAAACAGCAGTGTGAGCCCGGCAGCGCAGAGCGCGAATGCAGTCGCAATCCACTGAAGGTTCTCCAAGCTGAAACCTACATCGGCGCCAATGGCCGGGAGCGCGACGTTGAGGATCGAGAAGTCGACGGCGAGGGTAAAACTCGCCGCGAGCAGAACAATGAGTGCCAGCCTTTGCCGGCCAGACATACGTTTTGTCGGTTCAGCGGGCCGCTGGGCCTCGACTAAGGGTGGAACGCCGGGTCCTGTGGTGACATCCGGTTGCGTGGTCATGGAGTTGTCCTTCTCTGGAGGGGTCGCCGTCCGCGGACGGCATCTTCACATCTCCACACTCACGGAAGGCCTGGGGATCAACCACACCCCCTTCTGCCTACCCCTGGCAGTGACAGGCGGGACAGGCCCCTACCTTGCCTGGACGCCACTGTCTTGTCACAAGAACTTGTGCGACGTCGTATCAAGGTGTCACTGGCAGGGACAGGACAGCGCCGCTCAAGACCGGCAGAATGGGCCCATGAGTAATCTAAGTGAACTTGGGGAGTTCCTTCGCGTCCGAAGAGCTGCCTTACAGCCAGAGGACGTTGGCCTTCTGAACTACGGCATCCGCCGCGTACCCGGCCTCCGCAGGGAAGAGCTCGCCATGCTTGCCGGCGTCAGCAACACCTACTACACCCGCTTGGAGCAGGGCCTCAGTAACAACGCCTCCGAAGCGGTCATCGATGCTATTGCCCGGGCGCTTTACCTGAACACCGATGAGCGCGCGCACCTTTTCAATCTTGCCCGGCCCGGGACAACCAAAAGGCGGACACTGACCAAGCCGGACAAGGTAAGGCCCGGCACCTTACGGCTCATCCAGTCGATGTCCAACACACCCGCCGTCGTCTTGGGACGCCGCAGTGAAGTGCTCGCCTGGAACCGGATTGGTCACAGGCTTGTGGCTGGTCACTTGGACTTCGCCGCGCCCGAGACGCCTTCAACGAGGCCCAACATGACGCGGCTGCTGTTCCTGGACCGCCACACCCGTGAGCTCTACACACGCTGGCTTGAAGAGGCCACCCGTGCGGTGTCATCGCTGCGGCTGGTGGCGGGCCGCGCCACCGACGACCCGGAACTCGCCTCATTGGTTGGTGAGTTGACCATGAACAGTGAAGAGTTCGCCAATTTGTGGGCACGGCACCCTGTGGAGAACTGCATGTCCGGCCTGAAGTACATGCATCACCCTGAGGTAGGCGATATTGAGCTCAACTTCGAGGTCCTGACCCCGCCCGACGAATCGGGACACCGGATCCTGATGTACACCGCCGATCCCGGAACGCCCGCAGCCGAAGCCCTGCAATTGTTGACTTCCAGCGAGGCCGGCGTGACGGAAGAAGCTCCACATCCCGCTACCAGGTAATGTCCTGAGCACTACGGCTTCATACAACGGGAAGGCCCGATCCACCAGGATCGGGCCTTCCGTTCTTCCGCGTCTATGAGGCGGTCACTGTGGCCCGAACGGGCTCAGGCTGGACCTGCTTGGGCCGCGGCCGCGCCCAGCGGTCCATCACTGGCTTCTCCACGAGGGCGTACAGGGCCCATCCGCCCAACAACGTAGCCACAAAGAATCCGGCCACCACCAGCAAGGCGACAGGCGTTGGGTACACCTCGTTACCAAGGAGAATGCGTCCGTAGAAGATCACCACTCCCTGGCACAGGTAGAAGCCAAAGGAGATGTTCCCCAGCCACACCATGGGTTTGGAGCCAAGGAAGCTTGTATGGCCTGCGATGTCCCGGGTTGCAACCGTGCAGATGATCGCCGCGACCGGAATGATGGTGGCCACGTTGAAGGAGTAAACAAACGGGACCACCATTGCGGCGGCGTAGCCGGCGACGCAGAGCACCAGGGTGTGCCACATCTTCAAGGGAACCCAGCGCCCTGACAGGACTATCCGGGCCAGGATGGAGCCAAGGATGAATTCGAACAGCCGTGCGGGCGGAAAAATGTACCCGAACCAGAACTGGGCTTCAGAGATGGGTGTCAGCGCCGATACCGGCGTGGCAGGGATCAGGTACGTGGTGACCAGCTGCACCGCGATCATCGCGCCAACGGTGGCCCATGCCCATACCCACAGCCGGTTGCCGGGAATCTTCCTGATGGGGACCATGAGCAAAGGGAACAGCATGTAGAAGAGCAGTTCGCTGTTCAGCGTCCATGACGGCGGGTTGACCGCGACGTAGACGGAGGCATCCGGGATGAACGAGTTCACCAAAAAGAGGTTGCTGATCCATCCAAGTGGAGGGTTGATTGCAGCTGCGAACAGGATCATGGACAGCGCCCACATCACCAGGTGGTTAGGGAAGATCTTCAACAACCGGCGCCGCCAGAAGTGACGTTTTGCCTCCCCCGGCTTCGACGCCCAGGCCAGCAGGAAGCCGCTCAGGACGAAGAAGAACGAGACCCCCACGTAGCCGGCTTTGCTGACCATCCATTCAAGGGTTGATCCGAGCCCGGCGTCGGCGAACGGGTTGATGGGATCGTTGGGCGGTATGGGTGAGTTGGACAGCGTGATGTGGAAGAAGAACACCAACAGCGCAGCGAAGAAACGCAACCCTGTCAGGGAGGGCAGCTTGCTGAGCCGGGGCCGGGCGGTGGTCGCCTCGGGAACCGGGGCGGTCATGATGCACGTCCTGCCGGGAGCTCGATGCCGAGGCTGTGGGTGAAGAAGTTGCTGGGGTCCCAGCTTGCCTTGGCTCGCTGAAGCCGGGGGTAGTTTCCCTTGAAGTACAGGGTCTGCCAGCCAACACCGGAGCTGTTGTGCTCGCTGGTGGCTACATCAACGTCCGGATAGTTGATGTAGCAGCCGTCCAGCTGCTCGCCTGGGACGGGTACGCCGCCCGTGGTTTTGAACATGCCCTGGTAGGTTTCCCGCTCCCAGCCAAGGTAGAAATCATCATCTGCTGCCTCCGACCAAAACGTTTGGAGGCAGAATTTGAACGCGGATTGGCGCTGCGCGTTTGCTGTGGCGTCAGGAGCCACAGCATTGACCTGTCCGCCGAAGGAGAACAGCACCAGCATGGTGTTGGGGTTGGTGAAGTCCGGCCTGCTCATCTGACGGTAGAGCACCGCAATCTGGTCATCGGTGAACTTCTGGTTGAGATATGCCGATTTATGGGCGCCACGGCTGGTGGGGTTGGTGATAACCGGGTTATCAGTGCCTACCAGGCGGGTAGCCTGCAGCCACGGGATTTCACGGGTCTTGAAGAACCCGGGCATGGCCGGGATCTCGCCGTTGGGTTTCTCCAAGGGCTCGGGAGTGATGGCAACTCCGTCCAGGATCGCTTCCACGTAGCGTTCCATCACGCCCTTGGCGTCCGGAGCCGCCGCGTCGATCTGGGTGAACATTCCCAGGCTTCCATGGGCTTTGGAGCTCACGTTGAAGAGGCTGCTGAGGTGTGATTCCGGGGTCCCTGGCTGCCTGTATTTCTCATGCCAGGTTCCGAAGTTGGTGATGAGGCGCCTGAATTTGATGTCATCCAGCTGGTCCCACGGAATGGAAATGGCACTGACCAAAACGGTGGAAGGAGCCTTGACCAGTTGCTCTGAGGGGTTCTTGCCCTGAGTTCCCGGAGACCGGAACCAGTATTTGGTAACGATGCCCCAGTTGCCCCCGCCCCCGCCGGTGTGTGCCCACCACAGGTCACCGAGCTCGCCTTTGTCGTCGCGGGTCGCGGTGACGGTGCGGACTTTACGGCGCGCATCCACGGTCACCACTTCGACGGCGTAGAGGTGGTCCACCACCAGTCCGTGCGAGCGGGAGAGCAAGCCGTAGCCGCCTCCGGCTATGTGACCGCCTGCACCGACGCTGTAGCAGATGCCGCCGGGAACGGTGACGCCCCAATTCTTGTACAGCGTTTCGTAGACGTTCATGAGGCGGGCGCCGGGCTCCACTGCGAAGGCCCCCATCTTTTTGTCGTAGTACACCGCGTTCATCGGGGACACATCAAGGATGACCTGGATGGAAGGGTTGCAGACAAAATCAGCAAAGCAGTGGCCGCCGCTTCGTACAGAGACCTTCTTTCCGGTGCGGACTGCTTCGCGGACGGCATCCTCGGCGTCCCTGGTGCTGGTGATCAACCGGACGTAGTCGGGATGGGAGACGAAGCGCTGGTTGTTGCCGGTCATGAGGTCCGCATAGCGGGAGTCCCCGGATTTGATGACCGAGCCATCAGGTACAGTCGCGGATTCCGTTGCGGCCTGCGCCTGCGGGGCATCGGCGGTTCCGAGTGCGGCCAAGGAAGCTGCCGCGATGGTGCCGGCGGACCCTGCCATGAAGAACCGTCTGCCAATGCCGGTCTTTTGGGTGGTTGTCATCAGTTCGATCCTCCACGTTGGACGGTGTTGTTCGGGTGCAGGGTGATTTCGGCTTTGGGGGCAACGAAGTAGTGCTGGACCGAGTAGGAGATGGTGGCGAAATCTTCTGCGCCGTTGCCGGTGAAGTCACCGGCAACGATGCGGGCGATGGACTCCCCGGAGACCTTCCATTTCAGGAACAGGCCCTTCGCCAGATCTACGGCTTTGTAGTAGTACGCGCCCTGCCAGGGGTCCGGACCGCGCAGGCCAATCAGGAATTCGTCGTCGCCGTCTCCATCGAAATCGCGGCACATGACAGTGTGACCGGGGCCCTCACCGTTCTGGTTCGGGTCCCCGTAGATGTCCAGCAGGTGCCGTGTCCATCCCGCAGCCTCCGCGTCTCCCCCGCTGCGCACGTACACAGCGACGGTGTTGCCGTGGAAAGGTTCAATCGCGGCCACGTAGGCCAGAGGATCATCGCCGATGCGGCCGCCGTCGACGTCCCCGCTGCCTTTGAAGGTGGTTTTCTCGAATTGGCTTTCCTCGCCGTCTCCGATGTGCTCCCAAGCCCAGGTGTTGTTGTCCTGGTCGTAGTAGAGCCACGTGACGCCTTCATCGGAGGCCATGAGGATGGAGTCCAGCGGTGAGCCGGGAATCAGTCCGCCCTTCTTGGCGACGCCGTGGATCATCCGGAAGTCCGAGTCGCTGATGATTTCCTTGTCCCATTCGGCGCGAGGGTCATCGGTAGGGGTGAACAGCACCACGGGCAGGACAGCGTGGACGTCCTCGACGGCAACGATGGGGAACCCGATGATCTGGATCTTGTCCGTACGCGTGAAGTGGCCGACGCGCAAACGGTGCATGCCGATGGCACGCCCGACGTAATGCCGCTTCCAGTTTTCGGTGGCTTCGGACGGGTTGCCGGGGTTTTCCAGCCAGTCGATCTTGCCGCCTTCGGGGTCAGCGTGGTGGATGGTTCCGCCCGGACCATAAAGCTGGTAGCAAACCACCAGGTCCGTGGTGCCGTCACCGGTGATGTCACCGAAGTCCATGCCGACGGGTTCTTTGATCTTGTCCAGCACCAGCTTCTTTTCCCAGGTGGGATTTTTGTACCAGTAGATTTCACCGACTTTCAGGCCGTAGCCAACGAGGTCCGGCTTGCCGTCGCCGTCAATATCTGCCGCTTCCAGCCAGTAGCCGTCGCGCAGGAAGTCCGTGACTGTCTCGGTTCCGAATACCGGTTCGGTGACATCCAGAGTGGGTGTGGTCTTGGGGATCGCTGGTGAAGTCATGAGAGTACCTTTCGTGTGAGTACGGGTGATGGTGCTGTTTCCGGTGTGCCTGAGGTGTTCGTTCGTCGCAGCATCAGCGACGCTGACGCAATGAGCGCGACAGCGATGATGGCCAGGCCTGCGCCAACCCAGATGGGTGAGGCCAAGCCAAGCCCTGCCGCGATGGTTGTCCCGCCGAGGTGGGCGCCTATCGCGTTGCCAAGGTTGAACGCGGAGATGTTGACTCCGGAAGCCAGCGTTGGCGCTCTGTGCGCGAAGGACAGGACGCGGGTCTGCATTCCGGGCACTGCCGCGAATCCGACAGCACCGAGGAGGAACAGTGTCACCGCCGCACCCCACGGGTTATGGACGGTAACTGTGAAGACCAGCAAAACAACGGTCAATGCCGAGAGGAGGGCCACCAAGGATTTGTCCAGGTTTCCGTCCGCCGCCTTGCCACCGATGATGTTCCCGGTGAACAGTCCGACGCCGAAAATGACCAGCATCCACGGCACCGCCCCTGCCGGCATCCCGGCGAGCTCGGTGAGCATCGGTGCGAAGTAAGTGAACGCGCCGAACATGGCCCCGAACCCGAAGACGGTGACCAGAATGGACAGCCACACCTGGCCGGACGTGAAAGCCCCGAGCTCGCGTCGCAGCTGTCCCGGTCCCCGCTCGACGGCGTCCTGCGCCGGTACGTAGGCCATCAGTCCGGCCAGGGCGATGATTCCCACAATGGTGATCGCCCAGAAAGTGGATCTCCATCCCAGCTGTTGGCCGAGGAACGTACCCAAGGGAACGCCGAGGACGTTGGCGATGGTCAGCCCGGCGAACATGATGGAGATTGCCCTGGCTTTGCGATCCGGGGTGACCAGCTGTGAAGCCAACACGGCTCCAATCCCGAAGAACGCCCCGTGGCACAGCGCCGCCACGATTCTGCCCGCAAACATGGTTGCGTAGTCCCCGGCCACCGCTGACAGCAGGTTTCCCAGAATGAAGAGCACCATCAAGGCGCACAGAACAGTCTTGGGGCGAAGGGCCGCCGTCGCTGCAGTCACCAGCACCCCTCCGACGGCGACGCTTAATGCGTAACCGGAAACCAGGTGCCCGGCAACCGGAATGCTGACGGAGAAATCCGCCGCCACCTCCGGCAATAGTCCCAGGATGACGAACTCGGTGAGGCCGATGCCGAAGCCTCCCACCGCGAGGGCCAGCAGCCCCAACGGCATCCTGGTCATGCTGCGGTCCGTGTCGGTGCCGGCACGAAATCTGCGCCCGGCACGAACGGCATGGCGGCCGGGCCCAACTTGAAATAGTGGGCCACGGCGGCAATGGTCCGGTCGGTGGCTTTGCCATCACCGTAGGGGTTAATCGCGGTCGCCATCTCCATGTAGGCGTTCGGATCATCCAGCAGGCGTTCCACCTCGTGAACGATCTGGCCACGGTTTCGGCTGACCAGGCGCGAACTTCCCGTCAGGATCGACTCGCTGCGTTCGGTGATTTCCCGCAACACCAGCGTCGGCTTGCCCAGCGCCGGGCCTTCTTCCTCGGCCCCGGAGCTGTCCGAGAGGATCAGGTCGCTGCGCTGCAGGAGCCTGCAGAAGCTCAGGTATGGAAGAGGGTCCACCATGTCCACGTTGGGGATACCGCTCAGCACCGGAACCATGACTTCGCGAACCTTCGGGTTCAGGTGCAGCGGGACCACAATGCGCACGTCCTCACGTCGCCGGGCGATGTCAGCCAAGGCGGCAGCGATCTCCCGCATGGGCTTGCCGTGGCTTTCACGCCGGTGGGTGGTGGACAGGATCACCTTGCGGGGATCATTGTCGAGATCCGCCAATGCCGGTTCCCCGTAGCCGCGAAGGTTGTTCATCCCCCACTGCAGGGCATCAACTATGGTGTTTCCGGTGATCACGATTGAGTGTTCCCGGACGCCTTCACGGATCAGGTTGGCGCTGTTTCCCGGAGTGGGGGCCAAGTGCAGCGCGGCGATCTGCGCCACCAGCTTCCGGTTCACTTCTTCGGGGAACGGCGAGTAATTGTTCCCGCTTCGCAGGCCGGCCTCGACGTGGATGATGGGCACGGAGCGGTGCAGTGCGGCCAGGGCGCCGGCCAGGGTTGTGGCGGTGTCCCCATGGACCATGACGGCGTCGAGGCCTTCCATGTGGTCTCCGGAGCAGAGTCCTTCCAGTATCCGGTGGGTCACCTGGGAGAGGGTCTGCTGCTCTTTCATGATGCGCAGTTCAACATCAGGGGTGATGCCGAATTCCTCCAGCGTGCTGTCAAGCATTTCGCGGTGCTGGCCGGTGGAAATCAGCACCGGGCGGAAACGGGGATCCTGGATCAGGGCGTGGATGATGGGGGCAAATTTCACAGCTTCGGGTCGTGTCCCGAAGACAATTCCAATGTTTTTCATTGCTGCTCTCCTGAAAATGGGCATAAAGGACCTGCCGGTTGTCGCCGGCGGATATGAGACGGAGTGATTAGCTGAGGTGGTATTCCAGCGCGAGCCAGATACAGTCTGTGTCTGCCCGGTACTGGTGCCACGGGTAGGTGAAAGTACCCTCCCGCTCCAGACAGAACGGCACGGGGTTGGTATTGCCGGGGCTCAACAGCTGGTCCTCATAGAGGGACGCGTGGTCCTGAGATGTGAATTTCTGCATGCGTCCGAGACCGGAAATCTGGGTGTGGACCTCGATGAAGTCATGCCGGTTATGGATTCCGCAGTCGGTTCCTGCAGGGCTGAACCACAGATTGGCCTTCACAATGAAGGACTTCTCTCCCGGCGTCAGCCCGGGCTGGCGCAGAACCAACGCAGGGTCCAGCAGGACCGTCCCCACGGTGTCCTGCGAGGAGCGCAGCAGGACCGGCTGTCCGGTTTGGGCACCGTAGAAGTCGGACCACCCGAGGTCCCGTGCCAGCTGTTCCCCATTCTGGACCGTCTCCACGGAAAGCATGGCGAGCAGGGCCCCTGTTATGGAACCGCCGTGGAGAATCGTGGAGCTAAAGGCCGGTAATGCCGCTGACTGTCCGTGACCGACGAACGCGTCGCTGCCGGCAAGGTTCACCACGACGACGGGTCCTGTCACCTCGTACTGCTGCACGTCCCGCAGCACCACGGCGTGAGTCAACCCGCTGCTGAAGGACAGTTCTTCCAATAGGACAGTTCCCACAATTACCCCCAAGGTCATCATTCAATCTCTGCGCACCTACGGATCGGCACAAAGAAGTGGAACGGTGCGAAACCTTCGCCAGGCCACAACACTGTCCCACTGGAGCAAGTATTGGCAGTGCCAGGCAAAGTTATCCACCCCCTGTCAGTGATAGGCAGAACAGGGACAGGCGCGGATCCTTCATGGCATGAAGGATGAAAGCATGACTTCAGATACTTCTGCGCTGCCCGGGGCCCCGCGCCTCCGCGAAAAACGGCCCACTGTGCCGTGGTCGGACCTCTTTGTGCAGGGGGCGGACGGTGCGGATATCCGGCTGCGCGTTTATGAAGCCGCGGCCCGCCCGTCCGTAACACTGGTGTGGGCGCATGGCGGCAGCTGGACCCGCGGGTCCATTGAAGGTTGGCATGAAGCGTGCGCCGCTCTGGCCTCTCTTGGCACTGCAAGGATCATCAGCGTTGGCTACCGGCTCGCTCCCCGATGGCTCCACCCCACCGCGGTGATGGACATCGCCGCAGCCACTCTCTGGGCACAGCAAAAGTACAGTCACCCGGTGCTGGTGGGCGGTGACAGCGCAGGTGGAACCCTGGCCGCGGGTGTCGCACTCTGGTTCCGGGACAATGGGCTGCCCCTTCACGGACAAGTCCTGGCCTATCCCCCGCTGGATCCCGAGTGCAGCGCAGCGTCTTACCGGCGCAGCAGGTCCTTCCCGCCCCGATCACTGCTGCTGGATGCGTGGGGCGAGTACGCCGGCTCCGGAACCGACCTACGGGAACGGCTGTACCTTTCGCCGTTGCACGCGGCCAGACTCACTGGGCTCTGTCCTGTTTCCCTCATAGTCGGCGCGGCTGACCCGGTGCGCGACGACGTCGAGCAATTCGCCCAGCGGTTGGCAGCATCGTCGGTCCCTGTGGACCTGGAAGTAAGCCCGGCCGTCGCCCACGGACACTTCCTGGACAGCTCCCCGGCGAACCCGGTCCATCGGTGGATCCAAACCCGCCTGAGCCTCAAGAACAACCAACCAGCTACAACTGAAGGAGCATGAGATGAGCACCACCACCAGCCCGGACGCCGCTTACACCAAGGCCCTGCTGCGGCACTTCGCTGACCTCCGCGATGGAACGCACGGAGAGGCCGTGAGCCGGCAGGACAAGGAAGCTCTCTTCCGCTCGGCAGTCGATCTGCTGGAACCCTACGCACGCCAGGCTCTGGATGAAGTCAATGATGTCCTCATGCTGGGCCAGGGCACCGTGGAGTCCTCAGGCATTGGCCGTTCACCGGACACCGGGCTGATCTGCTCCTGGACGCTGGGGTGGGCCGAACAGCGCGCCGCCGGCATCCCACCGATCACCATTCACGCCTATTACGGACGCGGTTTCCACCACCCCCACTTACGGGGCGGGACGGTCAAAGAATGGCCGCTGAACGTGTTTACCCCCGAACAGGCCGCACAGGAACTGCCGATCCTGCGTGCCATTGCGTCGGCCGAGATCCACAACCTCGTTTTCCTGGCCGATTACACGATCGTTCCGTCCTCCAAGCCCGGCACCACCACCTCGACGCGATGAAGCTCTCAGTCCTCGACCAATCCCCCATCGCCGCCGGCCACAGCAAGGCCGGGGCACTGGGTGAAACCATTGCGTTGGCCCGTGCTGCGGAGGAAGCCGGCTACCACCGCTTCTGGCTCGCCGAACACCACGATTCCCCGGGCTTCGCCGGCACCACTCCCGCCCTCATGGCGATGGCCGTCCTGGATGCCACCACCAGGATCACTGTCGGCTCCGGCGGGGTCCTGCTGGGCCTGCATGAACCCTGGCAGGTTGCGGAGTCCTTCGACATCCTTGCGGCCCTCCATCCGGGCCGCGTGAACCTCGGCCTCGGCCGGGCCGGCAGCGGCGGTACGGGTTCCTTCAACGAGAAGATCATCGAACTGCATGCACGGCTTGGCCTGATGCCCGGAACGGAGGGCCGGGATGACCTGGACATCTGGCTGCTGGGCGCCGGCACCGGCTCGGCGCCCCTGGCCGCCGCCACCGGAGCAGGATACGCCCATGCCCACTTCCTCAACACCGGAAGCGCCAGGACAGCCCTGGCGCACTACCGGGAGAACTTTCGTGCCGGTGCGGTGCGGAAGCAACCGGAGGCGCTCCTTGCTGTGCGGGCCATCGCTGCCCACACCGATGCCAAGGCACAGGAACTCGCCAACCCGGTGAGGCTCTGGAGGGCACGGAAAGACCTCGGCCTGGACGAACCCTTCCCCCTCACCACAGATCCTGCAGGGTGGTCCGCAGAGGAGCTTCGCCGGACTGAAAACAACGAAAGCCGGCTGATCGTCGGCGCCGCGGACGACGTTGCCCATCAACTCACCGTCCTGGCGGAAGAACTGGGGGTCAATGAACTGATGATCAGCAGCCCTGTTCCCTCCCTGGAGGACCGCATCAGCTCCAACACGCTGATCGCCCGCGCCTTTGCCCGGCTGTCCCCTGGAGACACCGGTGCCCGGCCCGCCCAGGAAGGGGCAGCCGCCCAGGAAGGGGTAAGGAGTGCATCCCCTCGTTTCAGCCATTCATGATGTAGCCAGGCACCACCCTGGCAAGGTGGCCCTTCGGTGGAATTGCCATGACTTCCCTTACGCGGCCGTGGACAGGCAGATCAACACCAGGGCCCTGGCCATGCAGCTCAAAGGCGTACGGGCGGGTGAACTCGTGGCATTTGCCGCAGCCCCGGGCCCGGACAGCCTGGTGGAATCCGCGGCGCTGTGGGCACTGGGGGCTGCCGGGCTTCCGCTCCACTCAGGTGCCGAAGGAACGCTGCCTGCCCATGCGATCCTTGAGCAGGCTACCGGCTTCATGCACCCCGACGGCGACTACCTCAAGGCTGCCCCCGGGTCCGGAACCGCACCGTCTTTTCCCCCTGCCGTGTGGCTTCATGAAGAGCCTGCCGCCGGGCCAACTGCGGTGGATCTCCAGGAGTTCACAGCTGTTCTTGAGGGCGCTGAAAAGAGGTTCAGCCTCTCGACGCGCACCGTGCTTGGACTCAGCAGCATGGTGCACCCGGGGTCCATGATCGATGTGTGGGCGGTTCTGGCCGCGGGCGGGACGGTCGATCTGATCAACCACCACGAATCACTGACTGGAGACTGTCTCGGGCAGCATCTCCGCGAGACCGAAGCGGACCTGCTGGTGGTCCCTTCGGCGCTTCCCCGGAGGCTCCGCGACGTTCCCGGTGCTGTCTTCGCTCAGTTCCGCGACGTCATGGTCCTTGAACCCTTCGACAGGAATTCCCGCACCGCCCTGGCGGACGCTTTCCCATGCGCCATTTTCCATCACTGGGACCCCTCAACAGCTTTTGAGGATATGTCCGATTACTGCCCGGCGGACTTTGTTGCCGGTACCAACCACCAACCAAAGGATTCCCATGCGTAAGGCAGTCATCCCCGCTGCGGGGCTCGGAACGAGGTTCCTGCCGGCCACCAAGGCGATGCCCAAAGAGATGCTCCCCGTCGTAGACAAGCCCGCCATCCAGTTCGTCGTGGAAGAAGCAGTCCGGGCGGGTATTACTGACGTTGTGATGATCACCGGGCGGAACAAGCGGGCTTTGGAGGATCACTTCGACCGCGAGCCCTTCCTGGAACAAACCCTGATAGCCAAGGGAGACCACACCAAATTGGCTGCCGTCCAGGAGTCCTCGTCGCTGGCGGATCTGCATTACCTGCGCCAAGGCGACCCGAAAGGACTGGGCCATGCCGTCCTGCGTGCGCGGGCACACGTTGGCAATGAACCGTTCGCGGTGCTGCTCGGCGACGACCTCATCGATGAAAGGGACAGCATTCTGGACGACATGGCCCAGGTCCAGGAACGCACCGGGGGCTCAGTGGTGGCCTTGATGGAGGTGGAGCCGGAACAGATCAGTTCCTACGGCTGTGCCGACGTTGCCTCCAGCGACGTGGAGGGGGCCTTCAGGGTCCGCGGTCTTGTCGAAAAACCTGAACCCGACCACGCGCCGTCGAACCTTGCCATCATTGGCCGCTACGTTCTTCATCCACGGGTTTTTGAGGTACTTGAGCAAACGCCTCCGGGCCGTGGAGGGGAAATTCAGCTGACGGATGCCCTGCAAACCCTTGCGGTTTCCGACGGACCGGGCTCCGGAGTGTACGGGGTGGTGTTCCGTGGCCGGCGCTTCGATACGGGCGACAAGTTGAGCTATCTCAAGGCCGTGATGACGGTGGCTTTGGAACGCGAGGACACCGGGCCCGGGCTGCGTGCGTGGCTCTAGGAAAATGTTTGCCTCAGCGACGTGGACCAGCCGGAGGGCCTCCCCGCAGGAAGGACTCAATTCGTTCAAGAGCCGGCAGGTGCTTGACGGGTAAAGCAGAGTGGCCGGTGGGAAGCCCCACCGGCCACTGCCGTCACTACATCAAGAAAGCCTTAGCCGGCGTTGTTGCTTTGTACCGGCTCGTCAGCGCGGATCTTGCCGCGCGGTTTCTTGTCCTTCTTGTCCTTCTTGGGGTCTTCCTCGTCCGGGACCACTACGGCTCCGCCCGGGTTGACCAGGACGGTGACGAAGCTCGGCTCGCTGGTCCCTGCGAAGGTGAGGCGGCCGATGTAGGAACCCGGGGTCAGGTTCTTCCAGTTCAGCGTGATCTGGCCCGTCTTGCCGTTGGCCAGGCGGATCGGGTTCGGCGTCACGGTGGCGTTGCCCTGGTTGGCACCCAGGACGGCAGCATCAACAGTGGCCTTGGTGGGCTGGTTGTTGGGGCTGGCATAGAGGTTGGCGAAGACGTAGTAGTCGCCGGGTGCCGGGTTGGGAACGGACAGTGTCTCACTGGCCGAGGCCGTTGCGGCCGGCAACTGCTGGCCGGAGGGGGTGAGGACCAGCATGTCGAAGTCCGCGGCCTCGTTGGAGGAAATCACCGAGAACTTGGCAAGGGCGCTGCCCTCACCAACGGTCACCTTCTTCACGTAGTTGGACGCGTTGGTCTCGCCTGCGAAGGGACCCGGGACCAGTTCCACTGCCGAGGAATCAGCCTTGGACAGTCCGTCAACCGTGACACCGACGGGCAGGTTGGTGCCGGAGGTGATGTTGATGGTGGCGGAGCCGTTGGGCCCGGTTCCCGTGAACGCCAGGGCCTTGTCCGCAATGACGGACTGCGGCCGGACGGCGATGGGCGAGGTGACTGTCTTGTTGGCGCCCTGCCAGCTCAGCGAACCCATGGCGAACTTGCCCAGGGCTGCGTTGTTGTTTTCGAACTGCACCTTGAACGTCTTCTTCTCTCCGGCTGCCCCGAAGTTCAGGACGGACGGGGTGACCTTGACGTTGACGCCGGGGACGTTGACTGAGGCGCGGTACAGGCCCGGGGTCAGTGCGGTGACCGTGCGGGTGACCTCGATCTTGCCGGCCAGGTTGCCCAGCGCGAAGGAAGGTACGTTCATGTCGCGGGCAGCGGTGGTACCGAGCCCTTCGATGCCCAGGTCCATGCCGGTGCCCTGGATGAACTTGAGGTAGTCCTCCGTGGTGGCGTCGTAGACGAGGCCCGGGCTGAGGACCTTTGCGGGGTCAACCTGTCCGGCACCGGTGGCGAAGACATCCTTGTTGATGGCGCCGTTGGCCAGCTTGACCGGACCGGCGGTGGTCATCATGGCGGACTTCACGGTAGCCGGGGACCACTGCGGGTTCTTGCCCAGGATCAGTGCGCCGAAACCGGCCACGTGCGGTGAGGCCATGGATGTTCCGGACAGGAAGCCGAAGTTGTCTCCACCGGTTCCGATCGGGGAAACACCGGCGAGGATTGCGACACCGGGAGCGGATACGTCGGGCTTCAACAGATCCGAGTCGGTAGCGAGCAGCGGTCCGCGGGAGGAGAATCCAGCGATCTGCGGCTGCGCTTCAGCAGGCAGGCCCGTGGTGTCGCGGTTCAGCAGGGACACGGTGATGGCCGGGTTGGCCGTCACTTTGTCCTTGATGGTCTGCGTTGCTGGCGGGTTCACGTGGACCGTGGGGATGACGTGCTTGTCCGTGTCCAGCGAAGAATCCGTCAGGTTCACCAGGATCATGCCCACGCCACCGCCGCGCAGGACCTCGGCGCTCTTGGCGGTACGGTCAACAACGCCGCGGTCACAGACCACAACCTTGCCGGCAACCTTGGCCGGATCCAGGGACCCGGGAGCACAGAGTGCCGCGTTGCCTTCACCGCTTGCAGCGTTGGTGGACAGCACGACGCCGGCCCCGCTCACCTCGCGGTTCATGATGGACGCTCCGCGGAATTTGCTGCCGTCTGAGAATTCGACAGTGCCCTGAAGCTCCTGCGAGAACGAGGTAGCGGCAACCGTGGTCAGCCACGGTGCTCCGTGGTTCACGGTGCTGGCGGTCGGCCCGGAGTTGCCGGCCGAGGTTGCCACGAAGATGCCGGCGGAAGCTGCCGAGAGGAACGCCAGGGATACGGGATCCGTGGTGGACGTGGTGGAGCCTGAGATGGAGTAGTTCAGGACGTCCACGCCGTCCAGGATGGCCTGTTCGATCGCGTCGACGGAAGCGGAGCCGTAGCAGCCACCCGTGGCAGGATCGGTGTCTTCCCAGCAGACCTTGTACACGGAGAGCTTGGCGGCGGGAGCGATCCCGCTGGTGGTTCCGAAGCTGCGGCCGTCCACGACGGCGTCGACGTTGGCGTTGCCCGCCGCGGTGCTGGCCGTGTGGGTGCCGTGGCTGTCCACGTCAACGGGGGAGATGACTTCTTCCGGGGCACGGTTTTCCGGCGGGACTGTTTCCAGGAAGGCGTCGGCGAAGTAGTGGGTGCTGAGGACCTTGGAGTTGCAGGCGCTGCCGTCGTAGTCAGCGCCGGTATCGGTACCGGCCTGGCATTCGCCGATGAACGTATCGCCATCGGCCTTCAGCATGGCGATCTTGCCGTCAGCGGTGCGGTAGGGAACGCCTACCTGGGGGTTGCCCACCAGCGGGCCGACGGGCTCTCCGGCGAAGAACGGGTTGGACGGGGTGTAGCCGGTGTCGATCACGCCAACAACGGTGCCCTTGCCGGCGTTGTCCTGCCCACCGTATTGCGTGGCCCAGGTACCGTTGGGGCCGCTGAGCTTGAGGAAGTCGGTGGTGGAGTAGTCCGGGGCGTACTGCGTGTCCGGGGCAACCATGAGGACCTTGGGATCCTTGGCCAGGTTAATGGCCTGGTCTGCGGTCAGGTTGGCACTGAAACCGTTGACTGCCGTGGTGAAGTCACGCTCGATCGTGATGTTTTCCTGTTTCGCGACCTCCTGCTGTTTCTGCTGCAGGTGCGATTGGTATTCCTTCACCTCGGCGCTGTCGGCGTCGAGCTTTTTGCCCTCCTCCGGCTTGGTAGGCGCGAGTCCCGCCGTGCCGCCGTCGTAAGTAGCCGCAGGCTTCTCGGCAAGGACCACCATGTAGCGGCCGTCCTTGTATGTGCTGGGGTCAAGGTTCTTCTTGGCCACGCCCGCAACGTTCCCGGGCGTCTCCGGGGCGGGAGCGGCCTGGGCAGGCATCGCCATTGACGAGAGCAGCAACGGCAGTCCGACGGCGAGCGCCGCGGCCTTCCGAAGCCCCCCGCTTCTGACGAAGCTCTTTCCTTGTGATTTCACGAGTGGTTGCACCTTTCACTGAGGGAGGCCCGGGCTCCATCACCAAGGCCTGTCAACTAGTAGTTGGTTGAACCTTTGACAGTTCTTGTCAAAGCCGCGCAACCAGCCGAGTCACAGAGTACCTAGTGATAGCCGAATATGACATACAGCACATTTTGGGAAATTTGTCTTGTCACAGTGCGGGTGATTCGTCATGGAACGACCAACAGCGGACCGCGGTAAATGACCCGCGGTCCGCCGCTTGTCACAGCCCCAAAAAGTCAGCCCTTGGGTGTCACGTGCAGCCTGTCGAAGGAGACCTGGGCGCCATCCTCGTCCAGGACCACAACGTCGTCACGGCCGTTCTTCGCATCCGGGGGAAGGATGAACTCCACCGTGTTGTCCGTGGTGGGGAAGATCCACCCCAGGCGGTATCCCGTCTTGTTCAAGTACACGTAGTACCACTGGCCATACTCGAGCCCCTTGAGCACCACCTTCTGGCCGGTCCGGTATTTGTCCGCGGCGCCCAGGTCAAGGGGTGGCGTGCCCAGCTCCTGCGGGGCGATGGCGGGATCAGAGGATGGCTGGAGGGGCTGGACCTTCAACTCCACAGGGTCACCCGATGCCGCAGCTGCGGCCTCCAGGGCTCCGTTGCGTGCGGTCGCCCTGAAAGAAACCCCTTCCAGAGTCCCCGCCGCAACGTCCGCGGAAGTCAGCACATGATCGCGGGTAGCGGTGACGGTGTCACCGGCGGCCAACGTGGCTGCCGAGATGCCGGCCTCGGGTGCTTCCAGCCCGGTGACCGCCACGTTCCCGGCATTTCCTACCGTGTAGGTGTACGTCACGGGATCGCCGACGCTGGCGAACCGGTCGCCGTCAGCGTCGCTCCACTGGGCGGACACAGTTCCTTCCAGCTTGGGCTCGCGGACTTTCAGGTCCACTTCGCCGCCATTCACCGTGAAGGTCTTGGTGGTTTGGCCCGCCGAGCTCACGTCCCAGGTGCTGGTGGGGACAAAGAACCCCTGCGCGGCTTCTTCTGCGGTCACGGTATGGCGCGGGGTGGCGCACTGGTAGCTCTGGCCTGCGGGGAGCACGCTGTAGCGGCAGTTGCCTGGCCCTTCCGGGAGGAAGGGGCTGAAGTTACCGGCAGTGGGGACCACTTTCTCCACCAGCGGGCTCGTGTTCTTCACCGAGAACGTATACGGGACAAGGTCTCCGGCCGCGTACGGCTGGGTTGCCAGGTCACGCCCGACGTCGGCACGCGCCCCGGCGATGTCGGCCGTCAGCAGTCCGTCACGCAGGGCCACCGCAGCGCCGGTGAACGGGACGGTTTTGGTGAGTGACGGCGTCGAACTGGAGGTGATGCTGAAGCTTGCCTCCGGCACGAAGTAGCCGCGTTGGACATCTGCTGCCGTGATCACGTGCTTGGCGGTGGTGCAGGTGTAATTCGCACCTGCGGCCAGGTTGTTGTAGCGGCAGTTAGGGGCCGACGGCGGAAGGAACCCGGAGTCGAAGGTCCCGGAGAGCGGCACCGAGTTGGCCGTGACGTTGGCGGTGCTCTTGACGTTGAGCGAGTAGCTGAGGACCTCGCCCACTTGGTACGGGCTGGCCACCACGTCGCGGGCGGGCGCCGTTCCGGTGATGGTCAGGCCGACCTGCGGGGCCACCGGCACGGTGGCGGCGAAGGTGAACTGCGAAACCCGGCCATTCGCCGTGGTGAAGGCTGCGTTGAGGTTCTGCGGACCGCTGGCGTTGGCCGGCGCTGTCAGCGCAACGTTGACAGTGACCGAGGCGCCGGGAGCGACGTCGGGAACCGGCACCGTGGTGGCCGACCAACCACTGGGTGTGTACACAGTGGCGGTTGCGCCGGACAATGTGGCGGCTTCTTGGTTGGTAACGGTCACGGGGACCTGCTGCGTAGCGCCCGGCGCAGTGGTGACGGCCGGGACCGAGAGCGGGGCGCAAACATAGTTCAGCCACGCGTCGTCGAACTTCGCGAACGGCATGTTGTCCGTGTAGTTGCCTTCGTAGAGCACACCGAATTTGCCGTCTTCCAGGCGGGTCACGGTGGAGTAGGCGGAGAATCCGGAACGGATGGTGCGGACGCCCGGCCACGTGGCGCCGTTATCGCAAGAGACGCGGGCGGAGACGTTTTCGCGGCCGGTCTTGGAGTTGGCGTTGGTGAAAATGAGCTTCTGCGCATCAGCTGAGCCCTGCGCTGCGTTGGGGAACATCCGAGCAATGGCGCCGTTGTTGGCGGGATCCGGGAGTTCGGTGTCCTGCGTCACGGGACCATAGCTGGCGCCGCCGTCCGTGGAGATGGCCACCTTGCGGTAGCCCTGGTTGGCGTTGTCCCGCGAGTTCAGGAGCACACGGCCGTCCGAGAGTTCCACAGTCTTGTTCTCGTCCATGCGGTCCCCGACGTTGGCGCCCTTGTGCCAAGTGGCGCCGTGGTCATCCGAGTAGACGCTGTAGGCCTGGATCTTGTTGGTGCCGTCCGCCTGGCGGACATCACCGGCATATTGCTGGATCAGGCGGCCCTTGTATTGGCCGTACTTGAGTTGGATGCCTTCACCGGAGGACGCGAAGTTGGACCTGACATCGCCCGCCACAGGGCTGGTTTTGCTGGTCCCGGGCTTGGTGACGCCCGTGATCAGCCGCGGCTGACTCCATGTGAGCCCGCCATCCGATGACTCGATGACCGCTGAGGAAATCACCGTCCGGTCAGCGTCGCTGTTGCCGAACTGGCTGCCACCGAAGCCCTGGTCCTTGGAGTACACGAAGAAGGCGAAGACCTTGCCCGCCTCGGCATCGTAGATGTAGGAGGGATCGCTGTAGCCGTACTTGGGTCCACTGGCATCGCCAACGTGTCCCGCGGCGATGACCGTGACGGGTCCCCAGGTCTGGCCGCCGTCAGTGCTGCGGCGCTGCACAATCGAGTTCGGATTGGGAGCGTCCGCCGCTGAATCCGGACGTCCGTCCCACGCGGCAAGCACCACATTATTGCCCAGGTACGTCAGGGCGGGAATCCGGTAGAAGAAGTTGGCTGCGGTGCGGTCAGCTCCGATGTTGGCTTCGGTGAAACTGCCGGGAGCTGCCGCAGGGTTGCTGGGCGGGATGGGCGCGGCAGTGGCGGGAAGGCCCAGGCCGGCCAGAAGGCCCAGGCTCACGATGCCGGTTGCGGCGATGCGGGCCAGAGGTGCTGAAGGGGATCTCAAATCCGATGTCCTTTCGAAACTGCTTCGAGCGGGAGGATGCGAAACGACGACATGAAGACTGCTTGTGTTACGTGCCACGTCGAACGTCCTACAACCATAAGGTGTCAGTCGTCACATTGCTAGAGATGAAGTTCACGAGCCACCCCGGGCCGGGCGAAGAGATAGCCTCGAGAGCGAAAAGCCCCCCGCAACACAGACCCCTGGAGCCACCGTGAAAATCCTCGTCCCGGACACCATCGAACTGGACCTCGCCCACCTCGCTGCCGCGCGTGACGATGTGGTGGTTTACGCGGTGGACCAGCCGATTCCTGCTGAACACCGGGACGCCGAGGTTCTGGTGGTATGGCGGAACACGTCAGAAAACCTGTCCGACGCCGCCGGGTCAATGCCCCATCTGAAACTGGTCCAGACGCTCGCGGCCGGCCCGGATTCCGTGCTCGCCGCCGGCTTCGCGGACACCGTGGCCATCACCTCGGGCCGCTCACTCCACGACGGCCCGGTGGCCGAGCACGCGCTGGCACTGGTACTGGCAGCCGTGCGCCGGCTGGACGTTTTGCAGGATTCCCAGAAGGCAAACACGTGGAACCAGCCCTACAACGCCGAACAGTCCAACCCCGCCACCGAACAGCTCTACACGCTCGACGGCGCCAAGGTCACCATTTGGGGCTTCGGCTCCATCGCGGGGCGGCTCGCTCCCCTGCTGGCAGCATTGGGCGCGACGGTCACCGGCGTCGCCAACTCCAAGGGCGAACGTTACGGATTCCCCGTGGTTTCCACCGACGAACTGTCCGAGGTCCTGGGTGCAACCGACGTGCTGATCTCCATCCTGCCCGCCACCCCGGAAACCACGGACTCCCTCAACAAGGAGATCCTCGCTGCCCTGCCATCAACGGCAATTTTTGTGAACGTGGGCCGCGGCGCAACGGTGGACGAAGACGCACTTCTTGCAGCTCTTACCGAGGGCCGCCTGCGCGCCGCGGCCTTGGATGTCACCAAGATTGAGCCCCTCCCCACCGACTCGAAACTGTGGAGTGCCCCGAACCTCATCATCACGCCGCACGTGGCAGGCAACCGCCCCAAAGGTTCCGCCCGTCTGGTCACAGAAAACATCGCCGCACTCAAGGACGGCAAGCCACTGACCAACCAGGTGGCCGGCTAGCCAACACCCGCATCAATCCGGCTCAGTCCGGCCGGTTTCCTTGCGGGAAATACCCTTGCGTGAAAATAGTAAGCATGCTTATGTTATGGAGTCCGGGGTGGCCAGCAGAGGGTTTCCATCCCACGCACAGCATGAGACAACGTGAGGAAACGTATGTACCTGCACACCCAGCTTCTCATCAATGAAATCGCCTCCGACGAGCCGGATCCCGCGGCCGCCAATGCCCTCCAGGAAGGTCTCGGCGGACAGTTCGGCGAGATGCGCACCATGATGCAGTACCTCTTCCAAAGCATGAATTTCCGGGGTGACGCCGCCTCGAAACCCTACAAGGACCTCCTCCAGGGCATCGGCACCGAAGAGATCAGCCACGTGGAGCTCATCGGGACTACCATTTCCCAGCTCCTGGATGGTTCACCGCGCTACCAGGGTAAGAAGTCCGATCCTGTGGACGAACCCGGAGCAAAGGGAGCGACTCCCCTGAAGATCGCGCTGGACACCAGCAATATCCACCACTACCTGGTGGGTGCCCAGGGCGCACTGCCCGTGGATGCTGCCGGCAATCCGTGGAGTGGCTCCTACGTCTACAACAGCGGCAACCTGGTACTGGACCTGCTCTACAACCTGATGCTGGAATCAACGGGCAGGCTGCAGAAGTGCCGCATCTACGAAATGACGGACAACAAGACCGCGCGTTCCACCATCGCGTACCTCATTGTCCGTGACCAGGCGCACGAGAATGCTTATGCCAAGGCTTTGGAGAGCCTGGGCGTGAACTGGGGCAAATTGCTTCCCATCCCCAAGACCAACGCCGAGCAATTCCCGGAGGTCAAGAAACTCTTGGACAAGGGCCTGCAGAGCATCCAGTACACCTTCAGCGCAGACAACCTGAGTGAAGCAGGCAAACTCTACCGGGGAGCGTCACCATCGAACGATGGCACTGAGCTCAGCACCCAGCAGATGCCCGACGGATTCCCCATGACCATCTCGCCGGAACGCAAGGAAGAATTTGCCCCCGGCCTGGACCCGGATTTGATGGCCCTGATCCAGGCCACGGCCGAACAGGAACTGAAGGACGCGGACAACCCCAAGGAGTCCACGTCCACGCCAGCCAAGCCTTCGCCAAAGAATCCGGCAAGCAAGAAGAAGTAGCCACCATAAAAAGGGTCCCCGCCTCAACCGAGGCGGGGACCCTTTTTGTCGAAGGAAAGTATCAGGCGTGCTCGTACGTCAGGCAGTCTGCAGCTTCGCGGCCGGGTCCAACCTTGACGTCATGTGCCTCGCACATCAGGTTGTTGTTGTGGACGCACTCGGACCGCTGGCAGGCACCAACGTGGGCGAGGACCTTGGGCAGGCCACCCATGGCATTGGTGTCAATGAACGTTGCGCAGGAAGCGTGGTCCTGGCTGCCACCTATGGTGATTCCAAAGGCCGTACATCCATTGTGGTTGAATCCGCACGTGCCAACGCTGCAGGCGGATACTTCGGCAACATGTTCGGTCATTGTTCCTCCTGGTTGGATCCTGAAAAGTACTGGGGTAAACCCCGCGTGTACTACCCAAACTACGCCGGAAATGCGTGGTTTAACCCGCTCAAATAGCGCATTTGTACGTGCGCTAATAGGGGCTATTTCCCAGGGGCCCGGCTGGGTGTGCGCAGTGCCTGGCTGATTTTTGCCCGGGTTTCTTCATCCAGGGGCGCAGCAACCCGGCTCTCCCGTGCGGCCCGGTCCGCCATGATCTTCTGGATGACCATTCGGCCCAATCCGGCAAAAACGGCTGCGGCCACAACGCCCAGCACCATCGATTTCGGTTTCTCAGCCATGCCGCAATCCTAGTGACGCCCGCCACCCTGCGAAAGTGCCGCCGTCGGGCCTTGATCTGACCCTGTTTCCCCCGCCACGGCGGGGTGTCCTCGCGGAATCCGGCTGAATAGGGTATGTGCGCGGCTCCCGGTAGAATAGGTGTGCAAGCTCGCGGAGCGCCCCCCATGCCGTTCAAACATTGCAGATCACCACCGTGTTTAACCCTGTGTTAATAACGCTGTTTGAATGCGGCTGAACGGCGTGAGACGGCATCTCCGCGGCAGCCTTATTTAAGGTTCACCCAACTCACGCACAGGAGTTACCGGATGCCCCGGATCGTCGTTGACGTCATGCCCAAGCCCGAGATTCTGGACCCCCAGGGGAAGGCCATCGTGGGTGCACTGCCCCGCCTCGGCTTCAACAGCTTCAGCGCAGTCCGCCAGGGCAAGCGTTTCGAACTGACCGTCGACGGCGAGGTGACCGACGCTATCCTGGCCCAGGCCCGCGAAGCTGCCGAGACCCTCCTGTCCAACCCGGTGATCGAGGATGTTGTCAACGTCGAGGTCGTCGAGGCCTGATATGACGTCGATCCCCCTGATTGGCGAGGCTGTAGCCGTCGCCGCAGAGCCCCGTTTGGCTGGCGCCAAGATCGGCGTCGTCACCTTCCCCGGAACCCTGGACGACCGCGACGCCGCCCGTGCAGTGCGGCTTGCAGGCGCCACGGCGGTGCCGCTTTGGCATGCTGACTCGGAGCTCGGCGATGTTGACGCCGTCATCATCCCCGGCGGTTTCTCCTACGGCGACTACCTCCGCGCAGGCGCCATCTCACGTTTCGCGCCGTTGATGTCCAAGATCATCGATGCTGCGAACTCCGAGGCAAAGCTCCCGGTTTTGGGTATTTGCAATGGTTTCCAGATCCTCACCGAGTCGCACCTGCTGCCCGGTTCCATGATCAAGAACGACCACCTGAAGTTCATCTGCCGCGACCAGACGCTGCGCGTGGAAAACGCCAACACTGCGTGGACCGTGGACTATACCGACGGCCAGGAAATCATTGTGCCGTTGAAGAACCAGGACGGCCAGTACATCGCCGACGAGAAGACCCTGGATGCCCTTGAGGCTGAGGGCCGCGTGGTGTTCCGCTACGTGGGCTTCAACCCGAACGGCTCCCGCCGCGACATCGCCGGCATCTCCAACGCCGCGGGCAACGTGGTGGGCCTCATGCCGCACCCCGAGCACGCTGTGGAAACCGGCTTCGGCCCCGAAAGCCTTGATGGCGCTCCCCGCGACACCGACGGCCTGGGCTTCTTCACCTCCGTACTGACCAAGATTGTGGGAGGCGACAAGTGACCACGGAAACCACCAAGAAGTTCAACATCGACACCGTTGAGCACGCTGCCAAGACCCCGGACACGGAACTCCCGTGGGCCGAGCTGGGCTTGAAGCAGAACGAATTCGACGAGATCGTCAAGGTCCTTGGCCGCCGCCCCACCGGCGCTGAGCTGGCCATGTACTCCGTCATGTGGAGCGAGCACTGCTCCTACAAGTCCTCCAAGAACCACCTCCGCCAGTTTGGCGAGAAGGTCACCGAGGAAATGAAGAAGGACATGCTGGTTGGCATCGGCGAGAACGCCGGCGTCACCAACCTGGGCGACGGCTGGGCCGTGACGTTCAAGATCGAGTCCCACAACTCGCCGTCGTTCGTTGAGCCGTACCAGGGTGCCGCTACCGGCATCGGCGGCATTGTCCGCGACATCATCTCCATGGGTGCCCGCCCGGTAGCCGTGATGGACCCGTTGCGCTTCGGCGCGATCGACCACCCGGACACCGCCCGCGTCATGCACGGTGCTGTTGCCGGCATCGGTGGCTACGGAAACTGCCTCGGCCTGCCGAACATCGGTGGCGAAATGGTGTTCGACTCCGTCTACCAGGGCAACCCGCTGGTGAACGCACTGGCCGTGGGCGTCATGCGCCACGAGGACATCCGCCTGGCCAACGCCTCCGGCAAGGGCAACAAGGTTGTCCTGTTCGGTGCCCGCACGGGTGGCGACGGAATCGGCGGCGCCTCGGTGCTCGCTTCGGAGTCCTTCGATGACACCAAGCCCTCCAAGCGTCCGGCCGTCCAGGTGGGCGACCCCTTCGCTGAGAAGGTCCTCATCGAATGCTGCCTTGAGCTCTTCAAGGGCTCGCTGGTTGAAGGCATCCAGGACCTCGGCGCCGCAGGTATTTCCTGTGCAACGTCCGAGCTCGCGTCCAACGGCGACGGCGGCATGGAAGTGGAGCTGACCTCGGTCCTGCTCCGCGACCCCACGCTGACCCCGGGCGAGATCCTCATGTCCGAGTCGCAGGAACGCATGATGGCCGTGGTCACCCCGGAGAACATCGCCGCGTTCGAAGCTGTGATGGACAAGTGGGCCGTGGAGTACTCCTGGTTGGGTGAAGTTACCGATACCGGTCGCCTCATCATCACCTGGGAAGGCGAAGTAATCGTCGACGTCGATCCCCGCACCGTTGCGCACGACGGCCCGGTCTACGACCGTCCGTTCGCCCGGCCGGAGTGGCAGGACTCGGTGCAGGCCAACTCCTTCACCGGTTCCGTGGAGGACGCAGGCCGTCCCTCGGCTCCCACCGAGCTGGCCGCAGCCGTCACCGAACTCGTTGCATCACCGAACATGTGCAGCAAGGCCTGGATCACCAAGCAGTACGACCGCTACGTTGGCGGCAACACCGCGATGGCGTTCCCGGACGATGCCGGCGTGGTCCGCGTTGACGAGGAAACCGGCTTGGGCGTTGCCTTGGCTACTGACGCCAACGGCCGCTACACCTACCTCGAGCCGTACCAGGGTGCACAGCTCGCACTGGCTGAGGCCTACCGCAACGTAGCCACCTCCGGTGCTATTCCGATGGCCGTCAGCGACTGCCTGAACTTCGGCTCCCCCGAGGACCCGGATGTCATGTGGCAGCTGGCCGAAGCCATCCGTGGTCTCTCCGACGCCTGCATGGAACTCGGCATCCCCGTGACCGGCGGCAACGTCTCGCTCTACAACCAGACCGGCACCACGCCGATCCACCCCTCCCCTGTGGTGGCAGTTCTGGGCAAGCTGGACGACGTCGCCCGCCGCACGCCGTCGGGCTGGCGTGAGGATGGCCAGGCCATCTACCTGCTGGGCACCACCGCAGCAGAGTTGGACGGTTCGGAATGGTCCAACCTCCGCGGACACCTTGGTGGCTTGCCGCCGAAGGTTGACCTCGCAGCAGAGCGCGCTTTGGGCGAGATCCTGATCAACGCTTCCCGCGACGGCATGGTTGACGCAGCACACGACCTCTCCGAAGGTGGCCTCGCGGCTGCTTTGGTGGAGTCCTCGCTGCGCTACGGCGTCGGCGCCCGGATCGCCCTTGAGGAACTCATGGAGCGCGACGGCGTGGACCTGTTCACCGCCCTGTTCTCCGAGTCCCAGGCCCGGGCCATCGTTTCCGTGCCGCGCTCCGAGGAAGTCCGGTTCAAGGACATGTGCACCGCCCGCGGCTTCGCCCACCTCCGGATCGGCGTTGTTGACGCTGCCGGCGGAAAGCTGGAGATCAACGGCGTGGACGAGCTCTCCCTGGACGCTCTCCGCGAAGCACACGAAGCAACCCTGCCCAAGTATTTCGGCTAGGAACAGTTAACGTCGCAAGGCCCCGGCGCTCGAAGAGTGCCGGGGCCTTGCGCGTTCCCGCAGGAGTTTACGCCGGCCAGGTCTGCTGCCGGGACAACTGCTCCGTAAAGTCAGCCTCGGGCAACGGCTTGCCGAAGTAATACCCCTGCCCGCTGGTACACCCGATGCTCCGCAGGGCTTCGGCCTGCTCGGCGGACTCGATCCCCTCCCAGATCCCTTCCAGGCCACAAGAGCGGATGACTTCCTGGATTGCGGCCAGGAAGCTGAGCTGGGACGGGTCTTTGCCCAGGTCCTTCACGAACTGCCGGTCCACCTTCACGCGGTCCACGGGGAGTTTCCGCAGGTAGCCCATGGACGAGTAGCCGGCCCCGAAGTCGTCGATCTCCAGTCCAACGCCCAATCGGTGCAGGCTCGCCAAGGTGTAGCGGTCAAGCTCGTTGTTCTGGATGATGGCGCTCTCGGTCAGCTCCAGCACCAGCGATTCCGGAGGAAGGCTTTCCTCCGCCAACGCTTCACTGACGTCGTCCACGAACTCCAGGCTTTGCAGGTCCGCGGCGGAGACGTTGATGCGCATGGAGAAGGTGTGCTGCGCAGTGGCTGGGTTGTCGCGCCAATGCCGCAGCTGCCGCACAGCTGTGCGCAGGACCCATCTTCCCAATTCCGCGATGAGCCCGGTGGCTTCGGCCACCGGAATGAAGTGGTCGGGCATGATCAGCCCGTGGACGGGATGGTCCCAGCGGACCAGGGCCTCGCAGCCTTCGATTTTTCCTGTCGCAAGCTCCACGATCGGCTGGAAAAAGAGGACCAGTTGCTCAGAGCGGATGGCCTCACGGAGTTCGCCCACTATCTGCCGTTGAAGTTGCCTGGCGTGCAGCGTGGCGGGGTCGAACACTTTGAGCTTGTTCCGGCCCTCGCTTTTGGACTCATCGACGGCGAAATCGGCTTCCTGGAGCAGGTCCTCCACCGTGTGGTGCGGCTCGGCGATCCGCAGACCCATGCTGGCACCACAACGCACTGTGTTGTTTCCGAGGTCTATGTTGGGTTCCAGCGCGGCCAGGATGCGGTTCCCGACGGCGGTGGCCCGGGCTTGCGGGGTGGCGGGCAAGAGCACGGCGAACTCGTCGCCGCCCAGGCGGGTGACGACGTCGTTCTCCCGGACAGCGGACCGGACGCGCATCGCGACGGTGACCAGGACCTGGTCCGCGGCCGCGTGTCCGGCGGACTTCTTGAGCGCGTTGAACCCATCCAGGTTGAGGAGCAAAAGCGCAGGCTGCGGGGCGCCCCGGGCCGCGGCCACCTGCGCTTCCTGGAAGGCATTGACCAGCGCCGTGCGGTTACCCACGCCGGTGAGCGCGTCCGTGAGCGCTTCCCGGCGCTGTTCGTAGCGTGCTTGGTGGAGTTCCTGCATCAGGGCCTGGATGTGCCGTTCCAGCTTCCCTAGACGGGGATCCAGATGGGCAGGACTGTCAGGGGCCGTGCTGGTCACGATTCTGCCAGGCTTCGGAGCGTCGAGTCGGCTACGGCCTGCGGCTTGGAGACGGGATTGCGCCGTTCGTCCAGGAAGAGCCGGTAGGAGGCGATGTCCAGCCTGCCATCGGCCGCCACCTTGTTCCCGGCCCGGTACACGTGCGTGATCCAGGATCCTCCGAGGATCGCTTCAATCCACGCATCGCATTCGGCCAGCGGCAGGTGGACTCGGGTACCCGTGTTCCTGCGGTGGCCTGCGATGGACACCGTGATGCAGCTGCCCAGAAGTCCTTTGTCCGCGGTGAACCAGGCGAGGCCTTCCACGTCCGCCACAATGGTCAGGTTGGCGTTGCCGTCCTCCACTGACTGGACGGGGCCCATGCGGACCGATCGACGGTCAGCATTGAGCTGTGTGGGCGTTCCGGCCTTGTAAGGAGCGCTGGTGATGTTGTGCCGGAAAGCGGACAGCTCCTGCGTGTGCTGGATCTGGATCTTGGTGGTGAGTTCGTTGAAGGTCATGATCGTGCCTCATCCGCGATAATGGCCGCCTCCAGGCGGTCCGCTCCTACAATCCGGTTTCTTCCTTGAGCCTTGGCGCTGTAAAGGGCTGCGTCCGCTACCTCGATCATGAAGGTCAAATCTGCTCCTGCCGGGATGCTGGAGGTGACTCCATAGCTGATGGTGGGGAATGCGACGCCGTCCGGCGTCGGTGTAGCCGCCATGCGGCGGCTGATTTCGGTGGCTATGCTTTCGGCACGGTCCTGTGTGGCTCCGGGCAGGAAGAGGATGAATTCCTCGCCCCCGTAACGTCCGATCAGATCTGTTGACCTGACCGAAGCGGCACAGGCCTCAGCGAACGCCCTCAGTGCCACGTCTCCTGCCCCGTGACCGTATTCGTCATTGACGGCCTTGAAATGATCGAGATCTGCCAGCACCACGGCCGCGCCGGACCCCGTCGAGTGGAGCCGGTTGAGTTCTGTGGTGGCCAGGTCCAGGAAGGTTCCACGGTTGAGGAGGCCCGTCAGATGGTCGCGGGCCGCCCGTTCCTTGAGTCCCTTGATGAGTTGATCGCTGGTGAGGGCGGTCATGCTGAAGGACACGGTGACCAAAAGGACCATGGAGACCAGCCCGGATGGGCCGGGCCCAAAGTAGGTGCGGAAAGTTTCCCCGCCGGGGCCTTCCAGTACGTATACCACCCAGCGGCCCAAGTAGTAGGCAGCCAGGAGGCCAGCGGCCAGTGACAGCGCCTTGTGGACCTGGGAGTGCGAGGCCTTGATCAACCAGAGATCCTTCGCGGCAAGAGCGATGCCCGCCGTCATCATGGCCAGGTAGACCATCCCTCCGGACCAAACATTGGTGCCGGGGTTTTCCAGGATGGATGCCAAGGCCGTCACGGCCGGCCCAATGGCCAGCTGCCATGGCACCGCTTTAAGGTCGCGAAGGGAACGGGCCCCGGCCCAGACGCTGAAGGCTCCGGCCACCACCAGGACATTGCCCAGAGGGTTGGCCCATTGCTGGTGCGATGAACCATTGAGCAGGAAGGCTGCGTTGCCCACCATGAATTCCATCAAAGCCAGGCTCCACCAACCGGCGTACGGCGAGCGGGTGCGGTGGAAGGAGGTGCAGAACAACACCAAAAGGGTCACTGTGACCACGCCCAGGGCGACTCTTACTGAAAACGCATCGAGCACCATGTCCAACCCCCTCAGCTGGTCATCCTTCGGCCTTTGAGTCCAGTGTCTTGGTGGTTACTCAACCCGGATGCGGCATTTGCTCAAGATTCGCTCAAGATCCGGTGCTGGACCTCAACCCGCCCAGTGGCCGTCGTCGTGGTATTCCGCTTCCAGGCCGTGGGGAGTCTTCTCCCACTTGTGCGGGCTGGTGAGCATCTGCCAAGCCGCCCGCCAGGCGGCTACCGAGTGCAGCACCCAGTAGAAGGGGTTCAACAGCGCGAAAATGGCGATCCGCCAGCCATGGCGACGCAGGGTGGCAACGCCGGAAACGATGATCATCATGGCGTTGCCGAACAGCATGGACACCACGCCTCCCACCAACAGCCACTGGGGCAGGACCAAGCCCACAATGTCGTAACCGATGTAGGTGACCACGGTGAAGCCGACCACCAGCGGGTATGCCAGGAACGCGAGCGGTGTTCCCAGGATGAGGCCAAGGAAGCCGATGGTGCCGGCCACCCCGGTGCTCTTGATGTAGCGCAGCGAGTTTCTGGTGTTCACGGCGGAGGTCACCATGTACCCCTTGATCCAACGCGTGCGCTGCTTGATCCAGGCGGGCACCTGCGAGCACGCTTCTTCCCAGGTGGTGGAGTTGATGACGCCCACGCGGTATCCGTCCACGGCTGCCCGGAGGCCCAGGTCAGCGTCCTCGGTGACGTTCCACGGATCCCAGGCGCCCACTTCCTTGAGCAAGGAGGTGACGAAGTGGTTGGACGTACCGCCCAGCGGAAGCGGGATGCCGGAGTTGTCCAGGCCCGGGAGCATTGAGTCGAACCAGTGGGTGTACTCGATGGTGAACATCCTGGTGAGGACGTTTTGGTCTGCGTTGAAGTAGTTCAGCGCCGCCTGGACACAGATGAGCGGTTTGCGGTGGGGGTTGAGGTGCTGCCGTTCGAACTCATCCTGCTTGAACGCCGCGATGGACGCCCTGAGCTGGCCCGGGTCCGGCCGGTCCTCGGCGTCGTAGATCACCACGTACTCACCGCGGGCAAACGTCAGCCCGTAATTGCACGCACGGGGTTTGGTCTGGGGATCGCCCTTGGGCACGATGAGTATGCGGACATACTCCGGCGGCCGGGAAGCCTTGGCTGCCGCAATCGTCTCGGCATCGTCTTCTTCCAACAGGACCAGGACGTCCAGTTTGGAGCGCGGATAGTCCAGCTGCCCCAGGTTGCCCAGCAGTTTGTCGATGATGTTGGCTTCGCGGAAAACGGGCACCAGGATGGTGTAGACAGGCAGCTCGGAGTCGGGAATCCGTTCCTCTGCCAAGGGTGGAAGGCCACGGCGGGCGCGCTCCCTGTCCCGGGCTTTGGTGACTCCGGCCTGGTGCAGGTTGTCGAAGGGACGGCGCAGGCTTGCCAACGATTTGAAGCCGATGCTGACCAGGAAAACGATGTTGGCAGCGGCCAGCAGCACGATGATGGCCGTCAGTGCGGAGAGGACGAACGCGAGCACAAGCCCCGCGATCAGGACCACCGGAAGATAGCGCTGCCATCGGGTCAGGGCAGTACGCGCGGACTCTCCCGGCCGTTCCTCGGCCAGCCGTTCGGCGGACTCGTAGAGGAGGTGGCGGCGGAAGGAGCGCTGGATGGACTGGTTGATGTCCCAGTCCGTGGTGGTGCGGAACACCACGGACCCGGCGCCGAACGTCAGGGCAGCTTCATGCGCAATCGCCGCCGTGGGGGCCACCGCAGTGGCCACTGTCAGGACATCACCGTCCATCCGCCACGGCAGCCAGTGCGGCTCGCCCAGCTCGCTGTAACCGAGCAGCTCCATCAGCCGGTCATCGACGGGTTCGGCCACCAGATCCACCAGCGGGGCTTCCCACTGCTCGGCAAGGACTTCATAAATACGACGGCGGTCCAGCCCGGCTTCCAGTATGAGGTGCCGGCCCAGCAGACCCCCCTCGCTCGCTGCACGGTCCAGTGCACGCTGAATCTGTTCCGGGGTCACCAGCCCTGCAGCCAGAAGTGTCTGGCCGATGGACTGCCGGTTGTACTGCAGGTCCGCGGTGTGGGACGTGGGTGTCATGAGTCGGAGGACCTTTCATAGATCCGGTGGGTTGGCGTGGAGAACGCGACGGAATAGCGGACGTTGAAGGAGGGGTCCTTGATCATGGCCTGGTACACCAGGTCCGTGGGACCTGAATCCCGGGCACCCGTGCCTGCCTCGACGTTGACTAACACCCATTGTGCATACTTTGCGGGATCCTCCAGTGCGGGTCCAAAGTAGTCGCCGGAGGCTCGGTTGTAGATTTCCTTGAGCGGAATGCCCATCACCGGCAGCACGGCGTTTCCACGGGCACTTTCGTCCATCAGGATTCCACCGGACTGGTAGTGCTGGTTGAGCCAGCGGGCCGCCGCAGTGGAGTTGGCAGTGGATTCAGCGGACATTCTGCCTTCGGCCAGCACGGCAAGACGGCCTGTGGGATCCTCGTTCCACCACACGTTCTGCACCACGAGCCCGGCCAGCAAAGCGCCGATCAGCCATGGCCTGAGCCGCGCGGGCCGGGTGATTTCCTCAACGAACACGGCCACCAGGATGGCCACCAGCGGCAAGGCCGTCAGCGCGAAGCGGTTGTTCCACCACGTGGCCGGCAGCGAATGATCGTTGTTGATGGCCGTTTGCCCCAGGAACAGGCTCAGCAACGCGAAGGCATAGGCGCTGCCGGTCACCACCACCAGCAGGGTGCTGTTGGCGAAACCCCGCCTGAAGACGAGCACCACGGCACCACATGCCGCCAAGGCCAGAACAACCACGCCGGCCGTCTCCAGCAGCGACCAATGGAAAGTAGTCAGCGTGAGCCCAAGGTTTCCCTTGGTGGGCAACAGTCCGCCGTCGGTAATGTTTTTCTGCTGTGCGTAAGCGGAGTATTGCCCGAACATGAACTCCAGCGGGTTGCCGTAGATGGCCCAGTTGTAGGAAATCCACCAGAGCACGGCAGCTGCCGGGACCATCACGTAGCCGCCGGCCATGGTGAACGCCTCGCGCCATCCACCCGTACGGCGCTTGGCCACGATCAGCACAAAGAGGGTTCCGGTCATCACCAGAGCCCAGCCCTCATAGCGCGAGAGCACCGCTGCTGCAGACGGAATCCCCGCGAAGACAGCCAGCTCGCCGGCACTCATTCGACGGCGGCTGGTGGCCCAATGCGCCAGGCCGGCCATGCCGCCCACGATGCACATGATGAGCACCGGCTCAGTGAGAGCCGTGGTGTAGACGTACAGGACGGCGGGGTTGGCCAGGACCACCAGGGTGGTGGCAAGCCGCCCTGCCCGGCCCAATCCGAGGCGGGCAGCGATCAGGTACAGGCCGGTGGCGGTGGCGGACAATGCCAGGATGCCCAGGATTCCGGCGGCCCAACCGGTGCTGAACAGCCACATGTTCAGCACGAACGGTGCCAGCAGCAGGTGCGGCATGGGCAACCAGACCGTGCCCAGCTGTTCAAAGCCGGGCGCCTTGCTGTCGAAGATACGGCGCGCGATGGTGAGGTGGCTCTGGGCGTCGGAGTAATCCAGGTTGGTGCCATGGCCGATGGTGTAGAGGCACGCCAGGTATCCCACCACCAGGGCCGCCACGGCAACGATCCTGGTACCGGGAACCTTGCGGCCCACTACCGGAGCACCCAGCCGTTCCCAACCCGACGCCACCAGCGATGTCAGGGACCACAACGCCGGCTGCCGGTGGGCAGCCCGGCGGCGCGTGGCAACGCTAGTTGCCATGACCCGGTTCTGCCGGTTCGCTCGCCTTTTCCTCAGCATCCACGTACGCCTGAGCTTCCTTGGCGCGACGCCGCATGAGCACAGTCCTGAGGGCGAAAGCGAGGCCAAGCACCAGCACCGCTCCGCCGATCCACCAGGCGTAGGGCCGGTAGTCGTCCGTGACCGCTTTTTGGGGAACCAGCACGTTGCTTTCCAGCAGGACGGGCGTGCCCGAGGGCTGCGTCACCAGAAGGTTGCGGGACAGGGAGGCCCAACCACCTTCGACCCCGCCCACGTGGGTGGCCAGCGATGACTGCAGCACGGAGGCTGCTGCCGCGTCTCCCTCGGGCGCCCAGGCACCCAGGAGCAACAGATCGCGTCCGCCCTGCTCAAACGCTTCCAGCACGCCGAACGGTGCCGTGGTCCCCACGCCATATTCGACGTCGGAGGGCGAGATGGTGCGGAACTCGGCCAACCGCAGGGGTGCCGAGAGCTTGTTGGCCACCTCGGCGGTGGCTCCCACCACCAGCCCGGACTCACTGGAGCCGGCCAAGGCATCAAGGCCCAACACGCGGGTGTCCAGCAAGGTGGCACTGTCCCGCTGCAGGGACGCCACCAGGGAAGCTCCATTGACGGTGTTTGCCTGGGCGTTTCCGTCTCCGAAGGCCACCGGAACACTCTGGCCAAACGCCTGGGGGAAGCGTGCAAAGCCGGCCTTCGTGGAGCCGCCGCGAACAGCGGCCAGGGTGCTTCCCGCGGTGTCAAGGGTTACTTCCATGGGCATGACACCCGCAGGCCCGGTGCAATCACCGCCGGCCGGAAGGGCGGCAAGGCGAATCCGGAGGCCGTTCTTCGCCTGAAGCTGCCCGGCTGGAACGTCAGCGTCCACCGTGAAGGCGTCACCGCCGTCGAGGTTCTTGGAGCTGAGCAGGTAATCGTTCCAGAAGACCGAAATCTGGGCCTGGGCGTTGTCCGGAACTGCTGTGTGGGTGCCCTTGAGCTGGACCTTCACCGAGGAGACGGGGCCGCCGAACTGCGATTGCGTGACGCCTACGTAGGATTCCGGAGTCCCGTAGCCGGACAGCTTGAGCGTGGTGCTGCCCAGGTCCTTGAGGCTCTGGGTCAGGCCGGGGGCCGCGGGCAGGGCGGAGGTCAGACCGGTCACTGAAGAGGTCACTGCGAGCGCGGTCTTGTCGCTGGCGAGCGCGCGGGCTGCTGTGCGAAGCTCTTCATCGTGGCCGCTGAGGATGAGCTGGGGCAGGCCGGCAGCGGTGCCCAGCTTGGTGCTGATCCCGCCCTGATCGGCCACTACGCTGAGGATCCGGCTGCCGGCCGGGAGGCCTGCCGTGCGGGCCCCCACCTCGGCCTCAGGAACCACCGTGATGGCAGCGTCCGGGTAGCGCTGGGACATGGCGGCTGTCGCGGTCATGATGGCCGCGGAAACATCGGCGCCTGGATCCGCGGGGACGGGAAGCACGACGGCGGGGACGGACACCGGGAAGAACTCGCCCACCGTGGTGGGCACCGTGGCGGTGCCGCTGAAATCGACCACCAGGTTGGAGAGGGTGGCCGTGGCGTTGGAAACAACACACATGGTCTGGGTTGCCGGGACGAACTGCAGCCCCACTGTCAGTTGCTGGTTGGTGACGTCGGCGTTGCTGACCCTTGCGTCCAGGACAAGGTTCGCTGACGCGTTGGCTTCCAGGATGACCCTGCCGTTGACCGTTGCGCGGACCGTGCCTTCCGGCTTTCCGGACACTGAAATGGCCCCTTTCACCCGTGTGGGTTCCAGACCTGCCGTCACCGGCACCACCAGTGTCTGCTCATTTTGGCCGGCCAACGCAGAAACGCTGGAGGAGGTCTGCAGGGCAGATCCTTGCGAGGGCGCCGCGAGGGCTCCCGGAGCTGTGACGGCGGAAAGGGCCAGGGTTGCGGCGCACGCGACAATAACGGCCGCGGCACGCGATCGGGTACGGGATCGGGCAGGGGTGAGGGGCACGATGTCAGTCCTGAGTAACTAGCAGCGAATGAGTCTGTCAGCCGTTGTGGGCCAACCTCATAGACAATGCCGGGTGGAACTCAAGGCGCATTGCTGCGTTGGCTCAAGATTGACTCAAGATTGGCTCAAGACCCCTCTGCCCATATGCCTGTGACCTGCGGTGATAATGAATCATGTGGATCGGCTGGATTGAGTTCGACGTCCTTTTGGGCGACGTCCATAGTCTCAAGGAGAAGCGCTCGCTGATTCGGCCCTTGGTGGCCGAGCTGAAGCGGCGCTTCGATGTTTCTGCTGCCGAAACAGGCCTGCAGGACCAGCATCGGCGCGCTCTGATTGGGGTCGCCTTGGTGGCTCCGGACCACTCCCATCTTCAGCAAGTGCTCGACGCCGTTGAACGGTTTGTGGCGGCCCGTCCGGAGTTTGAGCTGCTCAGTGCACGGCAGCGGGTGCTGCACAGCGAGGACTAGTAGCCGATGACGGCCAAGCGTGTGGAGTCCAGGTGGGCGTCGATGGCTTGGTGGGCTGCTTCGAGGCTGCGGCTGCGGAGGGCATCGACGATCAACTGATGCTCCCTGAGGACGTCCCCCGCGCGGTCTGTTCCCTGGCTAACTGCCTTGACGCCGATCCTGAGTTGCTTTTGCCGGAGCGAAGCGTAGAAATCGGCCAGGACGGGATTCCCTCCGGCACGGACCATGAGGGTGTGGAACTCGGTGTCCAACTCGATGAACCGGGCTGGATCATCCTTGGCTTCCTGCTGCTGGTCAATGACTCGCTGGAAGGCATCGATCTGGGCGTCCAGCATGGTCTCCAGTGCGGAGACCGCCCATTTCTCCACAACGGACCTGGCTTGCAGGATGGCGCGAACGTCGGGATCGGAGATCGGCGGGACATAGGCGCCTTTGTGCGGGATCCGCTTGACGAACCCCTCAGCTTCGAGGCGCAGCAGGGCCTCACGCACAGGGGTTCGTGACGTGCCGGTGGTCTTGGCCAGGACTCCCTCGTTGAGAAAAGTCTCTTCCTCACGGGGCAGGGCTGCGATGTAGCTTTTCATCCACTGGTAGGCCACTTCTGGCTGCGACTGCGCAGCGGGGGTCATCTGGATCATGCAGAGCCTTTCTCGCGAAGCCCAGTATACGAGTTGTGTTCAGAAGCTGAGGGACGTTCGGAAAACTTCTGCTTCAAATATAGACAGGTTGTATACAACCCGTCTACAGTGATGTTCAGTGACTCCGCTCACGCATCGGAAAACCCCAATTTCCTGGGAGACCGGCCCTCTGACTCAACCGCAGCCCACGTCTCCCCCTCGCAAAGGATCCCCAGAATGACCGATTTGAAGAAAGCAGAACTGAGGCAGCAGAAGCACTCCAGCCTGCCCGTCGTGGCTGCTTCAAGCCTGGCCGGCACTGCCGTCGAATGGTACGACTTCTTTCTCTACGGCACGGCCGCCGCGCTGGTATTCAACAAGCTCTACTTCCCCACCGATGATCCCCTGGTGGGCACCATGCTGGCACTCGGAACGTTTGCTGCCGGCTTCCTGGCCCGTCCGATCGGTGCCATCGTCCTTGGCCATTTGGGCGACAAGCACGGTCGCCGCGCCACGCTGGTGGCCAGCCTGATGCTCATGGGCGTCGCCACCACCCTCATCGCCTTCATTCCCTCGTACGCCGCGATCGGCATTGCCGCTCCGTTACTGCTCTTGCTGCTTCGCTTGATCCAGGGATTTGCCCTCGGCGGCGAGTGGGGCGGGGCCGTCCTCCTCGTGTCCGAACACAGCAATGAAAGCGCCCGGCGCGCCTTCTGGGCCTCGTGGCCCAACATGGGCCCGCCCCTGGGCAACCTGATGGCAGCAGGTGTGCTGGCCGTACTGGCTGCCACCATCCCGGAGAGCGAGTTCCTGGCATGGGGCTGGCGCATCGCCTTCGGATTGTCTGCCCTGCTGGTGGTCATTGGCCTCGTCCTGCGGCTCTACGTTCAGGAAACCCCGCTGTTCAAGGAAGCACAGCGGAAGCGCGAAGCCGAAGGCAACAAGGAACGGAAGATGCCGCTGACCATCCTGTTCCGCCGCAACTGGCGTGAAATCCTCATCGCAACCGGCAGCCGGATGGGCGAGAACGCGGGCTTCTACATCTACTCGCTGTTCATCATCACCTACGTCACCCAGATCATGGGACTGCAGAGGCAGACCGGACTCACCGCCGTCATGATCGGCCAGGGCGTCGCCGTCGTCGCCATTCCCATCCTGGCGCTCTACGCGGACAAAGTGGGCCGCAAGCCCATCTTGATTGGCGCCTCGATTGCCACCATGGTGTGGGCGTTCGCGTTCTTCTTCCTCCTGAACACCGGCCAGCTGTGGGGCATCATCGCCGCCGCTGTTGGTGGATTGCTGATCTTCGCCGCCTACAGCTCGGTGATCGGAGCCTTCTTCTCCGAACTCTTCCCCACGGATGTGCGGTACAGCGGTACCTCGGTGTCCTACAACCTGGCCTCACTGATCGCCGGCTCCTTGTCCCCGATCATTGCCCTGGCCCTCTACAGCGCCTTCGGCACGGGCTATGCGATCGGCATCTACCTCGCCGCCATGGGCCTGATCTCCATGGTCTCGGTGATGTTCGCCAAGGAAACCAAAGGGCTGCGGCTCAGCGACCTGGACCAGCCCGCCTCTGAGAGTAAGGAACAAGCATGAGAATCGCCCTCGTCCAGGTGGCCAGCCCGGACCCTGAAACCCGTGAGGACCGGATCCACCGCATCGAAGCGATTCTTCGGGGCATCGACGGCGCCGATCTGATCGTCCTTCCGGAACTCTGGAGCGCCGGCTATTTCCACTTCGATGACTACGAAACTCTCGCGGAAACACTGGACGGCCCCACCGTCTCCATGTGCTCGCGGGTGGCAGCAGACCTGGGCGTTCATCTCCACCTCGGCAGCATCATCGAAGCCGGCCAGGATGGGCAGCTCAGCAATACCTCCATCCTGCTGGGACCGGACGGCAGCGTGGCCCACACGTACCGGAAGATCCACGTTTTCGGTTACAAGTCCAAGGAGGCCAGCCTCCTCACGGCAGGCTCCGCCCTTCCGGTGGCCCAGCTGCCGTTCGGTGCAGTTTCCGGGATCACCTGCTACGACCTCCGCTTCCCCGGATTGTGGATGGAGCTGAGCACCCGTGGCGCGGAAATCGTGATTGTCCCGGCAGCCTGGCCCGCAGCGCGACGCGAACACTGGCGCCTCCTCACCACTGCCCGCGCGGTGGAGCACCAGATCTTCGTGATCGCCTGCAACGCCGCCGGCACCCAGGAAGGCGTGGAACTCGGCGGACACAGCAGGGTGGTGGATCCGACGGGCACCGTCATCGCCGAGGCAGATGCCGGGGAGTCAGTGCTCATGGTGGACATCGATCCCGGCCAGGTCCACGCAGTCCGCACCGAGTTCCCCGTCATCGGCGACCGTCTCAGCAACTACCAAACGTTGACCGTCTAAGGAAGAACATGGAAACAACAAGGCAAGTCCCACTCACCTTCAGGGTGGTGGGCACCGACAAGACAATCGTGGTCTCGGATTTCCACGCAGTGGTGGCCGGCTACACAGGCCGGGACCCGAAGGCGGTCCAGCACCACATCGACGAACTGGCAGCCATCGGAGTGGCACCGCCACCCGAGGTTCCCATGTTCTACCGCATGGATTCGGACCTGTTCGAAACCTCCGGCGAGCATGACACCTCGGAGAACCTGACCTCCGGCGAGATCGAACCCCTCTACCTTCGCCACGACGGCCAGTATTACCTGGGCATCGGTTCGGACCACACGGACCGTGACATCGAGGCACGGGATATCGGGGACTCCAAGCGCGCCTGTCCCAAGCCAGTCGCAGGCGAGGTCATCGCGGTCGAATCCTTGGAGGACCTGGACCTCGATCAGTGCACCGCGCGCTCCTGGGTGGACGGGGAACTGTACCAGGAGGGTTCGCTGAGCGGCCTGCGCAAGCCGGCGGACGTCGTCGAGCGCCTCCTGGCCCGCACCGACATCGGCGACGCCGATTTCATGTGCCTCGGCGGCACCCTGCCGCTGCTGGACGGGAAGTTCGTGAACGGAACTTCCTGGAAGTTGGAGCTCTCCTTCCCGAATGGGACCACCATTGAACATAACTACAAAATCAAGAAAGGCTCACTTCGATGAGAACCGGTAAGCAGTATTTGAAGTCCCTGAACGACGGCCGGACAGTGATCCTCGATGGCGAGGTGGTCGGCAACGTCCTGGAACACCCGGCGTTCGCGAAGGTTGCCCGGACCATGTCAGAGCTGTTCGACATCGCAGCCGATCCCGCCAACGGCATGCAGTTCCATTCCGAGGAAATAGACGGACCAGCCAACCGCACGTTCGCCGCTCCCCGCACCCAGGAGGAACTGGTGCTGCGGCGCCAGGCAATCGAGAAGTGGGCCAAGCACACCCACGGCTGGGTGGGCCGGAGCCCGGACCACGTTGGTACGTTCTTCGCCGCGTTCGGCTCCCACCCGGATGTGTTCAAGAACGACGAGCGCGACTTCGCCGGCAACGTGGAGCGGTACTACAAGAAGATCCTGTCCGAGAATCTGTACCTGTCCTACGCGATCATTCCCCCGCAGGTCTCCCGCGCCACCACAGCGTCAGGGTGGGAAGGCGAATACCTGCAGGTGGGCGTCGTGCGTGAAACCGAGGAGGGCATCATTGTCCGCGGTTCGCAGATGCTCGCCACCGGCGCCGCAATCGCTGATGAAGTCTTTGTCACCTGCATCAAGCCGCTGGGGCCGGACGATGTTGACTTCGCCGTCAGCTTCGCCATCCCGGTAGCCACCGACGGCCTGAAGCTCTACTGCCGCCGCCCGTTCGCACCCGCCGCCACCAGCGACTTCGACTACCCGCTGACCAGCCACTACGACGAGCCGGATGCCCTGGTGGTCTTCGATGACGTCCTTATCCCGTGGGACCGCGTGTTCATCAACCGGAACATCGACACCCTGCGCCGCCAGTTCTTCGACACCGGCGCCCACGCCCTGGGCAACTGGCAAGCCCAGATCCGGTTCTCCACCAAGCTGAAGTTCATCGCCTCCGTGGCCCGCAAGGTCACCCAGGTGAACGGCACGGACAAGATCCCCGGTGTCCAGGAGAAGCTCGGCGAGCTCGCTGCGATTGTGCAGTCCGTTGAATCGGCCGTCCTCGCCGCGGAATACACGGCGACAACGGACGAGGCCGGCATGCGGATTCCTGGGAAGAGCGCACTGTACGGGGCCATGGGCCTGCAGTCCGAGACCTACCCCCGCGTGATCTCGATCCTCCGCGACCTGGTAGGTGGCGGCGTCCTGCAACTGCCCTCCAGCATCGCTGACATGACCAGCAGCGTCACCCGACCGGACATGGAACGCTATGTGCAGTCCCCCGGCGTCGCCAGCGAGGAACGGGTGAAGCTCTTCAAGTTGGCCTGGGACATCATCGGTTCCGAGTTCGCCGGCCGCCATCAGCAGTACGAAATGTTCTACGCCGGTGCACCGTTCGTTGTCCGCGGCGCCTACACCTACAGGAATTACGGCTACGACGCCCTGGTAGCGGAGCTGGACACGTTCCTCGGTTCCTACAGCATCCAGAGCACCACCGATTCGGAGGGAATCTGACCATGGCAAAGCCCGAATTCGAGTTCACCCCTGTTTCCTCGGTGGACTTCGCACCCTGTAACCCGCACATCGAGGGCCTGTCCGAGGCCATCCTCGCCCGGGATTCGGACAACGACAGCGTCACCCGGATCCTCAAGTTCGAGCCCGGCACGGACACCTCCCCCAACGGCGTCCTCACCCATGATTTCTGGGAAGAGGTCTTCATTTTCGAGGGCTCGTTCGTGGACCAGCGTCTCGGCAAAACCTTCAAAGCCGGCGACTGGGCCACCCGCCCGCCGGGCATGGAACACGGACCGTGGGTCTCGGAAAACGGCGCCAGGATGTTCGAAGTCCGGTACTACACGGATCCGGCACCAGCGGAGCGGAGCAACTGACATGAGCCTGGCACCAGCCTTCACCATCCCCGACGCCATGGGGATGCGCCGCGCCATGGGCCGCTTCCTCACCGGCGTCGCTGTGGTGACCACCCAGCACGAGGATGAGCAGTACGGGATGACCATCAGCTCGCTGACCTCCATCAGCCTGGAACCACCCATCCTGATGATCTCGCTGAACTTCGGCACCCGGACCGGAGAGGCACTGATGGAGAGCGGCAAATTCGCCGTGTCCATCCTCGGCGCCAAGCAGGAGTCAGTGGCCCGGCGGTTCGCAGTCCGTGGCGGCGACCGCTTCGGCGACGGCGACTTTGACATCACGGACAGCGGCCTGCCGGTCATCAAGGGCGCCCTCGCCCAGGCGGACTGCACCGTTGTGCAGCAGTACGACGTCGGAGATCACCAGGTTTTCTTCGGACAGGTCACCACGTGCCGGGACCGGGACGGCGAGGTGCTGGCATTCAAGGCAGGCCGCTTCGGCTCGTTCAGCGACTTCGGCCACGCAGAAATCCCCTGGATGTTCTGACGAGTGCTGAGTAGCGCTTAAAAGAGGCGGTGCCGGACTCCATGAGTCCGGCACCGCCTCTTTAACGCTCAGCTGGGCAACGGCCCCTTACGCGATGGTCAGCTCACCCATACGATCCCAGCCACTGCCTTCGAATTGCCGGCTGATGATGTGCGGCGTCTCCACCAGCGCCTGCGGCATGTCCGCCATGGCCTTCTTGAAGTGCCCGCTGTTGACGTGCGCCTCCGCCGCGTCGTCCTGGAAAGCCTCCACCAGCACGAACTCATTCGGGTTGTCCACGCTGCGGGACCAGTCGAACCACAGGTTGCCCGGCTCCGCACGGGTTGCCTCGGTGAAGTCGGCAACCAGGTCCAGCCACCGCTCGGACCAGTCGGGCTTGACGTTGAACTTGACCACAATAAAGATCACGGGCTGCTGCCTTTCGTTGCACTACAGATCCGTTCCATTCTGTCACTGCCGTTATCGCCCCTGCCTTAACGCCCGACGGCGGCCCGCACCACAAGGTGCGGACCGCCGTCGAACGCTGTTTTAGCGTGCCAGTGCTACTCAGGTGCCTGCTACTTTGAGGTGCCCTGCGAGACGGACCCCTGCAGCTGGCGCTGGAAGATCACGTAGACGATGAGTACCGGAATGACGGTGACGCTGACGGCTGCGAACAGCGCGCCATAGTCCACGGCATAGCCCATCTGGCCGGCGAAGGCCGCGAGTTCCTGGGAAAGGACGCGCGGACCGGCGGCGTTGATGGACACCGGAATCAGGAACTGGTTCCACAGGCCCAGGAAGTTGAAGATGGCAACCGAGGCGAGGCCCGGCTTGGCCATCGGCAGCATGACCTGGAAGAACGTCCGCCACTCCCCTGCTCCGTCCAGCGCTGCTGCCTCGGTGATTTCGTGCGGCAGCGACTTGAAGAAGGAGAAGAGGAAGAACACCGTGAACGGAAGCGCGAAGCCCACGTACACCAGGATGAGTCCCGGCAGGGTGTTCAGCAGTCCCATGTTCTTCAGGACGAAGAACAACGGCACCATGGCCAGGAAGATCGGGAACGTCAGTCCGGCCAGCATCAGGTAGTAGATGGCCCTGCTTCCCGGGAAGGTGTACCGGGCAAGAACGTAGGCACACATGGCGCCCAGGACCATGACGATCACCAAGGCCACAGCCACCACCAGCACGGAGTTAAGGAAGGCAGATCCAATGCCGGCCTCGCTCCATGCCTTGACGTAGTTATCCAGCTTCCATTCCGCAGGCAAGGCGAACGGCGAAGCGAAGATCTCGCTGGACGTCTTGAAGGAGGACATGAACGTCCACAGGAGCGGAAGGATGACGATGAGCGTCCAAATGGTCAGCGCCGTGTGTGAAACGGCTCCCACCACTTTGTCGCTGGTGGAGGTTGCCGGCGTCCGCGGTTGGAAGTGCAGCGACTTCCTTTCCGGAGTTGAGACTTTTGTTGTCATTACAGACTCACATCCTTATCTCCGCCGGTGAGCCGGTTGACCACGAATACCAAGCCGGAGAAGATCAGCGTTGCAACGGCCAACACAACACCCATGGCGCTGGCGAGTCCGAATTGTCCCTTGCTGAATGCGGTGAAGAACAGCTGCTGGGCCATAACCAAAGTGGAGTTGTCCGGCCCACCGCCCGAGTTGAGGGCAGCCATGTAAACGAACGCGTCCAAGGCCAGGATGCCCATGTAAATGTAGGCGGTCTGGATGTTGTCCCGGATCAGGGGGATGGTGATGGACACTGCGGTGCGGAAGCGACCCGCGCCATCGATCCTGGCGGCCTCAAAAAGCTCGGCAGGAATGCCCTTGATGCCGGCAACGAACAGGACCATGTAGAAGCCAACAAAGCCCCACACGATCACGAACATGGTGGCAATCATGGCGGTGTTCTTGTCGCCCAGCCAGGCAAAGTCCTTGAACTGGTCCATGCCCAGCCCGGTCAGGATGCCGTTCAGCAAGCCACCGGAGGGATCGTAGATCTGCCCCCACATGATGCCGATGGCGATAGCGGGGATGGTGTACGGGAAGAAAGACACCACACGGTAGAAGCTGGAGTTCCGCAGGCCCTTGATCTGGCCCTTGCTGCTGCCACCCACGGTCACCAAAGACGCCAGTATCAGGCTCAGGATAATAGTGATGATCGGCAGGAAGATGACCAGGAGGATGTTGTTCCCCATGGCCTTCATGAAGATATCGTCCGTAAAAATCTTGCTGTAGTTCTCAAGTCCGATGAAGTTCTGGGTGGGCGAAAACCCGGACCAGTCCGTCAACGAGTAACCAAAAGCCTGAATGAACGGCCAAATCACGAACAAGAGGTAGATCGCCAGCGGCAGTCCGAGGAACACCGCGAAGAAACTGACCTTGTCCCACGTCAATGGCTTCCGCCGCCGCTTGATGACCTGCGGTGGAGCCGTCGCCGGAACGACGGCGGCCAGGCCGTCGTCGTTCCGGCTCTGCTGAGTTTTCACTGAACTCACTTCACTTCGATCTTCTTGACCGAGCTGTCGTTGCGGACCTTGTCGGTGATGTTCTGCAGTGCGGAGGTCAGGGTAGCGACGTCCGACTTGCCGTCCAGGAAGCTGTTCCAGACAACCAGCTGATCCTTGTTGGTACCGTACAGGTCAATGAAGTTCCAGGTGAAGATATCCTCACCGGCATCGCCCAGCAGCTTGGTCTGCGAAACCAGCGCCGTGGAACCGAAGCCATCGGCCGGAACGGTGTCCTTGACGATGGTGGGAGCCAACTTGGTCTTGGCGAAGTTGGTGGCAGCTTCCTTGGAGAGCATGATGCGGAGCAGTTCCTTGCCACCGGCTGCGCTCTTGCCCTGCGACGGGACAATGAACGGCTCGCCGGCAGCGCTGTGGAGCGCGGTGTAGGGCATCTTGGGGCTTGCGCTCGCGGTGGGAACGGGTGCACCCATCATGTTGAAGCCGGACTTGGTCTGGTCCTTCATCTCGTTTTCGATCCACGAACCGGACGGGTAGAACACGGCCTCCTGGGCGTTGCTCCACTGTGCCTGGGCCGCAGTGAACTGCGTGCCGGAGCCGCCGGGCTTGAAGAAGCCTGCCTTGACGATCTTGTCCAGGGCGGTGAACACGGACTGGATAGCCGGGTGCGACCAAGCGTCTGCCTTGAGGTTCTCCAGACCGAGGCGGACGTCGTCGCCACCTTCCTTGATAGCGGAGGCGATGGCCATTTCCTGGTAATACGTGGCCGCTTCCTTGCCCCACACGAACAGGTACTTGCCCTTGGCCTTCGCCTGCTCGCCCAGTGCGTACATTTCATCCCAGGTCTTGGGAACGGTCCAGCCGTTTTCCTTGAGCAGGGAATCGGAGTACCACATGGCGTAGACGGTCAGCACGTAGTTCAGGGCTGCCAACTTGCCATCGAAGGTGCCTGGAGCCAGTACGCCGGTGTACAGGGTGTCCTTGATGACCTTGCCCTCGAGGTTCTTTGCCTCCACAAGGGGGGTGAGGTCTTCGAGCTGGGCAAGGATGGTGCTGAAGCCGATGGCCTTGGCACCGGAGTTGTCGATCAGGTCCGGCGGGTTGCCGCCAACGAAGCGCGGCTGGAGCTCCTGGGCAATGTCTGTGGACGGGGAAATCTTGGCGGTGGAGCCCTCGTGGGTCTTTTCGAAGATCTTGCCTGCGAACTCGACGTAGTCGATGCCGTAGCCGCCCTTGAAGATGACGGCGTCGATGGTGGCCTTGTCTGCCATGCCGAACGGGTTGGTGTCGGAGACGGTGCCCGTGGGACCGGTGGTGGTTGTACCGCCACCTGCAGCACAGGATGCAATGGTTCCCCCCATGGGCACGAGCACTGCTGCTGCGAGTGCTCCGCGCAGGAATCCACGGCGACCGACGGACTGGTGCTGAACGTTCATTTCTAAACCCTCCAGTGACTCGTAGTGTCGACTGTTTCGGCGGGAAAGCCGTTCAGTCAGACAGTCTGGGTTGGCGCTCTGGCAGCACCAACCTTCTGTGACATAATTCACCACGAATGATTGAAAATCAATATTTCGCGGCAGTTTCGATCAACATTTGTCAAAGCGTGATCTTTCTACGGACCTTCGGCGAGTGCTTCTCCGCACTCAGTGATCGCTTCCCGGGCTGATGCCCTTTGCCGCTCAGTTCCCAGTCGTTCCGCCCATTGTTCGGCCAATTGGAACTCCACCATGGCCTCCGTGAGCCGGTTTTTACCCCTCAGAAACGTGCCCAGGCTTGCGTGCAAAGCAATCATCCAGCCTTTGGTTCGATCATCATGGGCTATGGAGGCATATTCGAGCGCACTGCGCATCCACACCTCGGCGTTTGCCTCGTCCGCGATGGACAGCATGTGGAGGGCGTCCACCGCCAGGAATTCCTCACCAAGGTGGTCCGCCAACTCAGCCGCTTGTTCCAGGAGAGGCACAGCCATGGGAGCACGTCCGCCGGAGTTCAAAACCCGGCCGCGCTCCAGGAGGATGCGCACGCCTACTGTCGGCTCGTCGTCGTCAATGTTGTCCAGCAGCGCATCGGCTTCTTCGAAGCGGCCTTGCAAACCGATGGCCCGCCCAAGTTGGGTTGCCAGCTCAGCGCGCTCATCGGCGTCGTAAGTGTTCTCGATCATTGCGGCGCGAAAGGTGGCCTCCGAGGCTGCCGGATCGCGAAAGTTCCATAGGTGGTCCAGTGTTTTCTGATCCAGCATCAAACCGCTCCTGACCAGCCCGTAGCTGAGGTCTTTAGGTATGCAGTATCAATCTAGTCCCATGTCAGCGCCGTGGGGAGGTGTTCGTGGGCGTGTCAGCCGCCCTTGGGATTGGTGAGTCTGGCCCACCCCAGCTGCTCCTGTTGCTTGCGGCTCAGGGTGGCCACCACCAGGTCATAGGAGTCCTCCACCATGTCCCTGACCATGTCATCGGGCAGGCCACCATCAAGCCGGACGCCGTTCCAGTGGGTCTTGTTCATGTGCCAGGCACCGGTGATTTCGGGGTGGGCTGCGCGGAGCTGCTCGGCCAAGGCAGGCTCGCATTTGAGGCTCACAGACCAGTCATCCGGATCCATGGAGGACAGCGCGAACATCTTCGACTCATGGCGGGCACCACCGGCGACGGCGGCACGCACCTTGAACACCGACGTCTCGGGGCCGAACGGAAAATCCTCGAAGGCACCGGGAAAGCCCAGGCAAATCTCGCGGAGACGGGAAACATCCATGGAGCGAGCCTACTGGCGGTCCATGCCGGGGGTCACGCTTACGCCACGCCCAGGAAGTCCTCCAGCAACACCACTTCCAGCCCTGCAGCAAGCTGGGCAGCACGGAAAGCAGCCAGGTCCGCGGCAAACTCGGCGCGGAAATGCATCAGGACGATGTCGCCTGGGCGCAGCGAGTTGCCCACCTGATAGTCCATCTTTCCTGCGTTGGCCTTGGCTTCCCACGTGATGATCGCCTTCATCCCAGCGGCAGCCACGGCCTGGCGCATCACGGTGGAGTACGCACCACCCGGGGGCCGGAACAGTGTGGGGCGGCGCCCGTAGTGCTGCAAGGCGTACTCCTGCATGCCCAGCATGTCGTTCAGTTGCTGCTGGTAACCCCACTGCCGCACCATGTTGATGTTGTGCGTCACGGTATGGTTTTCCACCAGGCTGCCCTGGGCCTTGAAGTCGTTGAAAAAGGCCGGGTTGTCCGCGATGGTGTCCTTGGTCAGGAACAGGGATGCCGGGTAGTCGTATTCGGCCATGAGCTTCACCGATTCCGGCGTTTTGATGTTGCCGTCGTCAATGGTCAGAAACACCACCGGGTGCTTGGTCGGGATCCTGGTGATGACCGGTGCGAGTCCCCCAACGATCGGCGGCAACTGGTAGTCCGGGATGAACGTGCGGCGGATGCGCTTGGTGGGGATTGGCGTAGGAGTAGCGGTAGCAACCTGTGAGCCGCCCGCGGCACTGGGCGTCAGCGCCGGCGTCGAACTTTCAAGGCTGGCGGAACCCTCGGAGCCTTCGGCGGCAGTGCACGCCGTCAACCCGGCAACCACAGAGGCGCCCATGACTCCGAAGATGGCCCGTCTGCTGGGAGTGGAAAATGGCACCGCAGATTGGCCGCCGAACATGGCTGTCCCCCAAGACTCAAGAAATGATTCAGCTGAAATCTAGCAGAGGAAAGCGCCGGGGAATTACAGGCCGTAATGCCAGCCTTCGCGCGCCGGGCAGGAGTTCACCACCACGTCGAGTCCTGCGTCCTTGGCACGCTGGGTTGCTTCGTCATCGAACACGCCCAGCTGCAGCCAGACCGCCTTGGCACCGATCGCAATCGCCTGGTCGATGACGGCTCCGACGCGTTGGGAGTTCACGAAGCAATCCACTACGTCGATGGGGTGCTTCGCCGCAGGGATGTCAGCCAAGGTTTTGTACCCTTTTTCGCCGTGAACGTCCTCGCCCTTGAGGTTCACCGGGATGATCTCCATGCCCATGGTGTCGCGGACATAGAGCGCCACCTCGTACGCGGAACGCCACTGGTTGGTACTCAGGCCAACCACGGCCCATGTGCCTTTTGTTCGCATCAACCGCTCCACGACGGCTGGATCGTTGACATGCATCATCACCCAAGCCTACTCCTGCACCCCCACAGCCGGATTGACCGAATAATCTGCATCTTTGAATGAAAAGAGGGCGCCCGGGGCGAATATTACGCAGGGCGTCCGGGAAGTTTTGAGGCAAATGAACGTTCGGCTTTAGTGGAGAACGACCATCCCAGCGAATCAGAGGGCGACCATCCCTTGAGTCGCAACGCTGCAACTCCAGGCATGGAGATTTCCCATGACGACTGCCGTACCCAAAATTTCACACACCACTTCGGACGCGACGGCCTCTGAAGCAGGGCTGCTTGACGCGCCCGGCTCCCCTCACGGCTCAGCGGGATGGTCCTCGACTGAGCCCACGGACGGCGCAGTGCACGGCGCTGATTTGGGCGAGCGGGCGCGTCACAGCGGTTTTGATGAGAGCGGTTTTGATGACAGCGGATCAGCGGTGGCGTTCTGGGAAGAGCAGGCACGCCGCTTGCACTGGGATGAGCCGTGGCACACCGCCCACACGTGGACTCCCACGGATGTTGAGGCGGGCCAAGGCCCCCGGATCAGCTGGTTCGACGGCGGCAAACTGAACGTTGCGTACAACTGCGTGGACCGGCACGTGCTTGCCGGCAGGGGTGACAAGGTAGCTCTGTTCTTCGAGGGTGAACCCGGTGACCGCCGAGCCATCACCTATGCGGAGCTGCAACGGGAGGTATCCAAAGCCGCGAATGCGCTCCTGGAACTCGGCATCACCCAGGGCGACCGCGTGGTCATCTACCTTCCGGTGATCCCCGAGACCGTGATCATTACTCTGGCGGTAGCCCGCATCGGAGCCATCCACTCACTCGTTTTCGGCGGTTTCTCTGCCGAGGCACTGCGTTTCCGGGTGGAGGACACACAAGCCAAGCTCCTGGTCACCACGGACGGACAGTTCCGACGCGGAGTGGCTGTGCCGGTGAAAGACAACGCCGATGCCGCGGTGTCCGGTGACAATGCCATCGAGCATGTGCTGGTCATCAACCGCACCACCCCGGCCGCGGACCTGGCCACCGTCAGCATGGAGGAAGGCCGCGACGTCTGGTGGCACGACGTCGTTGACTCCGCCTCGGACGTTCACGAGCCTGACGCTTTCGACGCCGAGACTCCCCTGTTCATCATGTACACCTCCGGGACCACGGGTAAGCCCAAGGGCCTGGTCCATACTTCGGGCGGCTATCTCACGCAGGCCTCGTGGAGCTTCGAGTACCTTTTCAGCAACCCGGAACCCTCGTTGCGGGAAAGCGACGTGCATTGGTGCACGGCTGACCTCGCATGGGTCACCGCCCACACCTACGAGATCTACGGCCCCCTCTCCAACGGCGTCACCCAGGTGATCTTCGAGGGCACGCCCAACACCCCGCATCCCGGCAGGCACTTCGAGATCATCGAACGCTACGAGGTCACCCAGTACTACACCGCACCCACGCTGGTCCGCTCCCTGATGGGTTGGTTCCCCGATGGCGTTCCGGAAAGCTACGATTTCTCCTCCATTCGCGTTTTGGGAACCGTGGGAGAAGCAGTGAACCCCGAGGCCTGGCGCTGGCTCCGCGACAACATCGGCGGGGGTACTGCTCCCATGGTGGACACGTGGTGGCAGTCCGAAACAGGCGCCACCATCATGTCCCCCGCCCCCACGGACACCGAGTTCAAGCCAGGCTGCGCCGCACGGCCACTTCCCGGTGTGAGCACGCGGGTGGTTGATGAGACCGGAGCCCTTTCGGAGCCTGGTGTTCAAGGCTTCATCGTGGTGGACCGCCCGGGCCCAGCCATCGCCCGGACCGTGTGGGGCAACCCGCGCCGCTACTTCGACTCCTATTGGAGCCAGTACGCGGAGCACGGTTGGTTCCTTGCCGGGGACGGCGCCAAATACGACTCCGACGGCGACATCTGGATCCTTGGGCGAGTAGACGACACCCTCAATGTCTCCGGCCATTTGCTGTCCACCATCGAGATCGAGTCCGCCCTGGTGTCCCATCCGGAGGTGGTGGAGGCCGGGGTCTGTCCGGTGGCTGATCCCACCACCGGGCACGCCGTCGTCGCGTTCGTCGTGCTCCGACAGGGCTCCGGTCTCGTTCCCGCCCACGTCGCCGCGAACCTGCGCAACCACGTGGCCAAGGAGATCGGCCCCATCGCCAAGCCGCGCGACGTCGTCGTGGTGGCTGACGTACCCAAGACCCGCAGCGGCAAGATCATGCGCCGGCTGCTGACCCAACTTTTTGAGGGGACCGCCCTGGGCGATACCACCTCACTTCAGAACGAACCGGCAATTGCCGGCATCCAGGACGTCCTGCGCGAGCGGGCCCTAGTAAAGGAAAATTCATGACTGAGATCAGCAACGTCGCACGACTCTCCGAGCCGCTCAAGTTTGCCTATTGGGTTCCCAACGTGTCCGGCGGTTTGGTGGTGTCCACCATCGAGCAGCGCACTGGTTGGGACTTCGACTACAACAAGAAACTGGCGCAGATTGCGGAGAACTCCGGCTTCGAATACGCGCTGACCCAGACCCGTTACGCCGCTTCGTACGGCGCGGACAAGCAACACGAGGCAACGTCCTTCAGCCTCGCGCTCCTCGCTGCGACCGAGCGACTCAAGGTCATCGCCGCTGTCCACCCGGGCATGTGGCACCCCGGCGTCCTGGCGAAATACATCATCACCGCGGACCACATTTCCAACGGCCGCGCCGCCGTGAATATTGTCTCGGGCTGGCTCAAGAGCGAGTTCACCAACTTCGGCCTCGAATGGCTGGAGCACGATGAACGTTATGTCCGCACCGAGGAATTCATCAAGGTGCTCCGCGGCCTGTGGACCGAGCAGGGCTACAGCCAGGGCGGCAAGTATTACAACATCACTGACTTCACGCTGAACCCGGCACCCGTTGACGTTCCCGGCCGCGCCCATCCGGAAGTCTTCTTCGGTGGAAACTCGACGGCGGCACAGGCCACCGCCGGCCGCGTCGCCGACTGGTACTTCTCCAACGGCAAGGACCTTGAGGGCTTCAAGGAGAACATCGCCGGCGTTGTGGCAGCATCCGGCGAGACGAAGCGCGGCACTGAGGGCGCACTGTCCTTGCCGAAGTTTGGTCTCAACGGCTTCGTGATCGCCCGCGATTCGGAGAAGGAAGCCCGTGACACTCTTCGCGAGATCGTGGAGAAGGCACACAAGCCCGCAGTTCAGGGTTTCCGGGACGCCGTGCAGGAAGCCGGCCCGTCCACCAAGGATGGCAAGGGCATGTGGGCTGACTCCACGTTCGAGGACCTGGTCCAGTACAACGACGGTTTCAAGACTCAGCTGATCGGCACACCGGAGCAGATTGCCGAGAGGATCGTGGAGTACAAGAAGATCGGCGTGAACCTGTTCCTCACCGGTTACCTGCACTTCCAGGAAGAAGTGGCTGCCTTCGGCCAGGACATCCTGCCGATCGTCCGCGAACTGGAGGCAGACCTTGCCCGCAAGAACGGCACCGAGCTGGACCTCTGCTCCACACCCGTTGCCGAGTCGGTGGCCGTCTGATGGCTGACCGCACCTTCGGTTTCCGCACCCGCGCCCTGCACGCCGGCGGCACTCCCGACGCCGAGCATGGCGCCCGCGCAGTCCCGATCTACCAGACCACGTCCTTCGTCTTCAAAGACACCAATGATGCCGCCAACCTCTTCGCGCTGCAGAAGTACGGCAACATCTACTCGCGCATCGGCAACCCCACCGTCGCGGCTTTCGAAGAGCGCATCGCCTCCCTTGAGGGCGGCATCGGGGCGGTAGCAACGGCGTCGGGAATGGCCGCCGAGTTCATCACGTTCGCCGCGCTGACGCAGTCCGGCGACCACATCGTGGCGGCTTCCCAGCTCTACGGCGGCACGGTCACGCAGCTGGACGTGTCCCTTCGCCGCTTCGGCGTGGACACCACGTTCGTGCCCGGAACTGACCCGGCGGACTACGCCACCGCCATCCAGGAGAACACCAAGGCGCTGTTCGTCGAGGTGGTGGCCAACCCGTCGTCGGAAGTCCAGGACCTTGCGGGGCTGGCCAAAGTAGCGCACGACGCCGGTATCCCCCTGGTGGTTGACGCCACCTTGAGCACGCCTTATCTGGTGCGGCCGTTCGAGCACGGCGCCGACATCGTGATCCATTCAGCCACGAAGTTCCTGGGCGGACACGGCACCACCCTGGGCGGCGTGATCGTGGAGAGCGGACGCTTCAACTGGGGCAACGGCAAGTTCCCCATGATGACCGAGCCCGTGCCCTCCTACGGAAACGTGTCCTGGTGGGGCAACTTCGGCGAGTACGGCTTCCTCACCAAACTGCGCTGCGAACACTTGCGAGACATTGGCCCGGCGCTCTCACCGCTGTCCGCCTTCCAGCTGCTGCAAGGCGTCGAAACACTCCCCCAGCGCCTGGACGAACACCTGAAGAACGCACAGGCCGTGGCCGAATGGCTCGATGCCGATCCTCGTGTTGCCTACGTGAGCTACTCAGGTTTGCCCTCACACCCGCACTTCGAACGAGCACAAAAGTACCTGCCCAAGGGCCCGGGTTCGGTGTTCTCGTTCGGCGTTGCCGGTGGACGCGCGGCCGGCCAGAAATTCATCGAATCCTTGCAGCTGGCCTCGCACCTGGCCAACGTGGGCGATTCGCGCACCCTAGTGATCCACCCCGGCTCCACCACGCACCAGCAGCTCAGTGCCGAACAGCTTGAGTCCGCCGGTGTCCCCGAGGACCTGGTCCGCATTTCGGTGGGTCTGGAGGACTTGGAGGACATCCTTTGGGATTTGGACCAGGCCCTGACCGAGGCCCAATCGGCTGTTTCCTTGGTTGATGAAGAACCCGCGGATGCCTGCACTGTTGGCACCCAAACCGTAGGAGCGAAGGCATGAGCACCGCAGAACGCACGTGGGACGGCCCATCTGCTCCGGAACGCCTGGCGCTCCTGCGCGAGGCCAAATCCATCGCCATTGTTGGGGCCTCAGACAAACCGTCCCGGGCCAGCTACTTCGTGGCCACCTACTTGCAGTCGTCAACGCGCTACAAGGTGTACTTCGTGAACCCTGTGGTCAAGGAAATCCTGGGCCAGCCGACGTACGCTTCACTGGCCGATCTGCCCGAGTCCCCGGACATCGTGGACGTGTTCCGCAAGCACGACGACCTCCCCGGAGTGCTGGACGAAGCCGTCGCCGCAGGGGCCAAGACCTTGTGGCTACAGCTTGGTTCGTGGCATGAGGACGTTGCCCGCGACGCCGAGACCGCGGGCCTCAACGTGGTGATGGACCGCTGCGTGAAAATCGAGCACGCCCGCTTCCATGGCGGACTCCACCTGGCCGGCTTCGACACCGGCGTGATCTCGTCCAAGCGCCAGGTCCTCGCCTAGGGCCAACAAGCCAAATAGTGCTTCTAGCGCCCTGTGCGCTTCAACCACTGCTTCCACTTATCGATGGCGCTCTGGAATTCTTCCTCTGCGCGTCGCTCACTCAACGCCGGAGACCACTGCCCGGGCTTGTTGCCCTGCGCGCCGTGAGCTGGCTTGGCAGGCGTAGCCGCGGCAGCTTTCGACGAGTCCGGTTTTGGGGCCTCCGGCTTTGTGTCCGGACGCGACGGCAGCACTTGGGTTGGTTTGTCCTGGCTCGCCTTGTCCTGGGACGCCGTTTCCTGCGGGTCCTTGGCAGTCTTGTGGGTGGCGTCGGCAGGGGCTGGAGCGTTGGGGGCGGGCGCTGCCGGGATTGCCTGTGCCTGTGCCTGTGCCTGTGCGGAGTTTTCGGCTGGGGCTGCGGGCGCGGGTACGGGGATCGACGCAGCTTCCGAGGCGGACGGAACCGCAGCAGGATTCACGGCCGGAGCCGCCTCTGTTGTGATCCTTGGAGCGTCCGGAGCGGGAAGTTCAGGAGTTGCGACGGCCGGCTGGAACCTGCCCACCAATTCATCAATGAACGACGGGTTCCGGGTGAAGCCCGAGCTCGCGGCGGCAACGCCGCTCACCCCGAGTCCCATCGCTGCCACCACGGCAACACTGACCACGGCGGTGCGGTGCTTGTGGCGCCAACGGCGCTTGGATAGTTCGTCGTGAGGGCCAGCCAACATCGCGGCCAGTTCAGCGCTGGGTGCTGGAACCGGCGCATTGGCCATGGAACCCAGTGACAGGAGCGTTTGCCGGACGTCCGAGGCGTCAGCGAGATCGGCGTCGAGCATGAGCTCGTCCACGATTGCTTCGCGTTCTGTATCCCTGTATGTCATGACGACACGTATTCCTTTACTGCCGAATGCTCACGGAGCGTAATAAGAGCCCGCCGTTGCAGCTGTTTCACTGCGCCCGCGGTTTTCCCCATGATTTCGGCTACCTGCTCAACCGTGAGTCCAGCAACGATGCGGAGGGTCAAGACTTCCCGCTGATCATCGCCGAGGTGGTCCAGGAGGGCCATCACCTCCAGAGGAGCCAGCCGCATCATCGCCTCAGCCTCGGCAGAACTCGATTCGCGTGTATCCCGCTCGGGCTCGAACTCATGGTGTTCCGGTGCCCGGCTGTGCTTCCGATGCTCGTCCACCATGCGCGCATGGGCTACCGAGAATATGAAAGTCCGCAGTCCGGATACGCCACCGCTCAGGTCGTCCAACCGCGGAAGGACCGCAAGGAAAACATCCTGCGTAACTGCTTCGGGATCTGACACACCTTTGGCAGTCAAATACCCGAGAACCTGCCCCGCGTACGCCTGATAGACGGCGCTGAACAGTTCCGCGTTATTGCCCTTGAGTGCACTCAGCGCTTCATCGGTCAATGCGTCGGTCACAGTTATGGGACTTTCGATCGGCGGCAGGTCCGTGGCTTGATAGCCAGGCCACCCGCCATTTCTCGACGGATAACCCCACCAAGGGTAACTGCTCTGCCGGGCCATCCATAGGAAGGCCCGCTTGTCCGTCAGAAAACTCCTCTGAACAAGGAAGAGCCGAGCTGGAACATGATGGGGGACAAATTCCAGCTCGGCCCTTTCAATGACGTAATCGTCGGGGGACGCCAAAGGGTTACGCCGGGTACGAACTTTTTTGAAAAGTTTTTTCGCGCGTACTTTCCGGGCGCCATTCAGCGTCGCAGGAACCCGCGCGGAGCTGACTTTCAAGAGCGTAATTCAGAGTCCCCGGAAACCGCGCAGAGCTGACTTTCCTGGCGCAAGGCGGGATCCAGGCTCCTCGCTCCTGGCTCCTGGCTTCCGGCTCCTGGCTCCTGGCTCCTGGCGTTCAAGGATGCCTACGTTCTGGAGGGCCGATGCCCCGGTAGCGGTGGGGCTTTGGATGTGTAGGTGTGGCCGGTGGGTGTTCGGATTTCGAGGGTGTGCCTGCCACCGGGCATGGTCTTGGTTTTGGTTTTGGTGGTCCAGCCGGGGTTTTCTTTGGTGTGGTTGCAGGCTTCGCAGAGGCCGGCGCCGTTGGCCACGGTGGTGGTACCCCCTGTGTGCCAGGGGATGATGTGGTCGATGTGGCGGATGGGCGCGTCGCAGTAGGGGGTGCGGCAGGTATCGTCCCGGGTTTGAATGAAGCGTCTGAGTCGTGGTGGGAAGAGCCGGGCTTTGGAGTCCATGCTCAGGAGCTCGCCCGTTCCGGGTGCTGTGTAGAGCCGGCGCAGCCACACGGTGAACTCATCATCCTGCGTGGAACTGGAGCCGGAGCCGGAACTGGAGTCAGGGTCGGGGTGCTGGCCTGGCCCGGGTCGCCGGCCAGCTGAACCGGCATGCGTGGCCGCAGCTACCCGCACGCCCCCGGGATCAACCTGCGCACCCGTGGCTTGAAACCCAAGCCCTGGTTCCTGCACCCCCGCAGGCACCTGCCGGTGCGGCGCTTCCTGAAGCGTCGCACGCTCCTGCCTGTTTGGGGTCTGGTTGCCGGTACAGAGGAGTGTTCTGGCCCATTCGGCGGGGACGATTCCGTAGCCTTTGAGGCGGGCTGGTTCACTGTCGCCTTGAAACAAGGTGCGGTCGGTCATGACGAGGTCCAGGTTGATCCCGGCGATCCCGCCGGGTGTGCCCGTGACCCGTTCGATGAGGGTGTCGGCCATGACCTGCCCACGGCTGCGGGGATCGCCGGTGGAGCGGGCGGTGTCGGCGGCGCGGGTGAGCGCCGCATACGCGGCGACGCCTTGGGCGACGGGCAGCAGTGCCGTGAGGTAGGTCATGGTGTCCGGTGCCGGGCGCAGACTGACCGTCCGTTCGCTCGCGGCATGGCTCGCCCGCTGCGCGACGGAGCGTGGGTCACGCCGGTACGCGGCGGCTTTCACGGCGGCGATGATGGACCGGTCGCCTTTGCCGTCGAATGTTCCGGTGTCGGGGGCGAGTTCTTCATCCACCGCGCACCGGTCCTCCACAGACAGGCACGCTGTCTCTTTCACGAGTAGCGTGGCGCGCCATTCGTTGAGCTGGCCTGATTCCAGGGCGGCGAGGGTGCGGGGCATCTCCACTACCAACGCTTTCGCCAGGCCGAGCAGCCGGGAGCCCGGGTTCGGGGATTCCCTCCGCGCCAACGCCAGCTGAGCGCCCACCCCCTGGCCGCGCTCAGACACAGGCACACCCGCCGCAGCGTGTTCTTGCCGTTGCGCGAGGTCGAAGGCCACAGCTATCCGCGCCTGAAGGCCGGTAATGGCGGACTTCATGTCCTCCAAGGCCCGCAGTTGATTGATCAGATCAGCGCTGACGGTGCGGGGCGAAGGAGGAGCATCAACGACAGGCTCCACGGCTGACACAGTGCCTGAAGCCGTGCTGGAAACGCGGGGTGAAACTAGGGAAGGCGACGGCGCACGGACCAGCGCAGCAGCTGGCGCCGCACCCGCTTTGTGTTCCCTTATCTGCTCCATGCTCACACTCTGCCAGCAGGCACCGACATTATTAGCGCATGCATTTCCAGGCTCCGCTTCCCAGCGTCGCGATCCGGACTCCAGCTTGTTCTGTCCCACCTCACGCGACAGGTACACCCCAGCCCGGCCCAGCCACCACAGGCACCGCACGGCCGGCGAACAACGCAACAGCTACCGCCGCACCGGCTACGACGGCGTCTGGGAAGTATCAGGACGGCGTCTGGAAAGCATCAGGACGGCGTCTGGGAACTACGCGTCAGGAGCCTCGGTCGGCGCTTCGTACCCCTCAGGAATCGTCGGCACGCCCGCGTCCAGTGCCCCTGTAAATACGCGGGCAGACCTCAACTTGCTGCCTTCGCCGGATAGTTTCACGTGCAACCTTTCGGCGGTGACAACAGGCGTTTGGTGAAGGCGCCTGTTCCCCACCGTCATCCCCTCAACAAGGGTGCCGTCGTCAGTGGCAACTGTGTGATGTGTTATCCGTTGACCCGAGTCCAGGTCCTCCACGAGTTCGAGGTGATTGAACGTGACAGCAGCCGGAAAGCTCAGGGTGGCTCCGCCGTCGTGGTTTTCCAGCGTTGCGTCCACGGCGCCGGAGAGGCGACGGTCCAGCTCTGCCTTCCATTCCTTAAGGACCCTGAGGTCCTCGTCCGGAAGAAGCCCCCGGGTGTCCGGAGGCAGGTTCAGAAGGAGGTTCGCGCCCATCCCGACGGACTGGTAGTAGATGGCCAGCAGGTGCTCGGTGGTCTTGGGCTGGTCGTCGGGGTGCCAGAACCAGCCGCGGCGAATGGAAACGTCGCATTCGGGCGGCAGGTAGCTTTCCGCGCCGAGCTCCGAGCTCGATTCCGTGTACTGGGTATCAGCGGTGCGCTCCACGACGTAGTTGACGGGATCTTCGGCCAGTCCATTCTCATTGCCTACCCAACGGATGGTGGGCTGGCCCATGTTGAAGACCATGGCTTCCGGCTGGTGTTCGTTAACAACGGCGATGATCCGGTCCCAGTGGTACTCGCGGCCCACCGACCCTGCGCCGTCGAACCAGAGCTCCATCAGGGGCCCGTAACCAGTGCAGAGCTCGGTGAGTTGCTGGATGTAGAAATCGTCGTAAGCCGCGGGATCACTGTAGGACTCAGCGTTGCGGTCCCACGGAGAGAGGTAGAGCCCCAGACCGATCCCCTGCTCGTGGCAAGCTTTGGCAACTTCCCTGACGACGTCGCCGTCGCCACCCAGCCACGGCGATGACGCGACGGAGTATTCCGTGGTGGCCGACGGCCAGAGACAGAAACCATCGTGGTGCTTGGCCGTCAGGATCACATACCGGGCGCCGGCCTCTTTGGCCGCGCGGACCCAGTTGCCGGCGTCGAGTTCTGTCGGGTTAAAACCCGACGCCGGGATGGTGCCATCGCTCCACTCCTTGCCGGCAAAGGTGTTGATGCCAAAGTGGATGAAGACGCCGAACTCCAGCTGCTGCCAACGGAGCTGGGCCGGTGTTCCAATAAGGTGCGTCACTGTGCGCTTTCCTGTCCGTGAATGAGCCACTGCGCCGTCTGGATGATGGCCTGGTCACCGTGCTCTGCTCTTAGGCCGGCAATGTCCGAACGCGTCACCGCGGCGCCCTCGAAGAGACTCACTATCGCAGCCGCGATGCCACGCGCCTCCGCCCCTTGGAGGTCGCTCCTCCCCCGCCGGACTACGCCCTCTACGTGCGCTGCGTACTGTGCGTAAAAGGATCGCAGGGCGGAGGACGCCTGCTCGTCGGAAGACGCCAGAGCCCAGATCTCGAGGTGCATTTTCACGTCCTCAAGATCCGAGTGCTCCTGGAGCAGCGCAGTGAGCAGACGGTGGGAATCGTCCCGGGTCAGGCCACCGGCCGCCTGGGGATCGAGATCGAGTCCAGCCACCTCTGCGAGCCGCTGCAGCGAGCGGTCCAGCGTCCTTTCGAGCACGGCCCGGATGAGGTGGGCGCGGGTTGGAAAGTAATGCTGCAGGTGTCCGATCCGTACGCCGGCGGCCGCAGCAAAGTCCCGCATCGCGGCGTTTGCGTTGCCTTTGGTGACCAGCACTTCTTCTGCAGCGTCAAGGAGCGCTGCCTTCCGCAGGGCGCCCTTGCTTTCGGTCATGACCTCAATATTGTCACACCGCACGATTCCAGTTTCGCCAGCTGGGCCGCCGGATCGGCGACTGTTTCGGGGAAGGAAACACCCGGATTCACACCGTCCCGGAGCACGGAGTGAAGACCCAGAAAGCCACCCACGGCAGTCAGATGTGCTTGGCCTTGAGGATCGGAAATGACGGCCGTCCTCGCTCCCCCCGGGCCTGCCACGTCAACCCGGAGATGCGCAGTTCCACCCGATCCGGGTGAATACAAAAGGGCACGCCGCAGCGGAGCCCACCGCTCGCCGCTACCCCAGCGGAACAGTCCCACCGCCCGCGCGGCAAGCAACGCCGTCGTCGATGTGTGTGAACTAAAGCCGATCCTCGTGGACACTGAGCCGGCGCCAAGAGTGATGGGCAGGGTGAATTGCTCCGGAGTGTCCAGACGGGCCACTTTGGTGCGGTGCCCGGCGATATCAACCCAGCGCGCCTCGCTCAGGGGACTTACGACGGCGGCCTTACCGCCTTTGCGTACTTCAAAGTCCAGTCCCAGCCGGTCAATGAAATCAACGGAGTCGGCGCCGGCCCGGTCATTGGTGTCGTAGCGGATGGCGATATCGATCTGATCGGCGCCGCCTACCTCCTGGGCGAGTGCTGCCGCCACGATGCTGGTCACCCCGCCCATCCATCCAGAGCTGAGCAGAACGGGTGCTTCCGGCTGCAAGTGAGCGGCCTGCGTCATTGCCCTGGTGACGCGGCTGGTCCAACGGGTGACGTCCACATACGGTATTCCGGCCTGGACAGCTGCGCGGAGCACTCTGTCATGGGGGTCGTTGACGGCGCTGATCACTGCCCTGACCCGGGCTTCAAAGGGCTCCTGTTGGCTGAGGTCCCACCGTTTCAGAGTGACGTTCTCCGTAGCCAGATGGAGTCCACGGTCCGGGCTTCTTCCCGTCAGGATGAGGGGCCATTCCTGGGAGGCGAGCTGAGTGAGGGCTGTGCCGACGGTGCCGTATCCGCCGACAACAAGTACGGGACCGCTGGTATCGAGTCGCAAGTTATCGTTCATGAATCCGATTCTAGGTCATATGACCTAAAATTAGTTGATCGGTTCACGTGCGGACCGACGGCGAGTAGGCTGCAGCTACCCACCGAGTTTCATTAGGGAGAGACGATGACGCTTCCTCCGAGCCATGAACCCGAGCCGTTCCCTCCGGACCCGGGCCCTGTGCTGCCACCGCCGGATCCCACGACGCCCTTTCCGCCGAGCCCCATTCCGGGCCCCAATCCCACGCCGGGTCCGTCGGTTCCCGATCCAGGCCCGGTACCCCCACACCCGGACCCCACTCACTAGCGGACCGGCTCAGGCAGGCCGGGCAGCAGCCTGCCTTCGGGCCCGGGATTGCTTTTCCGGGTCCGGCGCGAACCGAAGAGTGGCGATGCTTCCAGTTGGCCACCGCTTTTTCACGTACACAAAAACCAGCGCGATGATCAGGACGCGCGCGAGCATCCCGGGAATACCACCCTCGGGACCATAGGCGCCGCCGTTGAGGATCTCCGGGCCGGACGAGGTGGAGCTGAACCAGCCCGGTACAACATGGCCGCTGATCGGAAACCCGAACAGTCCTTGGGACATGTTCCATCCCAGATGGAGTCCGAACGGAAGCCAAACGCTGCGGGTGGTCAGGAATGCGACGGCATAGATGACCCCACCGAGTCCTGTACCAAACGCGCTGACAAGCGTCGCGCCGTCGTTCCCCAAGTGCCCCGCACCAAAGAGCGCGGCCGTCGCCAGCACGGCGATCCACCGCCCGTGCCGGAGGCGTGACAGCACTATGGCCACTCCACTGAGCAGCAGAACACGGAACAACAGCTCTTCAAGTGCTGCCGCTCCGAGCAACGGGACCAGTACTTCGTTGGCGAACGAAGCCCACGTGAGAGTGCCTGGCTGGACCGACACCGCCCCCAGGAACATCTCGACGACGAACACCAGCCCTATCGCAACGAACGTGATCGCTAGACCGATGACCACGTCTATCGGCAGCCACCTGTTGAACGTCAGGCCGAGACTACGAAGAACCGGCTTGCGCTTGCCCAGGTAGTAACTAAGGGCAAAGATCCCAAAGCCGAGTGCAAGCACATATGTGAAGACGCTGAAAGCCAGCGAAGGGGTCATTTGTCCAGCTCCATGGCGGCCTGCTTCCGGGTAGTAGACGGCGGACAGGGCCCTGTCAGAAAGTTGGCCGTGGCCCTTTCGGCCTCAATGTAGCAACGATATGGTTCTCTCAGCCAGAGCCTCCGGCCTGATTGGCTCATGGCAGCTACCAGCCGCTTCGATTCTTAGCCTGGCGCACCAAAGGGGTTTCGGATGGACGAGTCAACGAGTGTTCCCGCTGTAGATGAGCGCAGGAAGCGGTTCGGCCGCGTTATGGAACGGGATGATGGCCGTGATGTGCCGTTCTATGACGGCCGGCCCGTGGAAGTCGCCACGTGGAAATGGATTGTCATCATCCTTGCTTGCATGGTTGGATTTGCCGCGCTGGTTCTGCTTCCCCAAACCACCAACGTCATTGCGCTGCTCCCCCGGATACTGTTCGTTGCCATCCCCTTGGCCGCGTTCATCTGGCTCACAGGGCCCTTCTGGAAATCGATCTTCCACAAGCCGACGGGCGCGGATTACCTCGCCATGGTGATCTTCTGGCTCGCCAACCTGGCCATCAGCTTCGTGGTGGGCATCTTCGTCTCGTCCTTTTTCGGCGCCAACGCCAACAAGGCCACTGACGGGATCCTGGAACGCGGACCCGGCGAAGTAGTGGCCTTCTACGTCGGAACCGGCATCCAGTTGCTCGGCGAAGAGGTCTTCACCATCCTGCCGTTCCTGGCCGTCATGTATTGGCTGTACACCAAAGCGAAACTGAAGCGCACAACGGCGCTGCTTTTGGCCTGGGTGATCACAGCACTGTGGTTCGGCGCAGCCCACCTGCCAACCTACGGATGGAACGTCGCCCAAGCCCTCCTGGTTATCGGCACCGCACGGATGGTGTTGACGCTGGCCTTCATTCGGACAAAGAACATTCTTGTGTCCACCGGAGCACACGTGCTCAACGACTGGGTGTCGTTCAGCCTGGTCCTCCTGGCTGCTGCGGGTGCAGGAGCCTGAGGGCTCCGAAGCCTTAGGCCACCGCCCTCTTGATAAGTTCCACGATCTTCGCTTCGACCCCCGGAGTGATTTCAGTAAGGGCGAAAGACGTGGGCCACATGGCGCCGTCGTCGAGCTTGGCGTTCTCCTCGAATCCGAGCGTCGCGTAGCGGGCCTTGAACTTATGTGAACTCTGGAAAAAGACGATGTTCTTCCCGTCCAGTGCGTAAGCCGGCATTCCGTACCAGGTCTTGGGCGTGAGCTGTGGGGCGTGCTCCTTGACAAGGGCGTGGAGCCGCTCCGCCATGGCCTTGTCCCCTTCAGGCATCTCGGCGATCTTGGCAAGGACGTCAGCCTCCCCGTCTGCCGCGGAGGCCTTCTTACGTGGCGCCTTCTTCAGTTCCTGGGCGCGCTCCTTCATGGCCGCGCGCTCTTCCTCCGTGAAGCCGTCGTAGGACTTGGTCTTGTCAGTGGTTCCGGTGTCAGCCATGGCAGGCCCCTCTTCTCTGCTGGATCTCTTGCGGATACCCCAACGCTACGGCGCAATGGCAGTGTGGGCTTCTCCGAAACTGCTCAGTTTTGAAGGGGCTGTGGGGGCTGCAGGAGTCTTGAGGTTTTCCTGAGGAACTGTTGCGGGTTTGCAGGATGGGTTCTTGATTCTGGCCCGGCACAGTAGTTCTCATCAGCCAGAGAGGCT
>NZ_FNYI01000018.1:0-12420 GCF_900108925.1 Arthrobacter sp. yr096 | reverse complement strand
GCACTTGCCAGGTGACCGACTGCAGCACGGAACAGCGGGGCATCCTTAGTCCTGGTGATGACGTGGCTGAGGCCCAACGGTTCATAGAGATAATCAACCAGCACATCATCCCAGGCCTTCCCGCGGAGAACTTCAATGATCCTTCCGGCAACGTTGAACCCGGAGTTGCAGTAACTCAACGGTCCTCCGGGTGCAGTAATGCTGATGGCTGTGGACAACGACGCAACGTACTTCTCAATGCAGTCATCGCCATACCCTGTGTCAGTGAAGAGATCGCCGTCAATGCCACTTGTATGTGTCAACAAGTGGCGCACGGTAATCAGGCCTGAATAATCAGAGTTAGCGATTTTGAAGTCAGGAAGAACATCAACTACCAAGGTATCGAGAGTGAGTTTCCCCTCGTCAACCAACTGCATGATGAGAGTTGTGGTCCAGATCTTCGTGATTGACCCGTATTGGAAGATCGTCTCCGGCGTGACCTCGACACCAGTGGCGAGACTGGTCACCCCGGTCGTCAAAACACGCAGATCAACCTCGCCCTCTGAATCAAGAGCAATCAAACCGACCTGCACTCCCGGGACGGCGTGCTTCTTGGCGAGAGAATCAAGCCTCTCCTGCCATTCCGGCGTGCTCAACAGATCTGACGGAATTGTTACGGACATTAATGCTCCTAAGAATTATTGTTCCCAGCGGGAGAAAACTGAACCGGTAACCAGAGTGTTTTTTCCCTGGCAGTTACTCAGACAGGCGGATCGACCAAGGGTCAATAACGCCAGACTGACTAGCCGTGAATCCCTGAATGAAGACAGTGTTATCGGTCCATCCCAACGGAAGGACATCTGCATCCGAGACGAGCGCGCGTTCTGCCGCCTGCCACTCAGGACATCCCGCAACTCCGACAGTCCCCATGGCAGCGGGACCGAGTCGTCCAGGCCTAGCTCTGCCCGCCTGCGTAGTACATGTTCGGGCCTTGTATCGGCACCCAGCGACAGCTTGGCTGGACCCCCGGGCAACAAAAGAAGCATTAAGTATGCGGGGGTGACGAGGACCGCTACCGAAACTAGGCGAGTAAGGCGGCGTGCGACATATGCAATCCATAGGCTGCTAGCCCCAATCGCCGTGACTTCCTGCGATACAACCTCGTGGTTGTCTTCACGCGCTGGGTCCATTGTCGGCGGAGGCAGGCCTATCCTCTTATCCGTGGATATTGGGCTCTTCACAAATTCAGTCTTCCAGCGTGACGCAGATCAAGTACAGGGCGTGGTGCAGCGACATTGGCTTGAGTATTGTCAAATCGCACAACGCGCGAGTGAGAGGGCGGTCTACCCCAGTTTCGGTCCGAAGCCGCCGGATGACATCAGTGATCTGGTGACGTAGTTGGTGCACTTGCGACTCAGTACTGGGCCGCGGAGGTATTCCAGGAGGCCCTTGCTTGCTTCCGTGGGGCCGTCTATGGTTCCGGTCTCTCGATGGCGGGCAAGGCATACCCCTCGCCAGGGGTTTTTACTCTAGCGCGTGGACAAAGGTTGACACGTGGCTCTACCTCATCAGCCGGCCAGGGCCTGGCCGCACGTCGGTGTTCAATTTGGGTAAGGGAGCGGGATCAACGACCTGGCTGGTAGGGGCACCCGGGCGGAATGCTCGGGGGCTTCGACTACGCGCCAGCCCTCTTCGCAGGAGGGCACGCTGGTCGATCCTCGGCGATAGCAGCGAATAGGCTTCGGATCTCGACTGCTTGGAGTTCAGTCAGGTCCAGGGTGACCCGGCGGCGCGGACAATACCCACACTTTTCGCCCGGGCTGGGTCGTTCATCGACCGGACCAGCCCCGGATTCCGCTGGTTTCCGCAACTAAGCAGCCGTTTCCTGGCAGATCCTAAGGCTCCCTGACAACTCGCTCGAGCCGTAGGGGTGTGGTTTCCGTTTGGTCCCGAGTCTTCAGGGCGCGAGTGTCCTACCCGATGCTTCGTCATCAAAGAGGCTGTAGGCCGTAACCGCTACGTGAAGGGAAGTGCGGATATGAGGGTCATCGAGACTGACTCCCAAGACTTTTTCGATTCTAGCTAGGCGATCGTACAAAACCGTTCGCGATAGCAGGAGCCGCTTAGCGGCAGCCGCCTTCCCGCCAGGTGTCTGGAGCACAACGGAGAGTAGTTCGAGTAACTCGGTGCCGTGCCTGGCATCATAAGAAACGAGTGGCCCCAATTCGCGCCGGACGAACAGGTTTAGCCGTTCGTCGTCGCGTAATAGATGAATAAGACCGCGTAGATGTACATCCGCAAGGGTCACCCAGGGTCTCTGATCCTCGTCGGTAGTGGCGGCCAGGATGTTCCGCGCATCGATCAACGTTCGGAATACTTGGTCGATGCTTTCCACCACTTCTCCGCAGGCCACAACAAATCCTCCGGACTTTCCTAACTCCCGAGTGAGCCTTCTCAAGACTCCATCTACCGAAGTGTCCGACGGTGTACTGGCCAGGCCGAGGACATGGTCCGTATCGAGCCCGACAATCATTGGGAGTCCAAGCGCCCGCGCCGATGATGTCAGGAGCATCGCGACGTCCGAGGGAGGCCACTGCTTGGACCCTTCGAGGGGGAATCGTCCCCTGATCCCTATCGCAAAAAATTGCCGAGACTGCACGGGAAATTGAGCAGCTTCACACCGCAGTGCGAGCTCCGGTGACGGGCGACCGGAGCGAAGATCAGCGAGCAGGTTCGTATGCGTATTGCGTTCAATACTGTCTCGTGCCCGGGTCCGCATCTGGTGAAGAACCAAGGCTCCTGCTGCACGTTCCAGGAGAACGTAGTCGCGGCGGCTGGGCAATGCGTCAGTCATGAGCACAAGACGGCCCCAGTCGTCGCCGCGTGACCCAACAACAGTCATCAGCCAACCCTTGCGACGGTCGTATCCCGTACGTCCAAATAACACGGCCGCCCTTGACCGCCGCGTCCAGTCCCTAAGAATGTCTGAGGTGTTCCGCCCAGCGCTGTCGAACCCGATAACCTGGTGCCGCGTTGTTTCCAAAACCACTGGGAAACCGGCTGACAATGCAACAGCAGCGAGAATGTCCTCCGGTCCCGATGCCTCCAAATCCAGCCGTGTAAAAGTCTCGTGGACGTGGTCAATGGCCCTAAGGTCTTCAACCTGCGCTTCAAGGATGAGGCCCCCGATCTGCTCAGTTACTTCGGCGAAACGTACTTCCCGGTGAAGCGCCACGAGGAGTAGCTCGACCTTGGCGCAAGCGTTAGTGAGGGCCTCCGGAACTTCTTGCCATTTTCTCCCAAGCTCAAGGAGAAGTCCCGCGGCTCCGGCGGCAGCCAGGGATTCCGCGTATGCGCCAAGGCCCTGGTCGTCCACCGGCAGAAATGAGCCTGTTGTCATCACTAGTTCGTCTCCACGTAGCAGGTGGGCGATATCGGATACTTCTGCTGGGTGTATCCAACGAACTGGCCGGTCGAGTTGGTGTGCCGCAGCGAGAATCTCCGGTTCTGCGGAGGCCAGGACCTGAGTAGCCAGCACTTGCCTCACAGTGGGCAACATATTCCTCCTCGACGGACGTAGGCATACTGCAATATTTCGACAGTCAAACATAGTGGAACGCGGGATACAGAGGGAAGGAACCTGGTACGCGGCAGCTATCGTGCCGATGGTATGGCGATAGCCGCTCCATGGACAAGTACAACCTTCGAACGTTCGGTCAGGGTATCGGTGGGCTTTGGTTTGCTCCAAGCAGGGACGGTATCCCTTCCATAGTGTGGTCATCCTCGAGCTTGATCGCCATCGACGGGGGCCGCAAGGGTAAATCCAGGCAACGCTGAAAAAGTCTGTTCCCCACGGGGTGGCCGCATCAACCAAGGCATCTGATGAGAATCGAGACATAGTGTCGGGAAACGCACCTGATACAGACAACATGTCTCTTCGTTCTGTTTCTCTATTCGGCGATTCTGGACTAACCAGCGAGGGGAGGATCCCGAGCGGGGACCAGCGTGAAGAGACAGGAACAAATGAGCATGATCGACACCAGTGCGACGACCGAAACAGCATCGGCCCGAGCCTATCGTCTAGACCGAGAGCATGTCTTTCATTCTTGGTCGGCGCAGGATGCGTTGCGCCCCATGGTTATTACAAGGGCTGAGGGAAGTTATGTGTGGGATGGTGACGGCAACAGCTACTTGGATTTTTCCAGCCAACTCGTCAATATGAACGTCGGCCATCAGCACCCCCGTGTCATAAGGGCCATTCAGGAGCAGGCAGGGAAGCTCTGCACGGTGGCGCCACAGTACGCGGTAGACGTGCGCAGCGAAGCAGCCCGCCTCATCTCGGAACGGACCCCCGGCGATCTCAACAGGGTCTTCTTTACTAATGGTGGCGCGGATGCCAACGAGCATGCGGTCCGGATGGCACGCCTTGTGACGGGCCGTTACAAGGTCCTAACCACCTATCGGTCGTACCACGGGGGAACCACCACCGCGGTCAACATGACCGGCGATCCCCGCCGTTGGGCTAACGACTATGGAAATACCGGGACAGTCCACTTCTGGGGACCCTTCCTGTACCGGTCAGCATTCCATTCAGAGACTGAAGAGCAGGAATGCCAGCGCGCGCTTGAACACCTTGAACGCACAATCGCCTTTGAGGGACCCACGACCATCGCCGCAGTTGTCTTGGAATCAATTCCGGGGACGGCTGGCGTAATGGTGCCACCCGCGGGTTACATGCAAGGCGTGCGTGAAATCTGCACAACGTTTGGGATCAAGATGATTGCCGACGAAGTCATGACCGGTTTCGGCAGGGCTGGATCCTGGTTTGCCATTGGCGACACGGGAGTCACGCCCGACCTGCTGACTTTTGCCAAGGGCGTTAACTCCGGATACGTTCCCCTAGGTGGCGTTGCCATCAGCGACGAAATCGCATCCTACTTTGGCTCGCGCGCCTATCCAGGTGGCCTGACCTACTCGGGCCACCCCCTCGCTGCCGCCTCCGCAGTTGCTGCGATCAATGTCATGGAGGACGAGGGCCTCATAGACAATGCGCGCCGTCTGGGACAAGAGGTGATCGGACCACGACTGCATGAAATGGCTCACTCCCATCCCAGCCTCGGCGATGTGCGCGGTAAAGGCGTCATGTGGGCCCTCGAGCTGGTTAGTGACCCAGCTACCCGTGCGCCGATGGCACCCTATGGCGGTTCAAGCCCTGCCATGAATGAGGTTTCTGCATTTTTGAAGGCTCAGGGAATGTTGCCGTTCGTCAACTTCAATCGAATCCATGTGGTGCCCCCTTGCAACATCTCGGATGCAGATACGCACAAGGGACTGGACATGATCGATGCAGCACTTGCCATTGCGGACAAATATGTAGTCGGCAGTGACAGCTGACGACATGAAGAGGCACCTCAACCAAGCCAGACTTCACGACATCAGCCATTCACAAGGAGTAATTCACATGGTGCGCGAGCTTTCACACTACGTAGACGGCCAAAGGGTCGATGGCACATCGGGCCGCTTCAGCGACGTCTACGATCCCTGCACGGGCGAGGTCCAGGCCCGGCTCCCGCTGGCCAGCGCGGACGAGGTCCGCAACGCCGTCGCGAATGCCGAGAAGGGCCAGCTCGAATGGGCGGCCATGAACCCGCAGCGGCGGGGACGGATCCTGCTGAAGTTCGTTGACCTGGTGACCCAGAACATGGACGAGCTCGCCACGCTGTTGTCCTCCGAGCATGGCAAGACGTTCGCGGACGCCAAGGGCGACATCCAGCGCGGCATCGAGGTTGTCGAGTTCTCCGCAGGGGCGCCGCACTTGCTCAAGGGCGAATTCTCGGACAACGCCGGTGCGGGGATCGACGTCCACTCGCTGCGCCAGCCCCTGGGCGTGGTCGCAGGCATCACCCCGTTCAATTTCCCGGCCATGATCCCGCTGTGGAAGTCCGGCCCGGCTCTTGCCGCCGGCAACGCGTTCATCCTCAAGCCCTCTGAGCGGGACCCCTCTGTTCCGTTGCGCCTGGCCGAGCTGTACAGCGAAGCCGGGGTGCCGAACGGCGTCTTCAACGTGATTAACGGTGACAAGGAAGCCGTGGATGCGCTGTTGGAGGACCCGCGTGTGAAGGCCATCGGCTTTGTGGGCTCCACGCCCATCGCCCAGTACATCTACGCCACCGCAGCAGCGCACGGCAAACGCGCGCAGTGCTTCGGCGGGGCGAAGAACCACATGGTGATCATGCCCGACGCCGACCTGGACATGGCAGCCGACGCCCTGATCGGTGCCGGGTACGGTTCCGCAGGCGAACGCTGCATGGCCATCTCCGTGGCCGTGCCGGTCGGCCAGGAAACCGCCGATGCCCTGGTGGCCAAACTAACCGAACGCGTCAAGGACCTGAAGGTGGGCCACAGCCTGGCCAAGGACTCGGACTTCGGCCCGGTCGTAGCGCAGTCCGCCAAGGAACGGATCGAGGGATACATCCAGTCCGGCGTGGACGAAGGCGCCACCTTGGTCACCGACGGCCGTGGCCTCACGGTGGACGGCTACGACGGTGGGTTCTGGGTTGGCCCCACGCTCTTCGACCATGTCACCAAGGACATGAAGATCTACAAGGAAGAGATCTTCGGCCCCGTCCTCAGTGTGCTGCGCGCAGCTGACTACGACGAAGCGCTCAGGCTCTGCAGCGAGCACGAGTTCGGCAACGGCGTCGCGATCTTCACCCGCGACGGCGACTCCGCCCGTGACTTCGCCAGCCGCGTCGAGGTGGGCATGGTGGGCATCAACGTTCCGATTCCCGTCCCGATCGCCTATTACACCTTCGGCGGCTGGAAAGCCTCCGGTTTCGGCGACCTGAACCAGCACGGTGCCGACGCCTTCCGCTTCTACACCAAAACCAAGACCGTGACGTCGCGGTGGCCCTCCGGCATCCGCCACGGCGCCAGCTTCATCATGCCCGAAGGAAGCTAGCCTTAGTCCAGCTATGACAGCACGTCGTAGTCAGCTGTGCTCAACCGATCCGACCGCCAACTACGAAAGGAGTCAGTACATGAACGAAATGCACCTGATCATTGGTTCCATCCCACCGATCAGCACATTCTCGACCGTCGATGGCATTCACGAGTTAACGCCAAGGCTGGCGGACCACCATCCGGCCTGCATCTCCACGCCGGGCACCCTTGTGTCCGGCTTTGCCTCCGCATCTATTGGAGGTGGCCGTTCATGATCAAACGGCAGGCTTCACCGGCGCGAGTCGCCGACCCGCCCCCGTCGGGCCGGGCGCGGCGCCGCCATAACTTGATGGTGCCAATGCGTGACGGTGTCGAGTTGGCGTTGGACGTGCTGCTCCCGGACGGCGAAGGACCGTTCCCGACGGTGCTGAGCCGCACGTGCTATGACAAGAACAGGCACATCGACACGCCACGTCCGGTACTGCAGGCGTTGCTCGGGGCGGGCTACGCGATCGCGGCTCAGGACGTCCGCGGCCGTTTCAACTCTGACGGTCGGTGGGGGATGTACTTCGCCGAATTCGACGACGGGTTTGACACCCTGGAGTGGCTGGCCGGGCAGCCTTGGTGCGACGGCAACATCGGCATGTATGGCGTCTCCTACGAGGCGTCGGTGCAGTGGTTCGCGGCCCGCAGCGGCAGCGAGCACCTCAAAGCCATCGTGCCGATAGCGGCCACGCCCAGCTCTATGTGGGCCAACGAGCCCCTCCGCGGCGGGGCATTCCTTGCGCCGATGGTGCAGTATGCGGTCGATATGGGGTATCGGTCCTTCCAGAGTACCGACTTCGGCAGCAAGCTCTGGGCCGAGGACCGGCCCTCGTCGATGGCGTTGCCATTCGCCGACATTCCCGCAGCCCAGGGCGCGCAAAGCCCATGGATCGCCGAGATGCTCCAGCACCCCACGCTGGACGAGTTCTGGGCGCGCGGCGACTTCAGCTGCTGGGACCAGATCCGGACACCGGCACTGCACATCACCGGCTGGTGGGACATGAACCTACCCGGAGCCCTGGACAACTACCCGGGAATGCGCGCTGGCGCGGCGACCGCCGAAGCTCGTGACGGTCAGCGGCTCATCATCGGACCGTGGCCGCACTGGATGAACAACACTCGTCAACTCAACGGCGTCGACTTCGGCGACCAGGCGGTGATCGATCTCGACGGTCATATCGTTGAATTCTTCGACCGGCATCTCAAGGGTATGCCGGCCGAGGACGACGAGGACCCGGTGCACGTCTTCGTGATCGGCGCCAACGAGTGGTGGGCCTCGGACCGCTGGCCGCTCGCCGAAGCGGTCGACCGCGAGCTGTTCCTCAGCTCGGATGGCCACGCCAACAGCCTGCTCGGCGACGGCGGGTTGACCTGGGAGATCCAGGGCGACAGCCCCGCGGACGAATACGACTACGACCCGTTGAACCCGGTGCACGCGTTCTTCCACATGAGCGCCGACGGTCCGGTGGATGACCGGATCCCGAGCCAGCGGCCGGACGTGCTCTGCTACACAACGGCTGCCCTGACAAAGGACATCGACGTGGTGGGTCCGGTGCGGCTTAAGCTCTGGGCTGCCTCCTCGGCAACGGACACCGACTGGCACGCCCGTCTGGTCGATGTCCACCCGGATGGCGCCGCCCGGTACCTGTGTCACGGCGTGCTGCGTGCCAGGTTCCGTGACGGCTTCACTACGCCGGCCCTGCTCGAGCCGGACCGCCCCTACGAGTACGATATCCCGATGGACGCGGTGGGCATCCGATTCGGCGTCGGGCACCGCATCCGACTGGAGATCACCAGCAGCTGGTCACCCCGTTACGACCGCAACACCAACACCGGCGCGGACAACCCGTTCCAAGAGAGCCGTACAGTTGTGGCGCACCAGACGATTCTGCACGACGCGGAGCATCCGTCCCGGCTCATCGTCCAGGTGGTCGAACGAGACGCCGATCACGCGTCAGCGGCCGACCAGCCATGACATCGGCCAGGTGCACTATCCCGGCAAGTCGGTGACACCCGGGCCTGGGTGATGCAACAAGAGGACCTCCGGGTATTGCGTGATGCTTTTTCGAGAGCAAACACGCAATCCTGGAGGTCCTCGTCTCCCACTCCAACGCGCAGGCCCTGCTGGCCGGCTAAAAGCTGGCCCTATTGTTTCCTTGAAGATCGCTGGCCTTTGCGCAAGGGCGGGCAGCGATTCAACGTCCCGGTGCCCACGGCCCAGTCGGCTTTGGCAGGTCCCATCGGAGCGTTATGCACCGAACGCCGGGCCGTTGAACTCCGGACCCCCAAACGCTTGAAAGAACCCGCAAGAACCGGGCCAGCTACGCGGCTAAACCCTCATCAGGACGCCGTCGACGACCATCCAGAAAGCCTGCTACCGATCTCGCGTCCTGGCCAAGTACTGACAGGCGTCGGCATCAGACACAAACGCACCCACCTCTCCGACGCGGGAATTTTCGGCAAAGTGAACGATTCAACGGCACCCTCCTAAAAGAGTGGGCCTACGCGCGCCGTTACGCACCAGAAGCCGAACGCCAGAGCTGTTTCCCGCAGTTCATCGACAATCACAGCAGGCCACACACATCACTCAAAGGTGAGAATGTCAATCTGGCCTGAGCTCATCCGGGGTGAAACTGCCGACTGATTCGGCCCCACTGTTCCTTTTTCAGTCTTGCCTTATGGTCTCGGGAGGCCGAGGAAAGTCCGCGGCCCTACGTCCAGCTCCCAGATGGACTTGCCATGGCGGCATCAGCGCACATTGGGACACTGCAGCGTCTTCGGCAGTCCCTAGCTGAACTAGTCCTTCAACTGTATGCATTCGCTTGTCCCCGCCGAAAAGCTCGGTTCTTATGTGTGGGGAGTTATCCATTCATATTTGCAAGAAATAGATGAGTCCTGAATGCCAAAGTAGCGTGTGCTGGCGCCCTTGTTCGCCTGGTGTACGGGCAGTCCTTTTGGGTTACACCAGCCGCGCTATCGTCACTGGAGACTCACGTTTCCCGCTGTCCTCGCTGGGCGCAGCAGACGTTGGAAGGACCTTCGGGTGTGGTCCACTCGAAATTCGACCCATCCGTGATGCCTGGGATGACCTTGAGAAAGGAAGACGGTCTACGCGGCCAGGGCCTGCAAATTCGATGGTGGAGGGTCGGGCGCAGCTGGTTGGGCCCCCGTTAGCAGTCCAGCGTCTATGCGATAGCTGATTGGTTTTCTTGCGTCCAGTTGTCCCAATAGCGGTTCGGCGTCATGCCGTTCAGGGAGCCGTGGGGCCGTTCATGATTGTAGATAGCTTTCCATTCCTCGGCCAAATACTTTGCTTCGGCCATGGTGTCCATGATTTCGCCGGAGAGTTCTCCCCTTCTGAATTGGGCGTTGAAGGATTCGATGAAGCCGTTTTGCCAGGGCGATCCAGGGTCGATGAACGCGGTGTCCACGCCGGCGGTGTTGCACCACTCGATCAGTGCGGCAGCGGTGAACTCCGGCCCGTTGTCACATCTGAGGTAGGTCGGTGCGGTGTGCCGGTTTCGGCGATGATGTTCTCCAACACGGCAACGACGTCGGCGGCTTTGAACGACCTGCGCGGGATGATCGCCAGCGCGGTGCAGGTGTATTCGTCGATGACGTTGAAGAACCGGATGTGCCGTCCGCAGGAGGTCACGTCAGACTGGAAGTCGAAGCTGACCACATGCATCGGATACTCGGCCGTCAGGCGTTTCAGTTCCCCTGCGCCGGGCCCGGTGCGGCGCTTCTTTCTGGCCCTGGGTTTGCAGGTGAGCCCTTCGTCGCGCCACAGTCGGCGGATCCGCTTCCTGTTCAGCACCACACCTTCCCATGCCGGCTGTCCCAGCAGGTGCCAGCGGGCCTTCCGCCAGCCCCACGCTGGGTGCTTGCCGGCCACGGCCCGCAGCTCCATCCGCAGCTGAGCCTCCTGGACGCCTGTCTCCGGCATCTTCTTGCCGAACGCGGACCGGTTCTGCCCCAGGACTTTGCAGGCGAAGCGTTCGGACGCCCCGAATTTCTCCACCGCCATGCGCACGGCACGGCGCCGGGGTTCGGGGCTCAGAATTTTCCCTTCGCCACCTCATTCAGAATGTCGATAGCCAGCTCCTTCTCCGCCAGCAGTCGCTTGAGCCGGGCATTCTCCTTCTCCAGCTCCTTGGTCCGCTTGGACGCCTCGGCGTTCTTCTCGGACCCGTACTGGTTCAGCCAGCGGTACCAGGTCGCCTCGGTGACCTGGAGCTCCTTGATGACCTCGACCATCGGGCGTCCATCGTTGAGCATCTTCTGGCCCTGACGGACCTTGGCGATGACCTGCTCCGGGGTGTGTCTGCGTGCCATGATTCGTGAATTTCCTCCTGTGTCCATTCTCGGACACGAAACTCACACAAACACTGGACTTCTACCCGGGGCCCCAACCACAGCCACTGGGATTCGGCCAAGCATCGAGGTCGGCGCGGAGATGAGAATTTGCCCCTAAGACATGTGGGCGTCACGTAGTCGTTGCAAATTGTCGGCTCGATGAGGCACCTGAACAGGTAGTGGCGCGTTCGGGGTATCGGAGGGGATAACCACCAAACCGAGCTATCACTATTCGGTGGTGACACCCTGATCAGACTGCAAGGGGCTCCCGGGCGCAAGACCCGGGAGCCCCTTTTGTCTGGACGCCGAGGACTTGGCAATACCGAGGCAAGAGTTCGGCGCCCAGAAACGGGCACGTCGATATCGATGAGCGTCCGCGCCAGCCCTTGGCAGGCTGACGCGGACGGGTGTCACTACGACAAGAATCTAGTCAGATACTTTGCTGTAAAGCCGAGTGGAGTAAAGAAATTCAACGCCATCGATTACTAAGTGTTGGAATTCGGTAGCCGATCCTTCGGGATCAGCCATGAATCTGGAATTCGACAGCATGTGGACCTTGTACGGCGGCCCGTCTGGTTCCCCATTTACGTTAAGCTTTGCCGAAGCAGTCAGCAGAAGCTGCCCGTCCTCCCGCCGGGTCAACTTCATACGTGCCGTCGTGGATTCATAGGTACCGAGCAGCCCACTGCTGTCGAAGTCATCGCTGGCGCCTTCAGCGACGGGTTTGGGATAGGTGAGTCCCAGCTCAGCGCCAATTGCAGTCTCCAACTCCTTTGCCAGAAGGGACCCACCGCGTGAGTTTGTCAGGATACCCATGGCCACTTTTGCTTCGGGAAATGTGTGAAGACTGGCAATCTGGCCGATAGTAGCTCCGCCATGGCGAACAGCAGTCGCAGTCCCCCAGTCCGACAAAACCCACCCCAAGCCCCATGCCTGATCCACAGTGGAGACGGTCGATAGGTCGAACTGCGGCGTCCGCATAAGTCGCGCTGATTCCTCGGACAGGATTCGCTTGCCATTCAGTCCGAGCCCATCGCGCATATGGGCCGATGCAAACATGAGCAGATCCTCAACTGTGCCCGTAATTACTCCGGCCGG
>NZ_FNYI01000016.1:0-21899 GCF_900108925.1 Arthrobacter sp. yr096 | reverse complement strand
CCGGCCGGCCGTTTCTTCAGCCTCTCTGGCTGATGAGAACTACTGTGCCGGGCCGGAATCAAGAACCCATCCTGCAAATCCGCAACAGTTCCTCAGGAAAACCTCAAGACTTCTACCTGTCCGCACCTTTTACCTGTCCGTACCGTTTGCATGCCCACAGGAACCTTATGAAACACTTCTAGCTGCACGTGAACCGGCGATGAAAGGGCAAAGCAATGCCGATGTGGTTGCAGGCCCTGATGTGGGGAACACTGGCAGGCGGAGCCTTGGTCCTCGGAGCCGGAATCGCCTGGCTATGGAAAGTCCCACCCAAGATTGTGTCCACCGTGATGGCTTTCGGCGCCGGTGTGCTGATCTCTGCCCTTGCCTTCGAGCTGGTGGATGAAGCCGTCCAAGGCGGCGGGTTGATCCCCACCATTCTGGGCTTCCTTCTGGGTGCGCTGATCTTCGTGGGCTCCAATGTCCTGCTGGCCCGCGCCGGCGCCAAGCACCGGAAGCGTTCGTCCGGGCCGCAGCCCTCCGAGAAGGACTCCCCCGGCAGCGGAACTGCCATCGCCATAGGGGCGCTGATCGACGGCATCCCGGAGTCGGTTGTTTTGGGCGTCGGTCTCCTGGCCGGCGGGGCGGTCAGCCCAGCGATGCTCGCCGCCGTCTTCATCTCCAACGTTCCGGAGGGCCTTTCCAGCACGGCCGGCATGAAGAAGGCCGGCCGCAGTCCTGCGTATGTCTTTGGCACGTGGATCGGCATTGCCGTGTTCAGCGGACTGGCGGCACTGATCGGCTTCACCGCTTTGGAGAACGCGCCGGAAACCGTGATCGCCTTCATCACCGCCATCGCCGCGGGCGGAATTCTGGCCATGCTGGCCGACACGATGATTCCCGAGGCTTTCGAAGAGCACCACAACCTCACCGGCCTAACCGCCGCCGTCGGCTTCCTGAGCGCCTTCACCATCCACCACGTGGGCGGCTAGTGGGGCAGCAGCCCGAGCAAAGGTAAGGCGAGCGCCGTCGCACCTGCCATGGCCGCAGTGTTGCCAATAACCGGGTGAAAACCGGCGGGCAGGCGTGCGGAAACGGCCCTGGCAATCGGCGGCGCCAGCACCGCTCCCAGCACTGCTCCACCGATCATCCCGCTCCAGGATCCCCCGTAGGCGAGGACTGCTGCGGGCGCCACGGACACTACGGACGCGTACGTGGCCGCCCATCCCCCGCCGCTGTACCAACGCCGCCACAGCACCACGCCGATCCCTGATGTCAGCGCCTGGGCAAACAGTATGTGGGGCAGCAGCCGGGACCCATACGATGGCACCTCCGGGTTCAGAACGAAAGCCACCCCGACGGCCAGGATCACACAGAGGCCTGCGAGTTCGTTGGCGAAGAAATGCGTCTCAGTGAAGTCCTTGAGGACCCGGCACGCAGCCCAGGCCGCGTCGCTGGCGACGTTTCGATGAGCGCCCGACGACGGCCGGTCCCGTTGCGGGGAAGGCCTCGCCTCCCGCAGGACCAGCCACGGCAATCGCCTTGCGATGACGAACGCAACCGCTGAACCCACGGACATCGCGAGGACGTTCGCCACCACCGGAGGCAGGCCAAGGGGCGCAGACACGGTGGGGATGAACAGCAAAGCCAAGGGGGTAACAGTCCCTGCTCCCAGGACAGCCCCCGTGACGCAGTTCCTCCAACCAGGCCCGTAGAGAAGGACCATTGCCGGGGCCACGCACACGAAGGGCACGAACGTGGGCTGCCACCCGTCGTCGAGCATCCACCCGAACGCCAGGTTGGACAGCAGCAGACTCAACGACGCCGACGCCAGCACCCAAGGCCAAAGGCCGGTGCCATAGCTGAGCGAACCAGCCCACCGCGCACCCCGGCGGCCGGACCACCACGCCACCGCGGCCCCGGCCAGCAGGCCGAGTGCTGCAAGGTCCGATTTGAAGAACAAGGGCTCAGTCATGTCACCAAGGAACCAGCGGATGGCGGCCAACGGAGAGTCGGCGACGCCTTCCGGCCAGCCCGCGTCAACGGGGCCCATCCGCAGCGCATCCTGACCGACAATGTGCAGGAAAAGTGCGAAGACGCCAACGATCATCACCATGCCGAAAGCCCCCACGGCAGTGCCCACGGGGCCGTGGTGGAGCGGTGGTTCCGGCGGCCGGGTTACGGCCGGCGTGGTAGCTGAAGAGTGCGTCATTGGTAGCCCTTGGCGTGTGGTGTTGCCTAACGAGGAGCAGCGTAACTGTCCGCCCAACGCCCCTCACAACCGCGGTGTTACGGGGGATTTGTGACCGGGCCCCGGGCACCCAACCACGCCATCCGTCGTCGGGCCTTACCCGCAACGCTCACCCTTAGTGGGTGATCTTTCCACCCAATCCCTGCCCATCCAGCCCGGGCAGACCCCGTATGTCGCGGCCGAATCGAGAATGGTCTTGTGGTCCCGTGGGGGAACGGGGCCAGTGACGGAAGACGACGGTCCAGCCCCGGCCGAACGAACGATTGGAATGACGCCATGAACTTTTGGGAATCGTTGTGGAGCATCATTGTTGCTTTCTTCTTCATCGCGTATTTGATCCTTCTCTTCCACATCATTTCCGACCTCCTTCGCGACAAAACCCTGGGCGGCGGCGTCAAAGCATTGTGGATTCTGTGCCTGTTCGTAGCCCCTTACATTTCCGCGTTGATTTACGTGATCATGCGCGGGAAAGGCATGGCTTTACGCAGCGAAATGCGGATGCGCGAGTCGGTTGAAGAGACCGAAAAGTACATCAGGGGTGTGGCCGGAGCCCCCTCTCCCACCCAGCAAATCGAGGCTGCCAAGGCGCTCCTTGCTGCCGGAGATATCACTGAGGCCGAGTACGCCCGCCTGAAGGAACTCGCTCTGGCCTGATCCGGGCGACGGTCCGCCATCCACCTTCGGTCGAAAGGGACCGCATGACGCGATTGAAGGCATTCCCGCTGTTGGAAGGCGGACCGTTTAGATTCGGCCTCATAGCGGCGCTGGGCGTGCTGGTTGCCTTGGCCTTGGGTTCTGCAGTCATCACCCTGCGGTACTCGCTGACGTTGATCTTTGCGGCACTGTTCATCTCGTTGGGCCTCTACCCCCTGGTTCGCTGGCTGGAACGCAGGAAACTCTCACGGGCCGGTGCTGTACTCGCCGTAGCGGTCGGCTTTTTGGTGGTGGTGGTCCTGCTGATCCGGTTCATCGTGCCCATCCTGGTGGAGGAAGGTGCCACACTGGTCCAGTTGCTGCCGTCCAGTTTCGATGCGGTGGGTGACCAGCCATGGTTCCAGGAATTCAACGGATCGTTGGGCGGAGCACTGACCCCTTTGCTTGAATGGCTGGAAACCTCGGCCGCCGACCCCAACGTGTGGCTCGCTATTGGCGGCGGCGCTGTGCAGGTGGGCTACAACGTGGTGAACGGCACCTTCGCAGTGGTGTTCGTAGTTGTCCTGACGCTGTATTTCGTGGCAGGGCATGAGGCCATGAAGTCCAGCCTCTACGCACTGGTCCCGGCATCCCGCAGGGAGTCATTCGCGGACATCTCCGAAACGATCATTGCGTCCGTCGGCAAATACCTCAGCGGAATGTCCATTCTTGCTTTGTTCAATGCAATCTTCACCTTCATTCTGCTGTCTCTTGCCGGAGTCAGGTACGCCGCAGTGCTCGCAGTCCTCGCGTTCCCCATTACCCTCATTCCGTTGGTGGGCAGCGCGATCAGCACGGCCATCATGACGGTGGTCTCCCTTTTCACATCGCCCACCACGGCGTTGGTGGTATTCCTCGTGATGCTGGCCTACATGCAGGTAGAGGCGTACGTGTTGACGCCACGGGTGGTGGGGAAAGCAATCAGCATCCCCGGATCCCTGGTCCTCATCGGCGCTATGGTGGGCGGGACGCTCCTGGGACTGTTGGGGGCGCTGATTGCGTGCCCCACCACGGCCTCGATTCTGCTGATCATCAAAAAAGTGGTCATTCCGCAGCAGAACGCCAAGTAGCGCGGCATGCCAGGACCAATGCTCGACGCCGATGCCGTCGCCTTGATCTTGTTGGCGCTCCACATTGTGCTGGGATCCCTTGCAGCCGTGATGGTCTCGGCCAACCGCCGCCCGTCCTCCGCCATTGCCTGGGTGCTGGCCATCATCTTCATTCCGTACTTGGGAATGGTGGCGTTTCTGCTGGTAGGCCGCGGCAAGTTACCCAAGGCCCGGCGGGAAAAGCAGCGCGCCGTCAACGAACTTATCCTCGGACGCACGCCAGGCCTCTCAGCTGTTAGCCACAGTGACGACTGGCCCGCCTGGCTGCGTTCCGCCGTCGAACTTAATCTCAGGCTGGGCGCTCTGCCCATGGTGGGCGGCAACCGGGCCGAGTTGCTGGAGGACTACAACGGAAGCTTCGACCGGATGATTGCGGACATCGATGCCGCCGAAGAGTACGTGCATGTGGAGTTCTATATTCTTGCGTTGGACCCCACAACAACCCCCTTCTTCGATGCCATGGCAAGGGCTTGCGGACGGGGAGTGGTGGTGAGGGTCCTCTTCGACCACCTCGCAGCAGTGGGCGACCCCACGTACCGGGACATGCTGCGGGCTTTCGCTGAGATGGGAGCCGAATGGCACGCCATGCTGCCCTTGCGTCCCTTCAAAGGCCAGTGGCAACGCCCGGATCTGCGCAATCACCGCAAACTGGTGGTGGTTGACGGCAGGGTGGGCTACACGGGTTCGCAGAACCTCATCGACGCGTCCTACAACAAGAAGCGCAACATTCGGCGTGGCCTCCAGTGGCACGAGTTGATGGTGCGTTTGGAAGGTCCGGCCGTACGGGAGCTCAACGCCGTCTTCGTCACCGACTGGTACAGCGAATCCCAGGTCCTGCTGCCCCTGGATACCTCTCCGGTGGTTCTGGGCTCGGCACCCGAACTCATTGACGCCCAAGTGCTGCCCAGCGGCCCCAGCTTCGACAACGACAACAACCTGAAGCTGTACACCACGCTCATCTACAAGGCCGAACACCGGGTCAGCATCACCAGCCCCTACTTTGTGCCCGACGAGGCCATCCAGTTGGCGATCATCACTGCCGCTTCACGGGGCCTCAGCGTTGAACTCTTCGTGTCAGAGGTTGGCGACCAGGCCATGGTCTATCACGCGCAACGTTCCTACTACGAGGTCCTGCTGCGCGCCGGCGTCCGCATCTACTTGTACAAGGCTCCGCAAGTGCTGCATGCCAAGCATTTCACCGTGGACTACGACGTCGCGGTCATCGGCTCAAGCAACATGGATGTCCGCTCGTTCAGCCTCAACATGGAGGTCTCGGTGCTGGTTCACGGCCGGTCAATTGTGGACCAGATGCGCGAGGTTGAAGACCGGTACCGGGCAGCCAGCAGGGAGCTGCTGCTGGAGGACTGGCTGCGCCGGCCCGTGGGACAGGTGGCCTTGGATAACCTTGCCCGGCTGACCTCATCGCTTCAATAGAATTCTCCAATAGCACGGATGGGTTAAGTCAGTCGTCCAGCTGCAGATACCAGGTCACACCGGCGCTGATGCCCCGGCCCAACAGCAGCGAGAACGCGATGGCAATGACAACGGCGAACTCCGTGGACAAACCCGGCAAGAGCCCCGACAAGGCGCCGATCCCCACTGAGTACGCGGACCACAGGATGCCAGCCGCCACGGAGTAGAGGACGAACCTCCCCCTCGGCACGGGGGTGATGGCACTGGCGACGTTCATGGTCAGCCGCCCCAGCGGAACAAAGCGGGACGTCAGGACCCACGATGCTGCGTGCTTGGACAAGCGCTCCCGGGAGGCGTGCAGAGCCTTCTGCGTGCGGGGTCCGCGGAGCATCTTCCAATTTGCCATGTCCCGGCGCCGGACCAGTTCATAGGCCCCCAGGTCCCCGGCCACCGCACCGGCAAGCATGGCGGCTACCAACAGGAAGCCGTTGGGAAGGCCGTCCGTGGCTGCAAGTGCCCCCAAGGCCACAAACAGGGACGTTGTGGGGATGGGCGGAAATATCGCGGACAATGCGACAAAAATGGCCCCCAGTGGGTAGACCCATCCGGATTCAGCGGCACTCATGATGTCCTTGAAAGCTTGCACGGTGAACCCCCTCTCCGGGCGTCGTCCAAGCGTCTCTCGGCGGCCACCACCATCCTTACGCCGGATAGTCGCCGCACGGATCGCCTGTACCGGGTGAATCCTCGATGCCCCGCCCCTACACTAAAGGGGTGGACGACCAAGGTGGTACCCGCCCGGACCTCTTGAGCCCCCAGCTAATTGCGGTCCCCAGGCCGCCCTTGGACCTGCTGGCTCGATCCCGACTTGTGGCCAAGCTCCATGCCGCAACAGACGCAGTCCTTCTCTGCGCGCCCGCCGGATACGGCAAGACGGTGCTCCTCAGCCAATGGCTTCATGGCCGGAAGCACAACGTCGCGTGGCTCACTGCCGATGGCCACCACAAGGCGGAACTTTGGCCGGCAATCCTCCACGCGCTTCACCGCTGCCCCGCCATCCCGCCCGGCACACTGAGCCTGTTCTCCGGAGCCGAGGACAACGCCCCGGACGTCCTGGAACTGCTGGCCGAGCAACTCAATGGCGCCGGAAGCAGCATCCGGCTGGTGATCGACGGCGTGGACAACTTCTCCCACCATGAACGTGATCGCTGGATTCCAGGGCTGCTGAACCAAGCAGGGCTGCCTATCCAGTTAATACTGGCCACCCGGAGCAACGCCGCTGTTGATCCCGGGCGTGCCCGGCTCAACGGCCGCATCGTGGAACTGCACTCGAGCGACCTCGCGTTCTCGCTGGACGAGCTCAACGCCCTCGCGGCAAGGACCCTCACGCTGCTGGGAACGCATCAACTGGGCGAGCTGTTCAAACAAACCGCGGGTTGGCCTGCCGCAGTGGTCCTTGCCCTCCGCTCGCTGCGCGCCTCGGCTGATCCCCGCACTCCCCTGGGGGACCTTGCCGCCAATAACAGGGAGCTCGCCGAATACCTGGACCACGAGATTCTCCGCACCCTGTCGCACGAGCAGCACAACGTGCTTTCCAGCATCAGCGTGTGCCGCACAGTGGTGGCCGCGCAAGCCCACGCTCTCTCCGGCCACCGGAATGCCGGCAGCATCCTCTCCTGCCTTGCCGACGACTGCGATCTGGTGGAGTCTGCCGGCAATGGACGCACTGCATTCCTGGTCCGCCCCTTGATCCGGGCGCACTTCCGCGCCGAACTGGCCCGGAAGGACCCCGATGAGCTGATTCGCCTGAACCGGATTGCAGCCCACTGGCACGAGGCCGCCGGCCAGCCCGAAGCTGCCCTCAGGCATGCCATGGACTCAGGAGACAACCAGCTCATCGGAACAATTCTTGAACAGCACGGGGCCGCGCTCCTTGGCACCGGCGGAGTCCAACGGGTCCGGCGGGCCATCACCATGCTGCCTGAATCCGTTCTGGCAGCGAGTCCCCGGCTCTGTGTGGTTGCCGCCTTGGCCCATGTGGAAAGCCGACAACCCACCACTGCTACCCGATACCTGGCGGCGGCCCACCGCAATTGGTCCAACGATGCACCGTCCGATCTGCGTGAGCTGCGCGCCTTGGCTGAAGCCCGCCTTTCCTGGTTCAGCGGAGGCTGGGAAACACAGGACCCGCAGGCCGCCGTCGACGACGCAGCCCTTCCCCTCTCCGGGCAAAGCGAAATGCGGATCGAAGCGAGGATGGTCTCGGTGACAGCCGCCCTCGCGGAAGGGCAGTACGGAACCGCTGAGCAGGAGGCCACGGCAGCCCTGATCGACGCCTCCGAGGCCGGCAACACATACCTGGCCGGCAAGGCGTACCTCAAACTGGCCGCTACATCTTCCCTGCAGGGCCAACTGCGCCGAGCCAATGAATACCTGCGCCAGGCGGAGGAGAAATTGCCTGCGCACGTGTGGACATCAGGAGCAGGACGATCCGTGGGCGCCCTGATGCATGCGTCTTCCGCGCTGCTCGGAGCCGAACCGGCAGCGGCATTAACGTTCGCTGCAGAGGGGACGGCTGAGCTCGGCCAGCTAGGGTCCTCCCCCAAAGGAGTGGGTGCCACCATGCGTGCCACCCTGGAGCTGATCACCGCCTGTGCGCATCTGGACACCGGGGACAGGCGCCACGCTTTGGACGGCATGCGGCAGGCCAGGCTCCGCATCGGGCGGGACAACCTCTTCGCCCGACCCATGGCGGCCTGCATCGCCGTCGTTGAGCACACCGCTGCTCTGGGACTCGGCCACGCAGAGCGGGCTCGCGAGGTGTTGGAATGGGCAGAGGAACGGCTTCCCGGAACAGGTGAACTGTGCCTGTTGCGCGCGCAAGGCCCGGCAGGAATCAGCCGGTTCGAGGCAGCCACGGACCGGCTCCGGCCACTGCACGCAGGCCCAGCCATGCCCGTGCTGGAGTGGACGTGGCTCCACGTGGCCGTCCTGGAATGCTCCATGGCCATCCGCACGGGCCGGCGGACCTTGGCCGGCAAGATCCTTGACGAGGCCCTGCTCAAGGCTGACGAATTGGGAGTGATCCGCCCCTTGGCCATCGCTCCCCAGGAAGTGATCGATCTCCTGATGGAACGTGCGGGAACCCACGGACCGCAGGAAGCCCTCGCCCAGCGGCTGATTGCCTTAAGGCGGCCCGACGACGCCCGGCGAGCGCCGTCGTTGACGCCCCGGGAACGCGAGGTGCTCACCCTGCTTCCCTCACATTTGTCCCAGGACCAGATGGCCTCGGAACTTCACTTGTCCGTGAACACCGTCAAGACGCACATCCGCATCATCTACTCCAAGCTCGGGGCAGGGTCCCGGCATGACGCCGTAGCAGCGGCCTATAAGTTTGGTCACCTGCCTTAGCCGTGACCTCGGTAAACGCCCATCACTCACCTGATTGGGGTGACCCTGCGGCCTGAACCCGGATCTAGTCTGAAAGCATGCTGGCAAATGATCCTGCGCATTGCCGAAGGCACCCATGACGGACGTCTCCATCACATTGCTGGTGCTGGTGATGGTGATCGCCGCATTCGTTTGGAACCGCCTGCCCGTGGAAGTTGTGGCACTCGGAGCAGCCCTGGCTCTTTATGGAACCGGCATTGTGGGCTTGGAGGATACGTTTGCCGGTTTCGGGAGCGGAACCGTGGTGTTGATCGCAGCGCTCTTCGTGGTGGCGGAAGCCATCGATGCAGCGGGTGTCACCACGTGGCTGGGAAGTTTGCTCATCAGGTTTTCGGGGACGAGCCGCGCCCGGCTGATGGTGTTGATGATGGTCCTGACGGCTCTGCTGACCGCACTCATCAGCGTCAACGGAGCGGTTGCCGCGTTGTTGCCCATGGTGGTGGTGCTCGCTGTTCGCCTGGGCCGGCAGCCTTCCGAGCTGCTCATGCCCATGGCTTTCGCCGCGCATGCCGGCTCATTGCTGATCCTCACGGGGTCACCGGTGAACATCCTGATCCTCAACGCGGCCCTGGAAACCACCGGAACCGGGATTGGGTTCTTTGAGTTCGGTTTGGTGGGCTTGCCTCTGCTTGCGGGCACCATCGGGCTGACTCTCTGGTTGGGCCCGTCCCTGTTGCCCAACCGGACTCCGGAGGCGCTGCCAAAGGACCTGGGCTCCCACGGCCGGACGCTGATGACCCATTACCTGGGAGACGACCGACTCAGCCGGCTCACTATCCCGGCCGGTTCCGGCCTGGTGGGCCAGCCCGTTGACTGCATCCACAATGATGACGACGGCGGTCACCTCCACCTCATCAGCGTGCAGCAGCGCGACGGTAAACCCGCCACCAGTACTGTTTTCGAGGCAGGCAACGATGTTGTGGTGCGGGGAGGCCAACCGCTGATCGATGCTTTTGCCGTGAAGCACGGCCTCACACAGGACGACGACGCCACTTGCGGACTCATCAGCAGCAGCTATGGCGTTGCCGAGGTTGTGGTCGCACCCCGTTCAAACCTGGTGGGCACGGAGGCTTACCCCGGTATGGTCACGGCCAGCGGCACGCTGGTGGTCCTGGCCCATCAGCATCCCGGGGAACAGGAAAGTACCGGGCGCTCACCCATTACCGCCGGAGACAGGCTGCTCCTTCAGGGAACGTGGTCGGCACTGGATCAGCACACCGTGGATCACAACGTCTTGCTGGTGGACTCACCGGACACCATTCGCCGGCAGACTGTTCCGTTGGGGCCGCGGGCAACCCCCGCGCTGATCGTCGTCGGAATCATGGTCATCCTGTTGGCCACCAACCTGGTGCCGGCGCCAGTGGCCGCATTACTGGCCGCGTTGGCCATGGTGGTGCTGCGGGTAGTGACTGTGCAGCAGGCGCACCGTTCCATGGCCTGGACCACGCTCATTCTGGTGGCGGGAATGATTCCGGTGTCCACGGCGATCACCTCAACCGGCACAGCCGAGATCCTTGCCGAGGGCATGGTGTCAGTAGTGGGGAACTCCGGCCCCCTGCTGTTGATGGTGGGAATCTTCGTGGTCACGGCCGTCCTGGGACAACTGATCAGCAATACTGCAACGGCTCTGATCATCATCCCGATTGCCTTGTCGGTGGCGCAGGAATCTTCGATCAACCCCTACGCCGTGCTGATGTGTGTCTCCGTCGCATCCTCTGCTGCCCTGCTCACGCCGGTGGCCACGCCAGCGAACATGATGATCATGCAACCGGCAGGCTACCGCTTTGGCGACTACTGGCAGTTTGGTCTGGTCATCATGGCGCTCTACGCAGCCGTAGCCATCCTGTTGGTACCGGTGTTCTGGCCACTCCACACCTAGGACCCCGCAGAACTTAGGCACACGAGATCGGAGATTCTCCCACGACACAACCGCGCACACCGTTCCGACAACCCCGTAGTGAGGTATTCAAGCGCCCGTTCCCAAGAGCGGGCCCAGCACAACAGGAGCAAGACATGGCCAGTGACCACACCACCACAGCCACACCACCAACCGTCAAAGCCGCCTCCTGGCTGCCTTTGATCGTGGTGGTCCTCACGCAGATCCAGGCATCATTCGCCGTCAACGCATTGACGGTGTCAATGCAGGGCATCACCACGGACCTGGACACGGCAGCAACATCCGTGGGAACGGCCATCACCGCCGGCACGTTTTCAATGGCGGCGTTCATCCTGTTGGGGGCAAAGGTTGGCGCCCGGTTCGGAACACGCAAGGTGTTCCAAATCGCCGTCGCCATCCATGCAGCTGCCATGGCAGGAGTGGCCCTGAGCCTCAGCCCCGCGATGCTCTTCATCGCCCAGGCATCCTCCGGCGCAGTCATCGCGCTGATTGCGCCTGCACTCACGGTTTTCATCGCCACCAATTACAAGGACCAGCAGCAAGCCAAAGCCATCGGCCTCCTGGCGGCAGCCATCCCCGCGGCGGGCGTCCTGGCCCTGCTGATTGCCGGGTGGTTCGCCACCACCATCGGCTGGCGCTACTCGTTCGGGCTGATGGTGGTCCTCGGTGCCATCAACCTCTTGCTCAGTTTCAAGCTCAAGTCCGTCCCTGCCCAACCCCAGTTGAAGATCGACTGGACCGGCGCCATCATCGCCGCAGTTGCCATCATCCTGCTGAGCTTCGGCTTCAGTGGCCTGTCCGCCTGGGGAACCTGGTTCGCCACGGACCAGGCCCCCTTCGACATCCTTGGCCTCTCACCGGCACCGCTCCTGATCCTCCTGGGCGCCATTGCCGGCCAGGTGTTCTTCATGTGGGTGCGGAAGCGCCAGGACGCCAAGCTGCCCCGCATCTTTGATCTCAGGGTGCTGGCTTCCAGTTCGGAACTCGCCGTCACGGCGTGCATGGCCACCATGCTGTTCGTAGGTACGGCTGCCAACTTCCTGATCCCGCTCTACATGCAGATCGTGCAGGGCCGGTCCAGCCTCGAGACCTCCTTTGCGATCATCCCGTACACCCTGTCCATCTTCCTCGCCAGCACCTTCGTGGCCTTCCTCTATGACAGGTTCCCGCCACGGACCATCGCCCAAGCCGGATTCGTGGTGGTGGCCGGTGCGCTGGTCCTGCTCGCTTTCACTATCCGCAACGACTGGGGACAGCTCTTTGTGGTGCTGGGATTGATCCTGCTGGGACTCGGTCAGGGCGCCATTGTTGCCCTGGTGTTCAACACGCTCCTCAGTGCAGTTCCCCGCGAGTTGGCCGGCGACGTGGGAGCCTGGCGCGGGCTGGTGCACAATCTCTCCGGCAGCGTCGGCATCGCGGTGGCGAGTGCGTTCGCCGTCGGAATGCTGTCCTCACTGATCGCCAGCGGAGCCGCCGCGCACCCGGAAGTCTCCCCGGAACTGATATCCAAAGTGAGCATCAACGACGCCGACTTCATGACCAACGCGCAAGTCGAAGCGGCCATCGGAGACCGGGTGAGCAGCCCCTCCGAGCTGGCGGCCGCTACCGAGGTCAACGCGGAAGCCCGGTTGCGGGCCCTACAGATATCCCTCCTTGGGTTGTCGGGACTTGCCCTGCTGGCCATCGTTCCGGCGGGTCGAATGCCTGGCCGGATGAAGGGTGACCTCCCTGAGCAGCTGGAACCGGACGATCCTGATGCGATCCCCGATCCCACGGCAGCCCCAACCATCACGGTTCCAACCACTACAGCGGTTCCAACCTCCACAGAACAGGCAAAACGGTGAGCCACGATCCCTACAAACTGATCCCGGAAGGTTTCACAGCTGTCCCGTCCCTTGACCAGGCCGAAACCGAGCTGCGATTCGTGGACGGCTTCGATCAGCTGGAGGCAATCGGCGTCCTGGTCTCCTCGGAAGGTGACGTTCCGGCATCCATCGGCCTGAACCGGGAAACCCTGGAACGTGCCGGCTTCGACGGCAAACCCGGCGCAACCCTGCAGTTGCCGAACGCCTCCGGAACGTTGGTGGTAGCTGTTGGCGGCGGGAAACCCGGCACGCTGGATGCCGACGGTTGGCGTAAGGCAGCCGCGGCCCTTGTTCGTGCCACCAAGCGGCACTCCCGGATTGGCTTCGAGCTCCCGGACACCGCAGGCATGGACGCCGGGCGCTTGGGCCAGGTATTGGCCGAGGGCGTACTCCTGGCGCGGTACGGCTACGACTCACTCAAGAGCAAAGCCACGGATTCCCCCTTGGCCGAAGTGCAGTTCCTGGCCCCTGGCGTGGACAGGGCCGACGCAAGCCGCGGCCTGGCCACCGGCCGGGTGAAGGTACGGGCCACCACCATCGCCCGGGACCTGTGCAACGCGCCACCCAGCCACTTGACCGCCGTCGGGCTTGGTGAAGTGGCGAAGGACCTGGGTGAACGGTTCGGTTTTGGAGTTGAGGAGTTCAACAAGGAGCAGCTCATCGAGCTCCGTTGCGGTGGCCTCCTGGGCGTCAACGCCGGAAGTGCCCAGGAGCCCCGGATGATCAAACTCAGCTATCGGCCGGAGGGAGCCCCCAGCGGTCATCTTGGCTTGGTGGGCAAGGGAATCATGTATGACTCCGGCGGCGTCAGCCTCAAGCCCAGCGACCCCATGCACCTGCTCATGAAAATGGACATGGGCGGCGCAGCGGCGGTCCTGGCCGTGTTCACGGCGCTCCGGGATCTGGGCTGCCAGGCAGCCGTCACCGGATTCCTGATGTGCACGGACAACATGCCCTCGGGCTCGGCCTACAAGTTGGGAGATGTCCTCACCACCCGCAGCGGGCTCACCATCGAGGTCAAGAATACCGACGCCGAGGGCCGGCTTGTGATGTGCGATGCCCTGACGCTGGCCATCGAGGACCAGGTGGACGGGATCGTTGACATCGCCACGCTCACCGGCAACGCACTCTTGTCCTTAGGCCAGCTCACCGCCCCGGTATTCGGGAACGAACAGCGCCTGGTGGACCGCGTGCTGGAGTCGGGAGCCCGTGCCGACGAGCAGCTGTGGCAGTTGCCCTTGGAACGTGCCTACCGCCCTCAGCTGGACTCGGATGTAGCGGACATTTCCAACCTGGGAGGTCCCTACGCAGGGGCCACCACTGCCGCCCTGTTCCTGGCCGAGTTCGTCGGCGACACCCCCTGGGCCCACATCGACATTGCGGGAACCATGCAATCGGACAAGGACGATGTGTGGCGAAGCAAGGGAGCTACAGGGTTCGGTGCCCGCCTGCTGATTGACCTGGCGTTGGGATACTCGGCCGATTAACCGGGAACCGGTTCTGAGCACGAAAAAGGCCCTGACGCATCAGCGTCAGGGCCTTTTTGGCGTTGGGCAGTTATGCCTTCTTGCGGGTAAGCAGTCCCCAGATGATCAGGACGATCAGGGCGCCACCGATGGCCAGCAGCCAGGTGGAAAGCGACCAGAACTCGCTGATGCCCACGTTGAACAGAGCACTGCCGATCCAGCCACCCAGGAGTGCGCCAACGACGCCCAGGAGCAGCGTAGCGATCCAGCCCCCGCCCTGCTTGCCAGGCTTAATGGCCTTGGCGATGGCGCCAGCAATCAAGCCCAAAACAATCCAACCGATGATTCCCATTTGTCATTCTCTCTTTCGTAACGAGGTCCCAGTTCGGCAGGTATCTTCCTTGCCTCTATCGACCTGATTGTTGGCTACCAGCTGAGCCGTCGGAGCATACCGACGGTCTGGCTGGCAGACGGCCTGCCGGCCGGGTTGGGGTCGGTCATGGCATGAAGCACCATGGACCAGCGACGCCGCACCGTGCCGGGAATTCGTGGTTCGCCAAGTGTCCTGGCCACCATTGACTCCAGCGGAGCACCAGGGAACGCTTTGGTTCCGGTCAAGCACTCCAGAGCAACCAGCCCCAGCGAATAGATATCGCTTGCAGACGTGGATTCTCCGCCGCACACTTCCTCGGGACTCAGGTAATGAGGAGTCCCGGACGAGGAGTTCGGGGCAGCCTGGCGTCCGTTGATGGCAATGCCGAAGTCAGTCAGTTTTGCGATGCCGGGACCCTTCGGATCAGCAGCAAAATCCACCAGGATGTTGCCGGGCTTGATGTCGTTATGGACTACGCCCCTGCGATGCAGGTGCGTCAATGCACGCGCAATCCCCGTCATCCATGCCACCGTCTGGACCTCGGAAGCAGGAGCCTGCTGCAGGATCCACCGCAGGTCCTTGCCCTCCACCAGATCCATGACCAGATAGTTACGGCGCGCGTCGTGTTCTCCCTCGAGTTCTTCGCGCCGGAGCTGCACGCCACTGGAACCGAGCACACGGACGATGTTCTTATGCCGGAGGCGACTATGGATCTTCATCTCCCGGTCATAAGGAGCATCGTCACAAGTCCTGAAGATCTTCACCGCCACGGACGTGCCGGTTTCCAGGTCCAAAGCCTCGTTGACGTTGGCCTCGGATCCTCCGCCCAACGGGGCACCCAGGCGGTAACGTCCACCCAACACGATCTGCGCCTCGTCCACGCCGCGATCAGCACACTCTGCTCCGCGATCGGCGCGGACGGCAGGGGTGTCAAGCAACGTCATCGGAGGAGGGCTTCAATGTCGGCGGAAGGTACCCCGGCTACCTCGGCAAGTGCACCCGGTTCAGCTCCTGCCTGAACTGCCTTCCTGAAGGCCAGCTGCAGGGTGTTCTGGGCAATGGCCAGCTCGTGTTGAAGGCTTTGCCGGCGGAGGGCCGCTATCCAGACGCCACTCACTGGATCTACGGCGTCGATGTCCATCCGGAAGCCGCAACCGCAAGCCCATTCGGGCCAGATGGGCTCCACAGAGACCCACTTCATGGAATCGTAGGTGGGCCCTGCGGAGATCGCCATGTTGGCACCGCAGTGCATCGGGCCCATAGGCATTACCTGGTCCGTGTGTCCTTCCACGGCGGTCTCAACCACTGGTGTGGAGTCTGGTTCACGCAGGGCGACAGTCATCGTCGTCTTCTCTCACATCTAGATGGATAAGTAGCTTGGCTATCTAGTTATATGTGTACTTACTAAATAAGTCCAACTGAGATCAGGTCGCCATGCCATCAATCGCCCTCCGCATGCGCCTCAGGAAGTCCACCACCGCGGCGGAATCCTGCTCGCTGAGAGTGCCCGCAACCTCCATCATGCGGGCGTGCATATCGCCCAAAGTGCCGCGGACTTCCTGGTCCGAACCTGCGCTGGGGCGGAGGATCAGGGCGCGCCGATCCGTCGGGTGCGGCTCTCTGGTCACGTACCCCGAGCGCACCAGGCGGTCCACCAGCGAGGTGATGGATGCCGACGTCAACCCCAGCCGCACCGCCAATTCTTTCGGACCCACGTCCCGGCCGGCCTGCTCCGCTTCAAGCAGGTATCGGAGCGCGAGCAGGTCGGTCTCACCCATTCCCATGGACGCCCGGGTCCGACGCCGCATCTCGGCCTCCGCCGTACGATAGTCCCTCAGTGCGTTCAGGACATCCACGGCGCCCATTCGCTTGCGACTTTCCAGCCCATACCAATAGCCCTGACGATCGCCGTTATCGTTCATAACCAATCCTTTGGTAGACATGTATCTCGCTTGTCTAACCAATTGATCCTAGGCGCTAAGGCGCGGGTTCGCAGACCCGGGCCTGCCTAGGCCAAGGTGCGCGTGGTCCGGATCCGCCGCCACACTCCCGGAGCCACTACCACTGCAACACCGATCGCAGCACCAATGACGGTCTCCACGATGCGGTCCCGCAGGAGCAAACCCGGGTCAACCGGCGCGGCAAGCAGCGTGGCGATCAACGCCAGCGGAGTCACGAAAACCTGAGCCACAAAGTACTGGCGGGCAATGAACATCTCCGCCCCGAACTGGCACGCGGCGATGACCAGGACCATGGCCCACGGCGCCGGATTGAGCCACAGGATTCCGGCCAAAAGCACCAACCCGATCACTGTTCCGGCGATTCTTTGGATACCGCGGCTCACCCTATGACGCGTGGAATGACCCACCAGAGGGACTACCGCCGCCACCATCGCCCAATACGTGTGCCCAAAGCCCAGCCGCTCCCCCACCAGGGTGGCAATGGTGCCGGCCAGGCCCGCTGCCACCAGGTAGCCGCCACCTTCCAGCCAAATGGCCCGGCGCTCGGCAGTGGTGTGGCGGATGCGCGGTGGCCGCTTCCAAGGTGTCCGGTGGCTCTTGAATATGCGCGAGGACATCCCAATAAGCAGGCAGAAAACGGTGGTCAGGACCGATACCAACATGGCCTCCCAGAGGGGCGGCTGGGCGGCGATGGAAGCGATGGCAGCGAAGGCAAAAATATGAAAGAGAGAGCCGCCAGGCCGGAGCCGCCACGCAGCAACCACTACGGAGCAACCACCGGCCACCACAGTGGTAGCCGCGGTCAAAAGCCACGAATATGCGGCGCCTTCCAAGCCCCAGGACTGTGCAACCCGCGCCATGAGAGTGGCAAGCAGGATCACCAAAAGCATGAAGCCGCCAGCACGAAGTTGACTGCGGAAACGGACACTATGCGGCTCGTTGCGGCCATAGATTCCGGTAAACGCCCCAAATGAAGCAAACACCGCCAGATCCAGCCTGCCCAGCAACGTGAGGGTAATCAGCGGAACAAAAACACCAACGGCGCAGCGGAGGGCGGGATGGTGGTCCTTGTTTCCAGGACCCATCGTGAACAGTTCCGCTACAGCCTTCAAGGGGCGGCTCGCCTTTCGTCGCAGGATCAAACGTCCGACGGCGGCACTGGCGTCCGCTCCCAAGATTACGCTCCGACCGCCGCGCTACTCCCGAATTGCGCACAGATAGTGCCCCTCATCACGATTGGGGGCACTATCCGTGTGCACTGTCCCGACACAAACTGCGGGCTTAGAACCTCGAGGTTGTGGCGCTGGTGAACTTGGCGGTGGAGAGCGCGTTGCCGGCAATATCCGTCAGCCCGGATGCCGGAGTAAAGGCAGCGTTGTCTGCGCTCTGCGTTGACGAGATCGGGTTGCCTGACACCAGCGCACCCAGGGTGATGGTGATGGTCTTGGCCGTGGGGTTCCACTCCAGCACCGATGCATTGGTGCTGGTTCCCCGGTATGTGAGCGTTTGCGAGGTGTAGTTGCCTCCAAGATCCACGGTGCCCAGTTTGAGGGTGGAGCAGCCAGTGGCAGTAACGCTGAGGACGTCTGCCGACGTGACCGAGACAGTCACCTGGTTGTCGCCGTCAAGTGTTTGTGTGGTGGTGTCATCGGTCCAAGCAGTGCACATCTTGCTCGCGTCCAGGGCTTCGGAGAAGGTCAGTGTCACCGTGTCGTCACGTTCGATTCTGCCAATCAGGCTCCCACCGTTGCTGAGCTGCACGTTGGTGACCGTTGGAACGGTGGTGTCCTTGACGGATGTCGCTGTTCCGGGGATCCCCGTGTTTCCGGCCGCATCGGTTGCTCGGGCGGAGTAGGTGATTGTTCCGGCGTTGAACGTGGTCAGATTCAGTGTGGTGGCGGACCACGCTCCGGATCCATTCGCTGTGCGGGTCTGGGTGACGGTGTGTGCGGCACCGGCGTCCGTTACCGTCAACACCACAGTGGAGTTGGCTTCTGCCGTGCCGGAGACGGGGACGTTGGACACGTTGCCGGTGGTCACGTAAGCCGGTGCGGTGACAACAGGAGCGCCGGGGGCGGTGGCATCCACCACTGAGCCAGTGCTTCGGAGGCTTTCAGTCCCTTGCCACAAGGAAAGCATCGGTGTGACCGCGTAGTACCACGTGCCGCTTGGCGCCGTATCCGTGCAGCTCAGCACAACCACAGTGCCGGTGCACGTTCCGGCCGCCGGGATCCTGGTGCCGCCCGTGGCGGAAGCATAGCGGGCGATGCTGTACCCGGTGGCAGACCTGCCTGCCGTCGTCGTGCTTGCCGTCCAGGTGACCGTCACGCTGCCGGCAAGGCCGACGACGGCACCCGGCTTGGCGCCCTGGTTGACGGTGTCCGCCTTGGCCGCCGCGAAGTTGCTGGTGCTTACCGTGCTCCAGAACGCGCTGGCGGCCGGCCCTCCCCAGGTGACCAGGAGAATGCCCACCACGATCACCACGATGCGGTTCCAACGTCCCATGGTGACGGACGGGGCGGGATGCCGACCCTCGGACGTGCGACGCCGGTTCACTTGCGGGCCTCCAAGGCGACGGGGATGCGGAATTGGGCGCCCTGACAGGCCGAGAGCGATTCGGTGCTCATACTCGCTGCCCCTGGGAGCGTCAGCAGGATGGAGGAGTTCGGCTGGATGGTAACCGGCGGGCTGATCGGAACGGGCGGCGGAGTGAAGGTCACTCCTGTGGTGGTGCAGCCGGCATGGGCCGCGTCCGCCGTGATAGCTCCGTTGGCCGTCAATCCGTAGATGGTGACGGCATGGGCGTTGGGGTTGGTGGCCCTGAGGATCACATCGGCCGTACCGCCGGGAACAAGGGTGTTTTGCGGAGCGTCCCCCGCAATCAGAGCGTCCACAAGGACTGCCTGCATGGTCCCGTTGCTTGCCGAACCTGCGCCGATGCCGGTGCTCGTCCAGTACGCGTAAGCAGAGCCCGCGCCGCCCAGGATGCAGAGCGCCACGGTGGCAGCCGCTGTCCGGGCGAGTCGGCCTGTGCGGGGAGTACGCGGAGTCCGGTGGGTCGTGTTCATGTCAGCTCGCCTGTCCCGTCCCGGAGAAGGTGAGTTCCAGGGTGGCGCCCTTGCAGCCGTCCTGGAGCTGCAGGGTGTCCAACATGCTGATGCGGGGCCAAGCCAGCTGCGGAAGCCCCAAAGCGGACAACGAGGTTGATCCTGGCTTGATGTCGATGGGGTAGCTGCCGGTGAATTGGGTGACGTTGTAATCCGCGCTGCTGCAAGGGAGCCCGGCCGCCACGGCCGCGGGCGTTCGAACCACGTTGCTGATGGACGCGGACAACTGGGTCACCGTGATGTTTTTGTTCTCCGGGTTGGAGATCTGCAGGTCCAAAGGGAGGGACAGCCCTGGCGCCAACGGACCCTGCAAGGAACCGGAGACGCCAAAGTTTCGCTTCACTTCCTTCACCTGCAACTGCGCCTTCGCGGCGTTGGACTGAATGCTGCCGCTGGTGCCCGTCACCGTGATCTCGGATTTCCCGGCGGGCGTGGTGGGACTCGTGCTGAGGGTCAACGTCACCTTCGCCGAGCTCCCGGAGGAGAGGACCAGCGACGACGGCCGCCATGCCGCCGTCGTACCCGACGGCAGCCCCGTTGCAGAGAAGGCGACCGACCCGGAAAAGCCCCCACTCGAGGAGACCGTGGCCTCGAACGCTGCCGACTGGCCTTGATCCAGGCTGCGGCTTGATGGCGAGAGGGCCAGCAAAATACCCACCGTTTCTTTGGCTCCGGCGGCCTTCCCTGCGCCCGGCCCTCCGCTGGCACCCAGGGATGCCACTGACGCCAGGACAACCAACAACGTGAGGAGCGCAGCCTTGACCGCCGTTCCCGCACCACCCAACGGCATCCGCATGCGTACTGGATGGGGTTGCATGGAGCCTCTTTTCGGACGGGCGCTTCTGGGCGGGAGAAAGCTTCACGCCGGGGACCACCACTCGCACAGTGGCCCCCGGCAAGGTGGCACTACTGGCTGGCGACGTTGACGGTGACGATCGCTGACTTGCAGGCGTCCTGGTTGACCGTGCCGCTGTCGTTGAACTTCAGTGTTCCGCTGCCCACTGAGGTGCCCGTGGTGTTGGCGGCGACCAACGTGTTGGTGGTGACCGCGGTGACGTCGAACCAGGCGGGGAGACAGCCGGCCACGTTGGTGGTCACGTTCGCGCTGAGGGCACCCACCACGGTGCCCGACGTCGTGGAATTGTCGGCGGTGTACGCGACAGCAACCTGGTTGCCCGGGGCGAGTCCGCCGGCAAAGGTGGCGTGAAGCGTGACCGTTCCGCCGCCGGCCGAGTTCGTAGCCGAGCCACTGCCGGAGCCCGTGGTGGTCCAGTAGGCGTAGGCAGCGCCGCCGCCGACAGCCACCAAGGCCACGCCAGCAACCGCTGCTGTGATCCGGCTCTTCTTCGAAAGTTTGCGCATGGTAAGACTCCTTGGTTGATCGATGTACCGGGGAGCCGCAGCGCAACCCCCAGCATCCGTCCGTTGCTGGCGGATGAAGCGATGCCCCCAATGGTTCAACCAGCGGAGGAGCCGTGGCTACTCTTGGATGTACGCCTCTTTTGCGTCCGACCAAGGGGTCGGAAATACGCCTTTCGGGCACCGGAGTACTCAGTTTTCAGGGTCCGACCACTTGGATGTGAGGCGGTTCAACCGGCTGGGCGCGGCTCCGTGTACTCACTGTGGGATCGCTGCCACACGGGCCGAATTAACGCTGCCCACCACGCTTGTTCGTGGGGCCTGCGCAAACATTGTGCTCTTCTTGAGCCAAAACTGCGCTGGCGTTCGATGATGACGGAGTCATGACGTGGGCACCGCGGTTGAAGGCACCGCGCTGCACGGCACGACGGCGGCCGGTCGCCCTGTGGAGGCAACCGACCGCCGTCGTGGTTGGAGTCTGGCGTGCTTAAGGGCGCGCGGAGCGGGTGTGGGGTGGTTGTTAGCTGTGGGCGGCCAGGATGGTGGAGGCTTCCTGGCGGGTGGAGCCGGAGGACTCGATGTGGGCCAGGGCGGCGGGGATTTCCCAGCCCTTCTTGCGCATCGCGGTGGCCCAGAGCCGGCCGGCCCGGTAGGAGGAACGGACCAGGGGTCCGGACATGACGCCGAGGAAGCCGATCTCCTGGGCCTCGTTTTGGAGGTCCACGAACTCCTGGGGCTTGACCCACCGGTCCACCGGGAGGTGCCGTTCGGACGGGCGCAGGTACTGGGTGATGGTGATCAGGTCACACCCGGCAGCGTGCAGGTCCCGCAGTGCTTCGGAGATTTCCTCGCGGGTCTCGCCCATGCCCAGGATCAGGTTGGACTTGGTCACCATGCCCAGGTCCCGGCCCTGGGTAATGACGTCCAGGGAGCGCTCGTACCGGAACGCCGGACGGATCCGCTTGAAAATCCTGGG
>NZ_FNYI01000004.1:374510-504689 GCF_900108925.1 Arthrobacter sp. yr096 | reverse complement strand
CCAGCAAGCTGGGCATCATCGTTCGACTTGCATGTGTTAAGCACGCCGCCAGCGTTCATCCTGAGCCAGGATCAAACTCTCCGTTGAAAAAAACAAATCAAACAGACACAACCACACCCACCGGAAATAACGGCGAACACGGCTGCACAAAATTCGAAACCAGCTGAAAACCAGACCACCACACACGGGGGTGCGCGACAATCCGGCCATAATTTCAACCAATCAAAAAACAATCGGTATCAACAAACTTGGCACACTATTGAGTTCTCAAACAACAGACACACCCGGCACCACCCACACCCACCAAAGGGTCCAAGATCGCTCCGGAGCAACTTTTCAAACTTACCCGAACCAGCCGCACAAAGCAAACCAGCACCAGGCCTCCCACACCACAACCGCAGCACACAAAAGCACTACCGAAACCGGCGATTTGAAGGGAGATTGTCGCTAACTTTCCGCATCAGCGGCGGCGACTCGAATAACTTTACACGCGCCCCACCCCCACACCAAATCCACCCCAACACCACCCAAAAACCCCGCAAACACACGCCAAACAAAGCAAACAACCCCCCAAAACCACCCCAAAACCACCAACACCAACCCCGTGAACCCCATCACCAACCCCGTGAACCCCATCACACCACCCAAACCCCCACCCAACCCGCCCCCTCACACCAAACCCACCAACCGCCGTCGAACACCAACCCCGGAAACCAACAACGCTCCCCCACCACAGTGAGAGAGCGTTGCCCGAAAAAGACCAAAACATGAGAGAGGATCCCCCGAAAACCCCAAAAAGGTGAGAGAGCGTCGGAAGGGAAGGACGGGGGAAGGAAGCCAATGCGGGAGTATGTGGCGAGGGCGGAGACTACGGCCACGCGCCTGCGGCCCGACACTTCACAGGAACGCCCGCTCACCAGTCACGGACAGGGTTAGCGCAGAAGGGCCGGCAACCGTGACGGTTGCCGGCCCTTTCCGGGATTATGACCAGAGGATTCCTAGGCAGAAACCTCAATGGTGGCCAAGTTTTTCTTGCCGCGGCGCAGGAGCAAGTAGCGGCCGTGAAGCAGCTCGTCGCGGGAAACCACAGCATCGGGATCGGAGACCTTGGTGTTGTTCACATAGGCGCCACCCTCGCCGACGGTCCGGCGTGCTGCCGACTTGCTGTCCGACAGACCCGAGGCAACCAGGAGGTCAATGATCCCCAGGCCGTCCGCGCCGATGGTCGCCGAGGGAAGTTCCGCAGTAGCGGCTTCCAGCGTGCGCTCGTCCAGGACGGTGAGATCTCCGTTACCGAAAAGCGCAGCCGAGGCGGCGATGACTTTCTCGGTTGCATCTACGCCGTGCACCAGGGAGGTGACTTCGAACGCAAGTTTCTTCTGGCCTTCGCGGGCAAACGGACGTTCCGCCACAGCTTCCCCAAGTGCCTCAATCTCTGCACGCGAAAGGAAGGTGAACACCTTGAGTCGATTCACGACGTCGGCATCAGCGGTGTTGAGCCAGAACTGGTAGAAGGTGTACGGGCTGCACATCTCCGGGTCCAGCCAGATGGCGTTGCCCTCGCTCTTGCCGAACTTGGTGCCGTCAGAGTTGGTGATGAGCGGCGTACCCATGGCGTGGACGCTCTTGCCTTCCACCTTGCGGATAAGTTCGGTTCCGCTGGTGAGGTTGCCCCACTGATCTGATCCGCCGGTCTGCAAGGCGCAACCGTAGTCGCGGAAGAGCTGGAGGTAGTCCATGCCCTGCAGGATCTGGTAGCTGAACTCGGTGTAGCTGATGCCTTCATCCGAGCTCAGGCGTGAAGCCACGGCATCCTTGCGGAGCATGGTGCCCACACGGAAGTGCTTGCCGATTTCACGCAGGAAGTCGATGGCGCTAAGGGGCGCTGTCCAGTCCAGGTTGTTGACCATACGTGCAGAGTTGTCGCCCTCGAAGCTGAGGAAGCGCCGCACCTGGCCTTGCAGGTAGCCAACCCACTCCGCAACGGTGTCCTTGGTGTTCAAGGTGCGTTCCGCCGTCGGGCGCGGGTCGCCGATCAGGCCCGTGGATCCACCCACCAAACCGAGGGGCTTGTGACCGGCCAACTGCAGGCGCCGCATGACCAGCAACTGCACGAGGTTGCCCAGGTGCAGTGACGGAGCGGTGGGATCGAAGCCACAGTAATACGTGATCGGGTCCCCGGCGAGCAGCTTTTCCAGTTCCGTTTCATCAGTGGAAACGTGGACAAGGCCGCGCCATTTGAGCTCCTGCCAGACGTTGGCAAAGGCGGGATCGTTGTGCTGGGACTCGAGGTTGTTTACGTGTGACACGAGATCTAAGTTAGCAGGATTGCAGGTCCCGTTTTTCCTAGCGCTCGATGCCGGCCGGTACCGGAGCCGCAGCAATGAGACGCAGACGCTGCGTGGCCCTGGTCATCGCAACGTAGAGGTCGCCCACCTTGCCGTGTTCGTGGTTCAGCATCGCTGCCGGTTCCAAGACCACAACGCCGTCGAATTCCAGCCCCTTGGCTTCCTTGGGGCTGATCACAACGATGTCCTGCTCGTAGCTGCCGGCGCCCGAACCAATACGTCGTCCATAGACCTCCCGCAGCGCAGCCGTGGCAAGCGGCAGCAGAGGACCGTCGGCGATGACAGCCAGCAGGCCGCCGTCGATCGCTGCCACCTCCTCCGGCAGGACCTCAACCAAGCGCTTGATAATGCCATCCGCCTCGACGTGGTCCACAATGGGCGACCATTTGCCTTCGCGCACGGCCTTGGGTGCGGAGACGACGAGGCCTGCGCGGTTGGCCATGCGGACAGCGGCTTCCGCGATCTGCGACGGAGTGCGGTAGTTGACGGTGAGTTCTTCCAGCGTCCAGCGGTCACCGAACGACGGCGCCAGCGCGCTTTGCCACGAATTGGCACCTGCTGCTGCACTCGTTTGCGCGATGTCCCCGACGATAGTGAAGGACTTCAACGGGCAACGCCGCACCAACAGCCGCCACTGCATGGGGGACAGTTCTTGGGCTTCATCAACCACGATGTGGCCGAAAGCCCACGAACGGTCGCTCGTGGCGCGCTCGGCAGCGGTGAGCCGCCCCTCCCGTTCCTGGTTCTGTTCAGCGAGCTCTTCAGCCGTCACCAGGACGTCGACGCCCATGGCTTCCATGTTGGCCAGGGTTTGCTTGGCGTTGGCGAGGTCGCGGGCACGATCAGCTTCCTGCTGCGCCAATCCCCTGCCGGCGGCTGGATCGAGCTCGCCCAGCAGCTCGGCGGCCTCATCCAGCAGCGGAACGTCAGCCTCCGTCCAGGGTGCGTCGACGGGCCGCTGCAGCAGCGAACGCTGGGCAGGTGTCAGGTGCGGCGTGCATGCCTCAAGGATGGCCGGCTTGCTGAAAAGCTCGGAAATGAGTTTCTCAGGCGTCATCGGCATCCAGCACAGGTTCAGCGCAATGCGGACATCCCGGGCAGACCGGACGTCCTCGGCGAGGTAGGCGCGATCGGCGTTGTTGCCGATGTTTGATTCTTCAACAAGGTCCGTCAATTGCTCCGTGAGCTCACGCAAAAGGATCTTGACGAACGTGAGCCGCGCTTCATTGTGCGGCTTGCCGGTGGCACGTGCTTTTTCCCTGGCACGACGAACCTGGCGAACCGTCAGTGTCAGCTTCCGCGAATCAACTTCGAGGATGCGGTCTTCTGCAGGCGTCCGTTGCCGGTTGGCTACAGCGTTTGCCACCACGGTTGCCATGTCCAACTTGCCCTTGAGTGCGGCAACATCGGCGTCTTCCTCGGGAATGGCGTGAATCCCGGGCATGAGGCGGCCGAGGCTGGCCATGACTACACCGGTCTCACCGAGCGAGGGCAGTACTCGTTCGATGTAATGCATGAAGGACGACGACGGCCCGACGAGCAGAACACCGGCGCTCTTGAGCCGCTCGCGGTGGGTATACAACAAATAGGCCGCACGGTGCAGGGCAACGGCGGTCTTGCCCGTGCCTGGACCACCCTGAACTACCAGGGCACCCGAGATGGAGGAACGAATGATCCGGTCCTGCTCGGACTGGATGGTGCCCACGATGTCCGACATGCGGCCGGTGCGCTTGGAGTTCAACGCAGCCAGCAGTGCGCCTTCGCCTTGCAGGGAGTCATTGTCCGCGAGCATCCCGGCATCGAGGACGTCGTCCTCGATCGCTTTGACGTCACGTCCCTGCAGGATCAGGTGACGACGGCGGCGCACGCCTTGGCGGTCGAACGCGGTGGCCTGATAGAAGTGGCCGGCCTCGGGCGCGCGCCAGTCGACCATCAGCCGCTGAAGGTCGGCGGTGGACAGACCGATACGGCCGATGTACTGGGCCTCCCCCGAATCAAGATCGAGGCGCCCGAAGACCAAGCGGTCGTCGACGGCGTCGAGCTGGGCCAGGCGGTCTTCGTACAGTGCCGCGAAAGCGTCACGTTCGGAAACGTTCTGCATGGTTCCCACCGCGCCGGCCTTACGCACATGCGCCAGCTGGGCGCGCTTTTCTGCGCGCAGCTCATCGAGCCGGGCGTACAGCCCAGCCACATATTCCTGCTCGTGGACCAAATCAGCATCGTGCATCGAACCGTAACCCCTATCGCAAAAGACAGACCTACCATTCTACAGCGATTTTGGTAAACGCGTGGGGTACAAGTCATCAGCCGGACTGCGTCACACGAAGTTCTTCCTTCCGACGTGGAAAGTCAGCCAGTAGCCGGCGGGTTTCTTGGCCGCGCCGCCTTGTACCGGGACACCGTGGGGTCGTCCTCGATCCAGAATCTCCATGGATAGTCAGTACTGCCGCCCGGGCCTGCTACCCCCACCCGCGGTCCGCTGGCCACTGCGGCAGCCGGAGTCGCAGGCAGCCACAGGCTAAAGGGTGCGGCGAGCGCGTCACGGCCAGTGTCCGCCGTCGTGAGTCCCAGCGTGGCGGCAAGCCTGGCTGGTCCGCTGGCTAAATCCTTCGCCGATTTGGATGCTGGCCTGCGGATTCCGGCGAGCCCTTCGCCTTCCACGATCTGGCCGGCGCGCAGGAGGAGCGCGGAGGGGGTGCCCTGGGGCCCGCAAACAATATTGGCGCAGTAATGCATTCCGTACGTGAAGTAGACGTACAGGAATCCCGGCGGGCCGAACATGGGCGCGTTGCGGGCCGTGGGGCCGCCAAAAGTATGCGAACCAGGATCGGGATGTTCGGAATCCCGGGGTCCCATGTAGGCCTCCACCTCCGTGAGCCTGACCGAGACCGGCCCCGCCTCCGAGTGATGGGTCAGCACAGCGCCAAGGAAAAGCGGGGCGATGAGGCGGGCGTCGCCGTTGAGGAAACGACGTACGTCTTTCGGCTCAGTTACGCTGCTCTCCGTGGACGAACTCATCCCCAGACCCTAGCAAAACACGGTAACGGCCATGTCCGATTTCCGCTAGCAACGCCCTCGGACGGCTGGCAGGATGAAGCCATGGACTTCTGGCAGCGCTACAGGGCGATCGACGCTCGCGACACACGGTTCGACGGTCAATTCTTCACGGCCGTGAGCTCCACCGGCATCTACTGCCGGCCGTCGTGCCCGGCGCGGACGCCCAAGGCTGAGAACGTCACCTTTTACGAAACTTCTGCCGCTGCGCACGATGCCGGCTATCGCGCCTGCAAACGGTGTTTGCCCGAGGCCGTTCCGGGAACGCCTGCCTGGAACATCCGCTCGGACATCGCCGGCCGCGCCATGCGGCTGATCAACGACGGCGTCATCACCCGAGAAGGAGTTGATGGGCTGGCGCATCGTCTGGGCTACTCCGCACGTCAGCTCAACCGCATTCTCAGCCATGAACTGGGCGCCGGTCCTCTGTCCCTCGCGCGGGCAAGCAGGGCGCAGACCGCCAGGACGCTGCTTGTCTCCACCACCATGTTGCTTGCCGACGTCGCGTTCGCGTCCGGGTTCAACAGCGTTCGGCAGTTCAACGAGACCATCGGGGAGGTGTTCGCGATGACCCCGACGGCGTTGCGGGCCACAGGGGCAAAGTCCAGCCAGCGCCGGGGCCGGGAGGGGGCGGTGTCGATGGAAGCGCCCGCCACACTGACACTGAACTTGCCTTATAGAGAACCGTTCGACCCCGGCATCTTCGACTTCCTGGGCGTTCGTGCCGTACCCGGCATCGAAGTGGCCAGCACCTCTGCGGACGGAACCAGAACCTATGCACGAACCCTGCGACTCCCGCGCGGCAACGCTTCCTTCTCCGTTGCGTTCAATCCCACGGCCCCCGGCAGGCCACTGCAACTCACAGCCACGGCCGTGGACCTGCACGATCTCCCTGCGTTGTTGAGCCGGGCGCGGAGATTGTTCGACCTCGACGCGGACCCGCAGGCGATCGACACCGCACTGGCAGCGGACCCCCGCCTCAAGGACAGCGTCACCGTGATTGCTGGCATTCGAGTGCCGGGAGCCGTCGACCCCCAGGAACTGCTCATCCGGGCCATGATCGGTCAGCAAATCACCGTGGCCGCGGCACGGACCGCCCTGACCCAATTGTCAGCGGCCGGCGCCCCCGCCGACGCGACTGCCCTTGGGCTGAACCGGATGTTTCCGACACCAGCGGAACTCGCCCAGAATGGCCGGGCCCTGCTCCGAGGGCCCCAGCGCCGCATCGACTCGATCGTGTCCGCAGCTGAGGCAATGGCTACGGGGGAACTGGAGTTCGGCTATGGCGACGACCTTCCCAGCCTTGAACGCAAGCTGCTCCCCTTGCCCGGAGTGGGTCCCTGGACGGTAGGGTACGTCGCCATGCGGGTGCTTGGCTCCCCCGATGTCTTCCTGGCCAACGATGCCGCTGTGCGGAACGGCGTGAAGACTCTGCCCGCCAGGGCAGGACTCAGTGCCGACTTCCGGGAAGTCAGCCCGTGGCGCTCTTACGCCACGATGCACCTGTGGCGGGCAGCGGCAAAACCCAAGAACCCGTAGCGGGCCAACCCTCCCGCAACGAGTTGGCGTGCCCACCGCCGCCGGGTGCCGACGTCGTGCCGTCGTGCGACACCGGCGAGTGGGAGAGCGTTCGCACCAACAAGCAATTAGGTGAGAGAGGGCCGGCACCAACAGGCAAAAAGGTGAGAGAGGGTCCACCCCAACAGGCAAACAGGTGAGAGAGGGTCCACCCCAACAGGCAATTCGGTGAGAGAGGGTCGGCACCAACAGGCAAATAGGTGAGAGAGGGTCCGGGGTGTTAGCGGGCGGCCGGCTGGGCGGCCGGCCACGGAAGAAGCTCGGGCAGTTCGACGCCGTCGGCGGCTGCGGTTGCGCGAAGGCTCCCGAGACTCGGCTCACGGCCCGCGAGCCACGCAGCAATGTCCGTGAGCATGCCCGTAATCGCAATAGACGTGCCGCCGCTGCCAATGCTCAGTTGTGGAAGGCCTGTGGGCTGCAGGACCAGCTTGTAGGTCTCCGGCACACGCGCGGCCAGGAAACTGATGAGGTGCTCGCAGAACGGCCGGCTCCACGTCTCCGGTCCGAAGCCCAATCGCAGGTCCGATGCGTGGATGGTGAGTTCGCGCCACAGTGCCAGCCCGCCGTCGAAGACTATTCCGTCCCTGTAGGCGATGTGGGCTTGCCAATCGTCCGGACCCAAGGCGTCAAAGGCGGCGATGGCGGACCCGACCGCAGTTTTGACCGACTCCGTATGCTGCGCGAGGCTGTGCCCGGCGGCAAGTTCGATCGCCTTCGTTCGGCCGTCCATGCCGCCGTCGTAGAGTTCCACGGTTTCGCCGCGGCGTGCGTACTCCAGTTGCCGGGCCATGGCGTTGGAAATACCGGCAAGGTGGGCAAGGACGTGGCCACGGGTCCAGCCTGGAAGTTCCGACGGTTCGGCGACGGATGATTCCTCCAGCTTGGAGAGCAGGCGTGTGACGGTGTCAGCGGCTTTGTGAAGCTCTGCGGGCAGCGCCCCAGGGGTGATCTGAGTCATAGCGCCATGTTAACGCACAGCGGGGCGGCACCTCGCGATGCTCTGCCCGAAGGCATTGCTGCGATGTACCGCCCCGGCTGTCGTTCTACCTGGCGTAGGAACGTACTGCGTCCAGTTCCGCTTCCAGGGCCGCCAGCTGGCGTTCGACGGCGGCTGGTGCCGTTCCGCCCTGCGAATTGCGGCTGTTGAGCGAACCTTCGGTGCTCAGTACGCTGCGTACCTCGGGAGTCAGGTGCTCAGAGATTGCCGCGTATTCCTCGTCCGTCAGGTCCCACAGTTCCACGCCACGGCTTTCGGCCTGCTTAACGGCAGCACCGGAAAGCTCGTGCGCCTCACGGAAGGGAACGCCCTGACGGACAAGCCATTCCGCGATGTCCGTGGCCAAGGCGAAACCTTGAGGGGCCAGGGACTCCATGCGCTCGGTGTTGAACGTGAGCGTGGCGATCATTCCGGACACAGCCGGGAGCAGCAGCTCCAAGGTGTCGGCAGCATCGAAGACCGGTTCCTTATCCTCCTGCAGATCGCGGTTGTACGCGAGTGGCAAGCCCTTGAGCGTGGCCAGCAAACCGGTCAGATTGCCGATGAGGCGTCCTGCCTTGCCGCGGGCCAGCTCGGCGACGTCCGGGTTCTTCTTCTGCGGCATGATCGAAGACCCCGTGGAGTATGAATCATGCAGCGTGACGAAGGAGAACTCCTTGGTTGCCCAGAAGATGACTTCCTCTGAAATCCGGGACAGATCCACGCCAATCATGGAACAGACCCAGGCGAACTCAGCGAAGACATCGCGGGACGCGGTGCCGTCGATCGAGTTGTGGACGGCAGAGAAGAAGCCCAGATCAGCGGCAACAGCCTCAGGGTCCAGGCCGAGGGACGAACCAGCCAACGCACCCGAACCATAGGGTGAAACACCAGCACGCTTGTCCCAGTCCTGGAGACGCTGAACGTCGCGAAGCAAAGCCCAGGCATGCGCCAGAAGGTGGTGGCTCAGCAGGACCGGCTGTGCATGTTGCAAGTGTGTCCGGCCGGGCATGGCGACGCCGTGGTGGGCCTTGGCCTGCTCAACGAGGGCATCAATGGTGGCTAGGACACCGCTGGCGACGATCCGGGCGTGGTCGCGCAGGAACATGCGGCCCAGCGTGGCCACCTGGTCATTGCGGGAACGTCCGGCCCGGAGCTTGCCGCCCAGCTGGGTACCGGCACGCTCAATCAGCCCGCGTTCCAGTGACCCGTGCACGTCCTCGTCGCTCTCAGCCGGGAGGTAGGCGCCGCTGGCGACGTCCTCATCCAGCTGGGTGAGGGCGGCGAGCATGCCTTCGAGCTCGACGTCGTCCAACAGACCGGCCTTGGCCAACACGCGGGCGTGGGCCTTGGAACCGGCGATGTCGTAGCGGGCAAGCCGCCAGTCAAAGTGGGTGGACTTGCTCAGAGCAGCCAGCGCATCTGCCGGGCCGCCGGCGAACCGGCCGCCCCACAGTGCACCCTCGTTTGTTGCGGACGTCATTACTGCCCTGCGACGCGGAGGTCGCGGCCCGAGGCAACCTTGGAGGACATGCCCCACAGCTCGATGAAGCCACGTGCCATGGACTGGTCGAAAGTATCGCCGGTGTCGTAGGTGGCGAGGTCGAAGTCGTACAGCGAGGTCTCGGAGCGACGACCGTTGACGATTGCCTGGCCACCGTGGAGAACCATGCGGATGTCACCGGAAACGTACTGCTGGGTGTCTTCGATGAAGGCATCCAGGGAGCGCTTCAGCGGGGAGAACCATTGTCCGTCGTAAACCAGCTCGGACCAGCGCTGGCCAACCGTGGCCTTGAAGCGGGCCTGCTCGCGCTCGATGGTGATGTCCTCGAGGTGCTTGTGCGCGGTGATCAGCGCCATGGCACCCGGGGCCTCGTAGATTTCGCGGGACTTGATGCCCACAAGGCGGTCCTCGACGACGTCGATGCGGCCAACGCCCTGAGCGCCTGCACGGCGGTTCAGCTCCTGGATGGCCTGAAGCGGGGTGACCTTCACGCCGTCGATGGCTACCGGAACACCGGCCTGGAAGGAGATGGTGACCTCATCCGGTGCCGGCGGGAATTCCGGGGTGGCGGTGTAGTCGTAGATGTCCTTGGTGGGAGCGTTCCAGATGTCCTCGAGGTAACCGGTTTCGACAGCGCGTCCCCACACGTTCTGGTCGATCGAGTACGGGTTCTTCTTGGTGGTCTCGATCGGCAGTCCCTTTTCCTCGGCGAAGGCGATGGCCTTGTCGCGGGTCAGGGCGAGGTCGCGGACCGGTGCGATGCACTTCAGGTCCGGGCCGAGGGTCTGGATGCCAACTTCGAAGCGGACCTGGTCGTTACCCTTGCCGGTGCAGCCGTGGGCAACCGTGGTGGCGCCGAATTCGCGGGCAGCCTTCACGAGGTGCTTCACGATGACCGGGCGCGAGATGGCCGAAACCAACGGGTAGTGGCCTTGGTAGAGGGCGTTGGCCTTCAGGGTGGGCATGGCGTACTCGTTGGCGAACTCATCGCGGGCGTCGGCCACGTAGGCTTCGACGGCGCCGCAGCCGAGGGCGCGCTGGCGGATGGTCTCCAGGGACTCGCCACCCTGTCCAACATCGACGGCCACAGCGATGACCTCGGCGCCGGTGGCTTCACCGATCCAGCCGATGGCTACGGACGTATCAAGGCCACCGGAGTAGGCCAAAACAATGCGCTCAGTCACGAGAGTGCTCCTTTGTTGTTACTTGGTTCATGTGAATCAATGCTGTGTAAATCGATGCTGCTGAAATGCAGTTAGTTGCCGGGTCCGGCTTCCTCGGCCATGCGCAGGAATCTGGCTGCCAGTTCAGCCCCGCCGTCAGGATCGCGGGCGACCAACAGCAAAGTGTCGTCGCCTGCGATCGTACCCAATACGGACGGCATCACCGAGTGGTCAACGGCAAGGGCCAGGAAGTTGGCGGCTCCCGGCGGAGTGCGCAGCACCACGATGTTGCCCGAGGCCTCCGCTGTCACCAGAAGTTCCCCGCACAAACGTGACAGGCGTGCGTCCAGAATTTCCTGGGTGACACCGCTTTTTGCATTGCGGTCCCCGCCTTCACCCGGCACGGCATAGACCAGTGCGCCTTCCTTGCCACGAACCCTCACCGCGCCAAGCTCCACAAGGTCACGGGACAGCGTGGCTTGGGTGACCTGAACGCCGTCGTCCGCCAGCAGGGCTGCAAGCTCTGCTTGGGAACGCACGGACTCGCCCGTCAGGATCGCGGTGATACGGGCCTGGCGGGCGGTCTTGGTGGCCGGGCTGGCACCCGGCACGGACGGATTGGTGGACACTAGAACGTGCTCTCCCCTGTACCTTCAACGGGCGAAAGTCCGTCCACGAAGGCCAGCCCCGAGCGGTGCATCAACCACGCCATCAGCGCCTTCTGGGCGTGGAGACGGTTTTCCGCCTCGTCCCAGACAATCGACTGGGGGCCGTCAATGACACCGGCGGAAATCTCGTAGCCGCGGTAAGCGGGCAGGCAGTGAAGCACGACGGCGTCCGGCGCGGCTTGCGCCATGGCGGCCTCATCCACCGAGTATTCCCGGAACAGCTGCATCCGGGCCTCCTTCTCGGCTTCCTGTCCCATGGAGACCCAGGTGTCCGTGGCCACGACGTCAGCGCCTTTAAGCGCCTCTGCGGCGTCGCTGGTGATCAGCACAGAACCGCCGGTCTCAGCGGCCCGTTCTTCCGCGGCAGCAACGATTTCCGCGGCCGGGAGATATCCTTCGGGGCCGGAGATCCGGACGTGCATTCCGGCAGTAACACCGGCAAGCAGGTACGAGTTGGCCATGTTGTTGGCCGCATCCCCCAGGTACGCCATGGACAATCCTGCAAGCTCACCCTTGTGCTCCTTGACGGCAAGGAGGTCAGCAAGGAGCTGGCACGGGTGGTAGTCATCGCACAATGCGTTGATCACGGGGACCTTGGAGTTCTCCGCCATGGCTACCAGGCCCGAGTGGGCACCCGTCCGCCACACGATGGTGGACACCATGCGCTCAAGGACTTTCGCTGTGTCCTCTACGGACTCCTTGTGGCCGATCTGCGCCTCACCCGGATTGATGATGAGCGCGTTGCCGCCCATGTCCGCAATGCCAGTAGCGAACGATACGCGCGTTCGAGTGGAGGTCTTGTCGAAGATCACGGCGACGGTTTTGCGGCCGTTCCCTTCGGCGGCGAAAGGCTGCACGCTGTACGGCGCGGCTTTCATCCGGATGGCGAGATCCAGAACTTCGGCCTGCTCAGCCGGGCTCAGGTCCGTGTCCTTGAGGAAGTGACGGGTGGTGGAAGTGCTCACTGTGCGTCCTTAGCGGTGTGGGCCGTAGCCGTGGCGATCAGCGTGGGCAGGGCGGCCAGGAAACGGTCCGCCTGCTCGATGGTCAGAATCAGCGGAGGAGCCAAGCGGATAGTCCGGGGCCCGGGGCTGTTGACGATGAAGCCGGCATCCAAGGCCGCCGTCACCATGGCGGCTGCGATGTCCGCCTCAAGGTCGAAGCCGATCAGCAGGCCTTCACCGCGTACTTCGGTGACACCCTCGACGCCGGCCAGTCCGTCCCGAAGATGCGTTCCGACAGTCAGCACGTTCTGCAACACACCTTGGCTTTCGATCGCGTGCAGCGTCGCCAGGGCGGCAGCCGTGGCCACCGGGTTTCCACCGAAAGTGGTGCCGTGCTGCCCGGCGGTGAGCAGGGCCGACGTCGTACGTCCGAAGGTGATCAAGGCACCTACCGGGAAGCCGCCGCCGAGGCCTTTGGCCAGAGTGACGGCGTCGGGCACGATTCCCGCGTCTTCGCTCGCCAGCCATTTGCCGGTGCGGCCGATGCCGGTCTGGACCTCATCGAGGATCAACAACGCACCAGCCGCGGTGGTGGCCTCGCGGGCAGCTTGCAGGTACCCGGTGCTCAACGGCCGGACGCCCGCTTCGCCCTGGATGGGTTCCAGGAAGACAGCTGCGGTGGAATCGTCGACGGCGGCACGCAGGGCCTCGATGTCACCGAACGGGATGTGGACCACACCACCGGGCAGTGGTTCGAACGGAGCACGGTAAGCCTTTTTGGCCGTGAGCGCCAAGGCCCCCATGGTGCGGCCGTGGAAGGCGCCTTCGAGGGCGATGATCTTGGTGCGCTTGCCGTCCGGGTTGTTCCTGCGGGCCAGTTTGAATGCAGCCTCGTTGGCCTCAGTGCCGGAGTTGGCGAAGAACACCTTGGAACCGGCAGGTGCCTTGCTGATGGCCAGCAGCTTCTCAGCCAGTGCGATCTGCGTGGGGCTGGTGAAGAAGTTGGAGACATGGCCCAGAGTGGCGAGCTGGCTGGAAATCACCGAGGTGACGAATGGGTGGGCGTGGCCCAAAGCGTTGACGGCAATGCCGCCCAGGAGGTCCAGGTATTCCTTGCCATCGGCGTCCCACACCAGGCAGCCGGCTCCACGGACCAAGACCCGCTGCGGGGTTCCGAAAACGCCCATGAGCGAGGACGAATAGCGGGCAAGCCAGTCAGCGCCATTGCTCACCCCAGTCATGACGGAAGGTTTGGCATCCGATCCGGCGATGGGACCCCGGGTGTGGTCGGGCACCGCGAAGCGGGCGGGGGTTCCATCGCCGGTCGGATCGATGCCAACAACTTCGCTCATGCGTTCACTTCCTCGTCTGGTACTACTTGCGTGCCGATGCCTGCCGTGGTGAAGGTTTCCAGCAGCATGGAGTGCGGGAGCCGGCCGTCCACGATGTGTGCGCGCTCCACGCCTTCGTCGATTGCTTTCAGGCAGGCTGCCATCTTGGGGATCATCCCGGATTCGAGGCGAGGCAGCATTTCACGGAGTTCGGAGGCCGTCAGCGAGGAGATCAGCGATGACTTGTCCGGCCAATTGGCGTAGAGCCCCTCTACGTCGGTCAGGATGACGAGCTTGGTGGCGCCCAAGGCAGACGCTACAGCGGCAGCTGCGGTATCGGCGTTGACGTTAAGCACCTGGCCGGTCGTGGGACCGGAGCCGTTGCCGTCGTCGAGAATTTCAGGCGCGACAGTCGAGATCACGGGGATGCGACCGGCGTCGAGGATGTCCTTGATCCCGGCAGGATCCACACCCACCACTTCGCCCACCAGGCCAAGATCCACTTCTTCGCCGTCAACAAACGTGCCGGTCCGGATGGCGCGCAACAGCCCGCCATCCTCACCGGACATGCCAACAGCGTAGGGGCCATGGGAGTTGATGAGGCCGACGAGTTCCCGTCCTACCTGGCCCGTGAGGACCATGCGGACGACGTCCATGGCCTCGGGGGTGGTGACGCGGAGGCCGCCCTTGAACTCGGATTCGATGCCGAGGCGGCCCAGCATGGAGTTGATCTGGGGGCCGCCGCCGTGTACCACCACGGGGTGGATGCCCACGTGATGGAGGAACACGATGTCCTCAGCGAAAGCACGTCGAAGGTCGTCATTAACCATCGCGTTGCCACCGTATTTGATCACCATGGTGGTGCCGGCAAAGCGCTGGATCCAGGGCAAGGCCTCGATCAAGGTTCCGGCTTTGTCCTGGGCTGTTTTGGCCGAGACGTGGTTCGTGGATGTCGTTTCCCGGGTGTGCGCAGTCATAGTCATCCGCTCAGCTCGAGTAGGCGCTGTTCTCATGCACGTAGTCGTGCGTGAGGTCGTTCGTCCAGATGGTCGCCTCGGCGTCGCCTGCCTGCAGGTCAATTTCGACCAACACTTCGCGCGGCTCCAGGTCCACCAGATTGCGGTCGTCGCCGATTGCGCCGTTTCGGCAGATCTGCACGCCGTTCATCGAGACGTTAAGCTGATCGGCTTCAAAAACGGCGTCAGTGGTTCCCACGGCAGAAAGCACGCGGCCCCAGTTGGGATCCTTGCCGAAGATGGCTGCCTTGAAAAGGTTGGAGCGGGCAACGGAGCGGCTGACGATCTCGGCGTCGCGTTCGCTGGCAGCGTTGAAGGTCCTGATCGCGATGTCATGGCTGGCGCCCTCGGCGTCACCGATCAACTTGCGGGCCAATTCGGCGCAGACCTGCGTCACGGCTTCGCCCAATTGCCCGGTGGACGGCAAGGCCTCGGACGCCCCCGACGACAACAGCACAACGGTGTCGTTGGTGGACATGCAGCCGTCCGAGTCTGCTCGGTCAAAAGTGACGCGCGTGGCGTCGCGGAGGACGACGTCGAGCTCGTCAGCGGGCACCTGGGCGTCTGTGGTGAGGACCACCAGCATGGTTGCCAAGCCCGGTGCCAGCATGCCGGCGCCTTTGGCGATGCCACCCACGGTGAACTGCTTGCCTTCAGCATCAGTGCCCGTGAAGACGGCTTCCTTGGACACGCTGTCCGTGGTCATGATGGCCGTGGCAGCTGCAGAACCACCGTCCGCGGACAGCTCCGCGAACGCGGCATCCACGCCGGGAAGAATCTTGTCCATGGGCAGCTGCTCGCCGATCAGGCCGGTGGAGCACACCACGACGTCGGAAGCTGAGACTCCCAGCACTTCCGCCACTTTCTCGGCCGTGGCATGGGTGTTCTGGAAACCTTGGGGGCCGGTACACGCGTTGGCGCCGCCCGAGTTCAGGACCACGGCGTCCACGCGGCCATCGCTGACTACCTGGCGCGACCAGTGGACGGGTGCGGCTGCCACACGGTTGGACGTGAACACAGCAGCGGCTGCCTTGGATGGCCCGTCATTGACCACCAGGGCAAAGTCCGGGTTGCCGGATGCCTTGATGCCGGCTGTGATGCCCGCTGCGCGGAATCCTTTGGGTGCGGTAATGGTCACGGTGCAACTCCCTGCAGGTTCAGGCCGGCGGTTTCATCCAGGCCGAGGGCAATGTTCATGGACTGCACGGCGCCGCCGGCGGTCCCCTTGGTGAGGTTGTCGATGGCGCATGTCACGATCACTCGGCCCGTGTGCTGGTCGAAAGCAAGTTGCATCACGGCGTGGTTGGATCCCTGCACCGATTTGGTGGCGGGCCACTGGCCTTCGGGAAGCAGGTGCACGAACGGCTCGTCATCGTAGGCGTCTGCCCACGCTTGGCGAAGTTCGGCTTCGGTGACCCCGTGGCCAACCTTGGCTGTCGCGGTGGTGAGGATGCCGCGGCTCATCGGGACCAACGTCGGAGTAAAGGAAACAGTCACGGCTTCGCCGGCGGCGTTGGACAGTCCCTGTTCAATCTCAGGAGTGTGCCGGTGTCCACCACCCACACCATAAGGGCTCATGGAACCCATGACTTCGGCACCGATGAGGTTGACCTTGGCCGCCTTGCCGGCACCGGAAGTACCCGAGGCAGAGACAATAACGACGTCGTCCGTCAGGAGGAGATTGTTGGCGAACCCGGGCGTCAGGGCGAGCAGCGCCGACGTCGGGTAGCAGCCGGGAACGGCGATGCGGGTGGCGCCTTTGAGCGCCTCGCGCTGGCCCGGCAGCTCAGGCAGTCCATAGGGCCACGTTCCCGCATGGGCTGAGCCGTAGAACTTTTCCCACGCCGCGGCGTCCTGCAGTCGGTGATCCGCGCCGGCGTCGATAACTACCGTGCCTTCCGGCAACTGTGCAGCAACCTCCGCGGAAGCGCCGTGCGGCAGGGCCAGGAACACGACGTCGTGACCGGACAGGTTTTCCACCGTGGTGTCTTCAAGGATCCGGCTGGCCAAACCATGGAGATGCGGCTGCAACTCCCCTAGTCTTGAACCGGCGTTGCTGTGCGCAGTGATCGCACCGATGGTGACGTTCGGATGGCCCGCAAGCAGGCGAAGCACTTCTCCCCCGGCATAGCCGCTGGCGCCGGAGACGGCAACAGAAATAGTCATGACTCGAGTGTACAGCAAAACTATTCATAGGTGCCGATATTTATACATGCGTTTGTGATGTGTCTCATTATTTAGGACATTGCACGTATGCTTAGTGGAGGGTGATCCAGACCGTGCAGTCCGAACGTCGGCTGCAGCGTTGCCCGTTAGCGATACGGGGCACATTCATGTCACCCACGTCCACCGCTGAGCGCCCCAAGGCTCGCGCAATTCAACCCAATCCTGTGGTCCAAAGCTATTCAGAGCTCCTCAAGAGCGTAAAAGCTGCCGGACTCCTTGAACGCCGCAGCGGCTTCTACATCTGGGTCTTCGTGGCCCTGCTGCTCCTGATGGCCGGCACCTGGCTCGGCTTCGCCCTCATTGGCGAATCCTGGTACCAGCTGCTCATCGCCGCAGCCGTAGGCATCCTCTGCACACAACTGAGCTTCCTGGCCCACGAGGCCGGGCACAAACAGATTTTCGCCTCACGCCGCGCCAACGATTGGTCAGCCCGTCTCCTGGCCACAGGCGTCGCCGGCATCAGCTATTCCTGGTGGGAACAGAAACACGGAGCCCACCACAACCACCCCAACGTCATCTCCAAGGACCCGGACATCCGCAACAACGCCTTGGTGTTCTACGAAGACGCCGCAGCAGAGCGGAAGGGCCGTTTGGCGTTCCTCACCAAGAAACAGGGCTGGTTCTTCTTCCCGCTGCTGACCCTGCTTGGCCTCAGCCTGCAGTTCGATTCCCTTCGATTCGTCTTCGGCAAGCAGAAAGTACGCCACCGCTGGGTAGAGACACCCATCCTGGTGACAAGGCTCGCGGCCCTTCCGGTACTCGCCTTCACCTTCCTCCCCATCGGCATGGCGTTTGCCTTCCTCGGCGTGCAGATCATGGTGTACGGCTTCTACATGGGTGCCTCGTTCGCGCCCAATCACAAGGGCATGCCGGTCCTTCCCAAGGACAGCCGCGTGGACTTCCTCAACCGCCAGATCCTCACCTCACGCAATATCTCCGGCGGCATCTTCATGGACTTCCTTCTTGGCGGATTGAACCGGCAGGTTGAGCACCACCTGTTCCCGGACATGGCTCGGCCCCACTTGTACAAGGCCACCAAAATCGTGCGCGAGTTCTGCACCAAGCACTCCATTACCTACACGGAAACAACCCTGATGCAGTCCTACGGGATTGTGGTCAGGTACCTCAACGAAGTGGGCCTGGCAGCAGGCCGCGGCTTCGACTGCCCTGTAGCTTCGACGCACGGGCGCCGCTAAGCGTTCAGCACGGGAGGCCCCAACCTCCCTAGGATGGATTCTGAAACCGGGCACCGGAACCACCGCCCCGGAGTGAGGAGCCACCATGACGCACGCTATCGTTGCACGGCAGCCCGGAGGACCTGACGTCCTTGAGTATGCATCCGTGGAACCACCGACACCTGGCCCCGGCCAGCTGCTGATCAAGGTCGCAGCTGCCGGGGTCAACTTCATTGAGACCTATCAACGCAGCGGGACTTACAAGGTGGACTACCCGTTCACCCCCGGCGCGGAGGCCGCCGGCACTGTCGAGGCAGTGGGCGAAGGCGTGGAGGACATTGCCGTCGGCGATCGCATTGCGACTGCCGAGGCATCCCGGACCTACGCCGAGTACGCCGTCGTGGACGCAAGCAAGGCACTCCCGGTTCCTGCCGGCGTCGACGATCACACGGCCGCGGCCTTGCCGCTGCAGGGCATCACCGCCCACTACCTGATGAACTCGTCGTTCCGGGTAGAGCCGGGCCACACCGTTCTGCTGCACGCAGGTGCCGGTGGCGTTGGTCTGCTGTTGACGCAACTGCTGAAGGCCCGCGGAGCCCGCGTGATCACTACCGTGTCCTCGGACGAAAAAGCCGATTTGTCCACTCTGGCCGGCGCCGATGAAGTTCTTCGCTACGAAGGCTTCGCCGACAAGGTCCGTGAACTCACCGACGGCGAAGGCGTCAACGTGGTGTACGACGGCGTCGGCAAGGACACGTTCGACGATTCCCTGAAGAGCCTGCGCATCCGCGGAGCCATGGTGCTCTTCGGCGCTGCGTCCGGGCCTGTACCGCCTTTCGACCCGCAGCGTTTGAATGCGGCAGGATCCCTGACGCTGACCAGGCCCACCATGGCCCACTTCGTACAGAACACGCACGAACGCCGCTGGCGCTCAGCAGAAATATTCGACGCCGCCGCCAACGGCACTCTCGCTGTTCGGGTCGGAGCGACCTACCCCTTGGCAGAGGCTGCCCAGGCCCACCGGGACTTGGAAGGGCGCCTCACCACAGGCAAAGTCCTGCTGGTGCCGTAAGCACCATGCCCGGCTCCCCAACTTCCGGCGACTCACAGGCGAACAGAAGCGCAACAAAATGTTACGGACAGGAAACGTCCGACACCTTTTGTTCACCTTTCTGCGCAAAGCTGAGCCCGTGAGCACAGAACATCCCGCGGGGGCCGGGCAGACACCTGCCTTGACCACCTACCGCCCCCAGATGCCGGGCGGCGCCGCAGCACCCGCCGAGCGGACCCTCGTGGACATCCTGGAAGAGACCGCCGCACAATCCCCTGAGGCTTCGGCGTTGGATGACGGCCACAAGTCCTTGAGCTACACCGAACTACTCAAAGCCGTCCGACAGTTCGCAGGCGCGTTGAACGCTGCAGGACTTGGCCGGGGAGACAAAATCGGCGTCCGCATCCCGTCCGGCACCAACGAGCTATATATCGCCATCCTGGGAATCCTGATGGCCGGCGCCGCCTACGTTCCCGTGGATGCGGACGACCCCGATGAGAGGGCGCGCCTGGTGTTCGGCGAAGCCAGGGTTGGTGCCATCATTGCTGCGGGCCTGGACATCCAGCTTTCCGGTGATCCACGGGAACCCGTGTCCACACCCTCCACCCCCGCCTTGGACGACGATTCCTGGGTCATTTTCACCTCGGGATCCACCGGAACTCCCAAGGGCGTTGCCGTCCAACACCGGTCCTCGGCCGCGTTCGTTGACGCCGAAGCGAGGATCTTCCTCCAAGCTGAGCCCATCGGACCCCATGACCGGGTCCTGGCTGGCCTTTCAGTGGCCTTCGACGCTTCCTGCGAGGAGATGTGGCTGGCTTGGCGTCACGGAGCGTGCCTGGTGCCCGCGCCACGAGCCCTTGTTCGAACCGGCATGGACCTCGGCCCTTGGCTCATCAATCACGGGATCACGGTTGTCTCCACGGTGCCCACCCTTGCTGCGCTGTGGCCTGCCGAAGCGTTGGAAAACGTCCGTCTCCTGATCTTTGGCGGCGAAGCATGCCCGCCCGAACTCGCTGAACGCTTGGCGGTGGACGGCCGTGAAGTATGGAACACCTACGGGCCCACGGAGGCTACCGTCGTTGCCTGTGCCGCTCCCCTGGGCGGACCCGGCCCCGTAAGGATCGGCCTGCCGCTGGACGGTTGGGACCTGGCCGTCGTCGATCCTCAGGGCCTCCCGGTGGCAGAAGGCGAAATCGGCGAACTGATCATCGGCGGGGTTGGGCTGGCCCGCTACCTCGATCCTGCCAAGGACGCCGAGAAGTATGCCCCTATGGCCACGCTGGGATGGGAACGTGCGTACCGTTCGGGCGACTTGGTGCGATACGAAGCAGAGGGCCTGATCTTCATGGGCAGGGCCGATGAACAGGTCAAACTCGGTGGACGCCGGATCGAACTGGGCGAAGTCGATGCGGCGCTTCAGTCCTTGCCCGGCATAGCTGGCGCGGCTGCAGCAGTGCAGACGACGGCGGCCGGCAACCAGATCCTTGTTGGGTACCTGGCCCCCGTTGACGGCTATGAATTACCCATGGACGAAGCACGCCGCCTGCTGGGCGAGAGCCTCCCGGCTGCTTTGATCCCCTTGCTCACCGTGGTGGATTCCCTCCCCACCAAGACCAGCGGCAAGGTGGACCGTCATGCGCTCCCGTGGCCGCTGGCGGGAGCCGGCGCCACTGAGGCCGGCAACGCACCCCTGAATCTGCCCGATGACGCCCGCTGGGTGGTGGAGCAGTGGGAGGCGGTACTGGGCAGCCCCGTCAGTTCGCTTGACGCCGACTTCTTCGCCTACGGCGGCGGATCTTTGGCTGCGGCCCAACTCGTTTCCGCCCTTCGTGTCCGCTATCCCACTATCACAGTGGCTGATATCTATGCCACGCCGCGCGTCGGCGCCCTGATCGACGCCGCCCGGCAATCACTCCCCGACGGCGGCTTGCCGGGTCCCGCTGCTGAGCGAACCGTCCGCCCTACGGCCTTGAAGTCGCAAATTTTCCAGGTCCTCATGGGCGCCCCGCTCCACATACTCGTGGGCATGCGCTGGCTGACCTACCTCATGGCTGCGAACAGGCTGCTGTCTGATGTGGCTGGCTTTGCCGCCGCACCCGTTGTGTCGTGGTGGTGGATTGCGGCATCATGGCTGATCTTTGTCAGCCCCTTGGGCCGGATGGCGATCTCAGTGGTTGCGGCCAAAGTGCTGCTTGGCAGGATCCAACCCGGCACCTACCCGCGTTCCGGTAAGACCCACCTCCGTTTGTGGCTGGCCGAGCAAATTCAAGATCTTTCCGGTGCCATAGGCCTGGCCAGTGCACCCTTCGTCCCCTACTACGCACGCGCTCTTGGTGCCAAGATCGGCAAGGACGTCCACCTGCACTCTTTGCCGCCGGTCACCGGCCTGCTGTCTCTGGGCAGCGGAGCCAACATCGAACCCGAAGTGGACCTTTCCGGCTGGTGGGTGGACGGAGATTCCGTCCACATCGGACAAATCCATGTGGGAGCGGGTGCCGTTGTGGGAGCACGAAGCACCCTGATGCCCGGAGCGACCATTGGGGCCGGCGCCCACGTCGATGCTGGATCGGCCGTGCTGGGCAAGGTGAAGGCCGGACACCTCGTTGCAGGATCCCCCGCCGAACGCCGTGGCAAGGCCAAGCACGAGTGGCCGGAAACAGTCAGCCGGCGGCCCGTGGTTGATCGGCTCTGGTTTTCCGCCTTCGCCAGCGCTTCGGCTTTGCTGGCACTGATACCGTACGTCTCGGCATTCGCCGGCGCGCTGGTGGTCCTGGCTTTCATCCAGGGGCACGAGTCGTTGCAAACGGCGGTTCCGCAGATCGCCGTGGCACTGCCACTTGCCGCTTTGGTGTGGTTCTTCGGCAACCTCGTGTTGATTCTGATTGTTGCGAGGCTTCTCGGTTTGGGCCTCAAAGAAGGCTACTACCGGGTGCGCAGCCGCATCGGTTGGCAGGTTTGGGCCACGGAACGCCTCTTGGATATGGCTCGGGATCTCCTCTTCCCCGTCTACGCGAGCTTGTTCACGCCCCTCTGGCTTCGGCTCCTCGGAGCCAAGGTGGGGAAGAACGTGGAAGCCTCAACGGTGCTGCTGGTTCCCAAGATGACCACCATCGGCGATGGCGCTTTCCTGGCCGACGACACCATGGTGGCCTCCTACGAGTTGGGCGGCGGATGGATGAAGATCGCTCCGGCCAAGATCGGAAAGCGCTCCTTCCTTGGCAACTCGGGGATGACGGCTGCAGGACGGAACGTGCCCAAGAATTCCCTTGTCGCGGTGCTCTCGGCGACGCCCCTCAAGGCGAAATCGGGCACTTCGTGGCTGGGCAGTCCTCCCGTCAGGTTGCGCCGCACCGCCGTCGATGCTGACCAAACCCGAACTTTCCGCCCGGCCCTCAAACTGAAGGTGGCACGGGCGTTGTGGGAACTGTGCCGCCTGATACCGGTCATCCTCACAGTAACCGTCGCCGTGGGCGTGATGCTGGTGCTGGACTGGATCGCCCGCGGATGGGGTTACTGGATAGCCGCCATCCTGGGAGGCGTGGTCATGCTGGCAGCTGGGGCTGTGGCCGCCCTGAGTTCCATCGTGGCCAAATGGGTGCTTGTGGGGACCATCCGCTCCGGTGAACACCCGTTGTGGAGCTCGTTCATTTGGCGCAACGAGGTTGTGGACACCTTCATAGAGATGGTGAGCGCGCCGTGGTTTGCGCGCTCGGCTGCAGGAACTCCCGCCTTGGTGTGGTGGCTGCGCGGACTCGGAGCGAAGATCGGACGCGGAACGTGGTGCGAAAGCTATTGGCTCCCCGAAGCCGACCTCGTGACCCTGGGCGAAAACTCCACAGTCAACCGTGGCTGCGTAGTCCAGACACACCTCTTCCACGACCGTGTCATGAGCCTTGACACCGTGACACTTGGCAACGGCGCCACCATGGGCCCGCACGGGGTCATCCTCCCCGCGGCGAGCATCGGCGACGGCGGAACTGTTGGGCCGGCGTCGTTGGTGATGCGTGGCGAAACCGTCCCGGCCGGGACGTACTGGATGGGCAACCCTGTGAGCCCATGGGTGGGTCCGTCCTCACAAGCGCCGCGCCTCAAGTAGATTGGACGGATATGGCCGCTCCAATCAATACTCCCCTCACCGAAGCCGACCCCTACGCCTTGAACCACGGCAGCAGCGCCTACCGCGTGGACAGGTACGAGTTGGACCTCGACGTCAGGCTGGGCAGCAACAAGCTGATCGGCAAGGCGGTCCTGCACTGCACAGCTTTGGAATCCTCGGCCCAGATTGTCCTTGACCTTGTAGGGCTGCGGGCCTCGAAAGTTCAGCTGGACGGCAAGAAGGTCCAGAAGTTCAGTCATAGGGCAGAGCACCTCGTGCTGACCCCGACTTCGGCACTCAAGCCCGGCCAGCAGTTCTCGCTGGAGATCCGCTATGACGGCAACCCCCAGCCGCGCCGCGGCCTATGGGGCGATGTGGGCTGGGAGGAACTGAACGACGGCGTCCTGGTGGCAGGACAACCAAACGGCGCGGCGTCCTGGTTCCCCTGTAACGATCATCCCCGCTACAAATCCAGCTTCCTCATCTCCGTGACCACGGACGATAATTACCGGCCTGTGTGCAACGGCAAGTTGGTGGCCCACTCCCGCAAGTCCAGCCGGGAAACGTGGGTCTATGAACATGTTGAGCCCATGGCGACGTACCTCGCCACGGTGCAGATCGGCCGGTATGCCAGGGTTCCGCTGCACGTGGACGATACTCATCATCGGGTCCCCCAGTTCGTCGCAGTCACTCCCGAGATGGCCGTGGATGCTCTTCAAGGCCTGCGGCGCCAGCCCGACATGATGCGCACCTTCCAGGATTGTTTCGGCCCGTACCCTTTCGCCGAGTACACCTCGGTGGTCACAGAGGACGAGCTGGAGATTCCGTTGGAAGCCCAGACAGTCTCCATTTTCGGCCGAAACCACATGCGCGATGCTTGGGATTCGCAGCGCCTGATCGCCCACGAGCTTTCCCACCAGTGGTTCGGGAACTCGCTAACGGTCAGCACCTGGAAGGACATCTGGCTGCACGAAGGCTTTGCCTGTTATGCCGAGTGGTTGTGGTCCGAAGAATCCAGGACCATGACTGTTGCCGCACGGGCAACGGCTGCGTGGAAAAGGCTCGACGCCGGGCCGCAGGACCTGCTGGTGGGCGATCCCGGCCCTGAGCTGATGTTTGACGACCGCGTCTACAAACGCGGCGCGCTGGCCGTTCACGCTGTGCGGATGGCTGCCGGGGATGAGGCGTTCTTCGGTTTCCTGCAGCATTGGACGGCCACCAACCGGCACGGTTCGGTGTCTACCGACACGTTTATTGGGGCTGCGGACGCGTTCATTCCGGACTTTGATTGCGCCGGGATCCTCCGCCCGTGGCTGTACGAAGCTTCGCTGCCGCCGCTGCCTTCAGCGCGTTAACCAAGGGCCAGCGCCGCGACGAAGCCTTCCGGTAGATCACGATTGTTGACAGCGTTCACGTCCTGCAATCCCGGACGGTCCAGTACGTCCACCTCGGCTGGGCTTTGCCTGAGGCCTTCACCGGTCATTTTCAGCCAGGCTTCTTTGCGCGCCCAGAGCCGGGCGCGCTGCCTGGCATGATCCTGCTCCCGGATGGACACCAGGAATTCCTTCTCGGCTGCGGTCAAGGCGACGCCGTCAAAGCCATCAAAGCCAACCCCGCTTATTGCTTCGAGGTCCACTCCCAGCCGGAAACCATCCGCTGGATGTACGACGCCGGCCAGCAGCACCCAGCCCGACGCCCGGGACGCGCTGAGCGCCAAAGGTGCGGGGCCGGCGTCGAGCATGAACCCTGGGCGGCCGTGGTCCTGGCCGGGGCCGCATTGCGGGCAGCGATAGTCCGGCACGAGGCGAGTGGGATCGACATCGAGTAGCGAAGCGGCGAAGTGCCACAGCGCGATCCGACCGGCAACGAACTCATCCCTATCCTCGGGTTTGGCCAAGCTGTTGGCACGCTCGAGGGCGGGCGGGCCGAGTTGTTGAATCTGACCGCTTGTGCCGGGCACGTCACTGAGCTTCCGCAGCTCAAGCACCGGGCTGTCCATCTCAGCCTTCCTTGCACTTTGCTGGTGAGTCGCAGCCACCATTCTCAATGAACAGCTGATCGGGCCCCTGGCCACCCAGCTAAACGTCGCCTGTCAGCCCGCTCCTTCGACGGTTCATCACGTGCCGGCCCACGACGGATCCCACCACGACGATGGCCGCCATAACGAGGCTGATTCCGAGATTATAGGGTGCAGCGAGAACAACCTGATAAATGAACTGTGCTGCGAGGAATGCAACGCCGGCGATGAGTCCGGCTTTGACCTTCGAGTACTTCATCAGAACTCCTTTCACGCTGCCCATCACTACTGTAGCCCTCCCCTACGACGTTCCACGCCGCGTCGCTGTCTATAGCCGGCGCCACTCGCCTCACTCAGCAGTGTTCCCCTCAGCCAGGATCTCACTGAGGGGAACACTCTTTCGGAGGGTTAACTCAGCTGGGCTACTTCACCGACGTCAGGTAGTTTGCCAGGGTGGGAGTGATGCGGGTGCCGGAGTTGGAGCTGCCACCGTTGGTGTGGATGGCAACGATGGTGTTGGAGCTGTTGTAGACGGGGGCGCCACTCTGGCCACCATAGGTGTCCATCTTGTAGAACACCTTTTCCGCCTGCGTGCTCTCGATGGGTCCGGTCATGGACCACATGGTGCCGAATGACTTGTCTCCCGGGTAGCCGCGCACTGTGGTGCTGGTTCCATTCAGGCTGGCGGTGGTACCGGTGTAGTTGAGCCAGCCGGTGGTGTTGCCGATGGTGCAGTCGAGCTTGATGACGCCCCAGTCGGCGTTGGTGTTCGCCGAGTCGATCCAGCGCTGGTCCGTGAAGATCTCCGTTGCACCGCACGTGCCGTAGGGGTCGGTTGAACCATTACGGCCCGGGGCTACTTTGACGCCCCAGGAATAGTCGGCGTCGGAGCCGGTGCCGCCCTCATGGACGCAGTGTCCAGCCGTCAGTACCGTGTCATCGGAAATCAGCGCGCCGGAGCAGATGTAGCCGCCATTGAACTCAATCTGCACGATGGAGCGATTGGGGGCTGCCGTGGTGTTGGTGATTCTTACCCTGCCATCGGCGCCGATGACCGAGTCCGTGGAAGCGCCGCCACTCTTGGTGGGTGCGGCAATGGTGTACTTGTCGGCCAGAGGGGATGCGGCCGAGCCCGACGTCTGCGTCTTGTCCACCGTGTGCCCTACGGGCTGAACCTCGGCAGCGACTACTTGGGGCGTCGACTCTGACGCCACTGCAGCTCCACCAAATGAGGACGTCAGGGCCATTACTGCTGCCCCGACAAGCAAAGCAACATTCTGCTTCTTCATGGGTACCTTTCAAAGGACGGCTCTTATGGAACCGTGCGAGGGATGTGATACACATGTTTCACATGCGCATGACAAAACTGTCATACACATGTGAATAGCCTGTCAAGATGCTGGGAGCTCAATCTCAATAAAAGAAAATCCCCGGAACCAGATGGTTCCGGGGATGATCAATCGCGAGCAGTGTCAGCGCTGGACAGCTCCGAAGCGCTCGGCTGCAACAGCAACAGCTGCGGCACGGGCTTCAGAAGCCTCATCCGCGGTCAGCGTGCGGTCGTCAGCACGGAAGCGGAGGCCGAAAGCCAGTGACTTCTTACCTTCGTCGATTCCGGGACCCGAGTAGACATCGAACAGCGCGACGTCTTCGAGGAGCTCGCCCGCACCTTCACGCAGCGCTGCCAGAACCTGGTCCGCCGGCACGTCCTGCGGGACAACCAAGGCAACGTCCTGCGTCGCAACCGGGAATCCGGAGATGTGCTTGGCCACGATCACGTCAGCAGCAGCTTCGAACAACGCTTCCACATTGACCTCAAGCGCCACGGAGCGGGCCGGCATGTCGTGCGCAGCCAGCAACTTCGGGTGGAGCTCGCCGGCGTAGCCCACTACGTCGCCGTTGCGCAGCGCGAGCTGAGCTGCACGGCCAGGGTGGAACGCCTGGTGGCTTCCCTGGCTGACAACCAGTTCCACGCCCAGAACATCGGCGATCAGGCGTGCCACGTCAACAGCGTCTGCCCAATCCCACGCCCGAGGCGTGTGCGTCGCAGCGGCCGGTGAATCATGTCCGGTTAGGACTGCGGCGATGTGCAGCGGCTGGTGAGGGACGCCGTCGTACAGTGCATCCAGTACCTCATCGGCAGGCTTGACGCCCAGCGGCGGGATGGAATCCGTGCCCAGCGTTTCGCCCGGGAGGAAGACCGAACCGGCCTCGTACACAGCCAAATCGCGGAAACCGCGTGAGTGATTGCGGCGGGCAACCTCGATCAGACCCGGCAGGATGGAAGTCCGGAGGAATCCCTGTTCCTCGCTGATCGGATTCGCCAGCTTCAACGCAGGACGTGCTTCGCCTTCAGCAGCCACGCCGAAGGTGTCGTTGGCTGCCTTGGAGACGAACGGGTAGGACAGCACCTCGGTAAGACCTGCATCAGCCAAAGCCTGGACCACACGGCGCTTCTGCTGCTGGCTGCGGCTGAGGCCCCGGCCGGGAGGCGCCACCGGAAGTGTGGAGGGGATGTTGTCGTAGCCCACCAGCCGCGCGATTTCCTCGGAGAGGTCTTCCTTGGTTTCGAGGTCATTGCGCCAGCTCGGAGCGGTCACAACGTAACCCGACGACGTCTTCTCCACAGTTGCACCCAGGTCCACCAGGGACGTGGTGATCTGCTCTTCGGTGAAATCGATGCCGATCCGGGCGGCGGCGAACTCGGCGGGCAGTTCAATGGTGACAGCCTCAGGGGCGGTTCCGACGTCGGTCCCGGCCTCGTCTGCCGTACCCCCGGCAAGTTCCACCAAGAGGTCAACGACGCGCTGCGCAGCGATGTTGGCAACGTGCCAATCAACCCCGCGCTCGAAGCGCTTGGACGCTTCGGACGGCAGCTTGTGGCGGCGACGGGAACGGGCAATGGAGACTTCATCAAAGTGCGCGGCTTCCACCAGGATGTTCGTGGTGGAGTCGGACACCTCGGTGTGGGCGCCGCCCATCACACCTGCAATGCCAATGGCGCCGGAATCGTCGGTGATCAGCAGGTCCTCGACGTCGAGCGTGCGCTCTTTGTCATCGAGGGTGGTGATCTTCTCCCCCGCCACTGCACGGCGTACCACGATGTCGCCCGCAAGCTTATCGAGGTCGTAGCAGTGGTTCGGCTGTCCAAGCTCCAGCATCACGTAGTTGGAGATATCAACCGGAAGAGAGATGGAGCGGACGCCGGCCAGGCGAAGACGGGAGGACATCCACGGCGGGGTGTGACGCGAGGCGTCCACGCCACGTACCGTGCGGGCCACGAAGCGGTCGCAACCGGGCATGCCGTAGATCGGCGCATCGTCGTTGAGCTTGACGCCGTAGCCGCCCTGCAGGGAAGCGGGTGCGTTGACCTTGGACGCGGGGTCCGTGAACGACGTTCCGGTGGCGTGGGCGTACTCGCGGGCCACACCGCGGATGGAGAAGGCATAACCGCGGTCCGGGGTGACGTTGATTTCGGCTGCTTGGTCGTACAGACCGAGCAGTTCCATCGCGTCTGAGCCGATTTCCGGATCCAGTCCGATGCGCGAGAGCACCAGGATGCCGTCGTGGTCATCGCCGATACCCAGCTCACGGACGGAAGCGATCATGCCCGCGGACAGGTGACCGTAGGTCTTGCGCGCCGAGATCTGGAAGTTTCCGGGCAGAACAGCGCCCGGCAGGGTGACAACCACTTTGTCACCCTCAACAAAGTTGTGGGCACCGCAAATGATGCCCTGCACGCCGGAGGGGTCAATGCCCTCGCCGGTGAGGGTCTGCTCCTGGCCTTCAGGAACCACGCGGACCTGGCACCAGTTGATGGTCTTGCCGTTGGACTGCGGTTCCTCGACCAGGCTCAGGACCTGGCCAACCACAACAGGACCCGTCAGCTCATCCGTGGGACGGTGGACTTCTTCTTCTTCAAAGCCAACCTTGACCAGGTCAGCCATGACGTCTTCGGCCGTTGCATCGGCCGGAACCTGCGCGAATTCACGCAGCCAGGAAAGTGGGATACGCACTGTTAGATCTCCATCCCGAAGTGCTCGCTGAAACGTACGTCGCCTTCGATCATGTCGCGCATATCGCCGACCTCGTTGCGGAACATGAGCGTGCGCTCAATGCCCATACCGAAGGCAAAACCTGAATAGATGTCCGGATCGATGCCGGCTGCCCGGAGGACGTTGGGGTTGACCATGCCGCAGCCGCCCCACTCGATCCACCGCGGACCACCCTTGGCACCCGGGTGCCAAATGTCGAGCTCTGCGGACGGCTCGGTGAACGGGAAGTAGTTGGGGCGCAGGCGGATGGAGGCTTCGTCGCCGAACATCTGGCGGGCGAAGTGCTCCAGCGTGCCACGGAGGTCAGCCATGCTGAGGTTCTTGTCGATCGCCAGCCCTTCGAACTGGTGGAAGACAGGAGTGTGCGTGGCATCGAGTTCATCGGTGCGGAACACCTTGCCCGGGCACAGCACGTAGATGGGTACTTCGCGTTCCAGCATGGAACGAACCTGCACCGGCGAGGTGTGCGTGCGCATCAGCAAGTGGGCTTCGGGCGGCTCCACGAAGAACGTGTCCTGCATTTCGCGCGCCGGGTGGTCCGGCTTGAAGTTCAGGGCATCAAAGTTGAACCACTCGGACTCCACCTCGGGGCCTTCGGCGATTTCCCAACCCATGCCAACAAAGATGTCCGAGACGCGGTCCTGCAGCGTGGACAGCGGGTGGCGTGCACCGGCACGCCGCCGGCGCGGTGCGGCCGTGACGTCCACGGTCTCTTCAACCAGGATGCGGGCGTCGTTCTCGGCTTCGAGAACCTGGGTCCGGGCTGCGAGCGCCTGGTTGACCCGGCCACGGGATGAACCCATGAGCTTGCCGGCGGCAGCCTTGTGTTCCTTGGCGAGGCCACCGATTTCACGGTTGGCGAGGCTCAGGGGCGACTTCTCACCGGTGTGGGCGAGGCGGACAGCCTTGAGTTCATCAAGGGAGGAAGCAGCCGCAATAGCAGCAATGGCGTCCTCGACGGCGGCGGTGATGGCGGCTTCATCCAGCGGATTCGGGATGGCAGCGCCTGGCAAAGTGTCAGTCATCTACTGTTCTTAGCTACGAGTAGGGAACGGCCCGGCAAGGCAGGCCTGCAAAACGAAAGGGCAGTGCTCGCCGCGGACGGCAGGCACTACCCTTCAGTCTAGTTGAACCTCACAGTCGGGATTTAACCCCCAGGGCACGGTTCCGCTATCTGGAATAACGACAGCGGTGTGTCGCCCTTTCGCTTAGGCGCCCGACGCCGGAGGTGCCGTGGGCGGCGGAGGCACCTGGCCGTCGTCGTGCGTCCGTCCGGGCTGCTGCGTTGGCGGCTGCGCTGACTGCGCCGGCGGTTGTGGAGCCTGTGCCGGCGGCGCGCCCGGCGTGTAGCCCTGCCCTGCCCAGTCCTGCTGGGGCTGCTGCGCAGGCTGCTGGGGGTAGGCATCCTGTTGGACCGGGGGCTGGTAGCCCTCCTGCCCAGGCTGGGGTGCATACCCCGGCTGTCCGTTCGGCGCGGCGACCGCGAGCGCGGGTTGCGCCGCTTTCCTGCGCAACAACACGAACAGGAGGATCAATCCTGCAGCAATGACCAGCACCGCCACCAAGACCCAAATGATCCACATCGGGATGCCGGCGTTGGCCTCGGCCTTGGCCTGGACGGATGATTCCTTGATGGAGAGCATGTCAAACTTTGCCGTGTTGCCGTCCACTGTGGCGCCCTTGGCTTCGACCACTTTGCCGGGGAACGTGAACGTCACGGAAGCTTCGTCAAACATGGATTTTGCCATGCTGGACGCCTGCGGATCGCTGCTGTCGGCACCCGTGACGCCGCCCATGGAGAGGACGTAGAAATCGCCCTCCCGTTTGAGCTCAAAGGGATTCTCGGAACTGGAGGACTCAGCGAGCTTGGCTGGGTCAAGGTTGGCTGCGGTGATTCGTTTGCCCTTGTACTTCTCGTCCTCGTAGTCCACTACAGTGGCGCCGTCAGGAATGTCCATCTGCTGCCTGCCGCTGCCGTTGGACTCCATGAATTCGTCAAAGGATTTGTCGCCCAATACTGACTTCTGGATTGCGTAGACAACCTCGTAGTCCACGCTCTTTTCGTTGTTGACCTTCACGGACATGTTGAGCTTGACGCATCCGGTCAGTGCCACCATCACTGCGATCAGGACACCCACCACGCCCATGGCGCGTTTTGCGTTCATCTTCCCTCTTCCCCCATTCGAATCCCCCCGCACCGGTCAGTGCTCGAACAGCGTATCCCTGCGGCCCGCACCCTGCCAGATGCGACGGGGCTAGCATGGCTTCATGACTCCTGTGCAACGCCTCCGGCAGATCGCAAATGTCCTGAACCTGTCCACGCCTTTGGGACTTGCAGTGGCCGCTTGCTCCCGCTCCGTGGTGACACGCGGTCCGCGGGGACTCATCATCGCGGCGGGTTACCACTGGAAACTCCCGCACGCCGGCGCGTTTACGCTCGGGAACGTCATCCTGCACCGGGCGCCGCAGGGGACGGCCGGCAGGAACGAGGTGCTGCTGGGACATGAGGAGCGGCACAGCACCCAGTATGCGTATTGCCTGGGCCTGCCTTTCCTGGCGCTCTACGGCATCGCCGCCGGGTGGTCCATGCTCCGCAGCGGTAACCCGGGCTCCGGGAATTTCTTTGAACGCCAGGCCGGCCTCGCCGCCGGCGGCTACATTGACCATCACAACCGACGGCAGGACGGTCCTGCCGGCAAGGGAATCGAGGCTTGAGCATGAACCGAACCATTACCGTCACCGGGACTGCGAGCGCAAAGGCCGTTCCGGACCTGGTGACTTTGACGCTCGGGGTGGAGACGCGGCGGGACACCGCAGCCCGAGCCTATGACGACGCCGGGAAGGCGGCTGCCGCCGTCGCCGCCAGCTTGCGCGCAGCGGGAGTGCAGGACGTGGATCTTCGAACAAGTGGCCTGAATCTCCGCGCCGACCTGGTGTGGGTGGAGGGGCAGGGCCAAAAGGTAACAGCCTATGTAGCCTCCACGAATCTGCAGGTGGGAATCCGTTCGCACGCGGATGCGCCGGCGGCCATAGCCGCAGCAGTTGCCGCGGGCGGGGACGACATCAGGATCAACGGGATCGAGCAAGGCTTCGCGGACGCCTCAGCCGTCACTGCCCAAGCGCAGGAGGCAGCATGGCAGGATGCGCGATCCCGTGCCGAACAGTACGCTTCTTTGGCTTCCTCACGGCTTGGAGCCGTAATCTCCGTCTCACAGCAGCCAGTGCATAGCGGTCCGGTCCCCTTGGGCGGAATGGTCCGGGCGTCCTACGCCGCAGAGGCATTGCCGGTGGAGGCAGGCGAGTCTTCCGTTTCCGCCAGCGTCACGGTTGAGTGGGAACTCCTCTAGTGGATGGTGCCGGCAGATATTTTGATATCTCCCTGCGGCTGCAGGGCTGTCCGGACTATGACGGCAATGCCCTCGGCCATTGATTCCAAGGACAGGGAGGGGGCCGTGCTGCCTGCCGGGAGGTGTTCCGGCAGATAGGGAACATGGACAAAGCCGCCAAGGACTCCCGGCCTGGAGGCGAGGGAATGCATCAAGGCATAAAAGACGTGGTTACACACATACGTGCCTGCCGATTGGGAGACTTCACCTTTGATCCCTGCAATCTGGAGGTTTCTGAGCGCGGCTTTGATGGGCAGGCTTGAGAAGTAAGCTGCCGGCCCTCCATCGATGACCTCTTGGTCGATGGGACTCTGGCCCTTGTTGTCCGGAATTCGCGCGTCGTCACAGTTGATAGCCACTCTCTCAAGGGACACACGTTCACGCCCTCCCGCCAGGCCTATGCAGACAACCACGTCCGGACGCAGGCGTGCCATGGCCGCTTCGAGAACCACCGCCGACTCACCAAAGACGCAAGGCAACTCGACGGATTCCACAGCGAGGCCCTCCGCCCGAAGGATGTCCTGGGCCCGGAGCGCAGCCAGCCACGAGGAGTTGGCCTCGTCCCCACCGAACGGTTCGAAGCCCGTGAGCAGAATCATGGCCCAACCCTAGCAACACCACAGTGGCTCCCTTGGAGGTCGGCTTCCCGGCTGGCCGGGATCCTGGCTGGCCGGGATCCTGGCCAGCCAGATTCGAAGCCTTGACATTCATTCGAACATACATTCGAATGGAGTTCATGAGATGGGACGCACAAGCACTTACACCGATGCCTGGACCGGCGTCAGACGAGAGCGACGCTGCGGCTCCAGGCCCTGCCCCGGCCTTGGATGCGTTGCTGCCGCTCTCCGGGCTTGTGCGTTCCGTCTCGACACCCGAATTCTCCGGAGTCACCTTCCATGAGGTCACCGCAAAGTCAGTGCTCAACAAGGTGCCTTCCGGTTCAAACATGCCCTTCGAGTGGACCGTGAATCCCTACCGCGGCTGCAGCCACGCCTGCGTCTATTGCTTCGCCCGCAACAGCCATACCTATTTGGAATTTGACGCCGGGCGGGACTTCGACTCCCAAGTGGTGGTCAAGGTCAACGCCGCAGAAGTCCTCCGCAAGGAACTGGCCAAGCCTTCCTGGAAACGACCACAGGTGGCACTTGGCACCAACACGGACCCCTACCAAAGGGCAGAAGGACGGTACGCCCTGATGCCGGGAATCATCAGGGCCTTGGCAGACTCAGGCACGCCGTTTTCCATCCTGACCAAGGGCACCTTGCTTGCGAGGGATATTCCCCTGCTCAAGCACGCCGCCACCCAGGTACCCGTGGACCTTGGTATCTCCCTGGCCATGACCAATGAGGACCTGGCTGAACTGATCGAACCCGGCACACCCTCCCCCAGGGCACGCCTGAAGCTCATCGCCCGCCTCCGGGACGCTGGCCTTGGCTGCGGCGTCATGGCGATGCCCATCCTGCCGTGGCTCACTGATTCGGACGAGGCCCTTGATTCACTGTTCACCGAATTGACCAACGCAGGGGCCACCGGCGTCACCGCTGGAGCCTTGTACCTCAAACCGGGGACACGGGAGTGGTACATGAAATGGCTGGCCGCCCAACATCCGGAACTTGTGGGAAAGTACCGTCGCCTTTATGGCCAAGGCAGTTATGCGTCCAAGGAATACCGTGCGTGGCTGACCGGAAGGATCAGCCACTTCAAGGCCAAGTACGGTTTCCTGGGGACGTCGGGATTCAGCCACCGGAACGCCCGCCCCGCGGAAGCCTCAAGTACTCCTGAACCTGGCGCCTCCACTCCCCTCCCGGGGCAGCAGTCTCTCTTCTAAGCAAAGCGGCCAGGGCTCCATACGCAGCAAAAGATCGTCCTTTCTGGTCCTCACGGACGGCCAGCACGTTGTAGAACAGGCTGTGGTTGCCCTCAACCAGAATCTGCTTGTCCGAGCTCAGGCGTCATCGCGGGCATGGCCACCCGGCGGCGGCGCACAGAATTCAGGCCGCGCACTGCAGGAGTTTTTCGCAAGGGCGGTATGAGGCTCTCACATTCGAACGATACGGCTTCACGTGACCGGAAGCCCGCTCTCTAACTCATTGAAACGTCATGCTCCCCGGCGGGTGCGCCCACTCGATCAAGCAACGCCCGGACAATCGGCAAGTCCGCCGGAATCCACGGGAGGTTGAGAGCTTCGTCGCAATTACCCAGAGGGATCCAGTGTAATTCGTCGTGATCCTCCAACGGCTGGGGCTCCCCCGCAGTCACTTCAGCGAACCACACACGCATGGAGGCACGCTCATTGAGCTTCCACCCGTTGTCACTGCCGGATGTAAGCTCCGCCCCGAGCTGAACCTCAATTCCCAGTTCCTCAGCGAGTTCACGGTGCAGGGCGGCCTCAGGGGCCTCCCCTGCTTCCACCTTGCCGCCCGGAAATTCCCACATGCCCGCGAATTGCGGTGGGGCTGTGCGGCGTGCGGCCAGAAGGCGGGTGGGCGTGGCCAGGGAGTCAACGACAGCGGCGCCCACGACGTTTATCAATGCAGTCACTGGACCAGTCTATTGGTGGCTCCGATGATGGGCATCGTCACATTGCAACACTAAGTGGAGTGCACGGGGACTAAACTTGTTATCGGATTTTCTCCGCATTCCCCAGCCCCATCAGGCGCCCTTAAGAAGCAGGCTTATGACTACCACCGTGTCCGCACCCGCCACCGCCAAAGCAGTGAAGCGCCACCTTGGCCTGGCCATCCTGGCCTTGGCCATGGGTGGTTTTGCCATTGGCACTACTGAATTCGCGATGATGGGCCTGCTGAAGGAAATCGAGGAGGGTCTGGGCATCAGCACGCCCCAAGCCGGCAACCTCATTTCTGCCTATGCCTTGGGCGTAGTGATCGGCGCCCCGATCTTCGCCGCTTTTGGAGCCAAACTCCCCAAGAAGCACCTCGCACTGGGCCTCATGCTGTTTCTTTCCCTGGCAAACCTCACCTCCTTCATAGCGCCCGACTATGGTTTCATGCTCCTTTCCCGCTTCGCTTCGGGACTTCCCCACGGAGCCTTTTTTGGTGTAGCCGCTGTCATCGCGGCGGGCCTCGTGGCTCCGACCAAGCGTGGCTGGGCGATTTCCATGGTCATGGCCGGCCTCACGGTCTCCAACGTCATCGGAGTGCCCTTGGCCACGTGGGTGGGGCAGACGTTCGGCTGGCGGCTTCTCTTCATCATTGTTGGCGCTATCGGGTTGCTGACGGTGGCCATGGTGTGGAAGTTTGTGCCCTTCGAAGCGGCCCACCCTGATGCCAGCATCCGGCGGGAACTTGGCGCCCTCAAGCGTCTGCAGGTGTGGCTTGCCTTGCTGATCGGCATCATCGGCTTCGGCGGGTTCTTCGCCGTCTACACCTACATCGCCCACACCATGACGTCCGTGGCAGGCATCCCCGAGAGCCTTATCCCGGCCGTTGTAGCCCTCTACGGTCTTGGCATGGTTGTAGGCAACATCATCGGCGGGCGCATAGCCGACAAGTCTGTCATGGGCACCATCTACTGGGTGATGCCTGGAATCGCCGCCGCCCTGGTGGTTTACGCCATCGCCGCGCATTGGGCTTGGGCCGCCTTCATCATGGCTTTTGTGGTGGGCGGCGTGGGCTCAATGCTGACACCGGCACTGCAGACGCGTCTCCTGGATGCTGCCCCGGGGGCGGCGTCCCTGGCCTCGTCACTGAACCATTCGGCCCTCAACATCGCCAATGCCTTGGGCGCCTTCCTTGGCGGCACAGTCATCGCCTGGGGGTGGGGTTACGTAGCTCCCGCACTCGTAGGTGCCGTCCTGGCCATCCTCGGCCTCGGTGTAGCCCTTGTCAGCGGCTTCCTGGAACGCAGGAACCCGCTGGCCTGATCAGCATTTGTCCGCATTATGGTTTAAACGATGAATGGCTCCGCACCTGCGGAGCCATTCATCGTTTAAGGAAACTTACGCTTGCGCCTGAACCCGCTCGATATCCGGTTCAAGGTAGATGACCCTGGCGATCGGCACCGCTGCACGGATCCGCTGCTCAGCGTCGTCGATTCCCTTGGCGATCTCCTCGCCTGTTTCTGAAGCCCCCATGGAGATCTTGGCAGCTACCAGCAGCTCTTCCGGTCCAAGGTGGAGCGTCTTGAGGTGGATAATGTGCGTTCCGTCAGCTTCAAGGGCTTCGGTGATACGAAGCACGTCTTCCTTGGTGGCGGACTCGCCCAGCAACAAGGACTTGGTTTCCAATGCCAGAACCACAGCAATGGCCACCAGCAGGAGGCCGATCATCGCCGTGCCGAGGGCGTCCCATACGCCGTCTCCGGTTACCAGCGTCATGCTGACGCCAAACAGCGCGAACACGAGGCCCAGCAAAGCGCCAAAGTCTTCCAGAAGGATAACGGGCAGCTCAGGCTGTTTGGCGTTGCGGACAAACTTCACCCACGACTGCTGACCGCGAACATGATTCGACTCGATGATCGCGGTGCGGAACGAGAACGATTCGGCGATGATGGCACCCACCAGGACCGCCAAAGGAACCCACCAGAAGGCGCCCTCGATGCCATGCGGGTGCTGGAACTTCTCCCACGCCTCATAGAGCGCGAACAGGCCACCCACGCTGAACAGCACAATCGACACGATGAACGCGTAGATGTACCGCTCACGGCCATAGCCGAAGGGGTGTTCCGGGCTGGCTGCCCGCTTGGCACGTTTACCGCCCACCAGCAACAGAATCTGGTTTCCTGAATCCGCCACGGAGTGGATGGCCTCAGCGAGCATGGACGATGACGCCGTCAGGAAGAATGCAACGAACTTCAATACAGCGATGGTCAAATTGGCGGCGAGAGCCGCTACGATCGCTTTGGTACCGCCACCTGCAGCCACGAAAGCTTCACCTCTTCGGGTTTGGGAAAGTTTGGAATGGACCAAGAAGAGTCGTCATCGTCTGATCTTGCAAGCAATACCGTACCCGGGGTGGCGCTGTTTACACATTCCCCACTCGGGCGCCCTGCTGGGAACGTGCACTGGCGTACAGGCAAACAGTGGCTGCCGTACCCAGATTCAAGCTCTCGGCGGCACCGTAAACAGGCACTGCTACCCGGTGATCGGCAAGGGCCAGTTCGTCGTCCGACAGACCCTGTGCCTCGTTGCCGAAGAGCCAGGCCGTGGGTGCTTCAAGAGCGTATTCCGACACCACGGATTCGTTGCCCAGCCTTCGCGCAGCATTCTGGTCCTGGAGTTGGTCCAGGTTGACGGTTCCATAGCCGTCAGCGGCGAGGATGCCGATCCCTCGCTCCCGGCAACGCTCCACCAACTCATCGACGTCCGCCCCCAGGACAACAGGTAGGTGGAACAAGGAACCCGCCGTGGAGCGGACAGCCTTCGGGTTGTAGATGTCCACACTGGAGCCGGTAAGAACAACCGCATCAGCCCCGGCCGCATCAGCGGCGCGCAGGACCGTTCCGGCGTTGCCGGGGTCGCGCACCTGGCACATGACGGCGATCAGGCGGGGCCCGGCGTCAAGCACTGAATCCAAGCTGACGTCCACAAAACTGCAGACAGCTACGATCCCCTGCGGATTCACGGTGTCTGCCATGGCCGCCAGGACCTCGTCGCTGGCGATCCGGAGCAGCGTGCCGTGTGCCAGGTCGGCCAGTTCCGGAAGGCGGTCAAGGCACGCTTCGCTCGCAAAAACTTCATGCACGACGGCGGAGCCTCCTGCCGCGGTGCGCTCACGGTGGAGACTCAACGCCTCCCGAACAGCTTGCGGGCCCTCAGCCAGGAACCGTCCGCGCTTTAAACGCGCCGGGCGCCCGGCAAGCTTGGCGACGTCCCTCACCCGATCAGCTCGGGGGTTGGTCATCGGAAAGTCTTGCGGGCGCCCGGTTTCGTTCATATATAGAACTTTAGTGGCAGTTGCTACTAGTTCTTGATCTGCTGGCGGGCTTCGCCGCCGGCCGGCTCGAAACCAGCTGCCTTTGCAGCCTCAACCGTGGAGAACCAGTATTCAGCAGCGGTGGTGTTGTACCAGGTGGAACCCGGTACGTGGTACTTCTTGGACTCGGCGTTGCCCTTGATGGCGTAGCCTTCCGGAGCCTCGTCACCGTCGGCTGCAACAGCGCCTTCGATGGCCGGCTTCTCGGAAACGACAGCCTTGACAGCCGTTGCCGTGGCAGCTGCCGGAGCAACCTTTGCCTTGGGAGCAGCCTCAGCCTTGGCGGCCGGAGCGGACGTGTCAGCCGGGAGTGCAGCCTTGGCAATGTTCACCAGAGCAGCGAAAGCGTTGGCGTCGGAGACGGCCAGCTCGGCCAGCATGCGGCGGTCAACCTCAACCTCAGCGGCCTTGAGGCCCTGGATGAGACGGTTGTAGGTCAGGCCGTTGGCGCGGGATGCAGCGTTGATGCGCTGGATCCAGAGGCGACGGAAGTCACCCTTCTTCTTGCGGCGGTCACCGTAGCTGTACACAAACGAGTGCAGCAGCTGCTCTTTTGCCTTGCGGTACAGGCGCGAACGCTGTCCGCGGTAACCCTTTGCGCGTTCAAGGACAACCCGGCGCTTCTTGTGGGCGTTTACCGCCCGCTTCACACGTGCCACGTGCGTACTCCTTCAGAAATCTTTATCCCAAGCTGCTACTGCCGGAAACCCGGCCGGCCTGAGAAGGCTTTTGGTGTAGTCGGTTCCTGCCGGATGGCAGGTACCAAAGAACTTGGAACTTAGACGCCGAGCATCTTCTTGATGACCTTGGCATCGCCCTTGAAGACGAGCTTGTCGCCGGCCAGGCGACGGGTCAGCCTGGAGGACTTGTGCTCCAGGTAGTGACGACGGTTGGCCTGCTGACGCTTCAGCTTGCCGGTACCGGTCAGCTTGAAGCGCTTCTTAGCACCGCTGTGGGTCTTCATCTTCGGCATGGGAACCGATCTCCTTACGTATCCACGGACAAGTCCGCGATTCTTTCGCGCAGCCGGCCTACGAGGGCCGGCGTGCTGGTTGCTTGCCGGTGGAGGCCAGGCCTCCGCGGCGTTGAACTAGTTGGTCTTGCGTGATGCAGGCTTCGGCATGGCCTTGGGGGCCGCGGGCCGAGCTGCCGGCTTGGGAGCTGCCGGCTTGGCAACGGGCTTCGGAGCCGCAGGTACTGCGGGCTTCGGAGCCGGAACCACAGGCTTCGGGGCCGCCTCTGCCGGAGCGGCCTTGGCAACCGGAGCCTTGGCGGCCGGGGCAGCCTTGGCCGGAGCAGCCTTGGCGACCGGGGCTTCTTCAACCACGGGCGCTTCTTCGACAACCGGAGCCGGAGCTTCGGCGACAACCGGAGCCTCTTCGACAACCGCAGCTTCTTCAGCTGCCGGGGCTTCTTCAACAACCGGGGCTTCTTCAGCCACGGAAGTTTCAACCTCGGGAGCCTCCACGGCTTCCTGCTTGGCCTCTTCCTCGCCAGCCAGGAGGCCAGCGGGAAGGAGATCACCCAAAGTCTGGGTCAAGGGAGCCTGATCACTGGTGGTGTCCACCCGTCCGGATGCCTTGGCTTCATTCTGGGCCTTGGCTTCGGCACGCTGGGCCGCGCGGCGGGCTTCAGCCTTCGCTTCGGCCTTGTTCTTCAGCGGACCAATCACCATGACCATGTTGCGGCCATCGATGCGGGGGCTCGACTCGACGATGCCAACTTCGGCAACGTCTTCAGCAAACTTCTGAAGCAGGCGGATGCCCATCTCAGGACGCTGCTGCTCGCGGCCGCGGAACTGGATCATGGCCTTGACCTTGTCACCGGCACCGAGGAAACGAAGTGCGTGTCCGCGCTTGGTTTCGTAGTCGTGCTTGTCGATCTTGAGGCGGAAGCGAATTTCCTTCAGAACCGTGTTGGTCTGGTTCTTGCGGGCCTCGCGGGCCTTGACTGCGGCTTCGTACTTGTACTTGCCGAAGTCCATCAACTTGCAAACAGGAGGCTTAGCCTGCGGGGCAACTTCAACGAGATCGAGATCGGATTCGGCAGCAAGACGCAGGGCGTCCTCGATGCGGACAATTCCTACCTGTTCGCCGGCAGGGCCGACCAGCCGCACCTCGGGGACGCGGATACGCTCATTGATTCTTGGCTCGCTAATGTTAAAGCTCCTGTGGTTGTGGTGATGTCACCGGCAAATAGAGAAGGCCCCCAATTGCTGGTGCAATCGAAGGCCTCGAAGATCGGCTGCACTCCCCTTTACGGGAAGTACGCACTTCCGGAGGCTGTGCCACCGGAAGTGTCCGACCATGTACCCGGCAACCTCTGGTCCCCGAAGGGAAACGGCTGACGCGGGTGGGAGAGAACTCCGCTTGCAAACTGAAAGTCAATTCTACAGAAACAACCCGCCAAGCGCACATTGCACGCGGCGGGAGCATTACTGCTGATGTATTCCGTGAATAACGACTTCCAGTCGGTCTGTGACAAGCTTACCAGTATGAGCACTGAAGACAGCAATCCCCGCAACTCCTACAGCGAAGACGCGGCACGAGCCGCCGATTCCGGGGTCTCCCAGCAGATCCGTGACATCGCTGAAGTTCCGGCCGTGGAGGTCATCACCACCGGCGCCGTTCACCTCATGAGCGCAGCCGCAGTGAAGGTTGGCCTGGCGGACGACCCCAACGCTGAGGACCTGAAGGATCTCGACGAAGCCCGCAAGCTGATCACAGCGCTTGCCGGCCTTGTCTCCGCAGCCGCACCTGAAATCGGCTCCCAGCATGCCGGTCCATTGCGCGACGGCCTGCGCTCTTTGCAGTTGGCCTTCCGCGAGGCATCGCTCATCCCGGACGCCCCGGGCAAGGGGCCGGGCGAAAAGTTCACGGGACCCGTGAACTAAGCGGCAACTAACGCAAGTACCAACGACGGCGGGTGGACCACATGTGGTCCACCCGCCGTCGTACTTTCTGCAGTTGCCATGGGCTAGACGCGGGCGGACCGCCGGCGCATCGAGGTGAGCGCCAGCCCTGCAACACAAAGCACGACGCCTGCAAAGCCGATGGCAGCGAAGCCGGCAGATGGCCCAACATTGTCGATGAAGACCCCGGCCAAGGGCGCTCCGAGCGCAACACCGGCTGTCAGCGCCGAGCCGTACCAACCCATTGCCTCGCCGCGGCGTTCCTCATCCACCAGGTCCGCCACCTTCTCCGACGATGCGGACAGGACAGGAGCGCACAGCAAACCGGGCAGCAGCGAGAGGAAAGCCAGCGTCCAGGTGTCCTGGGCAAAGCCCATGGGGATGGTCAGGGCAGCCATACCCAGGAGCAGGAGCATGGGCGAAATCGAACGCTTCATGGAACCGTAGATGAGTCCGCCCACCACGGATGCTGCGCACCAGAAGAAGAACACAATGCCAATCTCGTTCTGGTGCCCGCCACGCTCCAGCAAGCCCACGATGCTGACGTCGGAACCGCTGAGCACCATGCCGGATCCCGCGGCCACCGCAAAGAGTGCCGCAACTGAAACCGTGAACCACGTGAAGTTACTGGCCACCCGGCTACGGATGCCCGCACCGCGCGTTGTCGCCGAGGCCATCTCCGAGGCTGCTTCCTGGACATGCGCTGGCGCAGAGGCCACCATGGCCGCTTCTGCCGCAGCAAGGTCCGCCGCCGCCCGGTCCGCAGACTCCTGGGGAGTGCACACTGCTTCACTGCGCGTTGGCGGGTTGAACCACATCAGGAACAGCCCGGCCGCTGACACGGAAATGCCCACGGCGGTGAGACCAATCGCGGAGAAACCACTGGTGGCAACAATGGCACCAACGGCCGGGCCTATCATGAACACGAGTTCGGTGGCGATGGAATCCAGGGCGAAGGCCGAGCGCCGCTGCTCCCCGTCCACCATCACGCCCAGTGACTGACGGACCACACTGAAGATGGGCAGCGTAAACAGACCACCCACAAACACCAGGGGCAGCAGCCACTCGTACGATACGTGCGGAACAATCGACCAGATGACCGTCTCTGAGACAACGGAAGGGATGAGCGCCTTCCTGAGGCCCACCAGGTCCACCCGCCGGCCACGCCATGGCGCGCCCAGGGCAATGCCAATGGTCATCACGGCGGCCGCGGCACCAGCAGCCGCGTATCCCTGCCCCAGAGTCAACACAATGTGCAGGGTAAGAAGCACGCCCGCAGCGGAGTGCGGGATACGGGCAATCATGCCCACAACCAACAACCGCCGGACAGGACGGATGGACAGCATCTCTTTGTAGAGAGCGAAGTTCACTGCAAAATCCTCTTGTTCCCCCGGGGCAGCCCCGGGGAACGGGTGCTGCCGTTAGTGCCGCCCAGGCTCCTGTGCCGCGCGCTGCAATTTAACTTCCATGGAGTCAACGCCTTCGGCGAAGGAATCCATCCCTGCCCACGCATCGTTCAATTGGGCAACGAGCGTCTGCACAGCCACGGCATCAAGGCCATCTTCCAGGAAGAGGACAACCCGCAGCTCAGGTCCCGCACCGCCGCCGGCCACCGTTCGGCCGTCGGCCGTGAGGGACGCAACTCCGGCCCCGGGTTGCGTCTCGAGCCGTCGGACCGTCCGGAAGGACGAGACTGTTGAAGCGAGAGCAGCCTCCAGTTGATCATCCAGGTATGACGGCGTCCAGTCCCGCTGTTGGGCCAGTGCCCACATGGCCGGGCGTCGGACAACAAACGTGAAGTCGGAACCAGGATCCAGGACCAGCAACTGGGCACCCTCGGACACGGCGGAAAGTGCCGCCCGGGCCGCATAAACGGCCACAGGCCGTGCGTCCGGGTGCCACGCCTCAAGTGCTGCTGCAGACGTGAACACGGGCATGGCCTTCCGACCATCCGGAGCCTTAAGTGTGACCAATGCCATATCGGCCTGCTTGTCTGCATGCAGGCCGTCGACGCCTTCGGCTTCCTCGGCAAGCTGGGCAACAACCGGCACGAACACCCTCGTCGTCGCGAGGGATGCCACGACGTCTGATTCACTTCCCGTTCCAGCCAGCAACGAGGCAATTGCTGCGAGGTAGCCTTCGCCGGCAGAACCGTCGTCGTCCTCGAAGTTATGGATTTTGGCGTCGTCGCCTTCAAAGCTCCTGCCCGCCCACGGCTGGCCTGCAGAATCAGTCGCTCCGCCGGCACCCGCCAAAGCCGCCGCGATGTGACCCGGGAGTTCGCGTCGGCCGTGGCCATGTTCGCCGTGCTGGTGTCCTGCGTCGTGGGGCATCAGCGGCGGCCGGCTACGTCCAGGGCTTCGGGCAGCGTAAAGGCCCCGGCATACAACGCCTTGCCGACGATCGCACCTTCAACGCCCAGCGGTACGAGCTCGCGCAGCACCCGCAGGTCTTCAAGGCTGGAGATACCACCAGAAGCCACAACAGGCTTGCCGGTTTTCTCCACCATCTGGCGCAGCAGGTCCACGTTCGGACCCTGCAACGTACCGTCCTTGGTGACGTCGGTGACGACGTACCGCGCACAGCCAGCGTCCTCAAGACGGGCCAAAACCTCCCAGAGGTCACCACCCTCCTTGGTCCAGCCGCGTCCGGCAAGCGTTGTTCCGCGGACATCGAGTCCGACGGCGATCTTGTCACCGAAACGGTCGATCGCCCGACGGGTCCATTCAGGGTTCTCCAGCGCAGCCGTGCCAAGGTTCACGCGGGCAACGCCCAGCTCCAAGGCACGCTCCAGAGATTCGTCATCCCTCAGGCCACCGGACAGTTCCACCTTGACGTTGAGCTGGGACACCACCTCGCTGATGAGGGCGGCGTTGTTGCCACGTCCAAAAGCGGCGTCGAGGTCAACCATGTGCACCCACTCGGCGCCGGCATTCTGCCAGTTCAGGGCTGCTTCGAGGGGCGTTCCGTAGCTTGTTTCCGAGCCGGCTTCGCCCTGCAGGAGCCGGACTGCCTGGCCATCAACGATGTCGACGGCGGGCAGGAGTTCCAGAACGGACTGGGTAGAGGTGGTCATGTGTGTCCTTGAAGTTTCGAGGGTGACGGGGTCAGGTAGCGGATTCAGCTACCGGGTAGCGTCAGGAGGTAGGCAGCCAGCAGGGACATCCCGGCCAGCACGTAGAAAGAAATGGAGACCCAGCGGGGCTTCTTTTGCTGATGGAAGGAGATCCCGCCACCCACCAGCACGCCGGCGAGGCCCATGAGGACAACAGACCACATTTAGGCGGCACCGCTTCCGGTGGTTTCAGTTACCGGCTTTCGCAAGCCATCAACCCAGTTCCGCAAGAGCCGGGCTCCGGCGTCACCCGATTTCTCTGGGTGGAATTGGGTAGCGCATAGAGGCCCGTTCTCCACGGCCGCAATGAAGCGCGCGCCATGCTCGGACCATGTGACCATCGGCGGAGCCATGCGGGGCTGCACGACGTCGAAGTTCCACTCCTGCACACCATAGGAGTGCACAAAGTAAAAGCGTTCCTGCTCGACGCCGGCAAAGAGCTTGGAGCCCTCCGGCACGTCCACCGTGTTCCACCCCATGTGCGGGACAACGGGGGCAGGAAGAAGCTCCACCTTTCCCGGCCATTCCGCCATGCCTTCGGACTCGGTGCCGTGCTCGACACCGGCTTCGAAGAGGACCTGAAGGCCAACGCATATAGCCAGGACTGGGCGCCCGCCGGCAACCCGTCGCCCGATCATTCGGATCGCATCAACTGCTTTGAGTTCCTTCATGACCGTCTCAAAGGCACCAACGCCGGGAACTACCAAGCCATCAGCGTTAAGCACATCTTCCGGCTTGGCGCTCAGCACCACGTGGGCACCGGCTCGTTCCAGTGCACGAACGGCGGAGCGGACGTTGCCGGAACCGTAGTCCAGGACTGTAACGGTGGGCTTGCCCTCAGGGGACTCAGGCTTCACCGATGCGATGGCGTCAGCCACAGCACCGTCTTTCAGCACCTGGCCACTCATAGTGCTCCCTTGGTGGAGGGGATTCCCTCAACGCGCGGATCCGACTCAACAGCAGCACGGAGTGCCCGCGCGAACGCCTTGAACTGCGCCTCCACGATGTGGTGCGGATCCCTGCCGGCCAGAACATTCATGTGCAGGCAGATTCCGGCATGGAGGGTGATGGCCTCGAACACGTGGCGGGTCAAAGAGCCGGTGAAGTGACCACCGATGAGGTGGTACTCCTGGCCTGCGGGCTCGCCGCCGTGCACCAGGTACGGGCGTCCGGAAACGTCCACCACCGCATGGGCAAGGGCCTCGTCCAAGGGAACCGTAGCTTCGCCGAAGCGACGAATTCCAGCTTTGTTGCCCAAGGCAGTGCGTAAGACCTCACCGAAAGTGATGGCCACATCCTCCACCGTGTGATGGGCATCGATGTGGGTGTCGCCGGTTGCCTTCACGGTCATGTCAATCAAAGAATGCTTGCTCAAGGCAGTCAGCATGTGGTCGTAAAACGGAACCGATGTGCTGATGTCCGAGACACCGGAGCCGTCCAGGTTGATCTCCACCAGAACGGAGGATTCGCTGGTGGTGCGCTCCATGCGCGCAGTGCGGGCAGCGGACGGCGTAGCGCCGGTTTCGCTCATTGGGACGTCCTTATACACGGAGGATGGGTTGGGTCTATTGATAAGTTTAGGCGGGCTGTGAAGCCTTGCCGTCCAAGAGAGCCTCCAGGGCTTTCAGGAAGGCGGTGGTTTCCCGCTCTGTTCCGGCAGTGACACGCAAGTGGCCGGGGATACCGACGTCGCGAATCAGCACGCCCGCATCCAACAGGCCCTGCCAAATACCATGGGGGTTTTCCAAGCCGCCGAAGAACACATAGTTCGAGTCCGAGGCAGACGGCTTGAGGCCCATGCGCAGGAGTTCGGTCACGATGCGATCGCGCTGGACCTTAATGTCTTCGACATCGGCCATCAGCGCTTCGCGGTGGCTCAGGGCTGCGAGGGCGGTTGCCTGCGTAACTGCAGACAAGTGGTACGGAAGGCGCACCAGCCTGATGGCGTCCGTGACCTCGGGGGCCGCCGCCATGTAACCCAGCCGCGCACCCGCAAGGGCGAACGCCTTACTCATGGTGCGGGACACGATCAGTCGCTCACGTCCGGGAAGCAAGGTCAAGGCGCTGGGCGTATTGTCGTGGGCGAACTCGTGGTACGCCTCATCCACGATGACGATTGCCTGGCTGGCTTCTCCGGCCTCATATACGGCTTCGACCACGTCCAGGCCCAAGCCGGTACCCGTGGGGTTGTTCGGCGAACACAGGAACACAATATTGGCTCCGGTTTCACGAACCTGCGCAGCAGCCGAAGCCGCGTCCAAGCCATAGTCATCAGCACGGACGCCGCGGACATACTCCGTGTCAGTTCCGCTTGCGAGCAGCGGATACATGGAATACGTAGGAGGGAAGCCCAGGGCTTTCCGTCCGGGTCCGCCAAATGCCTGGAGGATCTGCTGGAGGACTTCGTTGGACCCATTGGCTGCCCAGATGTTGGCCGGCGAGAGTCCGTGGCCAAGGTACTCAGCAAGTGCCTCGCGGAGTTCAGTAAACTCGCGATCCGGGTAGCGGTTCAGCCCGGTAGCAGCTGCGGCGACGGCCTCGGTGATGGCGGCTTGAACATCCGCCGGCACACCGTGAGTGTTTTCGTTGACATTGAGCAGAATGGGGACATCAAGCTGCGGTGCGCCATAGGGGCTCAGTCCACGCAGGTTGGTCCGGAGGGGTAGTCGGTCAAGTCGCTCAAGCTGGTCACTCACCACCACAGTTTAAGGGGCTGCCGCTACTGCCTACTAACTGTGACGCCACACCACCGCTTTCGACCCTCCCTGAAGACTGCTTGAAGGACTCAGTTGGCGGGGACGAACAGTTGCTGGCCGGGCTGGATACGGCCGCCGCGGAGATCGTTCAGCTGGATGATTTCCGCGATGACGTCGCGGGGGTCACGCTCCGGAGCTGCCGCCCCGGCAATCCCCCACAGCGACTGACCGGGCTGGACAGTGACGCTCAGGGCAACAGGCGGCTGCAACTGCGATTGCGAGTCCGACGCCTTGGCCGGCGAGGTGATGAATCCGGCCAGGCTCAGGAGCGCAGCCACCAGCAGCATTGCAGGGATGCCGAAGAAGACGATCCGTCCCCGCCGGGTGAGACGCAGGCGGGCGGGTGCCTGGGTGGTGCGGAAATCAGCGAACGTAGTGATTGCGGACATGAGCTGAGCCCTTCTGAGCTATTGCCTTGCGACGGATTGCCCGGCGCCTGGCTGCCAATTCTTTGTGCACTCCCGGACCCAAGACCTGGATGTTCGAACACTTTCTTCGAACATCCAGCTTCAGCGTCAGGTTTATAGAACACATATTCGAACCTTGCTATGACATTTTTAGCACTTATCAACGAACGGTGTCGAGACTCGCTAGAACAAATGTTTGATAAACGCCTGTGCCTGCCCTACGTTTGAGTGAAGAAACAGCACTGTTTCAGTGGAACAGGAGGGTCTGACATTTTTTGCAGACCTAACATCCCCGGGCACCTTCCGGGGCGAATGGAAAGGCATTGGCGAACATGGCAGCGAAAGCCACAGGCGGCGGGGCACCCCTGCGGAGCCAGCAGCCTCAAAAGAGTCCCAAGAGCCTGACTGTCCGGCAGAAAAAGATCCTGGAGACCATCCAGCGCTCCGTCAATGACAACGGGTATCCGCCCAGCATGCGCGAGATCGGCGACACCGTAGGCCTGGCAAGCTTGTCCAGCGTCACGCACCAGCTTTCCCAGCTGGAGAAGCTTGGTTACCTGCGCAGGGACCCCAAGCGTCCTCGCGCCATGGAAGTCCTGATGCCCTTGACCTTGGATGGCGGACCGATTCCTGGAGTCGAAGCGCCCACGACACTTCGCAGCGCCGGTGGTCTCGCCGTTACGGAGCTGGCCAGTGCAAGTGATACCGCCATGGTTCCCCTGGTAGGCCGTATCGCGGCCGGCGGTCCCATCCTGGCTGACCAGACAGTGGAAGACGTACTGCCCCTCCCCCGGCAACTCGTAGGGCACGGCGAACTGTTCATGCTGAAGGTGGCCGGAGACTCCATGATCGATGCCGCCATCTGCGACGGTGACTGGGTAGTGGTGCGCCGCCAGAATGACGCCATCAACGGCGACATCGTGGCCGCCTTGCTGGACGACGAAGCCACGGTGAAGACGTTCCGCCAGCGCGATGGGCACACCTGGCTGCTACCACAGAACACCCAGTACGAGCCCATCCTTGGCGATCAGGCCACCATCATGGGCAAGGTTGTCTCGGTCCTGAGGTCCCTCTAACGCAGAGGTCCTCTGTATCCGGGCCCCTCTGCATCGGAACTCACCTGCACCCAGAAAGCGCCCAGGGCCTCCTAAGAGGCTTTGGGAGAGCCCAGGCGCTCCAGGACGCCCCGCACCACTGTTCGGTCGGTGGTCGCCCAGAACGGCGGTAGGGCAGCCCTCAGGAACCCGCCATAACGTTCCGTCGACAACCTGGAATCGAGCACAGCCACGACTCCTTTATCGCCGGTTGAACGGATGAGGCGTCCGGCACCCTGGGCCAACCGGATGGCGGCATGCGTTGCTGACACGGCCATGAACCCATTGCCACCCGACTGTGCGACAGCCCGCGAACGGGCAGTCATCAGGGGATCGTCCGGACGCGGGAAGGGAATGCGGTCGATCACCACAAGGCGGCACGAACCACCCGGTACGTCAACGCCTTGCCACAGAGACATGGTTCCGAAGAGGCAAGTGTCCGGCTCATCTGCGAATTGTTTTACGAGGGCTGCCATGGTGGATTCGCCCTGACAGAGGATGTCCACGTCCAGGCGGAGCCGCATGGCGTCGGCGGCTTCTTCCGCAGCCCGCCGTGACGAGAAGAGACACAGTGCTCCCCCGCCGGAGGCACGGATGAGGTCTTCCAACTCGTCGAGTGCCTCAGGCGATGTACCGCGGCCAGGTTTGGGCAGATGCTTCGCAACATACAACACACCTTGCTTTGGGTAATCGAAGGGCGAGCCAACATCGATCCCAGTCCAGCTTGGTGCGCCGTCGCCAATCAGCCCCAACCCACCGGCGGCCGGCTCGAAGGCAGATCCAATAGCCAGCGTGGCGGAGGTCAGCACCACGGTGTGGCCCGCGAACAAGCCTTCACGCAAGCGTCCTGCAACACTGAGCGGGGCGATGTTAATCAGTGCCGGTGCAGTCTCGTCCGGTTGCGCATAACCCTGTTGGGGGTCAAAGGTGCTGTTCCTTGAGAACCACACCACTTCCCGGTTTTCCTTGGCAGCGAGCATGCGTTCGCACAGTTCAAGAATGAGCATGAGCCGTGAGCGTGCGAGCTGCCTGCCGCCGTCCACCGCGTTTGAGGAGTCGGTCTTCGAATCGGACAAGGCCGCACGCGTGGCGTCGCGCAGTTGGTCCAGGCAATCGAGCTGCTCATCATTGAGCCCACTGGGCAGCAACCCGTTGGATACCCCCGCTATGGCCATATCCAGGCGCTCCGCCGCAGCGTTGAGGGCATCAACTGTGATGGCGGTGTGCTTGCGGGCGCTCGAGGCCGCGGCATGGACCATTGCCACGGACAGCTGACCGGAGACGGCACCTGTGACGCGGTCCTGCAATTCGTGGGCCTCGTCCACCACCACGACGTCGTATTCAGGCAGGACGGCCAGGCCCTCAAAGGCGCTGACCGCGAGCATGGCATGGTTGGTGACCACGACGTCGGCCTCAGCTGCGCGGGACCGCGCCAGTTCACTGAAGCATTCTTCGGCAAGCGGACACTTCTGCGCACCGAGGCATTCCATGGATGTGACGGATACTTGCCGCCAGGCCCTGTCGGTGACGCCCGGCATGAGTTCGTCACGGTCCCCCGTGGACGTTTTCCCGGCCCACTCGCGCAGCCGGACCACTTCCTTGCCCAGCTGGGATTGCGGCCCGCCCATGGAGGCAGCGAAGTGCGGCACACTGGTGTCCTCGCCCAACGAGAACAGCTGCCCTTCGGAGGGTTCTTCGCTGGGGAAGCCGCCTTCGAGTTTCTGCAGGCACACGTAATTGGCCCTGCCCTTGACCAGCGCCACGTTGACCGGGCGTTCAAGGGCAGGATTGATGGTCTCCAGCAGCCGGGGAAGATCGCGGCCAACAATCTGGGTCTGGAGTGCCAAGGTGGCGGTGGACACGAGGGTGGGCTTATCGCTGTCCATGGAATGGGCGATCAACGGAATCAGGTAAGCCAACGACTTACCTGTTCCCGTTCCCGCTTGGACCAGCAGGTGCTCCCCGGTCTCGATGGCGCGCGTAACATGCTTGGCCATTTCGTGCTGACCGGCCCGGCTTTGACCGCCCATGCCGGCAACAGCCCGGTCCAACAGCTCGAGGGTGGCCTTCTCCCCCACCGATTCGACGGCGTCCGCCGCCACCTTCTCAACCATTACTGACGAATGACTCCAGTTCGGCTGCCAGGCCCTCGCGGACCATCACGACAACACGGGTTCCGCTTTCCTCATGTTCCAGGCTGAGGATCTCCGAGTCAGAGCTGTGCAGCTTGCTGATCATTTCACCGCGATCGTAAGGAATGAGCAGCTCCAAACGCACCCCCGGCCGGGGAATGGACTGGCTGATGTCTTCCAGCAATTCGGCGATGCCCTGTCCGGTGCGGGTGGAAACCACCGCGTGCCGGGGTTCCTTCTGCTTGAGGCGCTCCACCACAAACGGATCCGCAACATCAACCTTGTTCAAGACAATGATTTCCGGAACCTTCCGCGCATCCACTTCCGTGAAAACGGAGCGCACGGCAGCGATCTGGCCTTCCGGGTCCGGGTGCGAAGCGTCCACAACGTGGAGGATCAAGTCCGCATCCGCCACTTCTTCCAGCGTGGAGCGGAATGCCTCGATCAGCTGCGTGGGCAGTGACCTGACGAACCCCACAGTGTCGGCCAGCGTGTAGCCGATCCCGTCCGGGGTCTGCGCCTTACGGACCGTAGGATCCAAGGTAGCGAACAGGGCGTTCTCCACCAGGACACCTGCGTCAGTCAGACGGTTGAGCAATGACGACTTGCCGGCGTTGGTGTACCCGGCGATAGCTACTGAAGGAACAGCATTACGACGGCGGTTGGCCCGCTTGGTTTCGCGGGCCGGCTTCATGGCGGCGATTTCTCGACGCAACTTGGCCATGCGCGTGCGGATTCGCCGGCGATCGAGTTCAATCTTGGTTTCACCGGGACCACGCGAGCCCATACCGGCACCGGCACCGCCCACCTGGCCACCGGCTTGACGGGACATGGAGTCGCCCCAACCACGGAGGCGCGGGAGCAGGTACTCAAGCTGGGCAAGCTCAACTTGAGCCTTGCCTTCGCGGCTCTTGGCGTGCTGGGCGAAGATGTCAAGAATCAGCGTGGTTCGGTCAACAACCTTGACCTTCACGATGTCTTCAAGCCCGCGTCGCTGCGACGGTGCAAGTTCGGTGTCCACCACAACGGTATCTGCGCCGGTGGCGGCCACGATGTCCTTGAGCTCCTGGGCTTTGCCCGACCCAAGGAATGTGCCGGGGTCCGGCTTCATGCGCCGTTGAACCAGGCCATCGAGAACCTCTGAACCTGCGGTCTCCGCCAGCGCTGCGAGCTCGCGGAGCGAATTCTCAGCATCGGCCAGTGTGCCCTCGGTCCACAGGCCGGCCAGAACGACGCGTTCAAGGCGCAGCTGCCGGTACTCGACCTCGGTGACATCCTCGAGTTCAGTGGACAGTCCGGCTGTACGGCGCAGCGCACGACGTTCGGCCAGATCTTCCTGGTCGCCATCGTAAATGCTGTGTTCCTGGTCGAGCGTGGAAATCGCCTGCGCTTTGCCGAACACACCACCGGCATCGTCGTCATCGGATGTTTGCGCAGGTACATCCTTGGAAAGAATCCGGTCGATGACGGCCTGGATTTGTTCAGGACTCATGTCCTGGGCGTCGGAATCGGATCCGGAGTGCTTCTGGGTGGTCATGGTCTCCTTAGACTGTTCGGCAATTCCAGAATAGTGCTGTTTGCTGTTCGATGGGGCGCTCTTCGCGCTGGGCTGACGGGCTTGGGCCAAAAGGGGCCTCCTGAGTGCTGGACGGCCACACCTGAGAAGGCGTTAGGCCGATGCGATCGAGCGGGATTGGTTCCGCAGGGAGGTCCTGGCTCCTCTGGGGAGCACCGTCCACCAAAGCCACGGACCGATCGAAGGGGTCCGCAGTACTTCTTGGGTGGTGATCTTCAGAGAGTCCGCCTCCAGCGTTTGGGAGTCGGCGGACTGAGCCGGATGTGGACCTGCCGGGCGGAAAGGCTGCGGGCTGGGCTGAAGAGCCAAGCGAGCCTGCGTCGCGGGCGGTGCCGGGAATCGGCTGATTACTCGAAGATCAAGAACATGCGTTCAACAATAGCAGTCCCTGTCAACCTGGTTTCGCACCCCGGCAGTTTCCCAAGGCGCCAATAGCCAACTAATCTGGCAAATTATGGAGTCTGCACACTATTTCACTGCCCAGCCCGCTGGACCGTTCACCCGCAAGCCCCTCACGGTGGAACTCGCCGGGGAGACACGCCACCTGCAGACTTCTTCCGGCATCTTCAGCCCCGACGCTGTAGACAAAGGGACGGCGATTCTCTTCGCCGAAGTTCCGCCGCCTTCCCCCAAGGGAAACCTGCTGGACATCGGCTGCGGTTGGGGGCCGATAGCCCTTACTTTGGGTCTCATGGCGCCCCACGCCCACGTGCACGCTGTGGATGTCAATGAGCGCTGCGTGACCCTGACCAACGAGAACGCGTCCGCGTTGGGCTTGGCCAACGTGACCGCCAGCCTCCCCGACGAGGTGGATCCCGCCGTCGAGTTCGACACCATCTGGTCCAATCCGCCCATCCGGATCGGCAAGGACGAACTTCACTCGCTGTTGCTGAAGTGGCTGCCCCGCTTGGCGCCGGGCGGGAGCGCCTGGCTGGTTGTTCAGAAGAACCTTGGCTCGGACTCGCTCCAGCGGTGGCTGTCCACCGAACTGGACGAAACCTTCACAGTGTCCCGCGAAAGCACATCCAAGTCCTTCCGGATCATTCGGGTCAGGAAAGCGTCCCGGTAGCAACGATCACGGCGGGGCCGCTGAGCTCCACGTGTTCGCGGCCGCCAGCACCGGGGAAGAACTTAACGCCCACGACGCCGCCGGGCACGTTGACGTGCCAGTCGTTCGGGGCGGTGTTGCCGGCCCAGTGACGAATGGCCACGGCAGCGGCGCAGGCCCCTGTGCCACATGACTGGGTTTCCCCCACGCCACGCTCGTGGACGCGCATGGTGATGGTTCCCACGCCGTCCTCAACCAAAGGTTCGGCAGGAACGACGAATTCGACGTTGGTTCCATTGGCAGGCTTGGGATCGACGACGGGAGCTTTGAACAGCTGGGTAGCGGCAAGCTCACCGAGTTCAGCCAGGGCAACTACCGTGTGGGGGTTTCCCATGCTGACGGAAAGCCCTGGCCGTGCCACTTCCAGGCCATCCGCGCTGACCAGGGCATCCATGGCCTTGCTGGTGGCCTCTTTGGGGAAGATGAACTCCCACGGACCCATATCCACGGCATAGCCGTTGGCAGTGCGGACAATCTTCTTGATGCCGCCTCGAGTGCCAATGGTCAGGGTCTCCCCCGGCCCCAGTGCCACCAAATTCTCGGCAATGAGGAAATGCACGAAGACGCGAACTCCGTTGCCGCACATCTCCGACAGTGAGCCGTCACCGTTGCGGTAGTCCATAAACCATTCGGCAGCAGCATCCAGCTCAAGCAAGGCCCGGCCCTCGGGGAGGAATCGTGACGGGACGGCCCGGATAAGTCCGTCGCCCCCAATTCCCACATGCCGGTCACACAGCTGGGCGACCTGGTCCGGGGAGATTTCATGGGCATCGCCCGGGTCTGCAATCAGGACGAAGTCGTTTCCCGTTCCGTGGCCCTTGGAAAACGCAAGCCCGGCAAGGCTGGAAGCGGTTACGGAAGCACCGGCAGCTACTGGCTGCAGGGCGGGAAGGGCGGCGGTTTCATCCATGGTTCTAGGCTACCTTCCACGCCTCATTGGCCAGAAATTACGCCGGTTGACTCACGGTCGCGGCAGCAACTGCTGTGGCCACCAGTTCAGGATCCTGCCAATCCAGCCAGGTGATGCGTGGATCTGCCCTGAACCACGTCAGCTGGCGCCTCGCAAACTGCCTTGTGGCCACAATAGTTTCATCTGCGGCAGCAGCGACGTCGGCCTCGTCGTCGAGCACTTTCAGGAACTGGGCGTAGCCCAAAGCGCGGGAAGCTGTCTTACCCGACCGCAAACCCTCAGCATCGAGCCGCTCAACCTCTGCCAGGAGGCCGGCTTCAACCATCCTGTGCACCCGCAGAGCAAGTCGTTCCCTCAGCACCTCCCGATCCACCGAGAGACCGATCTGCACGGCCGGCTGGAAATACTCACGTTGGGGCATGAAAGAGCTGAAGGGACGGCCCGTGAGCTGGAAAACCTCAAGGGCGCGGATCACGCGGCGGGCATCGCCGAGACGGGCAGCCGAAGCAGGGTCGACTTCTTCAAGACGGGCGCGCAGCGGAGCCAATCCCCGGTCGTCGAACTCTTCTTCGAGGGCCTTTCGAATAATCGGATCGGTCCCGGGGAACTCAAGGACATCCAGTGCTGCACGGACATACAGCCCGGAGCCTCCCACCAGGATGGCGCGCTTTCCCCGCGCGTGGATGTCTTCGATAGCGGCGCGGCATTCCTGTTGGAAGTCGGCAACGCTGGCTTCCTGCGTCACGTCCATGGTGTCCAGGAGATGGTGCGGAACGCCTTTGCGCTCTTCCATGGTGATCTTGGCTGTGCCAATATCCATGCCCCGATAGAACTGCAAGGCATCCGCGTTGATAACCTCACCGTCCAGCGCCAACGCCAGGTTGACACCCAGATCCGACTTCCCGGAGCCGGTGGGACCTATGACCGCTATGACCGGCCGCGGGGTTTCCAGAAGGAGATTCGACATATGGTCCAGGCGCCTGCAGCTAGTCGCGACGAACCGGCAATGACGGCATGCCCAAGGACACCCCCGCCTTTCCGGCCGCTGATCCCGGCGAGGGGACACCGCACGAGTCAGCCTGCGATCGGTCCCAAGCATCTCCGGCGCGGGAACGGCGCAAGTGGTAATCCTGCACGCCGGCGGGGTCGGCAACAAGGTGGAAGGCAGCAGCTTCAGTGATGGTCACAGTGACGAAATCACCGGGACGGGGCGTCTCGCCACCGGCGGGCACGGAGAAGTGGACAAGCCTCTGATCCGTCGACCGACCGGACAACCGGTGGGTTTCGCCGGCCTTGCGACCGGACTGGGCTGTGACCAGGATTTCAACTTCGCGGCCGAGCTGGTTTGCGTTCTCCTCCGCCGCAATGCGGTCCTGAAGTGCCGTCAGCCTCTCGAAACGCTCCTGGACCACTGCCTTGGGGAGCTGCTCCGGCAGCTCCGCGGCCGGGGTACCCGGGCGTTTGGAGTATTGGAAGGTAAATGCGGAGGCAAACCGGGACTGCTCCACAACATCCAATGTTGCCTGGAAGTCTTCCTCGGTCTCTCCAGGGAACCCGACGATGATGTCCGTGGTGATGGCTGCATTCGGAATCCGTTCGCGGACCTTGTCCAAAATGCCAAGGAACTTGCTGGAACGGTAGGAGCGACGCATGTCCTTGAGGACTTTGTCCGAACCGGATTGAAGCGGCATGTGCAGCTGAGGCATCACGTTGGGCGTCTCAGCCATGGCGTCGATCACGTCATCGGTGAACGCCGCGGGGTGAGGGCTGGTGAAGCGGACGCGTTCCAGGCCTTGGATCTCCCCGCAGGCCCGCAACAGTTTTGAGAAAGCCTGACGATCGCCGAATTCCACACCGTAGGAGTTCACGTTCTGCCCGAGCAGCGTCACCTCAACCGCTCCGTCATCCACGAGTGCCTGGATTTCCGCAAGGATTTCGCCGGGACGGCGGTCCTTTTCCTTACCGCGAAGCGAGGGCACAATGCAGAACGTGCAAGTGTTGTTGCAGCCCACAGAGATGGAGACCCAACCCGAATAGACCGAATCCCGCTTGGTGGGAAGCGTCGAGGGAAAGACATCAAGGGACTCGAGGATCTCGAGCTGCGCCTCATTGTTGTGCCGGGCCCGGCTCAACAGGGCCGGCAATGCTCCAACGTTGTGCGTGCCGAAGACGGCGTCAACCCACGGCGCCTTCTTCACGATGGTTTCGCGGTCCTTCTGGGCCAGGCACCCGCCAACAGCGATCTGCATGCCGGGGTTGGCCTCTTTGACCTGCCTCAACTGGCCAAGGTTCCCGTAGAGCTTGTTGTCGGCGTTCTCCCGCACAGCGCAGGTGTTGAAAACAACCACATCCGCGATCCCGCCGTCAGCAGGGACATAGCCGGCGTCCTCGAGGAGTCCCGCCATCCGTTCTGAATCATGGACGTTCATCTGGCAGCCAAAAGTCCGAACCTGATAGGTCCTGGGCTCAGGTGACGGCGTGGTGGCAGCTGCTGGGGAAGGAATGGTCAAACTCACTACTCAAGGGTACCGGCTTCCGCCAGCACCTCGCCGACGATCCTGAAAGCCATGGAGGGAGGATAGCCCTTGCGAGCCAACATGGATGCGAGCCGGCGCGTGTACTTGTCCCGTTCCGTGCGATCAGCCAAATCGACACCAGGACGAAGCTTTCGGCGAACCAGCTCACGCGCTGCCAGTTCTTCATCCTGGTCGCTTAATTGGGACAGCGCTTCCTCAGCGAATTCGAGTTCGATGCCTTTGTCCGCAAGTTCGCGACGAAGGGCCCCTTTGGCCAACTTCTTGCTCTGGGAGCGGCTGCGGACCCACATCCGGGCAAACTCGGCATCGTCTATCAACTGGACCTCTTCGAACCGGTCCAGAACCGCTTCCGCTACGTCCTCGGGAACATTTCGCTCCGTGAGTTTACGGGACAACTGGAGCCGGCTCCGTGGCGCCATCGTCAGCTGCCTCAGGACGATGGCACGCGCCACGGATTCGGGATCAGGCTCAGGATCAGCCGCTACGGATGAGTCCGGATCCGGCCCTCGCCTAGCCGTCAACGGCCTTCAGCTTTGGGGAATCTTCTTCAGGCTTGACGCCCACACCGAGCTTCTCCTTAATGAGTCGCTCCAACTCCTGGGCGAGCTCCGGGTTGTCCCGCAGGAACCGGCGGGAGTTCTCCATACCCTGGCCCAGCTGATCGCCGTCGTAGGTGAACCACGAGCCGGACTTCTTGATGATGCCGTGCTCGACACCCATGTCGATGATGCCGCCCTCACGGGAGATGCCCTGGCCATAGATGATGTCGAACTCGGCGATCTTGAACGGCGGAGCCATCTTGTTCTTGACGATCTTCGCCTTGGTACGGTTACCGACGGAATCCGCACCTTCCTTCAGGGTCTGGATGCGACGAACATCGATGCGCACGGAGGCGTAGAACTTCAGGGCCTTACCACCGGTAGTGGTTTCCGGAGATCCGAAGAAGACGCCGATCTTTTCACGCAACTGGTTGATGAAGATGGCAGTTGTCTTGGTCTGGCTCAAACGGCCAGTGATCTTACGCAGCGCCTGGCTCATGAGGCGGGCCTGGAGGCCAACGTGGGAGTCGCCCATTTCGCCTTCGATTTCAGCGCGCGGAACGAGGGCTGCCACGGAGTCAATGACAACGATGTCCAGTGAGCCCGAACCCACCAGCATGTCCATGATTTCCAGCGCCTGTTCACCGGTATCCGGCTGGGAGACCAAAAGCGCGTCCGTATCCACACCAAGCTTTGCAGCATAGTCCGGGTCCAGGGCATGTTCGGCGTCAATGAAGGCTGCAATGCCTCCGGCACGCTGCGCATTGGCTACAGCATGCAGCGCAACGGTGGTCTTACCGGATGATTCCGGACCGTAGATTTCCACGACGCGGCCACGGGGCAGGCCACCAATGCCGAGGGCGACGTCCAAAGCAATGGAGCCGGTGGGAATGACCTCGATCGGGGCGCGGGTGTCATCACCCAGGCGCATGATGGAGCCTTTGCCGAACTGCTTGTCGATCTGGGCAAGCGCTGCTTCGAGCGCCTTCTCACGATCCGGGGTTGCCGCCATGGTTCACACCTCTGATGCTTTCTCGCTGTGGAGTGGCCCGAAGGGCCGCTTTCCTGTCATGTCAGACGCTATTACGCCGCCCTGACATTTTTGTAAGCCGACTCCGGCTATGTGGACAACCGGGGGTCGGGATGCTCGGAATTGCGTCCTTCGAGATCAATTTTCCTCTCACAGGAGCATATCCCCATCCGAACAGATATTCGAACAATGGTCCGGCGTGTCACTCCGGGGGCGGCAGTTGCGGGTTCAGTTTGCAGCTGGCTTGATGTCCCGGCCCAGCCTGCGTTCCGGAGGAACGTCCTGGACTTCGCAGACGGCCAACCAGACGTCACGGGGGTGGTAGCCGGCGGCCAAAGCCTCCACGGCGGTCCGCCCACCAACTCCTGCAAGTACCAAGGAGTTGGCCAGGACCCGGGAATAGCCTGCCCCGAACTCGTCGTCCATCAATCGCCAAAAGTCACTTGCCCTCACGGATAGAGTCTCTCACGGAGCCGGACTCTAGAATGGTTGCCATGAGCAATCCTCTCCAGAGCACGGCCGGCGAGCCTGTGCCAGGCGACGCCGTGGACGACGCCCTCCAGCAGGTGGAACACCAGCTGAGCCTGCTCTGGCGCCGCGCCAGGTCCATCTCCCATCAGCTCTCCCGCCAGGTCCACCCCGACATGGAACCAGCAGCCTATGGGCTGCTCACCGTCATTCGCAGGGAAGGGCCCATCCGGCTCACGGATCTTGCTACTTGCATAGGCGTAGGCAAGCCGTCTGTGAGCCGCCAGATCGCTTTTCTGGAAAGCGTCGGCCTTGTGTACAAGGAAGCCGACCCCCAGGACGGCAGGGCCCAGTCCATCCGGCTGACGGAAAAGGGCGAGGAAAAGATGCACCAGGTCCAGGACGCACGCAGGCAGGTGTTCCGTGAACGACTCGGCGAATGGCCGTTGGAGGACGTTCAGACGCTGGCTGACTACATGGGCCGGCTGAATGCCATCTACGGCGACGGCGTTCTCAACGTGAAGGAACCTGAGCTCGACGTTCAGGACAAGCCAGCGGCCGTTTAGGCCCACGCGTCCGAACCCACACGTAAAAAGAAGGTCCCCAGCTTGAAGCCGGGGACCTTCTTCTTGGTCTCTGGTGGAGCGGTTAGCGGGCTCCGGAGAGCATTCCCTGCGGGAAGTCGTCCGTGAGGTCCAGATCGCGACCGTAGCGCTGGGAGAATTCCTGCGGAACGGTGTCCGGTACGGCTACGCCCTCGGCAACGGCCACGCGGTCGCTGACTTCGCGGAGCATGTGGGACAACGGAACATCCAGTGCTGTGCAGATAGAGGAAAGGAGCTCGGAAGAAGCCTCCTTCTGGCCGCGTTCAACTTCACTCAAGTAACCAAGTGAGACGCGGGCGCTGTGCGAAACCTCGCGGAGGGTGCGGCCCTGACGCTGGCGGACATCGCGCAGTACATCACCGATCTCGTGGCGTAGTACAACCATTTTGCGCTCCTTCTGTTCGCTCTGTGTCTGATCAGCCAAGCCCACATCCTTCCAGCGGACAACGCCGTTTACGGATACGGGCTGCTTTACCATCTGTATCGCCTTGCTCCCTCGTTCATCCGGTTCGCTGGCTGGCGGACCGGGTTGGTTTCTACATCCTAGGCGCCCCGGCTCTTCCGAAGCGACACAATGACACAACTATTGGCAATCAGTTTTTGTTCCCGGCTACTTTACGAACGGTAACCAACCTCATTCAAGGCGGCAAGGAGACGCTCCAAGGCGGCCTCGCACGCGTGCTCGCGAATGGCCTGCCGGTCTCCCGAAAAGCTGTATTCAAACGCTCGGGTTCCAGCCTGGGTGGCCACCCCGACGAACACCGTGCCCACGGCTTTGCCGTCGTGCGACTCCGGGCCTGCCACCCCGGTGGTGGAAACCCCGATGTCGGCGGCGCAGGACCGCCGCGCGCCCTCGGCCATGGCTTCCGCCACCCCGCCGTCCACGGAACCGGCAGCAGCGAGCAGCTCCCGGGAAACACCCAGGATGTCCGCCTTGACGGAGTTTTGGTAGGCAACGACACCGCCTTGCAACATTCCTGAAGCGCCTGGCGTGTTGGCCAACGTGGCAGCCACCATTCCGGCGGTCAGCGACTCTGCAGTGGCCACCGTCAAGTTCTTGCCGATGGCAACCGCAACCGCCGCCGTCGAGGCCTGCGCCGCGGCGGAGGCGCCTTCATGGGGCGTCACGCGCGACGTCCGGCTGCGCGAAGCCTCAGGGCTTGGATGACATATTCGACGCCGGTCCACAGGGTGATGGCCAAGGCCACCATCATGACCCAGAAGGCGACGACACCCACCCAGGGGGCGATTGCCTGCAGCGGCAGGATGTACAGGAAAATGGCAACCGTTTGGATCACGGTCTTGAGTTTTCCGCCGCGGGAGGCCGGCATGACGCCATACCGGATGACGACGAAGCGCAGGGCGGTGATCCCCCACTCGCGCACCAGGATCAGGATGGTGACCCACCACGGCAACTCGCCCAGGATGGACAGCAGCACCAACGCGGAACCAATGAGGAGCTTGTCGGCAATGGGATCGGCTATTTTGCCGAAGTTGGTGATGAGACCGCGCGCCCTGGCGATATCGCCGTCGAGCTTGTCCGTGTAGATTGCGACGGCGAAAGCAACCACCGCGGCCCAGCGCCAGATTCCGTAGTCACCGTCATCGGCCAGGAGGAACCACACGAAGAACGGAACCAGGACAATGCGGAGCATCGTGAGGATGTTGGGCAGGTTCCAGATGTCGGAACTGCTGGAAGTCGCGTTATCACCCTCGGCTGTAGTCACTCCTCTAGGCTACCGTCTTTGGCGCTGCCCTCTTTGGCTCTACCGTCCCGTGAGCGACCAGGCGTCCTCGCCACCCTCGTCATCGTCGCCCGGGCCGTCGGCGCCGTCGTAATACTCAATGGCTTGCGTGCGGTTGTCCAGGTCCGCCTGCACCAGGTCTTCCGCATAACCGCCGACGGCGATGTTCGAGTTCGCGTTGTCACTCAGGGCCGCGGTGCGCGCGTCCGGAGCAGCGGGTGACTCCTGGCCCTTCATGGCAGCCAGGACGGCGGCGAGGTCATCCGGCTTGACCAGGACGTCGCGGGCCTTGGAACCCTCGGAAGGACCTACGACGCCACGGGACTCAAGGAGGTCCATGAGGCGTCCGGCCTTCGCGAAGCCCACGCGGAGCTTGCGCTGCAGCATCGACGTGGAGCCAAACTGCGTGGTGACCACAAGCTCCGTGGCCTGGAGCAGCACCTCAAGGTCATCTCCAATGTCGTCGTCGATCTGCTTCTTGGGCGCCTCGGCGGCGACATCATCACGGTAGACGGCCTGGAGCTGGCCCTTGACGTGCTCCACCACCTTGTGAATTTCGGATTCCGTGACCCATGCACCTTGGACACGCATGGCCTTGGAGGCACCCATCGGCAGGAACAATGCGTCACCTTGGCCAATGAGCTTCTCAGCACCCGGCTGGTCCAGCACAACACGGGAGTCCGTGACGGACGAGGTGGCGAAGGCCATACGCGATGGAACGTTGGCCTTGATCAGGCCGGTCACGACGTCCACGGATGGACGCTGGGTTGCCAGCACCAGGTGAATACCGGCGGCACGGGCCAGCTGAGTAATGCGGACAATCGAGTCTTCGACGTCGCGCGGGGCCACCATCATGAGGTCAGCGAGCTCGTCCACGATCACCAACAGGTACGGATATGGCTTGATGACGCGTTTGGAATCGACGGGAGGCACCACTTTGCCTGCCCTGACCGCCTTGTTGAAGTCATCGATGTGCTTGTAGCCGTAGTTGGCGAGGTCGTCGTAGCGGGCGTCCATTTCGCGAACCACCCACTGCAAGGCCTCGGCAGCCTTCTTGGGGTTGGTGATGATGGGCGTGATCAGGTGCGGGACGCCCTCATAGGCCGTCAGTTCCACACGTTTGGGGTCCACCATGACCATGCGGACCTCGTCCGGAGTGGCACGCATCAGGATGGACGTGATCATGGAGTTCACAAAGCTCGACTTACCAGCGCCCGTTGCACCGGCCACCAGGAGGTGAGGCATCTTGGCGAGGTTGGCCACCACGTAGCCGCCCTCAACGTCCTTGCCGACGCCCATAACCATGGGATGGTCTGTGCGGCGGGCATTCTGGCTCCGCAGCACATCGCCCAGGGAGACGGTTTCGCGGTCCGTGTTGGGAATCTCGATACCGATGGCGGACTTCCCGGGAATGGGGCTCAGGATCCGCACATCGCTGGACGCCACGGCGTAGGAGATGTTCTTGGAAAGAGCCGTGACGCGCTCCACCTTGGTGCCGGGAGACAGTTCGATTTCATAACGGGTCACGGTGGGACCACGGCTGAAGCCGGTCACGGCGGCGTCGACGTTGAACTGCGTCAGGGTGTCCGTCAGGGCGGCGACGACGGCGTCGTTCGCTTCCGTGCGCTCCTTCGGAATGGAGCCCGGCGTCAGGTAGTCCGAGGCCGGCAGGGTGTAGGTGACGTCGCCGGCCAGCGACAACTGTTCCGTACGTTGCGGAATGGGCGTGGGTGGCGGCGGGGGTGTCGCAGGACGTGCGGGCACCTGGGCCACCGTCGGGGCAGTCATCTCGGGCGTGAGGACTGGAATGGCCTCAGTCGGGTTGTCGATGCCAGGGGTGGCGCCAGCCAAGCCCTGGGCCGCTTTGATCTTCCCCACCGCAATCTCCGCCTGGGTGGGGCGGCGCACGCCCGGCGGTACGCGCGGTGCTGACGCCGCGGGAGTTTCGTCGTCGTCCACGATCGCGTGCTCGAAGGCTTCGTCGCCAACGTAGCCCTCCAAACCGGCGTCGGCTTCCTCATCCTTGCCAAAGAGACGCATGCGCTTCTTCTTTTTGGGCGCCGCCGCGGTGTCATTCCCGTAAAGGTAACTGCGGTCGTGGGCGTCCTTGCCGGACTCATCCATGAGGTCAACGCCCATAAGGTGCTCATAGGCGCCGCGGATCCGGGCGGGAATGGAGCCAAAAGGTGTTGCTGTAACGATCAGCAGTGAAACGAACGCCAGCAGACTGTAGAGAACCACCGGAACGGCAACGTGGATTGCCGCCAGGGGTGCCGCAGCGAGGAAGCCCAGCATCCCACCGGCCTTGCGGAGGCCATCGAAACCATCAGCGACCGTAGGCAGGCCACCAATCACGTGGGCCAAACCCGAGCCAGCGAGGGTCATGATCATGAAGCCGATGCCAACGCGGTTGTTCCCGCGCCCATCCTGCGGTTTACGGAAAAGCCGGAAAGCGCAGACAAAAAGCATGAATGGCAGGATCAGCGCCATCCAGCCGAGAGTACCATTGACCACGCTGTAGACGACGTCCGGCAACCAACCGGTGAGGCCCCACCAAGCGAAGGTGGCAATCGCGATGCCCAGCACCAGATTGAAGAGGGCCGCGCCGTCCCGGCGGTCAGCGGGGTCGAGATCACTGACGTCATACCCAATGCGGCGGATGCCTGCACCCACTACGTGGCCTATCCCCTGCCACGCGCCGGAGAGCATGCGCAGGGGCAGCGGAGCCTGGGTTTCGACGGCGGCCGCCTGCTTGGTGCGTGCGGTGCTGCCCCGACCGTTCCTGGCCGGGGTTGCGCTGCTTTTGGATGCAGCAGAGCTCCGGCCTGTGCCGCCGGATTTACTGCTGGAGCTGCCTCGTGGCGTGGAGGTAGTACGGGTCGCCATAAGTGCCACGGTACCCCAAGGGGGCCTGAAATCCGCGGATCTCAGGCCCCCTTGGGCTTGCATGTTGCTGGCGGGCTACGCCTCCAGGACTACCGGGATGATCATGGGGCGGCGGCGAAGCTTGCGGTTGACCCACGTGCCGATGATCCTGCGGACCACCTGCTGGAGCTGGTGATTGGTGTGGTCTGTGTGGTTAAGCACAGCCTCTTCGAGCGCGGCGTTGATTTTCGGGATGATCTCGTCGAAGACGGAATCATCCTCTGCTACGCCACGGGCGTGGATCTCCGGACCGGACACAATCTTGCCCGTGGTGCGGCTGATGACCGTGATGACGGAGATGAACCCTTCATCGCCCAGGACCCGGCGGTCCTTGAGGTCGGCGTCGGTAATTTCACCAACACTGGAACCGTCCACGTAGACGAAACCAACCTCCACCTGGCCAACGATGTTTGCCTTGTGATCTTTGAGGTCGATGACGGTGCCGTTATCGCTCAGGATGATGCCTTCCGAGGGCACTCCCGATTCCAGGGCAATATTGCCGTTGGCGATCAAGTGGCGGGTTTCGCCGTGCACGGGCATCGCGTTGAGAGGCTCAAGGATGTTGTAGCAGTAGAGCAACTCACCGGCAGCTGCGTGGCCGGACACGTGGACCTTCGCAGTGCCCTTGTGGATCACGTCCGCACCCAGCTTGAGCAAGCCGTTGATGATACGGAAAACTGCGTTCTCGTTACCCGGGATGAGGCTCGATGCCAGGATCACGGTATCGCCTTGGCCGACGACCACCCGGTGGTCGCCGTTGGCCATGCGGGAAAGGGCAGCCATCGGTTCACCTTGGGAGCCAGTGGACATGAGGACCACACGGTCATCCGGCATGTTGTCGATGTTCTTGATGTCCACCAGAATGCCGTCCGGCACCTCCAGGTAGCCCAACTTTGCCGCGATGGCCATGTTGCGCACCATGGAACGGCCAACGAAGGCCACTTTGCGTCCGTGCTTGGCCGCAGCGTCGAGCACCTGCTGGACGCGGTGGACGTGGGATGAGAAGGACGCGACAATGATGCGCTTTTTCGCCTGACCAAAGAGACGGTCCAGGGTGGGACCGATCTCCTTCTCGGCTGTGGTGAAGCCCGGAACGTCCGCGTTGGTGGAGTCCGCCATGAAAAGGTCCACGCCCTCTTCGCCCAGGCGGGCAAAGTGCCGGAGGTCTGTAATGCGTCCGTCCAGGGGCAACTGGTCCATCTTGAAGTCGCCCGTGTGCAGGACATTGCCGCCCTCGGTACGGATAAAGACTGCCAGAGCATCCGGGATGGAGTGGTTAACGGCAACGAACTCACACTCGAACGGACCGAACTGCTCCACCTGGCCCTCGGTGACAGTCAAGGTGTAAGGCTTGATCCGGTGTTCCTGGAGCTTTGCTTCCACGAGGGCAAGCGTGAGCTGGGATCCGACCAGCGGAATATCGGCCTTGAGGCGCAGCAGGTAGGGAACCGCACCAATGTGGTCTTCATGGCCGTGCGTCAGAACGACACCCACGACGTCCTGAAGCCGGTCCTCGATGTAGGAGAAATCGGGCAGGATCAAATCGACGCCTGGCTGGGTCTCCTCGGGGAAGAGCACGCCACAGTCAACGACCAGCAGCTTGCCGTCGATTTCGAAAACCGCCATGTTGCGGCCAATCTCTCCCAGTCCACCAAGCGGAACAATCCGCAGCGTGCCTTTCGGCAGTTTTGGCGGCGTAACCAGTCCGGGAAGGGCGGTTTGGGTCATGTTTTGCTACTTTCCGGCGGAAGCGTCCTAGACGTTGAAGTCCATTCCGGCTTCTGCCAAATCCCCGCGGATGATTTCGATCTCGGCCGCGTCCGGCTCCACGAGGGGCAAACGGACAACCGAGTTGGGCAGGACTCCCTGCCACTTGAGAATCTGCTTGGCGGCTACTGCGCCTTGGACACGCGTCATGGTTCCACGAACCACGGGTTCCAGTTCAAAGTTGATGGCCCTCGCCGTAGCGAGGTCGTTGGCGTTGACGGCGTCGATCAACTCGCGGAAGCGGCGCGTGGCCACGTGCGTGGTGACACCCACCAGGCCGACAGCACCGAGGGCCATCCACTGAAGGGTGAGTCCGTCATCGCCGGAGTAGAAGACCAGGTCTGTTTCCGCCATGACACGCGTCGCTGCGGCGAAATCCGCTTTGGCATCCTTGACGGCCACGATGTTCTGGTGCTTCGCCAGGCCGATCATGGTTTCGGGAGCGATGGCGATGGAGGAACGGCCAGGAATGTCGTAGAGCATGACGGGGAGGTCCGTCGAAGAGGCGATTGTCTCGAAGTGGGCGCGGACACCTGCCTGGCTGGGCTTGTTGTAGTACGGCGTGACGATCAGAAGACCATCGACTCCTACCTCCGCTGCGCGCTGGGAGAGGTGCACGGAGTGGGCGGTGTCATTGGTACCGGTCCCGGCAATGATGGCCGCCTTGCCACCAACAGCTTCTTTGACTGCCCGGAACATGCCAAGGTTTTCGTCATCGGTCAGGGTTGAGGTTTCTCCGGTGGTGCCGGTGACCACGAGTCCATCGCAACCGTCCTGGACGAGCTTCTCTGCCAGTGCCGCGGCTTGATCGTAGTCCACCTTGCCGTCCTCGGTGAACGGGGTGACCATGGCGGTCAGCAGGGTACCAAGGGCGGGGATGGGGGCGCGCAAGTCAGACATAAGAAAAACGTTACCCTGTCAAAGGCTTGTTACAAGAATGGGTTCCGCGTGATGGTCCTCATTCGCCGCCTGACCTGTACGCATCCAAGCGGGAGCGTTCCAGGGCCACAAGGATGGATTCCGTCCCTGTACCAGCCGCCCCAACAATGGCGGCACCATCAGGCCCCCATCCTCCGCTCAGCCCGCAGGAAGTACCCAACGGCGTTTCCCCGCCGAGATTCGCCAGAAGTCCAAACATCCGGTGGTCCATGGAACGGGCGCCCAGATGGAGGCCAAGCCGCAGTTCTTCACCGTTTGTGTATAAGGCGGATACAGCGTAGACATCCGCGTCTGCGCGAGCAGCAGCCGCGGCGTGCGAGGGGTTGGCCGCGTCAGCGCAGATTGCCAGCGCTATCCGCCACCCGTCCACAATGACCATTCCAGGCCCGTCTCCCGGGACGAACAGCTGGCGCTCGGCGCCATGCAGATGTGTTTTGAAGACCGGATGCAGGGAACCGTCAGGCCCAATGATGAGCGATGCCAGCCGCGGCGTTTGGGCCGTCTCCAGCCAGGCAGCGCCGACAACGACCGTCATTTTGTTGCGGGCACAGGCGTCTTGAAGCGGCTCAAGCCGGGGATCGCCCTCCGTTACCCAGGGAGAGGATTGATCGGCGTACGGAGTGCCGGCGAAGGCGCCCAGGCAATACCCCGTCAGCGAAAGTTCAGGAAACAGTACCAGCCGGGCGCCTTGGACATGGGCCCGCTGAACAAGCTCCTCGTGGGCCGTTACGTTCCGGGCAACGTCCGCGCTGCTGGTACCAGCCCCCAGTGCCTGGTACTGAACGACGGCGGCCAGCAACGTTGCCGAGGGGCGGTCCTCTTCGGACGGTCCCGGGACGGCGTGGAGGGAATCTGCCTGCGGCTGCACATGGGTCACCCCGTCATCCTGTTCCGGCGAAGGACGAGCCCTGCTCAGGCGGTTCCTGGCGCTCGTGCGGGCTGGCCTGAGCAGTACTGTGCCACGGCCCGGTCCTTCAGCTGCTCCGCCCAGGCCACCAGGCGCTGGGAAGCCCGGACATACTCAAACAATTCGAGCGGCGTAAGTGACTCCACATCGGTCTCGGACAGCCGACGGGCGAGTTCAGCTCCGGGCGCTTGCTCCGCAAGTACGGTGCCTTCTCTGCGCCATTGGGTATCTTCGGGAGGCTCTCCCGCCACGAGTTGCCTGAACAGGAAGTCGACCACACCGGGGCTCATCGCCTTCATGGGTCCTTGAAGGCCTTCCGGCAGCTTTGGAACATCGTTCATGCCGCAATGGTATTCGAACATATATTCGAAGACAAGGTTTGTGCCCACCGCGTCCGGGCCGCGGTCAGTGCTGTGCGTTGGCAATTGCAGCCAACTGCGGCCCAAGCCTGGCAGCCATGAGCCGGTAACCGTCATTGTTCGGATGCAGCGTGTCCGGCATCAACGCTGCTGACTCCGGTGGGGTGAACACTCCGCCACCATCCACCAGCTGGATGCGGTGGTCCCCGCGCTCACGGACTGCCCGGACCACCTCCGCAACGCCATTCCGGTAATCCGAAAGCGTCCATCCCGCTGAGTTGGGTGCTTCCTCACGGGGAAGGGACAGCACAGGAGATATGACAGCGATTGGTACCCCGGGGTGGGCCCGCCGTATGTTGCTGACGAAACCGAGGACCTGGCTTGCGAAGGTCCTGCCGGAGAACGCAGCCACGTTGTAGGTGTTGATGCCCAGGCACAGGGAAATGAAGTCAGCCGGAAGTTGGGAGATGGTGCTCTCCACCGCAGGATCCAACTGGCACTCGCCGCCGAAACCCAGCGACTGCAGCTGCCACCCGTACTGCCTGGCCACAAGCGCCGGCCATGCTTCGGATGGACCATCTGCTTGCCTGCACTGCGTAATGGAACTGCCGTAGGCGATCCACCGCTTGCCGGTCTCCGTGGCCACCGCCACGTCCTCACCTTTCAGCGATACCTCCAGTACTCGCAGGGCACCATATTGGGGCAGCCACAACTGGACGGTGGAATGCGGTGGCATGTCGCCAAGGTCAAGATCATGGCTGACACGCCCCGCTCCGGACACGCGATGCCGCAGGACACCATTGACCAGGACGTCGAACGGTGACCCATCGTCCTGGCCTTCGGCTTCGATCACCAGCCGGCCGGCCGTCACCTTCCAGCTTGCGTGGATTCCGGCGCACATCTTGGCGCGCTCCGCCAAACCGTCCGTGGCCGGGGGAATGAGCAAGGCACCGTCCAGGCGTCTGAACTGCTGCCAGCCATCGGCGTCGTGAACGATCTCAAATGCTCCGGCCCACCCGGCGTCAACGGAATCCATGCCATAGGACTCTACCGGTGCTTCACAGCGCCCTATGAGACGATCGCTGCATGACTTCGCAAGAGACGGCGCCTCCGCGGAAAGCACCAGGCGGCGGTTCGGTCTCCTCCCGGCTCAGGGGGATCGATGCCGCCAGGGGTGCGGCCTTGCTGGGCATGATGTCAACGCATCTGATGCCCACTTTCGGGCCTTCTCCGCAATGGGAGCCAACGTTCGTGGGATTGGTTTTTTCCGGCCGGTCCTCGGCGCTGTTCGCGGTTCTCGCCGGAATTGGACTGGCCCTCAGCACAGGAAAGCAGGAGCCCCGCAGCGGTGCAGACCTTTGGGCGGCCAGAGGCGGCGTCGCCATGCGCGCTTTGGTGATCGCCGTCGTCGGCCTCACCTTGGGAGGCCTGGACGTCAACGTAGCCGTGATCCTGGTGCACTACGCCGTACTGTTCCTCTGCGTCCTGCCATTCCTTGGCCTGCGCCTGAAGGCGCTCTGTTTCTGGGCACTCGGCTGGGTCCTGGTCTCGCCGGTGTTGGCGTACCTGATCCGACCGTTGCTGGAGGCAAACCCTCCGCTCCAGCTGGGGCACAACCCGAACAGCGAGGATCTGGGAACACCCGTCCGTCTCCTGGCCGACCTCTTCTTCACCGGCTACTACCCCGTATTCCAGTGGATCTCCTACCTGTTATTCGGACTGGTCATGGGGCGTCTGGCACTGAAAACCATCAAGGTTCAGGTCCTGCTGTTGGCAGGCGGGACCGTTGTAGCCGTGGTGGCAAAGCTCGCCGGAGTCCTTGCCATGGAAGCGTGGGGCGGGCGGGCTGCCCTGGAGTCGCTCCCCACCACCCGTGGCTACCCTCTGGAGAGCATGCTCCAAGTTAACCTCACGGGGCTGGAACAAACAGGCTCGTGGTGGTGGCTGGCTACTGCAGCCCCACATGCGGGGACCACCCTGGATCTGCTGCACACCGGCGGCACAGCTGCGGGAGCGGTAGGTTTGTTCCTCTTGCTGGGCACCCTGGCTGAACGCATCAAGGTAAATTTCTTGATAGTACTCAGCGGGCCGGGTGCCATGACCTTGAGTCTCTATTCAGCCCATGTTTGGGTTGTCTCCGGGTTCACCGACAAGCCACTGCCCGCCGGCTGGACTGACGAAGGAATGTACTGGGCGCAGGCGCTCGCAGCCATTGTCATCGGCGTCCTCTTTGCCCTGCTCCGGCGGCGTGGGCCCCTTGAATGGGTAGCCCACACTGCGTCAAGGGTGGGCAGCTACCGGCCGGCAGTGGAGGGCTGATCGCGGAAAAGCTTGACGGCGTCGCGCATCGCCGCGCGGGCACGCTTGCGGTCTCCGGACGCGTCGTAGGCACAGCTCAGCCGGAACCAGGAGCGCCAATCCTCCGGCGCTGCCTCAGCTTCGGTGCGGTATTTCTCAAACTCGGCGTCCGCGGCCGCCCGGACAATGCGGCCGCCGGGGGTACGCGGGAGGGTGTCCTCCGGCAGCCCGCCCTCGGCCTCAAGGACCTTGGCCATCTGTTCGGTCCGGGCACCAAAAAGCAGCTCGCGGATCAGGGCCCATGCGCCAACGATCGGCAGGACCAGGTAAGCCGCTCCAATGCCCTTGGCTACCAGGTTGGGGTCACCGAGCAAGAGGAACGAGCGCTGCACCGACACCACCAGGTACAGCACCAACAGCAAGGTGATGGCACCAACCCAGATCTTGGTGCGGTTCTTCTTGAGCGAAGTCCAGAAATGTCCCACGTTCCTAGAGCCCCAAGTCCAGGTAGCCGTCCAAGCCCACAGTCAGGCCAGGATTGGCTGCAACCTTCCGCAGTCCAAGGAGGACACCGGGCATGAAGGAGGCGCGGTCGAAGGAATCGTGGCGCAATGTCAGCTGTTCGCCAGGCCCGCCAAAGAGTACTTCCTGGTGGGCCACCAGTCCGCGCAGGCGGACGCTGTGTACACGGACGCCGTCCACATCGCAGCCTCGGGCGCCGTCCAACGACGTTTCCGTGGCGTCCGGGCTGGCGGGGACACCGGCCTCCTGCCGGGCTTCAGCGATCAGCTGCGCCGTGCGCACAGCAGTTCCAGAAGGTGCATCCACCTTGTTGGGGTGGTGCAGCTCGATGATTTCCACCGACTCGAAGTACTGCGAGGCTTTAGCCGCGAACGCGGAGGCCAGCACCGACCCCAGGGCAAAGTTCGGGGCAATGAGCACCCCTGTTTCCGGTTTCCCTTCCAACAGCGCACGCAGGGAATCCAGCCTGTCCGAGTTCCACCCGGTGGTGCCTACGACCGCGTGGATGCCGTGCTCAACAGCGAACCGGACGTTGGTCTCGGTGATGTCAGGAACGGTGAGATCAACAACATACTGCGCACCGGCGTCGAGCAGTTTTTCCAGGGAATCGCCGCGGCCCAAGGCGGCTACGAGCTTCATGTCCTCGGCTGCTTCAACAGCCTTAACGGCTTCAATTCCCATGCGCCCGTTGGCGCCCAGCACTGCAACAGCAAGTTGTTCGGTCATGCCATTAACCCTACCGCCGGGCCACGCCCCGGCATGAACCGTGACTCCGGCCTACTCCCCTGCGCCGACCCATTCCACAGTGCCGTCGCTGAAGAACTGTTCCTTCCAAATAGGGACCTGCGCCTTGACCCTGTCCACGAGTTCCGAGCAAACGGCGAACGCCTGGCCGCGATGGGCAGCTGCCACAGCACACACCAGCGCAGGATCACCGATCTCCAGCATTCCGATGCGGTGGGCGGCCCAGATCCGGACCGGCTGGCTGGCTTCGCCGGAGTGCTCAGCGACCAACGCGGCCACCACATCCGACATGACCTGATGCGCTGTGGGATGCGCGCTGTAACTCAACCGGTCCACGGCCTTGCCGCCATCGTGGTTCCGCACGACGCCGCTGAAGCTCACAACAGCCCCGGCAGTGTCTGATTCAACAGCCTGGATGGCTTGGTCCACAGAAATTGGCTCGGCACTGAGGACAGCGCTGACAACTTCGAAGTCTGTTTCAGTGCCCATGACTTCCTTCCAATTGTTCACAGAGATGTCCGATCACAGGGTCCAGGACAGCCAGCCCGTCCATGACGCCTTTGGGGGACCCCGGGAGGTTGATGATGAACGTCTTTCCAGCAGCTCCGGCGTGGCCACGGCTCAACATGGCCATGGGGGTCTTGGCGGTGCCGGCACGCCGGATGCCCTCCATGATGCCCGGTATTTCGCGATCGAGGAGCGGCAGCGTCATCTCCGGCGTTCGGTCATCCGGGCTGAGGCCCGTTCCCCCGCTGGTGATGACCACGGCGGGTTGCTGCGTCAGCAGTGCCCTCAGGGCAGCTCCCACCGGTTCGCCATCCGGCACCACCATGGTGGGGAAAGTATCGAAGCCGTGCTCGTTGAGCCAATCGAGGATGATCGGGCCAGTCTCATCGGCGTAGACGCCTGCCGCGGCCCGGGTGGACGCAATAACGACGCCGGCCTGCCGGGGCCCATGCGCGTTCGGCTCGCACGCGCTCATGCGCCGGCCACCTCTGGCATGGTTTCGCCGGTCAGTGCCCAGTCCCCGCTTTTCCCGCCGCTTTTGGCCAGCAGCCGGATGTCGGTCAACACGGCATGCTTGTCCACGGCCTTGATCATGTCGTAGACGCTGAGGGCTGCTACCGACGCTGCCGTCAGTGCTTCCATTTCGACGCCTGTGACGCCCCGGGTTTTCACGGTGGCCAGGACTGTTACCGAGTCGACGCCCAGTTCGAAATCAACGGTGACCTTGGAGATCGGCAATGGGTGGCAGAGCGGAATCAGCTCCGGAGTCTTCTTTGCCGCCATGATCCCCGCGACCCGCGCAACGGCGAGCGCATCGCCCTTGGGCAGCTCACCCGCGCCCAGCAGGGCCAGCACGGTGGGCGTGCTGCGGACGGTTGCGGTGGCAGTGGCTTCGCGGCTGGTGACGGCTTTGTCAGAGACATCCACCATCTGCGCGGTGCCATCCTGCCTGAGGTGGGTCAGGCCACTGGAAGTTTCTGGAGTTTGGTTCACAGCATCCATACTTCCACTTCAGCTCCCCCGGCGAGTTCCGTGACGCCGCTGGGGATCTGGACCAGGGCGTTGGCGCGGGCCAAAGCGTGGACCAGGTGCGAGCCGGCTCCACCTTCCATGCGCAGGATGCCGTCGACACCGAGGCTGCCCCGGCGTACTTGGTGCTTCCCATCGGGCGACGTCAGGGGTTCGGCAAGACGGGCGGTGTGAATGGGCCGGGGCGCGGGAGCCCCGTACACCTGCGAAAGGGCAGGCCTCAGGAACATCTCGAAGGAAACGAGGCAGCTCACGGGATTTCCGGGAAAACCAAGGAACGGCACGTCGTTGAAGGTGCCCAAACCCTGCGGGCCGCCGGGTTGCATTGCCACTGGCAGGAAATCGACCGGATGGCCGGACATGGCCTGGCGGACCACTTCGTAGGCGCCTTTGCTCACTCCCCCGGTGGTCACAATGACGTCAACGGGGCTCTCCGCGTCCCGGGTGTAACGGTGCAGTACTTCAAGGAGGCTGGCGGGATCGTCATCGGAAATGCCCGTCCGGAGCACGTCGAGGCCAGCCTGGCGCATGGAGGCTTCAAGGAGCGTTCCGTTGGAATCGTAGATTTTGCCGGGCGTCAGTTCGTGCCCGGGCTCCACTACCTCGTCCCCGGTTGTGACCAAGAGGACACGGATGGATTCCCGGACTGCGACGTCAGTCAGACCGAGGGCAGCCAACAGGCCGAGCTGTGCCGGTCCAAGGAGAGTCCCGGCGGCCAGTGCCCGTACGCCCTCTTCGATGTCGCTGCCCCGGTTCCGTACGTAGGTACCGGGAGCGACGGCGGGAAGATCTACCACCGCGTCCCTGGCTGTGGCGGCCGGGAAAGAGTCGGGGGTCGCCTTCTCGATGGGAACCACGGCATCGGCCCCCTCCGGAATCATGGCTCCAGTCATAATAGGGGCGGCGAAGCCGGCTTTCAGCTCTGCCGGCAGGCTACCTGCGGCAACTGGCGCCGCCACCCGGAGCTCCGCACCGGCGTCGGGAATGTCCGCTGAGCGCACGGCAAAGCCGTCCATCTGGGAATTGGCGAACGGCGGCAGGGAGACGGGCGCGTCAAGGTCGACGGCGAGTACACGCCCCAGCGCTTCGAGCAAAGGCAGGTGGACAGTGCCCTTGGCGGCCATCGTAGTGGTGAGCAGTTCCACCACGGCCTGGCGATGGGCTGCAACAGATCGGGGCACGGACATCCTCCTGTGGATACGTTTGGTTCCGGGAAATATCCGGACGTACCCAGAGTAGGTCCTCAGCCCACCTTGACGCTGATGGTGTGGTACCCCGTTGCGCCATCAGGGGCTACCGGGGCCTTGTCCTCGGTCTGTGGTTGGCCGGTGGAGTCGGTGGCCCGGACCTGGATTTCGTAGTCACCGGAGCTGAGGTCCAGGCCGAGCTGCCACTGGTACCAGGTGTCTGTGGAGATGGGGCTTGCGAGCGTGGCCTGCTCCCATGGTCCGCGGTTGACCCGAAGTTCCACTCGGGTGATGCCCCTGTGCTGGGCCCACGCCACGCCACCGAATTGCACTGTGCCGGCCTGGACGGTCCGCCCATTGCGGGGCACGTCGATCCGGGACTGCGTTTTGATGGGCCCATGGTCGCTCCAGCCTCGGGGAGTCCAGTAAGCGACGTCGTCCGCGAAGCGCGTCACTTTCAGTTCCGTGAGCCATTTGGTGGCCGAGACGAAACCGTAGAGTCCCGGCACGATCATCCGGACGGGGAAGCCGTGTTCCAGTGGCAGCGGTTCACCGTTCATGCCTATCGCCAGGAGTGCGTCCCTGTCGTCCGTCAGGGCTTCCAGCGGCGTACTGGCCGTCCAGCCGTCATTACTGGTGGACAACACCATGTCAGCGCCTGCCTGCGGCCGTGCCAAGGCCAGGAGTTCCCGCACAGGCCAACCGAGCCACCGTGCATTGCCGATGAGGTCGCCACCGACGTTGTTGGACACGCAGGCGATGGTGATGTGCCGCTCCGTCATGGGCTTGGCGAGGAGGGTGGCGAAGTCAAGTTCGATCTCCTGCTCCACCATTCCGGTGACTTTGAGCTTCCAGGCAGGCGGGTCTATTGCAGGAACCGTCAGGGCGGTATCAATCCTGTAGAAATCGGCATTTGGAGTTACCAAGGGGCTGATGCCGTCCAGGGCAAGGGAGGCACCCGCGGGGATGGCCTGCGGCGCTGCGGACGGTGCCGGGAGTGTCATGGAACCCCGGAACCCAGACGCCACAGCAGTTGCCCGGGTGAGGACAGCGGTGACTGTTCCTGCAACCACAGCCGCGATGGAGGTTCCCGCGATGGCATTAAGGAAGCTCCGTCTGGCCAGGGGCGCAGGTTCGCCATCCTGCTGCGGGGGCCTGCCATGGGACGGCGCCCAGGTGGTCAGCCGGCGGATCAGTGCCCGCAACAGCAACATGGTGACCACTGCCGCCGCGATCGGTGCGAGCGCCGCTTGCGGACCGGCCTGCGCACGGGTCACGACGGCGGTCAGCCCTGCGGCGCCTGCCAAGCCGGCGAGTACCAGCCCCCACCCGGTCCGGCGACGCTCCAGAACGCCGGCTATGGCCGCGAGGAACCCCGCGACGACTCCGATGGAAGCAATCAACACGATCTTGTCGGCCGTACCAAACAACTGCACTGCCAGGTCCTTGACCCCCGGCGGCACCGCATCGATCACGGCTCCTCCCAAGGCTGTCACCGGCGACACCAGCGGGCTCAGGAGACCAGCGATGAGCTCTCCCGCCGCGATTCCGGCCGCCCCGGCGGCCAGGCCGGAGCCGGCTGCCCAGAGAGCGGGCCTGCCCATGGTTCGCCGCGTTGTGGCCACATTGCGTACAGGCGTGCTCATGATGTGCCTCCGTGGCGGTCATCGGCTAAAGCAGGCGGGAGGCTTTCTCCCGGCAGGGAAGACGGCGGGAGCAATCCAGCCGGCAGTGACAGCGCAAAGCGGCATCCGGCGTCGACGTTGTTCACGGTGACCCACCCGCCGTGGGCCTTGACGATGCCCGCCACCATGCTGAGTCCGATTCCGGCGCCGCTGTAACTGCCCTGCAGCCCTTCCGCGGTGCCGCGCGCGGGATCCTTCTGCCACCCCGTCTGGAACAAGTGTGGAAGGTCCTCGTCAGGGATACCGCCGCAGTGGTCCTGGACGGCAACGACGGCGTTCCCGTTGTCGCGGCCGACGCTGACGTGGACCTCAGTGTCAGGACGGCTGTAAATAATGGCGTTCAGCAGGATGTTCCGGACTGCACGTGCCAGGCTTGGCCCATCGGCGACGGCCATGCATTCGCGGTCCCCGCCGCCGTCGAGCCTTATTCCGCGCTTCGAGGCCAAAGGGGCAAGGTCCGCCAAAGCATCGCTGACGAGGTCGTACAGATCCAAAGGTTCAGCGCGAAGGCGGAGACTGCCTGCCTGGATCTTGGACAGTTCCAAGAGGTCGTTGACCATGGCCGTCATCTGTTCTGTCTGGCCGATGATCTTCCGGTAGTAGCCGGGAACATCCGATGCCATGCCATCCTCAAGTGCTTCGGTCATGGCGCGCATGCTGGCAAGGGGTGTGCGGAGGTCGTGCGAAATCCAGGACACGAGTTCGCGCCGCGCCGTCTCGATGGCGGCTTCCCGTTCCCTGGACTCGGCAAGGCTCCGGCTGCTTGCCTCAAGCTCCTGGGCAAGTTCAGCCAGTTCGGAGGTCATGGCGGGAGCGCTCCCCCGGCCCTCACCAACCCCACTGTCCAAGGTTTCACCCCGGCCAAGCCGCCGGGCCGCGTCCACCAATCGGGCCGCGTTCCGGGAGACACCGGCACCGAGCATGAGGGACAAGGCGACGGCCACCACGGAGGCCATGGCCAGGATGTACCACATGACCTCCAGGTCCCTGGCGGAGATGAACATGGCATTGAAGGCACTGACCATGCCCGCCACCAAGACAGCAACCGTGGCCACCACAACCAGGCAGATTTGGGCAAGCACCGAGGCGCGGCGAAGCAGCCGGAGGAGCAGCAAGGTGGTGGCGCCGATGAGGACAGCCCAGAACAGGACCCAGGCGAGGATGGTCCAGAGTTCACTGCTTTCCATGCCCACCTCCTGTGTCATCGAAGCGGTACCCAACGCCCCAGACAGTTTTGATCAGTTGGGGCTTGGTGGGGTTGCTTTCGATCTTCTCCCTCAAACGACGGACGTGGACCGTGACAGTGGAGAGATCGCCGAAGTCCCAACCCCACACTGCCTTGATGAGTTCCTCCCGGCTGAAGACCTGGTTGGGCCTGCGCATCAGAAACGCGAGGAGATCGAACTCGCGGACCGTGAGAGCCAGGTGGGATCCGCCGTGGGTGACCGTCCGGGACCCGGGGTCAAGTTCAAGGCCAGCGGCTTCAACGGGTGGCTCAGGGGCGAACTCCTTGACGCTCCTGCGCAGTACAGATTTGACCCGGAGCACCAGCTCCCGGGGCGAGAAGGGCTTGGTGACGTAGTCATCCGCTCCCATTTCCAACCCCAGGATCCGGTCGTCCTCGGTACCCAGCGCCGTGACCATGATGATGGGCACGCTCATGGTCAGCCTCAAGCGCCTGCACACTTCAACGCCGTCCAGTCCCGGCAACATACGGTCCAGGATCACCAAGTCGGGCCGACGTGACGCTGCGACGCTGAGGGCAGAGAAGCCATCCCCCGCCATATCCACTTGGAATCCTGCCTTCAGCAGGTAGTCACGGACCACATCGGCAATGGTCTGCTCGTCCTCCACCAGGAGTATGCGGCGGTTCCCGGGCTCCGCGAATGATGATGCCGTATGTGTGGTCACGCTTTCAGCATAGGTTTGTGGACGGCGTTGAGCACCCGATCCTGGCGCCGGGGGCTCAAGTGTATGGAATCCGTAAGAAGTGTATGACTGTAACTGGTGTCACTGATCCGGACACTGTGGCGTAGCCTGATTTTATGAGTGTTCAGCTTGGCATGCCGGTGCCCCCTTCGGGCAGCACTGTAGGTGGCGTCGGGGTACCGCCCCCGCGTCCTGCGGACACGCCCGCAGGACTGTGGGACCGTTACGGCCGGCGGGCCACGGACATGCGGCTCTCCTTGACGGACAAATGCAACCTGCGCTGCACCTACTGCATGCCGGCCGAGGGACTGGAATGGTTATCCAAGCAGGCCGTGATGACCAAGGATGAAATCATCCGCATTGTGCGCCTTGGCGTGACATCCCTGGGTGTGCGGGAACTTCGCCTCACCGGTGGCGAGCCATTGGTCCGCGCTGACCTCGTGGATATCATTTCCGGCATTCGAAGCAACCACCCGGAGCTCCCCATCTCCATGACCACCAACGGCGTGGGGTTGGACAAGAAGGCGGCCGCACTGAAGGCCGCAGGCTTGACCCGGATCAACGTCTCACTGGACTCGCTGCACGAGGAGACGTTCACCAAGCTCACACGCCGCCCGTTCCTGGATCGCGTGCTGGCGGGAGTTGATGCCGCTTGGGCAGCCGGACTGGGACCGGTGAAACTGAACGCCGTGCTGATGCGTGGCATCAACGATGCCGAATCACCGGACCTTCTGGCGTGGGCGTTGGGCCGCGGCTACGAACTGCGCTTCATCGAACAGATGCCCTTGGACGCCGATCATGGGTGGACCCGGCGCAACATGATCACGGCAGCAGAAATCCGCGGCCTTCTGTCCCGCGACTACGTCCTCGGCGCGGATTCCCGTGATCGCGACGGCGCCCCCGCGGAGCGCTTTGAAGTACGACGCCGGGACCCGGCAACCGATGCTGCCACCGGTCCGGTCCTCGGTACAGTCGGCATCATCGCCTCGGTGACCGAGCCCTTCTGCTCCGACTGCCGTAGAACGCGTATTACCGCAGAGGGCAAGATCATGAGCTGTCTGTTTTCCCGCGAAGAATTCGATCTTTTGGGCCTGCTGCGTGAAGGGGCCACGGACGACCAACTTGCCCAGCGGTGGCAGGATGCCATGTGGATCAAGCCCAAGGCACACGGCATGGACCACACCGGTCTCGGCGCAGCGGACTTCGTCCAGCCGGACCGCAGCATGAGCGCAATCGGAGGCTGAACCCTTGCTTGTCCGTTACTTCGCCGCCGCACGCTCGGCGGCAGGAGTCGAAGAAGAAGTCCATCATTTGCCGGAAGGGACCAGCCTGGAGGCGCTGCTGGAAGCTGCCCTCGCCGTCGAACGTCCACAGCCTCCCGAAGGCACGCCGTCTCTGGCCCGCATTGTGGCCCGCAGCAGTTTTCTCCGTAATGAGGTGGCCGTTCGCGACCACAAAGCCCCGCTTGACCCGCAGGACGTCATCGATGTCCTGCCCCCGTTCGCCGGAGGTTAGGACCAGTCCGTGTTCAGACTTTCCGGAAGACGCTTTTCAGCAAGGGACTGAAGTCAGACGTGCCTTCTAGCCGCAAGTCGGCCGTGTGCACCAGTACTCCATCTTCGACGCGGAACGTATGCCTGGCTACCCCGTCGCCTGTTCGCCGGTCCAGGGTCAACGTGCCCGCACTCCATGACCCGCGGACGGGGCTGGCTGGCGGCCGTCCCATGCTGTCCACGTAATACCAGAGCGTGTCACCATGATCGCGATCCACAGTGAACATACCGTGCCCCTCAAAATGTGCGCCGTCAGGTTCCCGGTGCCGATAGCTCTGAACAACGGCGTAGCCGCCGGCCGCCTTGGAAAAGACCACCTCAGCTTCAGCTGTCCTGACGTTTCCCCACGGGGACGCGGCAATTTCCGTGATGCCCCGCCAATGGCCAATGAAGTCTTGCAGCATCTCCGCAGCTTGGCCGTTTGAGGGCAAATCCATCACGTCTCCAAAGTCATCAGGGCAGCATCATCACCGTGTGATCATGCTGCCCTGTTCACAGTGCGTGAGTCCAGAGATTGTGGAGGGGAACCTAGAGGCCGAAAGTCTCGGTTTCCTCGAACGGTCCGACGACGGTGATGGTGCGGGGCGCCTCTGCGAGCTCGCGGGCCAAATCCTGCACTTCCTCCACCGTGACAGCCTGAATCCGGGCAAGAGTCTGGTCAATGTCCTGGAATTCCCCGGATACGAGTTCTGCCCGGCCCAGCCGTGACATCCGCGAGCCCGTGTCCTCAAGGGCAAGGACGATTCCCCCGCTGAGTTGGCCCACGGCCTTCCTGAGCTCTTCTTCCGTGATGCCGTCCTTGGCCAGCTTCTCCAGCTCCGCGCCAAGGAGGTCAAGCACCTGCCGGACCTTGGAAGGGGTGCATCCGGCATACATGCCGAAGTATCCGGCGTCAGCGTAGGCGGCGGTGAAAGAGTACGTGGAGTACACCAGGCCCCGCTTCTCACGGATCTCCTGAAACAGCCTGGAGGACATACCTCCACCGAGAACGGCGTTGAGAACGCTCATCACAAAGCGGCGGTCGTCGGTGGCCACAATCGTGGGGCAACCCATAATGATGTTCGCCTGCTCAACCGGGCGTTTGACAACGTGGAGGCCCGCAGTCCCGGTGATGACCGCCCGTTCGGTCCCACGGCGCTTGACGGGTGCCGCATCAGCATCCAACTGCCAGCCGGCAGACTTTAGAGCATCAAGAACCAGCTCGCAGACGACGTCATGGTCCAAGCCACCCGCCGCGGTGATGACAAGTTCTTCCGGACGGTAGTACCGCTGGTAGTGCTCCCATACCGAGTCCCTGGCTACAGCCTTGATGGCACCGGGGGTTCCGCCAATGGGGCGGGCCAATGGGTGCTTGCCCAGCACGGCTTCGACGAATTTCTCATGCGCTACGTCCGTGGGGTCATCGCTGTCCATGGCGATTTCCTCAAGGATGACGTCGCGTTCCTGCTCCAGCTCGGCGGGGTCAAGGACCGCACCCGTGATCATGTCGGCAATGACATCGATGGCCATGGGAAGGTCCGTGTCCAGGACCCTTGCGAAGTAGCACGTGCTTTCCTTGGCCGTCGCGGCATTGGATTCGCCGCCTACTTCGTCGAAGGCGGACGCGATCTCCAGGGCCGTGCGCTTCTTGGTGCCCTTGAACAGCAAATGCTCAAGGAAGTGTGTGGAACCATGCTGGCCGTCCGCCTCATCGCGCGAACCCACTGCCACCCAGAAACCAATGGTGGCCGAGCGCTGGCCAGGCATAGCCTCGGTCAGGACGCGCACGCCGCCCGGAAGGACGGAGCGGCGCACCACGGAACCGCCTTCGGCACCATGGATCAATTCGCCACCCGGAAGGGTCTGCTCCAGCGGCAAGGGTACGACAGTCATTAAGGCCTTTCAGGTTAAGGCCGGAAGGGCCGGTGGAGCTTTTTCAAGCCCACCGGCCCCGCCGGGTGTACTGCTTACAGACTACTCTGCGGACGCTTCTGCAGCCTCGGCCGGAGCATCCTCGGAGGCTGCGCCTTCTTCCTCGGCAACAACCGGGGAGAGGGAGAGCTTTCCGCGGTCATCGATCTTGGTGATCTCGACCTGGACCTTCTGGCCCACGGAGACGACGTCATCAACGTTATCCACACGCTTGCCGTTGGCCAGCTTGCGGAGCTCGGAGATGTGCAGCAGGCCGTCCTTGCCCGGGGTCAAGGAAACGAAGGCGCCGAAGGTGGTGGTCTTGACGACCGTACCCAGGTAGCGCTCACCGATTTCCGGAACCTGCGGGTTGGCGATGGCGTTGATCGCGGAACGTGCTGCATCAGCAGACGGGCCGTTGGTGGCGCCGATGTAGACCGTGCCGTCATCTTCGATGGAGATGTCCGCGCCAGTGTCTTCCTGGATCTGGTTGATCATCTTGCCCTTGGGGCCGATGACCTCGCCGATCTTGTCAACGGGGATCTTGACGGCGATGACGCGGGGTGCGAACTCGGAGAGCTCGTCCGGGGTGTCGATCGCTGCGTTGATGACCTCGAGGATGTGGAGGCGGGCTTCGCGGGCCTGCTTCAGGGCTGCTGCCAGTACCGAAGCGGGAATGCCGTCGAGCTTGGTGTCCAGCTGGATGGCCGTAACGAACTCGGAAGTACCGGCTACCTTGAAGTCCATGTCGCCGAAAGCGTCTTCGGCGCCGAGGATGTCGGTGAGGGCGGCGTAGCGGGTCTGACCGTCAACCTGGTCGGAAACCAGGCCCATGGCGATACCGGCAACGGCGGCCTTCAGCGGCACACCAGCGTTGAGCATGGAGAGCGTCGAAGCACAGACCGAACCCATGGACGTCGAACCGTTGGATCCGAGGGCTTCGGATACCTGGCGGATGGCGTACGGGAACTCTTCGCGGGTGGGCAGAACCGGAACCAGTGCGCGCTCTGCGAGAGCACCGTGGCCGATTTCGCGGCGCTTCGGGGAACCGACGCGGCCCGTCTCACCGGTGGAGTACGGCGGGAAGTTGTAGTTGTGCATGTAGCGCTTGCGCGTTACCGGCGACAACGAGTCGATCTGCTGTTCCATCTTGAGCATGTTCAGCGTGGTGACGCCCATGATCTGGGTTTCGCCGCGCTCGAAGATTGCGGAACCGTGAACGCGGGGCAGAACCTCTACCTCGGCGGTCAGCTGGCGGATATCGGTCAGGCCACGGCCGTCGATGCGGACCTGGTCCTTGAGGATGCGCTGGCGGACAACGTGCTTGGTGACCGAGCGGAAAGCTGCGGACAGTTCCTTTTCGCGGCCTTCGAACTGGCCGGCAAGTGCACCAAGAACCTCGTCCTTGAGCTCGTCTGAGGCGTTGTCGCGGTCCTGCTTGTCAGCGATCTGGAAGACAGCGGCCAGCTTGTCAGCGGCAGCGGCTTCAACAGCGGCGTAGACGTCATCCTGGTAATCGAGGAAGACCGGGAATTCGACAGTCGGCTTGGCCGCGCGTGCTGCCAGGTCTGCCTGAGCTTCGCACAGAGCCTTGATGAACGGCTTGGCAGCCTCGAGGCCCTCGGAAACAACCTCTTCGGTAGGAGCGGTTGCGCCCTGTTCCTTGATGAGGTTCCAGGAGTTGTCCGTGGCTTCGGCTTCAACCATCATGATGGCGACATCGTCACCAGCAATGCGGCCGGCAACAACCATGTTGAACACGGCGTTCTCCAGCTGGGAGTGCTTGGGGAAGGCAACCCACTGCGAACCCTGCTCATCGGCGATGAGGGCGACGCGAACGCCACCGATCGGGCCGGAGAACGGGAGGCCGGAGAGCTGGGTGGACATCGAGGACGCGTTGATGGCGACGACGTCGTAGAGCTCATCCGGGTTGATCGCCAGAACGGTGACGACGATCTGGACTTCGTTGCGCAGGCCCTTGACGAATGCAGGACGCAGCGGACGGTCCATGAGGCGGCAAGCCAGGATGGCTTCCGTGGACGGGCGGCCTTCGCGGCGGAAGAACGAGCCCGGGATACGGCCGGCAGCGTACATACGCTCTTCGACATCAACCGTCAGCGGGAAGAAGTCGAAACCTTCGCGCGGCTGCTTGCCTGCGGTGGTTGCTGAGAGCAGCGCGGTGTCTTCGTCGATGTAGACCATCGAGGCGCCGGCTGCCTGCTTGGCGAGGCGACCGGTTTCGAAGCGAATGACGCGCTTGCCAAAACGGCCGTTGTCGATGATGGCTTCGGAGAACTGGATTTCGGGACCCTCCATAGAGAGTCACCTCCGTTTCTGTTAGCGGAAGTCCACCGCATCAACCCAGGCCTCTTCTTTTTTCCTGGCCTGTACGACACCCGGTCATCGATCGAGATCCACGGGCGTCATCACCACAGATGACCTTCCCGGGAATCACTACCGAGGACCGCGAATGCGCGATGCGGTTGATTCCTGTTTTTAGTTGTTGGTGAAGAAGGCGGCCCGTTCCGGAGAGGAGCGGGCCGCCCCTAAAGGCAGACTAGCGGCGCAGGCCGAGACGCTCGATGAGCGCACGGTAGCGGGCAATGTCAGTGTTCTTCAGGTAGGAAAGCATGCGCTTGCGACGACCAACCATGGCCAGCAAACCGCGCTGGGTGTGGAAGTCGTGCTTGTGCTCCTTCATGTGCTCAGTCAGATCCTTGATCCGCTGGGTCAGGACTGCAACCTGGACCTCGGGCGAACCGGTGTCGCCTTCAGAGGTTGCGTATTCCTTGATGATGGACTGCTTTACAGCGGCGTCAAGTGCCACGTGAACTCCTAGAGTTGTGCCGTGCCTCCCGGTGCAGCGCCTCGCTGACGGGTTGCCCTTGGTACGTTGCCGCACACAAAAACAGGTCCAGCCGCCACGGACTGCAGCCGGATCCACTCATCAGTTTACCGGCAGGTCAGCGGTGTTGTCGAAAACGCCCTTAGCGCCCGGCCAGGAGCTCGTGTGCTTGGGCTACGTCCAAGCACATTTGTTCGACCAATGCCTCCGGTCCCCGGTAAGCCACCATGCCACGGAGCCGTTGCGTGAATTCGACAGCGACGGTCTGGCCGTAGAGATCGAAGTCCTCTACGTTCTCCTCGGGGCGGTCGATCACATGCGCCTCCACCTGTCGGCTCACGCCATCGAAAGTGGGGTTGGAACCAACAGAGATGGCTGCGGGCCAGCGGGTACCGGACTGATCGATCAACCATCCCGCGTAGATGCCATCCGCGGGAACATACCCCGTGGAGTCATGGGAAAGATTTGCTGTTGGGAAGCCAAGATCGCGTCCGCGGGCAGCGCCATGGACCACTTCGCCCCGCATGCGGTGGGGTCGGCCAAGCACGGCAGCCGCAGTCACCACGTCACCTTCGGACAAGGCTTCCCGCACCCAGGTGGAAGAACAGCGGCGGTCGGTATCGCCGTCGTCGTGAACCGGGAAGCCTCCCGCCCCATACTCGTTGACTACCTGCACACCGAAGCCGAGTTCTTCACCCAACTCCTGCATGGTGACTACATCCCCAACATTCCCGGCACCAAAACGGAGATCGTGGCCTACAACCACGTGTGCCGCGTGGAGTCCCTCAAGGAGAACGCCGCGGACAAACTCACCAGGTGTCATGGCCGCGAGGTCAAGGGTGTACTTCATGACCAGCACGGCATCGACGCCGGTCTCCGCCAGGGCATCGAGTTTGTCCTCCAGCCCCATGATCAGCTCTGGAGCGGACTCCGGCCGGTGCACCTGGGCAGGATGCGGATCAAAGGTCACGGCGACTGACGGAATGTTGTGCCGCTTGGCGGTATCGGTCAGTTGCTCGAGGACATGCTGGTGGCCGCGATGAACGCCGTCAAAGTTCCCTAGGGTAACGACAGCTGGTCCGAAGTCCTGGGGGACTTCAGTGGGATCGTTCCAGATGTGGACCATCAACCTCGCCTTTTACTGCAGATATTCGTTCCGCCCGGCAGCCTTCCGGCGCCGGAACATTCTAAGGTTACCCGCAAGGGCAGTGGGCTCAGGACGGCCGGCGCTTGTTGAGCCACAGGAGTCCCAGAATCGGGAGGACCAGCGGCACGAAGCCATAACCCCGCCCGAACAAGGACCACACGGTGTCGTGCGGGAACGCCACAGGATCAAAGAGGCTGATCGCTCCCACCACCAGCACACCTATAAGCTCCGTGAGCACTGCGGCTACGGAGACCTTGAACCAGGTGCGGCCCGGCTTTGCCAGGGAAATGGTGGCCACGATGTAGACGACGGCGGCGAACGCGGACAGGATGTGCGCCAGCGGGGCTTCGGCGAACTTGGTGGCGATCTGGTAGCCGGCGCGAGCGGTCGCCGACAACGCGAAGACGGCGTACACGGCGATGAGAAGGCGTCCCGGACCCGTGTTCCGGGTGTCCTTCTGCTGCTGCCGCTGGCTCGCAGAGTTTGTCTCGGTTCCAGTCACGTTGTGTTCTTCCTTCATGTCAGTACCAGATCTGGTTCATGCGGGCACCCATCACAAGCACCGTGACACCCACGGCCGCGAGGACGAAATTACTCCAGCGGGTTCGTTCAAGAATGGCCCAATAGACTGCCCCCAACGGGATCATCAGCGCCGTGATCAAATAGCCCCAGAATTCCCACGCTTCACCGGCAATCTGTTCGCCCAAGGCTACGCGCACAATCGAACCCACCAAGTACACCACCAGCACCAGCTCAATGGCGAGCACGGAGAAGATGGTGGGATCGTTGGGGGCCTTCTTCATGATTCCAGCCACAACGCACATGATGGTGGACACCAATCCAACAATCAGGATGGCGTAGAAGTATCCGTCCATGCCTACTTCGCCTGACCTGTCCCGGTTCCAGGCGCAAAGACCAGCACCGGCTTCGCAAAGCTCCCGGAGTCAGCCAGCAGAGCTACCAACTCTCCCGACGGCGCGAAGGCCGCCGCGGGATTCTCGGCCGTCGCGGCCTCCGGGGTCCCTGTGCCCGGGCCGGCAGCGATTCTGCGGCCGAAGGAGATTTCCGTGGTTTCTTCCTCGCTCAGTTCCCGGTTGGGCATGAGAGCACGGGCGGCGAGGGACATTTCCAGGACTTCAAGCTCCTCCGCCAACTCCTCCAGGGTGCGGGCCTGGTCCAAGGAGTAGGGGCCCACCTTGGTCCTGCGGAGTGCCGTCAGATGACCTCCGACGCCCAAATCCTTGCCGAGGTCGCGTGCCAGAGCCCTGATGTACGTTCCGGAAGAACATTCCACGGTGACATCAACGTCAACCACCCGTCCGGCGTCGATCCTTTTGATGCCGTGGATATCGAAGCGGTGGATGGTCACCGGGCGGGCAGCGAGCTTGACCTCTTCTCCCGAGCGGACACGGGCATAGGAGCGTTCGCCGTTGACCTTGATGGCGCTGACACTGCTGGGCACCTGCTGGATGGGGCCGGTCAGCGCGGCAACACCGGCGGCGATGGCGTCGTCGGTGACATCCGCGGCGCTGCGGGCCTCCGTGACGTCGCCTTCGGCGTCATCGGTGATGGTGGTTTCGCCGAGCCTGATGGTGGCGGTATAGGTCTTTGACGTGCCAACAATGTAGGTCAGCAGGCGTGTTGCCTTGTTGATGCCGAGCACCAGAACGCCGGTAGCCATAGGATCCAGCGTCCCTGCGTGCCCCACTTTCCGGGTACCAGCCAGCCGCCGCATCCGGCCAACCACATCGTGGCTGGTCCATCCCTGCGGTTTGTCAACGATTACCAGTCCAGAAAGCACGCTTACCAGTATATGGGTGGCTAGGATGGCTCCCATGCCTGAGCTTGCCGCGCACGTCCGCGACGTCCCTGTGAACCAGATCCGTGAAATCACCGAGGCCGCATGGGCGACCCCCGGCGCGATCGTCCTCAGCATCGGCGAGCCAGGGTTCGCCCTGCCGCGCCATATCCTCGACGCCGGTATAGCCTGCCTGGACAGGGATGAGACCAACTACACACCGAACGCCGGGATTCCCGCCCTTCGGGAAGCGTTCGCCGCCCGCTTCCGGGAACAGCAACAAGTGCAGATCGGCGCTGAGCGGGTGTACGTGGTGGACGGCGCCCAACAAGGCCTGCACTTTGCCATGAGCCTCCTCCTCTCCCCCGGTGACGAGATCCTCATCCCCAACCCCGGATACCCCACATTTGCCATGACCAGCAGGCTCCTGCATGCTGTCCCGGTGCAGTATCCCCTCTACCCAGGGAACGATTTCCAGCCGCACATCGAAGACATCGAAGCACTCATCACGCCGCGAACCAAGGTCCTGATGCTGAACTCGCCCTCCAATCCCTTGGGTGCAGTCCTGAGCGGGGAATCCACGCGCCAACTGGTGGAACTGGCCGTCCGCCACGACCTCTGGATCATTTCAGACGAGTGCTACGAGGCTTTCACGTTCGATGTCCCGCACGTCAGTCCGGCCCGCTTCGACAGCGAGGTCCCCGGTGAGGCCCGTGTGTTCACTTCCCTCACGCTGTCCAAGACCTACGGACTCACGGGCCTTCGGATCGGGGCACTGATCTGTCCTCCCGGCATGGAGCAGAAGATGAACAACGTCATGGAGGCGATCGTTTCCTGCGTGGCCTCACCGTCACAGTACGCAGCGTTGGCGGCGCTGACCGGTCCCCAGGACTACGTTTCCAGTGCGCGGGAGCACTATCGCGGCAACCGGGACGTGGCGTCATCCGTGCTCGAAGCCAAGGGGATTCCGTTCCTCGGCGCGCAAGGAGCGTTCTATCTATGGGCCGACGTTTCGCACGTGAGTGGCGGGGACGTGCGGACTTGGGTGCGTAAGTTCCTGGCAGAGTCGGGCGTGTCGTTTGCCCCTGGCACGGCCTTCGGTTCGATTGGTGAGGGCTGGATCAGGATCGCCCTCTGTGGCAGCCAACAAGACCTGCTCGACGGCGTCAGCCGCCTCCCAGCCAAGGCTTAGGTTCCCGGTAGCTCTAGTAAGCCGTCCGGCGGACATGGTTCTTCCACGCCTCGAACGGGTCCTCGGAAGCGGCCAACTCAGCATGCTCCACGGGGAGAAGTTCAGGCCGGGTCCCTGCGAAGTATTCGTAGAACACTGCGTCATCGAAGCCTGCCCTGGCCGCGCCGTGCCGATCTGCAGCGAAGTAGACGTGCCCGATTCTGGCCCACAGGGTTGCCGAAAGGCATAGCGGGCACGGCTCGCAGCTTGCATAGAGCACGGCACCGCTGAGGTCGAACTTCTGTGTTGCCGACGCAGCCCGACGGATCGCCACCACTTCCGCATGCGCTGTGGGGTCGTGGTCCCGGGTCACCCGATTCACGCCCTCATGGACCGCTCCGTCCGCGGTGACCACGACGGCGCCGAAAGGGCCGCCGCCGTCGGAAACGTTCTGCACGGCCAGCTGAATGGCCAGGTTCAGGTATTCATCACGTTGCTGAGCACTGTGCGCCGACATGCTCCCGATCATAGCGAGTTTGAGTACAGCTAATGCCCCTAAGAAGTTTCCTTAGGGGCATTAGCTGTACAAAAACCCACAGAGAGGTTTAGCGGTTGGCGTCTTCGTCGACGTCGTCCTCGCCGGAGAGGTCAATGTCCTCTTCGTCGAAGTCGTCTTCGTCGATATCCTCGGCGGAGTCGCCCTTGTACGGGTCTGACTCGCCTGCGTGCTTGGCGCTGGCTGCCAGAGCAGCCACCTCGGCGTCACGACGCTTGGCTTCGCGGAGCAACTCCTCAAGGTTTGAGGCGTTGACCGGAATCTGGTCGGCGACGAACTCCAGCGTCGGGGTGAGCCGGACGGTGATGTTGCGGCCGACTTCCTGCCGCAGCACACCCTTGGCCTTTTCCAACGCCCGTGCAGCATCAGCGTGGGCTACCTCGTCACCGAAGACGGTGTAATAAATGGTGGCGTGCTGAAGGTCGTTGGTGACGCGGGCGTCGGTGACCGTGATGGACTCGACGCGCGGATCCTTGACCCGACGACCGAGGGCCTCAGCGACTACGACCTTAATCCGCTGTGCCAGCTTGGCAGCGCGTGCGGGATCAGCCATGACTTCCTCCTGGAAAGTAGAAACGGGGACGGAACGGGTCCGCCGGGGCTACCCGACGGACCCGTTCTAAACGGAACCTAGACGCGCGGCTTCTCGCGCATTTCGAAGGTCTCGATGATGTCGCCTTCAGTGATGTCGTTGAAGGAGCCAAGACCGATACCACACTCGAAGTCGGTACGGACTTCGGTGGCGTCATCCTTGAAGCGCTTGAGCGTCTCAACGGTGAGGTTGTCACCGATGACCTTACCGTCGCGGCTGACACGTGCCTTGGTGTTACGGCGGATGATGCCCGTGCGGACGATCGAGCCTGCGATGTTGCCGAACTTGGAGGAACGGAAGACTTCGCGGACCTCGGCAGTGCCGAGCTGGACTTCTTCGTACTCCGGCTTGAGCATGCCCTTGAGAGCCATCTCAATGTCATCGATTGCTGCGTAGATGACCGAGTAGAAGCGCATGTCGACGCCTTCACGGTCAGCCAGTTCAGCAACGCGCTCGGCCGGCTTGACGTTGAAGCCAATGATGATGGCGTTGTCCACCGTGGCCAGGTTGACGTCGTTCTGCGTGATGGCACCCACACCGCGGTGGATGACACGGAGCTGAACGTCGTCGTCTCCGACGTCGATCTTGAGCAAGGCGTCTTCGAGGGCTTCAACAGCACCGGATACGTCACCCTTGAGGATGAGGTTGAGGGTGTCGATCTTGCCTTCGGCAACGGCCTGGTCAAAGTCTTCCAGGCTGATGCGCTTGCGGCGCTTGGCCAGTGCGGCGTTGCGGTCGGCAGCTTCACGCTTCTCAGCGATCTGGCGGGCCGTACGCTCGTCAGGTGTCACCAGGAAGGTGTCACCTGCACGCGGCACGTTGGACAGGCCGAGGACCTGGACCGGGCGGGACGGCAGTGCGACATCGAGTGCCTCGCCGTTCTCGTCGAACATGGCGCGGACGCGGCCGTGAGCCGTACCGGCCACGATCGTGTCGCCCACTGCCAACGTTCCGGACTGAACCAGGACGGTGGCAACTGCACCGCGGCCCTTGTCCAGGTTCGCTTCGATGGCAATGCCTCGAGCGTCCTTGTCCGGGTTGGCGCGCAGGTCCAGGGCGGCGTCGGCCGTCAGCAGGACGGCGTCGATCAGTTCGTCGATATTGAGGTTCTGGCGGGCAGAGACCTCAACGAACATGGTGTCGCCACCGTATTCTTCCGGAACCAGGCCGTACTCGGTCAGCTGGCCCTTGACCTTGTCAGGGTTGGCGCCTTCCTTGTCGATCTTGTTCACTGCGACGACGATCGGCACGTTGGCTGCCTGGGCGTGGTTGAGTGCTTCCACCGTCTGCGGCATAACGCCGTCGTCGGCTGCAACAACCAGGATCGCGATGTCAGTGACCTTGGCACCACGTGCACGCATGGCCGTGAAGGCCTCGTGACCGGGGGTGTCAATGAAGGTGATGTCGCGGGCCGTGCCCTCGTGGACGTGGCTGATCTGGTAGGCACCGATGTGCTGGGTGATGCCACCGTGCTCGCCGGCCACAACGTTCGAGTTGCGGATGGCGTCCAACAGGCGGGTCTTACCGTGGTCAACGTGACCCATGACGGTAACAACCGGTGCGCGTGCCTCGAGAACGTCGTCACCTTCGGCGTCGAGTTCGTCCTGGATGTTGATGTCGAACTGATCCAGCAGCTCGCGCTCTTCATCCTCAGGGGAAACAACCTGGAGCTTGTAGCCAAGTTCGGCACCAAGCAGGCCAAAGGTGTCTTCGTCGAGGGACTGCGTTGCCGTCGCCATTTCACCGAGGTGGAACAGCACGGTCACCAGCGACGCGGGGTTTGCATCGATCTTCTCGGCAAAGTCCGTGATGGACGAGCCACGACGCAGGCGGATGATGGTCTCGCCGTCACCGCGGGGTACCGATACGCCGCCCAGCGACGGAGCACTCATCTGCTCCAATTCCTGGCGCTTTGCACGCTTCGACTTACGCTGCTTGCCACGACCGGCGCCGCCCTTGCCGAAGGCACCCTGGGTGCCACCGCGACCGCGGCCACCCTTGCCGAAGCCACCGCCGGCGGGAGCACCGCCACCGGTACCTGCACCAGGTGCGCCACCGGGACGACCGGGTCCGCCACCGGGACGGCCTGCGCCACCCGGACGGCCTGCGCCACCGGGAGCCGGACGCTCAGTGCGGTTGGGCATCATGCCCGGAGTAGGACGGTTTCCTGCACCGGGACCGCCAGCGGGACGCGGTGCGCCCGGACGAGGTGCACCGGGACGCGGAGCGCCCGGACGCGGACCGCCGGTACCGGCTGCGGGACGGGGACCGCCTGCACCAGCTGCGGGACGGGGGCCACCGGGACGTTCGCCGTCGTTACGGCGTTCGCCACGGGGCATGCCCTGTGACGGCGCGAACGGATTGTTACCCGGACGCGGCGGACGGTCTCCGTCGCCACCACGGCCACGGGGCATGCCCTGTGACGTAGCAAACGGGTTGTTGCCCGGACGGGGACCGCCGGGGCGAGGAGCCTGGCCGCCTTGACGCGCCGGAGCCGGAGTTTCTGCCTTGGGGGCAGGACGGGCGCCAGGCTTGGCCGAAACCGGGGTGGATGCCGCGGGAGCCACGGGGGCTGCCGGAGCAGGTGCTGCCGGGGCGGGAGCCGCCGGAGTTGCAGGCGCCGGCGCCGGAGCCTTCGGTGCTGCTGGTCCCGGAGCCGGGGCGGCGGGACGGGATGCTGCGGGAGCCTTGGGGGCTGCTGCGGGTGCGGGTGCCTTCGGAGCGCCGGCACCCGGGTAGGCGTCGCGAAGCTTCTTCACGACGGGGGCCTCAATGGTTGAAGAGGCAGAGCGAACGAATTCGCCCAATTCCTGCAGTTTTGTTACTGCATCTTTGGAAGTAATACCGAGCTCTTTGGCGAGCTCATGTACGCGGACCTTGGCCACATTTCTCCTGTCTCGGTCCGCACCGAGCCAGGCACGAACCGTCTACTTCTTACTGCGGGCCCCTGCCGCTAGCGCGACTGAAAGGCCCATTGCAGAGCGCAACAAAGTTGTCATCGTTACGCACTCATCGCTGGGAACTCATCGGGTTTCCATCAGTTTTCTGACCCGCTTTCAGGTTTGGACGGTTTTCCCGTGGCGGCCGTAGCCTCCACAAGTGGCGTGCCTGGCATCAGGTAGCGTTCGACGGCGCTGGTGTCGGCAGCACCCGCGAGGGCCCTGCCGAAAGCACGCCGCTTGCTTGCCAATGCCAAGCACTTTTCGCTGGGGTGCAGCCACGCACCCCTGCCGGCCATCCGGCGTCGTTCATCCACCAGGACGGCGGACGAACCGCTGCCTTGGGCGACGAGCCGGACAAGCTCGGACCGGGAGCCTTGCTTCCGGCATCCGATGCACGTGCGAACAGGCCCAATGCCATGCTCAAGCAGTTCAGCCACGACGTGTCCAACCTGCCTTACGCTACTGGCGCCCGACGGGCCCCGGTCCTGCAAACGCAGCTGAGGCACGCCAAAGCGCGCGGATACCGGACGTAAGCCCGGTTCCATCTAGTCTAGCCCCCCGGCCCCGCACTCCCGAAACCGGATGCGCGGCCAGCGCGGCGGAAACCAGCGGCGCGAGCCGCCGGTTGAACCGCTATTCGGCCTTTGCCGGAGCTGCGTCGGAGACGATATCGATCCGCCAGCCGGTCAGCTTGGCCGCAAGCCGCGCGTTCTGGCCTTCTTTGCCGATTGCCAACGAAAGCTGGTAATCCGGCACTACTACGCGGGCCGAACGGGTTGCCTCGTCAGTGATAGTGACGGAATTCACTCGCGACGGCGACAATGAATTGGCGATGAAGGTCGCGGGGTCATCGCTGAAGTCGACGATATCGATCTTTTCGTCGTTGAGTTCGGTCATGACAGCGCGAACGCGCGAACCCATTTCACCGATGCAGGCACCCTTGGCATTGACGCCGGGAGTGTTCGCCTTGACGGCAATCTTGGTGCGGTGACCGGCTTCGCGGGCCAGTGCCACAATCTCCACGGAGTGGTCCGCGATTTCCGGGACCTCCATTTCGAACAGCTTGCGGACCAGGCCCGGGTGCGAACGGGACAGCGTAATGGAGGGACCCTTGGCACCGCGGTGTACGTCCACCACGAAAGCACGCAGGCGGCTTCCATGGAGGTACTTCTCGCCTGGAACCTGCTCGGGCGGCGGCAGCAAGGCCTCAACGGAACCCAGGTTGACCTGAATCATGTGGGGGTTGTTGCCCTGCTGGATCATGCCGGCCACGAGTTCGCCCTCGCGGCCCTTGAATTCGCCCAGCACATTGTCATCCTCAACGTCGCGAAGGCGCTGCAGGATGATCTGGCGTGCCGTGCTGGCCGCAATACGGCCAAATCCAGCGGGTGTGTCCTCGAACTCGCCGATGGGCTCGCCGTCGTCGTCGATTTCCGTGGCCCAGATGGTCACGTGACCGCTCTTGCGGTCCAACTCTGCGCGGGCCTTCTCGAAGGCGCCGGGAGTCTTGTGGTACGCCACCAGCAAGGCTTGCTCGATGGTGGGAATCAGGAGATCCAGCGGGATTTCACGCTCACGCTCCAGGAGTCTCAGTGCGCTCATGTCAATATCCATTAGGCCTCCTCGGAAGGTCCGTTGTGCTCGTCTGCCAGCGCAGCCTCATGGAGGTGGCTGAATTCAATCTCGACTTTTCCTTGGCGGATCCTGTCGAAAGGAATAGTGATGGGGTCGCCCTGCTTGGGCTTCATACCCTTCTTGACTTCATGTTCGGGGATGAGCGTCACGTCGTTGTCGCCCACCGAGGCGATCCGGCCCAGGAGGTTGTCGCCTTGAATGACGTTGACCCGGACCATGCGCCCGCGGGCCCGGTGCCAGTGCCGCGGTTCCGTCAAGGGACGGCCGACTCCCGGGGAGGAAACCTCAAGGTCATAGGGGCGGCCGTCATCGTGGGGATCGTTGTCCAGAATATCGGACAGCCCGCGGGAAACCTCGGCGATGGCGTCAAGGCTGACGCCGCCGGTCTCCTCCTGCGGAAGGTCCACAACGACGTGGACCGTCCGGTGCGAACCGGCAATGTGGATGGAAACATCCTCGAGGTAGAGCCTGCTGGCCAGGACGGCCGGTTCAAGCAGCGTCTTAAGCCTGCTCTCTTCCGGGTTGTGGATGGTGGCCGTTGAGTTCGAATCAGAACGGTCTGTTGAAGTCGTGGCTTCCGAGTCACTCACGTTGCCCGCCGCCTCCCGATAGATGTTGTTGTGACTACTAGCCTAACGATTTTCCCGGGAACATGGTGCACGGACTTCCCCGCCCCCGTGACACCATGGTGTGTTGTGAACGGGCGGACAAGAGAAAAACAACGAACACCAGCATGGGGCCGGCTTGTGCTCGTTGCCATCGTGGCCCTGCTGGTGGCGGGCACCGGAATGGTGCTTATTCCGCGTGATTCCGGGACTCCCCCGGCCCCGTCTTCCTCCGAAACCGCCCGCATGACGGCGTTGGAAGATACCTTGCGACTGGGTGATGCAGCCGCCGCGTTGATGGAAGCCTCTGCTCCCAACGCCGGGAATGAGTCCCTCAACGACACTGTGACATTGCTGACAACCCATGCGCGGGCCCTCCTGGACCCTGCGGGTTCGCTGTCCTTCCCTCCGTCCAGTTCTCCATCGGATTCCAGCCGGGCAGCCTTCATCTCAGGACTTTCCGAGAGCGGGCAGAAACGCCTGGAGGACGCACGCGACGCCGACGGCGGGATCGCCCGCCTGCTCGCCGCCGTCGGCTCCGCTCAGCTGCTGCGGGCCGAAAAGCTGGCGGCCGCGTGGCAGCTGCCGACGCCTCACCAAAGCCCGTCCTCTGACAACAACATCCCGGCGGCGACTCCCTCCGCGGCCCCCTGTCCTTCCGTCAGCCCCACCCCCGACCCCGGGTCTGCCACCACAGACGCGGCATTGGCAGCTGCGGTCCGCTCCCATCAGAAGGCTGTCTACGCATATCAGGTGGCCCTCAAGCGGCTGGACGCTGCCGCCGCTGCTGTGGCTGCCAAAGACCTGAAAATGCATGAACTCCTGCTGCAGCAGGCCGAGGCTCTGACGCGTGCAAACTGCGCAGACGTGCCAACCAGCGAGGCCGGTTACCGGCTCCCCGGCCAGTTCGCACAGGACCCGGCCGGTTCGCTGGGCGCCCTTGAGGCGTCATCCTTGCCGGTGCTGGGGGACCTTGTTGCCCTGTCCACCGGCCAGAGCCGCGAGTGGGCCGTGGACGGGCTGCTGGCCGCCGCACGGAGGAGCCTGGCATGGGGTTCTTCCTTGCCGGCCCTGCCGGGCCTGGAGCTCGACGCCGGCAACTTGCCTTCCTTGCCGACGCCCAGTGATTCCGCAGCGTCATCGGGTAGATAGGCCAGCCTAGCCATGCTGGCCAAGGCAGAAGTCCGGTGCTTGGCTAGGTGCATGGCTTCCACCGGCACTGCCACGATGCATGAGAACGAGCCCCACCGGGATGATTTGGCCCACCGGCTGAATTGGTTGCGGGCCGGAGTCCTTGGCGCCAACGACGGCATCGTGTCCGTCGCTGCGATCGTGGTGGGGGTGGCCGGTGCCACGACCAGCACCGGCAGCATTCTCGCCGCCGGCACAGCCGGGCTGGTGGGTGGCGCCATCTCCATGGCCTTGGGTGAGTACGTCTCCGTCAGCAGCCAGAGCGATACCCAGAAGGCACTGATTGAGAAGGAACGCCGGGAACTGGCCGAGGAACCGGAAGATGAACTCAACGAGCTCGCCGCGATCTACGAGTCCAAAGGGCTCAGTGCCAAGACCGCCAGGACTGTTGCCGAAGAGCTGACCAAGCACGATGCCTTGGCCGCACACCTTTCGGCGGAACTGAACATCCATGAAGAGGACATCGTCAGTCCCTGGAACGCGGCCTTGGCTTCCGCCGTGGCTTTCACCCTGGGAGCGGCGCTTCCGATGCTGGCGATACTCTTGCCGCCACCGGAGATGCGCGTGCCCCTGACTTTCGTGGCGGTGCTCCTCGCCCTGGCGATCACCGGCGCCGTGGGCGCGTGGATCGGCGGCGCTTCCCGGTTCCGGGCTGCGGCCCGGGTGGTGTTGGGCGGGGCCTTGGCCCTTGCCGCCACCTTCTCCATTGGAAGCCTCTTGGGTGCCAGCGGCGTTTTCTAGCGGACGGTCATTGCTGCGGCGTTAGGCTGATCGCGTGACCCTTCACGCGATGATTCCCATTCCGGGCGACCTCCACGCCCGGTACAACCGCGACTCGGCAGGCCGCGATTGGTTGGCCAGCCTCCCGGGACTTATCTCCGACGCCCTTGACCGTTGGCACTTGTCGGTTGGCTTGGCGCCCGGGGCCGAGCCTTGGAACGGCCACGGCGCCCTGGTGGTGCCGGTACTGCAGGACACCATCCCGGCTGCCCTGAAAATTGCTTTCCCCCACGACGAAGCCCTGGTTGAGCGCCACGCACTGACACTCTGGGACGGCCACGGAGCTGCCCGGCTCCTGGCCGCGGATGCCCCCAGCTGCTCCATGCTCCTTGAACGCCTGGATGCCTCGCGTTGGCTCCACAGCGCTCCACTGGACGAGGCCCGGGACGCCTGGGGCGCCATTGTGCGCCAGCTCTCCATCACACCTGACGAACGCCTTGAATGGCAGGCCTTCGAGCATATTGCCGCCACTGCCGAGCGATGGAGTGACGAACTCCCCGCGGACTGGGAACAATTGGAGCAACCATTTCCACGGTGGTTGCTGGAGGCAGCCCTTGAGGTGTGCCAGACCCGCGGAGCAGTGGGACGCCGCTCCGGCACGGATGTCCTGGTCCACACGGACCTGCACTTCATGAACATCCTGGCCACAGCCGGCGGCAGTGCTCCATTCCGAGGCGACTACCTGGCCATCGATCCGCAGCCACAGATTGGCGAGGCCGAGTTCGCCGTCGCTCCGATCCTGTGGAACCGCGTTCATGACCTTTCACGCACCGATCCGGAGGCCGCGTTGCTGGAACGGTGCCGGGACTTCAGCCTCGCCGCTGGACTTGATCCGGAGGCTGCCCGGCAATGGAGCATCGCCCGTGAAGTGGAAAACGCCTTGTGGTACGCCGCCAAACCCGGGCACAGCGGGGATCTTGCCCGCTCACTGTGGGTAGCAAGCACCCTTGCCGGCAAAACGCTGGACAATCTGCCCAAAGCGCACCAGCTTCCTGAGCCCGGGGAAGCGGTTCACTAACCCATGGCCCTCACAGTCGCTTTGATTGGTTCGGGTGCCATCGGCTCACGGATCGCAGAACTTCTTGACGCCGGCAATGCCCCAGGCATCCTGTTGGCCGGCTTTGTACCTCACGGCGATGCCGGAACAGGATTCAGTTTCGACGAAGCCTTGGATGTGGCAGACGTGGTGGTGGAGTGCGCCGGTGTTGGAGCTGTTGCCGAATTCGGCCCGCGGGTCATCTCGGCCGGAAGGGATCTGTTGGTGACCTCCATTGGTGCCCTGTGTGACGGCACGCTGCGGAAAACGTTGCTCGACGACGGTCCAGGCCGCACCTTTCTGACATCCGGTGCGTTGGGTGGACTGGATGCCATCGCTGCCGCTGCCGCGGGCGGCAGCATCCACCGCATCACCGTGGAATCGCGGAAACTGCCGGCAGCCTTGATTCAACCCTGGATGGATGGCGAAACGAGAAAGGGAATTCTCGCAACCACCCACCCCGTGGAATTGCTGCGGGGCGGACCGGCCGACATGATCAAAGCCTTCCCCAAATCCACCAACGTAGTGTCCGCGCTCGCTGTGGCAGCCGGTGATTGGGACGTGGTGGAAGCGGCGCTGATCGCCGACCCCACTGCCAAGCAGACGAGCCATCACGTGGTGGCCGAAACGAGCCTTGGCACCCTCGAAGTCCGTGTCACCAACCAGGCTTCCCCCGATAACCCTGCCTCAAGCGCCTTGGTGCCACACGCCGTCGTGCGTGGTTTGAAGACGCTGGCCAACGCCAGCGGAACGTTCATCTGACGCCGCCCTACGCGGCGAAGTTCTCGTTCCAGACATCCACGCCGAGCTTGATGATCAGCGCGGCTACGACGATCAGGAAAACGATCCGCACAAAGCCGCTCCCCTTGGCCACTGCTGTGCGGGCCCCGAGGTAGCCGCCGGCCATGTTCGCCAACCCCAGAACCAGCCCTACGCCCCACAGCAGGGAGCCATGAGGGAGGAAGAAAATCAAGGCTCCGGCGTTCGTGGCCATGTTGACGATCTTCGCCTTGGCGCTGGCTTCGAGGAACGCATAGCCCATGGCTGAAACAAGGGCGATCACCAGGAAAGAGCCGGTACCGGGGCCGATCAGGCCGTCGTAAAAGCCAATGACGGCCCCAATGAGGCACGCCACGACGTAATGCTTATGACCGTCATGGCGCAGCGCTGTCAGCTCACCGGCGCCGGGCCGCAACGCCGTGAAGATTGCGACGGCGATCAAGGCCACCACGATGATGGGCTTGAACACGCTGGCCGGCAGGGAGGCAGCAAGGATTGCACCGCCGAAACTCCCGGCCAGGGCTATTACTGCCATGGGAACCGCAGTTTTGAGGTCGGGTCCCACACGGCCGTAGTACGTGACCGCGCTGGTGGTGGTCCCGAAAATGGACCCCATCTTGTTGGTCGCCAGCGCTTGGACGGGCGTGATGCCCGGGACCAGCAGGAGGGCCGGAAGCTGGATCAGCCCCCCGCCACCAACAACAGCATCGACCCACCCTGCTGCGAATCCAGCCACCACAATCAGGATGATGGTGGTGAGCTGGATCGACTCGAAGCCGGAAATCACCGGTTTCGTACGGCGTTGACCACGTAATCCACGGCCTTGTCCACCGAGATGTTCTCGGCTTCACCGCTGCGGCGGTCCTTGATTTCCACGACGCCATCCACCAGTCCCCGGCCGACAGCCAGGATGGTGGGTACGCCCACAAGCTCGGCATCGCCGAACTTCACGCCGGGCGAAACCTTGGGACGGTCATCGAAAATGACGTCCAGGCCAGCGGATTCCAACTCTGCGGAGAGCTTCTCAGCGGCCTCGAAGATCTCATCGCCACGTCCAACAGCCACCACGTGAACGTCGGCGGGAGCCACCGAGCGGGGCCAGACAATGCCGCGGTCATCGTGGTTGGCCTCGGCCAGGGCTGCCACGGCACGCGTAACACCCACGCCGTAGGAGCCCATGGTGACAACAACCTGCTTGCCGTTCTGGTCCAGGACCTTCAGGTCCAGTGCTTCGGCGTACTTGCGGCCGAGCTGGAAAATGTGACCCATCTCGATTCCACGGGCGGTCTCCAAAGGACCGGAGCCGTCGGGGGCGGGATCGCCGGCACGCACTTCGGTGCTCTCGATGACGCCATCCCAGCTGAAGTCCCGGCCTGCCACCAGTCCGAAAACGTGCTTGCCCTCGGCGTTGGCACCGGTAACCCAGCTGGTGCCGGAAACCACCCGGGGGTCCACCAGGAAGAGCACCTTGGAGGATCCCTCAAGGCCCAGGACGGGCTGATTCAGGGACAGGCCGGGGCCGATGTAGCCCTTGACCAGCCACGGGAGCTTCTTGAGGTCCTCGTCGTTGGCAGCTTCGAGGCCGATTTCACCGGCGATGGGCAGGTGGGAGCCGATGTTCGCTTCCACGCGCTTGAGGTCCACGGCGCGGTCTCCCGGTACGCCGATGACCACGATCTGGCGCTCACCGGTGGGCAGCGTCACGGCGAGGACCACGTTCTTGAGGGTGTCAGCGGCAGTCCAGGCGCCGCCGTCGGACTCGCTGCGGGAAGCCAGCTGGTTGGCGGCGTCCACCAAAGTATCGATGGTGGGCGTGTTCGGGGTGTCCAGGACCTGGGCCGCGGGCGCATCGGTGAAGTCAATTTCTGCCGGGACAACGGTGGTGACGGCTTCGACGTTGGCGTAGTAGCCGCCGGCGGAGCGAACGAACGTGTCCTCGCCGATCTCGGTGGGGAACAGGAATTCCTCGCTCTTGGAACCACCCATGGCACCGGCCGTGGCGGCAACCGGGATGACTTCCAGGCCCAGGCGTTCGAAGATCTTCAGGTACGCGGCACGGTGGGCGGCGTAGCTGGCGTCCAAGCCGGCGTCATCGACGTCGAAGGAGTAGGAATCCTTCATGATGAACTCGCGGCCGCGAAGGAGGCCTGCACGGGGACGGGCCTCATCGCGGTACTTGTTCTGGATCTGGTACAGGCTCAGCGGCAGGTCCTTGTACGAGGAGTACAGATCCTTGACCAGGAGCGTGAACATTTCCTCGTGCGTGGGAGCAAGGAGGTAGTCCGCGCCCTTGCGGTCCTGGAGGCGGAAAAGGCCCTCGCCGTACTCGGTCCAACGGTTGGTGGCCTCGTAAGGTTCGCGCGGCAGCAGCGCCGGGAAGTGGACTTCCTGGGCACCGATGGCCGACATCTCCTGGCGGATGATCTCCTCCACCTTGCGCAGGACACTCAGGCCCAGCGGCAGCCAGGTGTAAATGCCGGGGGCTGCGCGGCGGATGTACCCGGCGCGGACCAGGAGCTTGTGGCTGGCGACCTCGGCGTCGACGGGATCTTCACGCAGGGTGCGCAGGAACAGCTGGGAAAGGCGAAGGACCACGGGTACGTATCCGTTTCTATGGCAGATGTGGCAAAAACAACTGCCTACTAATCTACCGGCTGACTGCCCTGCCGCTTGAACATGCGGTTGGACGGTGCTGGCGGGCCCACGCGCAGAAGAGCCACGCCGTCGCGTTTGGAAGCCCCTGGCCGCTAAGGGCTGGTCATCCTGCGATGGCGTGGCTCAGCGGCCGGCCGGCCGCAGACTCTGTCCGGGGACTAGTTCCCCGTTCCCTCCAGCGGAACGGGATTGCCTGCAGCAGGGAAGCATTGCTTATTGCCGAACTCACGGATGATGCGGGCGCTCATGGCACCCTTCAAGGTCTTTGTCACGATTCCCCCTCAACCATCCGCACCCCAACGACACGGCTTGGAAAGAACCTATGTGATAGCGGACACGTTTTCAAGGATTAGCCACCTTGCAAATGTGCACCGCTCCCCTTGACCCGCCCTCTTGGCCGTCATATTTTTAATTCATCAGTTGGTGAATTTTGGAGTCTCCGGAGGCCACAATGTCCCTTTCCTCACCGGCCATGGAGTCCTCAACGGCCATCCAGGCCACCGGACTTCATATCATCCGCTCCCGGACGAAGATTCTCCGCGGTCTTGATTTCACGGTGGCTTCCGGCAGGATTACGGGCCTGCTGGGCCCCTCCGGCAGCGGTAAGACAACGCTCATGCGTGCCATCGTTGGCGTCCAGCGGATCACACGGGGCGCGGTTACTGTCCTCGACCGCCCTGCGGGCAGTGCACCGCTCAGGCACGACGTCGGTTACGTTACCCAGGGTGCAAGCGTCTACGGGGACCTCAGCGTCGAAGCGAATGTCAGGTACTTCGGTGCCATGCACGGCGCGACGCCGGCAGACGCCAAAGAGGCGATTGCCGCCGTCGGGCTCGCATCACTCGCGCGGCAAAAGGCAGCCGATCTGTCCGGCGGACAGTTCAGCCGGGTATCCCTGGCATGCGCCTTGGTTTCCCACCCAAAGCTCCTGGTCCTGGACGAGCCAACCGTGGGGCTTGATCCGGTGCTTCGCGCAGAACTGTGGGAACGTTTCGCTGCCATGGCTGCCGCCGGCACAACGCTGCTGGTGTCCAGCCACGTGATGGAAGAAGCCACGCACTGCTCCTCGCTCCTCCTGCTGCGCGACGGGCTGCTCCTGGCACAGCTCAGTCCGGCGGAACTGGCGGCCCGCGGCCGCAGCGATGACCTGGAGCGCGCATTCCTGACCATCATCAAGGCCGCCGATCGTGGCCAGGAAAGCCAGGTGGCATCATGAACCTCCGCATGACCCTCGCCACCACCACGCGGGTTTTGGGACAACTCCGCCACGACCACCGCAGCGTGGCACTGATCCTGGTGGTCCCTGCCCTTCTGCTGGCAGCGGTCTATTTCCTGTTCGAAAACGAGACACTGCCACCTGGTTTCCCCCGCACCTTCGACCGCGTCGGCCTGATGATGCTGGCCATTTTCCCCTTTGTGGTGATGTTCCTGGTCACCTCCATCACCATGCTGCGTGAGCGGACATCGGGGACCTTGGAACGGCTACTGACCACGCCCATCCATAAGGCCGACCTGCTGTTCGGCTATGCACTGGCCTTCTCCATCATGGCCGCACTGCAATCCCTGGTGGCGACAGCTGTTGCCTATTGGGTGTTCGATCTGGACATCAAGGGAAGCCCGGGATTCGTGGTGATGATCGCCGTCATCAACGCCGTTTTGGGTGTTGCCCTGGGGCTGCTGTGCTCGGCCTTCGCCCGCACCGAATTCCAGGCCGTCCAGTTCATGCCCGTGGTGGTGGTCCCCCAAATCCTGTTGTGCGGCCTGTTCGTGGCCCGGGAGGACATGAATGCGGTCCTCGAAGCCATCTCCGGAGCCCTCCCACTGACGTTTTCCGTGGATGCACTCAAGGAAATCGCCGCTAACGCCGAGGCCACCTCAGCGATGTGGCAGGACACCCTGGTGATGGGCGCGATTGTGGTGGGCGTCCTTGTCCTGGCCTCCCTGACGCTTCGGCGGCAGACACGATGAGCCTTCCGCAGATACGGCGAGGCCGACGCAGCGCCCGCGAGCATTCCCGGGAGGCCATCCTCGCGGCTGCCCGGAAACTGTTTGCCGAGCATGGGTTCGAGGGGACCAGCTTGCGCCAGGTGGCCCGGGAGGCCTCGGTGGACCCGGCCATGGTGCACCACTTCTTCCGGGGCAAGGACGAACTCTTTGCCGCCAGCGTGGAGTTGCCCGCGGATCCGGCCGAGGTTCTGGCCGGCGTCGAAGGTACCGACCCCGGCGCCAGGGCCGAGGTGATCGTCCGGGCTGTGCTGCGCTTGTGGGAGGGCCCGGCACAGCATGGGCTGGTGGCGTTCGTTCGGGGAACCATCGGGTCCAAAGCCAAGACGGCCATGCTGCGGGAAATGGTGAACCGGACCATCCTGTCCCGCGTGATGGCCGGTGTACCTGGGCCAGCTGAGGAAGTGCGCCTCAGGGGTAGCCTGGTGGCGTCACAGGTGATGGGCTTGATGCTGACCCGGTACGTACTCCGGCTCGAGCCCTTGGCCTCCGCTGCCCAGGATGACGTGGTCCGCTGGGTGGCACCGAACATCCAGCGCTACCTCACAGGGAACCTGGACTCCCCCAAATAGCAGCAGCACGGGCCCTTTGGGGAACCCGTGCTGCTGCTTGGCCGTGCTGCTATTTGGCCGTGCTGCTATTTGATGAGGTCCGCGGCTTCGTCCAGCATCGCCTCAAGCTTGGGGAGCTCGGAGTCCTCCACCTTGGTTCCCGTTGACTGCGCTACCAGCACAACTCCACTTTTGACCGCTGAGACGAACAATTGGTTCTGGGATCCGGCTGTTCCGGCAACCGTGCTCCGGTACGCGATGGCCCCAGGAGTCTTGGCTGAGGTCGGCAGGGCTTTGCTGCTTGCCTGGACTACCTCTCCCATGATGGTCATCTGGACATTTCCGCACGCGGCGAGATCTTTGGCGCTCTTCTCGGAAACAGCCTTCACCTTGTCCTCGGACACTCCGGAGAAGAGCGACAGAAGGTTGGCCGTCTCGGCAGTCGAACTTGCTGAGGCACCGATGCTGATGGTGGCCCCTTCCTCCATCTGAATGCCGCCCCCGGTAAGGAAGTTTGCACATGCGGCAGGCTCCACCGTGACGTTGGCAAGAAGGTCCTTAACCTGCTTCAAGGTATCCGCAAGGCGGTCCTCCGGCATCACCATGAGGCGAGTGCCCTTGGCATCGCGGACGTCGCCCACCATGGACGTCAGTTCAGCTTTCGAGTACGTTCGGAAGGGAGCCTCGGTGGGCGTCGGAGTTCCTGCTTCGCTCGCCGGAGCCGAGGCCGCATCGGTAGAGGTACCGGCACCGCTACAGGCGGTGAGACCCATGACCAACAGTCCTGACACGGCAAATCCGCGCAGCGCATTCTTATTCATTTGTTCCCCAGGGAAATGTGAGTGATGTGTTGACAGACGTCAGCGAAGATAAGAATACAAGCAGGAAGCCCCTGGCCTAGAAAAGTACCGTGGCGAACGTGCCCACTTGCTCGAAGCCCACACGCTCGTAAGTAGCGCGGGCCTTGGCGTTGTAATCGTTCACGTAAAGGCTCGTCACCGGCGCAAAAGTCCGTGACAGATTCACGACGGCGGCCATGTAGCCGGCGCTTTGGCCGCGGCCACGCAGGTCCGGATTCATCCACACGCCCTGCACCTGGGTAACGTCCTGGGTGACAGCGCCCAGTTCTGCCTTGAAGATCACCGTGCCTGCTGCATCGATATGGACCAAAGAATGGCCCTGCCGAATGAGCCCGGCAACCCGACGGCTGTAGAACTCCTGCCCTCCAAGGAAGGGCGAATACCCAACCTCTTCCTCAAACATCGCTGCGCAGGCAGGCAGAATGCGGTCGAAGTCGTTCATGGCGCCAAAGGTCAGCGCAGGATTGGCGTGAATGGCGGGGGCTCCGGAGATCGTCAGAAGCGGCTGCTGCGCACGTACTTCGTGCGCCCCATGACCTAACTGCTCGAAGCGGGAGTACAACGCCAGAACGGTATCGGCTGGCCCAAAAATGGAAGCGTACCGGCGTCCTGTTTGATGGGCTGCCGTGGCTATGTAGCCTGCCAGCCCTGGATCGAGTTGCACGGGCACCAGATTGGCTCCTGCCCAGCAAGCACCCAGGAGTGTCCCGCCGTCGAAGACTCCGAAGACGCTGGCGCCACCGCTGGTGGGCGCGGCTGTGCCCGTGCTGTCCAAATGGGCCAAAATGAAGACGTTGGCCACGACGTCCTCACGTGCAAGCGCGCGAAGAGCCAGGGTGTCGGCACTGCCGAGCACCCTGACTCCCAGGCCGTTCTCGTTACGAGACGCTAACCACGGGGCTACCCTTGACAGCATCTTCGCCATCGGCCTCCCCCATCTCTTCAGCGATACGCATGGCCTCTTCGATCAGTGTCTCAACAATTTCGCTCTCAGGCACAGTCTTGATGACTTCACCCTTCACGAAAATCTGGCCCTTGCCGTTTCCGGAGGCCACGCCCAGGTCGGCTTCACGGGCCTCACCGGGTCCGTTGACCACGCAGCCCATCACGGCAACGCGCAGCGGAATCTCCATGCCTTCGAGGCCGGCGGTGACCTGCTCAGCCAGCGTATACACGTCCACTTGGGCGCGGCCACACGAAGGGCAGGACACAATCTCGAGCTTGCGCGGGCGCAGGTTCAGGGACTGCAGGATCTGGTTGCCCACCTTGATTTCCTCTACCGGCGGGGCCGAAAGGGAAACGCGGATGGTGTCGCCAATGCCACGGGAGAGGAGTGCACCGAAAGCCGTTGCCGACTTGATGGTCCCCTGGAATGCCGGACCGGCCTCGGTCACACCGAGGTGGAGGGGCCAGTCGCCCTTCTCGGCAAGCATCTCGTAGGCGGCCACCATGATGACGGGGTCGTTGTGCTTGACGGAGATCTTGAAGTCGTGGAAGCCGTGCTCTTCGAACAGCGAGGCTTCCCAGACGGCGGACTCAACCAGCGCCTCAGGCGTCGCCTTGCCGTACTTTTTCATGATGCCCGGTTCCAAGGAACCGGCGTTGACGCCGATACGAATGGACGTACCGTGGTCCCGGGCCGCTGCTGCGATTTCCTTGACCTGGTCATCGAACTTCCGGATGTTGCCCGGGTTCACGCGGACCGCGGCACATCCTGCTTCAATCGCGGCGAAGACGTACTTCGGCTGGAAGTGGATGTCCGCGATGACGGGGATCTGCGACTTGCGGGCAATGATGGGCAACGCTTCAGCATCGTCCGCGGAGGGGCAGGCAACTCGCACGATGTCACAGCCGGAAGCAGTCAGCTCAGCGATCTGCTGAAGCGTGGCGTTGATGTCCGTGGTGGGCGTAGTGGTCATGGACTGAACGCTGATGGGCGAGTCGGAACCAACACCAACGGACCCAACCTTGATCTGCCGCGTCTTACGGCGGGGGGCAAGGACGGGGGGTGGGGCTGCTGGCATTCCCAGGCTGACCGAGGTCACGTGGACTCCTTGGATTGGGGTGGATCGAAGTAGTAGAGAGCGTCCGCTTAGGACGCGTGGGCAGCCAGGACGCCGATGATGGGGGCCCATTCCGTGGTACGGATGCCGGCGATGACGCCGGCTTCAGCGAACGGATCCTGCTTGAGGAGGTCATTGAGCCCGGCTTCGTCTGCGGACTTGAAGATCAGCAGGGCGCCAGCACCGTCACCGTACGGGCCACTGGCCAGCAGAGTGCCTTCCTCGGCCAGATCGCCGAGCCAGGCACGGTGTGCGGGGCGGGCTTCGTCGCGAAGGGGACCGGAATCTGCAACGTATACGTACTCAACAGCGAAAACAGTCATGGAGCTAGCCTATCCCGCCTGCTCTGCCGAAAATGTTCATGGGTGTGCCGAAAATACTCAACGGTCAACCGAAGATGTTCACCGGCTTCACAATGTCCGCGTAGATCAGCAGGGCGCCCATCGCCATGAGCAGCGCTGCCACCACGTAGGTAACGGGCAGCAGTTTTGCGATGTCGAATGCGCCCGGGTCCGGCTTGCCGCGCAATTTGGCTACTTGGCGTCGCGCGCCCTCGTACAGCGCTCCGGCCACGTGACCACCGTCAAGGGGCAGCAAGGGAATGAGGTTGAAGATGGCCAACGCGAAATTGAGCCCGGCCAGCAAGCCCACCAGGGTTCCGATGCGTGCCTGCATCGGAACCTCCTCCATGGCAGCGACTTCGCCTGCGACGCGGCCAACACCCACCACACTGATGGGTCCGTTGGGATCGCGCGGCTCTTCGCTGAAGGCTGCTTTCGCAACGCCAACCACCCGGGCGGGCAGGTTGAAGATCACACCGGAGATCTGCTTGATGTTTTCCCCGGCCATGGGAAGAACGGCCGACGCCGGTTGCGGAACCAAGGCACTTTGGGCACCGATGCCCAGGAAACCGACCTCCTGATATTGCAGAACCCCATTGGCGTCCTGTGCTTGGCGTCCGTCGGAACCGACGACGGGGCGGGACGAAAGCACGGGCGTCACCGTGGCGTCCACGGAAGTTCCGTTCCGCTGCACCGTGATGGGCACCTCCTTACCCGCGGAGGCACGGATCCAGCCCGTCAGCTCGTCCCAGCTGGTGACGGGCTTTCCATCGAAGGACGTGATGGTGTCGTTTGGCTGGAGACCGGCGGCAGCGGCTGGGGTGGGCTTGCAGTCAGCCGAGTCCGGATCCACAGTCTCCCCCGCCGCAACCTGGCATTTGGAAACATCGGCGATGGTGGTGGTTGCCTGGGCTGTGCCAAAGCCCATCAGCAGGACCGCCAACAGGATGAGCCCGATGATCATGTTCATGGCCGGGCCGCCCAGCATGATGATGATCTTTTTCCATACAGGAAGCTTGTAGAACACACGGTTTTCGTCCCCGGCACCCACTTCTTCATGTGCCATGGAACGTGCCTCGGTGGCCAGCGTCTGGAACATGCCCGTACTCGAGGGGCGGACTGCACCATCTTCCTTGTTCGGCGGGTACATGCCGATCATGGACACATACCCACCCAGGGGTAGGGCCTTGAAGCCGTACTCGGTCTCGCCCTTCTTCCTGGACCACAGCGTGGGTCCAAAGCCGATCATGTACTTGGTCACGCGGACTTTAAAGAGCTTCGCAGGCACCAGGTGGCCTACCTCGTGCAACGCGATGGAGACGGCTACGCCGATCGCGACGAAGACGACTCCGAGGATAAAGAGAAGGACTGGACTCATGCCGGTGGGACTGCTTCCGTAAAGGTTGTGTGAGCTACAGGGCGCTGCTGGTGGCTAAACGATCGTGGGTTCGGCCGCGTGCCCACTTCTCAGCATCCAGCACGGACTCCACCGTTAGCTCAGAAGAGCCTGAATGTTCACTGAGGACAGACTCAACCGTATACACGATGTCCGTGAAACGAATGCGGCCGGCGTGGAAGGCAACAACAGCTTCCTCATTGGCGGCGTTGAAGACGGCAGGGAAGGTACTGCCCTGCTTGGCTGCGTCCTTGGCGAGGTCCACGGCCGGGAACGCCACGGTATCCAGTGGCTCAAACGTCCAGCTGGTGGCTTGAGTCCAGTCGCAGGCCTTGGCAGCATGGGGCACACGGTCCGGCCAGCCCAGCCCCAGGGCGATGGGCAGCCTCATGTCCGGGGGCGAGGCCTGGGCGATGATGGATCCGTCCACGAACTGGACCATGGAGTGGACCACCGATTGAGGATGAACCACTACGTCGATCCTGTCCAGGGGAACATCGAAGAGCAGGTGGGCCTCGATCACTTCCAGGCCCTTGTTCACCAGGCTGGCTGAGTTGGTGGTGACCATGAGGCCCATGTCCCACGTGGGGTGGGCCAGCGCTTCCTGCGGCGTGACGCTGTGAAGCTGCTCGCGGCTCCGCCCGCGGAACGGACCACCGGAGGCCGTGAGGATCAGCTTCTCCACTTCCTGTTCAGTGCCGGAACGCAGGCACTGGGCAATGGCGGAATGCTCGGAATCAACAGGGACTATCTGACCGGGGCGTGCGGCGGCTTTGACCAGGGCGCCCCCGACGATCAGTGATTCCTTGTTGGCCAGGGCCAATGTGGCGCCGGTTCTGAGCGCAGCGAGCGTGGGCGCCAGGCCGATGGACCCGGTGATGCCATTCAGGACGACGTCGCATTCGATGGCTGCGATGTGTGTGGAGGCGTCCGGACCAACAAAGATTTCCGGAGCGAAGTTGACCAGACCGGACGCGGCTGCGGCTGCGGCTATCAGCTGCCGCAAGAGCGTGGCATCTCCCCCGGCGATACCCACTGCCTGCGCCTTGGTGTGCACGGCCTGCCGTGCGATGAGCTCAAGATTCCCGCCGCCGGCACTCAGCGCCACCACCTCGAAACGGTGTGGGGCAGCATCGACGACATCAATCGCCTGTGTGCCGATGGAACCGGTGGACCCGAGGATGACGATCTTGCGCGGCTGCATTGCTTAAGTATCCCAGCCGGCACAGGGAGCAGCGACCGGTCCAGGGCATCACGTGGATAACCCGGGCCGCTTGACCGGCCTCCTGCCGCGCGTACCGTTGGATTCACGCGTACCGTGGGAATGTGGAGTGGCTGTCCTGGTTCGACGCGCGGGACTACGAATTCGCCCGGCAAGTGTTGCAGCGCGGCACGGCTGCGCTGTATCTGGTTGCGTTCCTTTCCACCCTGAACCAATTTCCAGCCCTCCTCGGCGAGCGCGGGCTCTTGCCGGTACCGGACTTCCTGGGCTTGGCCCGTCGCCTGGACCGGCCCACCCTCTTCACGCGGCACTATTCGGACCGTTTCCTCAGGGCAGTGTGCTGGGCGGGCATGGCGATCGCTGCGCTGCTGGTGGCAGGTCTACCCCAAACCGGCCCACCGTGGGTGCCCATGCTGGCCTTCCTCACCCTATGGTTTCTCTACATGTCAATCGTCAACGTGGGCCAAACGTTCTACGGCTTTGGCTGGGAGATCCTGCTCCTCGAAGCCGGATTTACGGTGGCATTCCTTGGCTCGGACCAGACTCCCCCACCCACCACCATCTTGATCCTCATTGCCTGGCTCGTTTTCCGGCTTGAGTTCGGTGCAGGAATGATCAAGATCCGGGGTGGCCGCGAATGGCGCGACATGACGGCGATGTTCTACCACCATGAGACACAGCCAATGCCCGGCCCGCTCAGCAGGCAGGCGCACCTATTGCCGCGCGCACTCCACAAAGTGGAGGTGATGGGCAACCACTTCGCGCAACTGGTGGTCCCCTTTTTCCTATTCGCACCGCAACCGCTCGCCAGCATCGCAGCCAGCGTCATCATCGTCACCCAGCTGTGGCTGGTGGGCACCGGGAACTTTGCGTGGTTGAACTGGGTGGCTATCGTCCTGGCGTTCGCTGCATTAAGCGATCCCGTGGCGCATGCAGTTTTCCCGTTCATCCCGCTTGAGTGGCACGCAGGCGCCGAAACCCCGGGGTGGTGGCTCGCCGTCGTCGTCCTTGTAACCCTTCTGTTGCTGGTACTGAGCTACCGCCCGCTCCTCAATCTGTTCTCGAGACAGCAACTGATGAATGCGAGCTTTAACCGGTGGCGACTGGTCAACGCCTACGGCGCGTTCGGGACTGTCACCAAGCAGCGGATCGAGATCGTGGTGGAGGGCACGTTGGATGCGGAAGCCAACGTGCCGGATGGCCGGTGGTTGGAGTACGGGTTCAAAGGGAAGCCGGGCGATGTCCGGCGACTCTCCCGGCAATGGGCGCCGTATCATCTCAGGCTGGACTGGCTGATGTGGTTCCTGCCGTTGCGCACCGTCCACGAGGACTGGTTTTACGCTTTCATGGATAAGTTGCTGGAGGCCGACAAGCCGACGCTTGGGCTGCTTGGCCGGGACCCTTTCGACGGCGAACGCCCGCGTTGGGTGCGGGCGCGCAGCTATCTGTACCGCTTCGCCAGCCGTGCGGAGTTCCGCGAAACGGGCGACCGTTGGGTGCGGGTGTTGCTGTATGACGCCATCCCGCCCATGGAACTGAACAGTCGACGACGGCAGCTCCCCTAGACGGCGGCCTCCCTGTACGGCCTACCCCCCATGGCGGCTACGCCCATGGCGGCTACGCCCATGGCGGCTACGCCCGCGGCGGAGCCGTGGACTCCCGGACGACGAGGTGTGTGGCCAGTTCCACCCTGCGCGAGTCGATTTCCTCCCCGTTCTTCTGGCGGAGGATGAAGCTCAGCGCGGATCGTCCCATTTCCTGTAGCGGCTGGGACACTGAGGTCAGTGGCGGTACTGACTCTTCGGCTTGATGCGTGCCGTCGAATCCCACCAAGCTCATTTCCTCGGGAATCCGAACGTCCTGACGTCGGGCTTCTGCCAGGACGCCGAGGGCGATGCTGTCGCTGCCGGCGAAGATCGCGGTGGGCGGATCGTCGAGTGCCAACAAGGCCTTCATGGCCCGTACGCCGTTCTCCGGTTTGAACGGGCCCGCAGAAACGTAGTCGTCGTCCACGGTGACTCCCCCTGCCATCAAGGCAGCCATGTAGCCATGCAGGCGGGCCTGGCTGCACTCCGCCGTCGAAGGACCACCAATGTAGGCGATCTTCCGGTGGCCCAACTCCAACAGGTGCGAGGCCGCAGCCTTCCCGCCAGCCCAGTTGCTGGCGCCAACGCTGAAAACATCGGCGGGGGGCGGATTCAGCGGGTCAACCACCACAATAGGGATTTGGCGTCGTTTGAAAGCCTCCAATTGAGCGGCTCCAAACGCCGAGGTCACCACGATCATGCCTGCCCGGCCTTCGTCGATCATGCGTTGCGCGCGTTCCTCCGGACCCAACGGCGACGCCGCCTGGCGCCCGGTAATGGAGAGAATGACTTCCATTTCGGACACCGCCGCGTGCTCCATGACTCCATTGAGCACCTCCACCCCATAGGCCGAATTCAAGGAATCGAAGACCACCTCCACGGCGCGATGCTCGGGAATGCTTTTGCGTTGCACGGGCGACTTGTAGCCGGTGCGCTGAAGAGCTGCCAGCACCCGGGCGCGGGTTGCCTCCGCTACGTCCTCGCGGCCGTTGACAACTTTGGAAACGGTGGGCGCTGAAACCCCCACTTCCGCGGCGACGGCGGCCAGAGTGAGCTTGGACGGGCGAAGATCACGATCCACAATGCTCCTGCTTTCGAAATATTTCGGTCGCATTCAGTGTGCTTGATGCATGCCTGCCCCGTCAATGCAAGGTCATAATCTCCTGAAAATAAGCCAGCCTTGGGGCTTGACGGTGATGCCCCTCACAGCTAAATTTGGTGGGCACTTCCGAAAGGATTGTCGAAATATTTCGAAATGTCAACGGATTCGAAACGATCGATGTAGATCGTTCCGCCGCGGAGTGTGGCTTTTTACACGAAACAACCGGGCGATCAGAGTCGAGCCCGAAGGACGAATGGAAATGCACATGAAAAATCTGAAGTTGCGCACCGCCGGAATGGCGGTTTCCGCAGCCGCATTGTCGATTGCCCTGGCAGCCTGCGGATCCTCCGGACCTGCGGGGTCGGGAACATCCGCGGACTCCGCAACCATGTGGGGGCTGACAGGCGGCAACCAGCCCGTCCTCCAGACATCCGTTGACTCCTGGAACAAGGCACACCCCGATTCGTCCATCAAGCTCGACTTCTTCGCGAACGATGCTTACAAGACCAAGGTGCGGACCGCCGTCGGCGCCGGCCAGGGACCTACCTTCATCTACGGCTGGGGCGGCGGCGTCCTGAAGTCCTACGTTGATTCCGGCCAGGTGGACGACCTCTCCGGCTTCCTCAAGGAACACCCTGATGTTCAGAGCCGCTACCTTCCTTCGGTGCTCAAGAACGGCGAGATCGAGGGCAAGACGTACGCTCTGCCCAACAACAACGTGCAGCCCGTAGTCCTTTACTACAACAAAGAAGTCTTCGAGAAAATCGGTGCAGAAGCCCCCAAGACCTGGGACGAACTCATGGCACTGGTCCCCAAGTTCAAGGAAGCCGGCGTTGCTCCCTTCTCCCTGGGTGGGCAGTCCAAGTGGCCTGACCTGATGTGGCTCGAGTACCTGGTGGAACGCATTGGAGGCCCCGAGGTCTTCGCGAACATCGCGGCGAACAAGCCCAATGCCTGGTCGGATCCGGCCGTGATTGAGGCCCTGACCAAGATCCAGGATCTGGTGGACGCCGGAGGCTTCATCAACGGCTTCTCGTCGGTTGCAGCTGACAGCAACGCTGACCAAGCCCTGATGTACACGGGCAAAGCCGCCATGATCCTGCAAGGTGGCTGGATCTACCAAGGGCTGAAGAAGGACGCCGCAGATTTCGTCAAGAGCGGCAAGCTTGGCTACACCACGTTCCCCACAGTGGAGGGTGGCAAGGGTGATCCCGCCAACGTCGTGGGCAACCCCTCGAACTTCTGGTCCCTCTCCTCGAAAGCCACTGAAGGCCAAAAGAAGGCAGCCTTGGACTACGTCGCCGATGGCATGTTCACGGACGAGAACATCCAGGGACTCATTGATTCAGGTGCGGTGCCGGTGGTCAACGGTATCGAGGACAAGCTCGCTGCTTCCCCGGACAAGGACTTCCTGACCTACGTCTACGGCATGGCTAAGAACGCCCCCAGCTTCACCCTCTCCTGGGACCAGGCCCTCAGCCCCGCCCAAGGCGACGCGATGCTGGCAAACCTCGACCAGATCTTCCTGAAGAAGATCACCCCTGAGCAGTTCGCCTCCACCATGAACGCGACGATCGGGAAGTAGTCCTGTGTCAACCACAACAACCACCCGGGAGCAGTTGTCCCGGCGGGGTCAGGCATCCCGACGGACCTTGGAAAAAGGTCCTTCGGGATGGCTGGCGGCCCCGGCCCTCGCGTTCTTCATGCTCTTCGCCATCCTCCCGCTCCTGGGAGTCCTGTTCCTCAGCTTTACCCGCTGGGACGGACTTGGCGAGATCAAACTCGACGGACTCTCCAGCTGGAACACGGTCCTGGCCGATCCCGTCACGGGCAACGCCCTCCTGGTGACAGCAAAGATCATGCTCTTCTCCTTCATCGTCCAGGCACCCATCAGCCTCTTGCTCGGTGTCTTCACTGCCGCCAGTCAGAGGTACCGGGCCGCTCTGGCGGTTCTCTACTTCGTACCGCTGCTGTTGTCCTCGGCTGCTGTGGCCATTGCCTTCAAGGCGCTGCTGGACCCCAACTTCGGCCTTGGCCCAGGCTTGGGGCTGCCGTTCCTGGCGCAGGACTGGCTGGGTAACTCGGATCTGGTGCTGTTCGTGGTGGTCTTTGTGATCGCCTGGCAATTCGTGCCGTTCCACACGCTCATCTACCAAGGCGGCGTACGGCAAATCCCCACCTCGCTGTATGAGGCAGCACAAATCGACGGTGCCGGCAGGATCCAACAGTTCTTCAACATCACGTTGCCGCAGTTGAAATACACCATGATCACCTCTTCCACGCTCATGGTGGTGGGGTCCCTGGCTTACTTCGACCTGATCTTCGTGCTCACGGCCGGCGGCCCTGGCTACTCCACCAGGCTGCTTCCGCTCCACATGTACCTCACCGGCTTCAAAGCCAATGACATGGGAGCTGCGAGCGCCTTGGGCGTGATCCTGGTGGTCATCGGCCTGGCTTTGGCTTTGTTCCTTCAACGACTCGGCGGCAAGAACCGCAACGCCAGCCAATTGGAAGGCGCCTAATGGCTTCCACCACTCAACTCCCAACAGCACCCTCCGCGCTGCCAACGCCGGTGACCACCCGCCGTCGGCCCCAAAATCTTGGCCGCTCGCGGCCCAACCTTCTGGGTGGTCTGGGCGGCTGGATCTGGTTGGCGATCATCATTGTGCCGGTCTACTACGTGGTGATCACAAGCCTGAAGAACCAAGCAGGGTTCTTCACCTCCAACCCGATGCTGCCTCCGGCTGAGCCAACGCTGGACAATTACAAGCTGGTTCTGGAGAACGACTTCGCCAGGTACTTCGCCAACAGCCTCATCGTGACCGTGGGCAGTGTGGTTCCAGCCCTCTTTGTCGCCTTCATGGCGGCTTACGCAATTGTTCGAGGCAAAGGCAGGTTCCTCAGCTGGACCAACAATGTGTTCCTGCTGGGCCTCGCCATCCCGCTGCATGCCACGATCATCCCCATCTATTGGATGATCACCAAAGCCCACATGTACGACACCTTGCTGGCCCTCATCCTGCCGTCCATTGCGTTCGCGATCCCCGTGTCCGTGCTCATCCTGTCCAACTTCATGCGGGATGTTCCCAATGAGTTGTTTGAGTCGATGCGGCTGGATGGCTGCTCTGATTGGGCCATGATGTGGCGCCTCGCGCTGCCCATGACCAAGCCCGCTGTCATCACGGTTGGCATCTACAACGCACTGCATGTGTGGAACGGATTCCTGTTCCCGCTGATCCTCACGCAAAGCCCGGAGACCCGTGTACTGCCGTTGTCGCTTTGGACCTTCCAAGGTGAGTTCAGCGTCAACATTCCGGCGGTGCTGGCCTCCGTCGTGTTGGCCACGCTCCCCCTGCTGGTGGTCTACGTGGTGGCCCGCCGGCAGTTGCTCAGCGGCCTGACCGCCGGTTTCAGCAAGTAACTGGTTTCCAGCAGAAAGGAATTACTCATGACGGAACCGAAGCCCCTGCGGGTTGGCATGGTGGGTTATGCGTTCATGGGTGCCGCCCACTCCCACGCGTGGCGCACGGCACCGCGCTTCTTTGACTTGCCCCTCATACCGGAACTCACGGCCGTGGCGGGCAGGAATGCGGACGGTGTACGGGCAGCAGCAAGCAAGTACGGCTGGGCCTCCACAGAGACCGATTGGCGTCGGTTGATTGAACGGGACGACATCGACCTCGTTGATATCTGCACCCCGGGAAACACCCACGCCGAGATTGCCATCGCCGCCCTGGAAGCCGGAAAACACGTCCTGTGTGAAAAGCCGTTGGCCAACTCCGTGGAAGAAGCGCAGAAGATGACCGCCGTGGCAACAGCGGCAGCCGAGCGTGGTGTGCTCTCCATGTGCGGCTTCAGTTACCGCCGCACACCTGCACTGGCCCTTGCCAAGCGGATGGTGGACGACGGCCGTTTGGGTGAACTTCGCCACGTCCGCGCACAGTACCTGCAGGACTGGCTCAGTGATGCCGATGCCCCGCTGACCTGGCGGTTGGACAAGTCAAAGTCCGGCTCAGGTTCCCTGGGTGACATCGGGGCACACAGCATAGATGCCGCTCAATGGATCACCGGGCTCAACATCACCGGCGTCTCGGCGCTGCTGGAGACGTTCGTGAAAGAGCGGCCGGTTGGCGGCGACTTTGTGGGCTTGGGCGGTCACGGTGGCGCTGACGGCCCGCGCGGTCCGGTGACCGTGGACGACGCCGCGCTGTTCACCGCCCGTTTCGAAGCCAGGCACGACGACGGCACTGACGCCCGCCCCGGCGGCACCGGCGCACGGGCCGGGGCAGGTCCCATCGGTATCTTCGAAGCCACCCGGTTTGCCTTGGGGCGCAAGAATGCGATGCGCCTGGAGCTGAACGGCACCAAGGGTTCCATCGCGTTCGACTTCGAAGACATGAACTCGCTGCAATTCTACGATTCCGCGTTGGAACCGGATGCCGGGTTCCGGAAGATCATGGTCACCGAACCGTCCCACCCGTACACCGCCAACTGGTGGCCCACCGGCCACGGCCTGGGCTATGAACACGGATTCACCCATCAGGTAGTAGACCTCGTGAATGCCATCGGCGCAGGCGAGCAGCCGTCGCCGTCGTTCGCGGACGCCTTGCAGGTGCAGAAGGTTCTGGCCGCTGTCGAGGCGAGCGCGGATAACGCAAGCCGCTGGCAGAACGTCCACAAGGAAGCATCATGACGCGGCCCATTACCCTCTTCACCGGCCAGTGGGCAGACCTGCCGTTCGAGGAGGTGGCACGGCTGGCTGGAGAGTGGGGTTTCGACGGACTGGAGATCGCGTGTTGGGGCGACCACCTGGATCCGCAGCGCATTGTGGAGGACGATGCCTACTTGCAGGCCAAGCTGGACGTCCTGGAAAGGCACCATCTGACCGTCCACGCGATTGCGAACCATCTCACCGGGCAGGCGGTTTGCGATGATCCCATCGATGAGCGCCACCGGGACATCCTGTCCCCGGCCGTATGGGGCGACGGAGAACCGGAAGGCGTGAGGCAGCGGGCCGCCGAAGCAATGAAGACTACAGCCCGGGCAGCAGCGAGGCTTGGAGTCAAGACTGTCACGGGGTTCACTGGCTCTTCCATCTGGAAATACGTGGCGATGTTCCCACCGGCCTCGGACGCCATGATCGAGCGCGGGTACCAGGACTTTGCCGACCGCTGGAATCCCATCATTGACGTGTTCGACGAGGTTGGGGTCAGGTTCGCCCTTGAAGTCCACCCCTCAGAAATTGCCTATGACTATTGGACTGCCCAACGCACGCTGGACGCGATGGGCCACCGGGACGGCTTCGGCCTGAACTTCGATCCCTCCCATTTCATCTGGCAGGACCTTGACCCGGTGATGTTCCTGCAGGACTTTGCGGACAAGATCTTCCACGTCCATGTCAAGGAATCCGTGCGGCAGCTCAACGGGCGGAACGGCCGTCTTGGATCCCACCTGCCGTGGGCAGATCCCCGCCGCGGTTGGGACTTCGTCACCGCCGGCCACGGCGATGTGAACTGGGAGCCCATCTTCCGGACCCTGAACGCCATCGGCTATGAAGGACCCACCAGCATCGAGTGGGAGGACGCCGGCATGGACCGGCTGCTCGGCGCTCCCCAGGCGCTGGACATGGTCCGGAAACTGGCAGCCATCCGTCCCCCGGCCGCCGCGTTCGATGCTGCCTTTGCAACGCGCTGACCCAACAGATCCAGACCCCAATGATTACGCCCCGAAATGAAGGAAACCATGACAAGCAATAACAAGACAGCGCTGGTGGTTCGCGGCGGCTGGGACGGACACCAACCGGTGGAAGCCACAGAGCTGTTCATCCCCTGCCTCAAGGACAACGGTTATGACGTCAGGGTGGAAGAGTCCCCCAAAATCTACGCCGATCCTGATTACATGGCGGGAGTAGACCTCATCGTGCAGTGCATGACGATGACCACCATCGAACAGGACGAGTTCGAGGGACTCCGCACCGCCGTCGGGAATGGCACCGGCCTGGCGGGCTGGCACGGTGGCATCGCCGATTCCTACCGCAACAACTCGGACTATCTGCATCTGATCGGTGGCCAGTTTGCCTGCCACCCGGGCAAGCACCCTGGCGAGCGGATCGGCGAGCAATCGGACAATTATGTCCCCTACACCGTGAACATGCTCCCCGCGGCCGCCGAGCACCCGATCACACAGGGAATCGGCGATTTCGACCTCGTCACGGAGCAATACTGGGTCCTCAGCGACGACTACATTGATGTCCTGGCCACCACCACCCTAAAGGTGCGGGAATGGGACCCTTGGAACCGCGAAGTGACCTCCCCCGCCATCTGGACCCGCCAGTGGGGCAAGGGCAGGATCTTTGTCTGCACCCCTGGCCACCGCGTGGAAATCCTCCAGGAGAGCAACGTCCGCACCATCATCGAAAGGGGAATGCTGTGGGCATCCCGCTGAACCCTGCCAAGCCGCTGAACCCTGCCAAGCCGCTGAACGTCGGAATCATCGGCTGCGGTGCCATCATCGCGCAGTACCTGAGCAACTTCCGCAGGCTGGAATCGATCAATCTTGTGGCCGTAGCGGACCTCGATCCGGCCCGGGCGCAGGCTGTGGCCGACTCCTACGACGGAGTCCGTGCATTGACCGTGGACGAGCTCCTGGCCGCGGACGACGTCGAGCTCGTCCTGAACCTGACCATCCCCGCGGCGCACGCCGATATTGCGTTGAAGGCGATCGCCGCCGGCAAGTCGGTCTACGGTGAAAAGCCGCTCGCTGCCACCACCGCCGAGGCCCTGGAGGTCCTCGACGCGGCCGCAGCGGCCGGAGTAGTGGTTGGCTGCGCACCGGATACCGTGCTGGGCACGGGTATCCAAACGGCCCGCAAAGCGATCGATGATGGACTCATCGGCGCGCCGGTATCGGCCACAGCAACCATGGCAACGCCGGGCCACGAACGCTGGCACCCCAATCCCGACTTCTACTACCAGCCCGGTGGCGGACCGCTGCTCGACATGGGACCGTACTACGTCTCGGCGCTGGTGACGCTGCTGGGACCTGTGGTGTCCGTGGTGGGCGCGGCGAGCCACACCCGCAGCGAACGCACCATTGGCTCGGGTCCGCGCGAAGGCCAGAAAGTCCCGGTGGACATCGATTCCCACGTCACGGGTGTCCTGGTCCACCAGTCCGGCGCTCTTTCCACGCTGTTCATGAGCTTCGACGCCGTCAAGACCAAGAGCCCCAATATTGAGATCCACGGGCAGACGGGCTCGTTGATCGTCCCGGACCCCAACTACTTTGACGGCGACGTGCAGCTCTTCGCACTGGGCGCTGAAGACTGGGAAACGCTGCCTGTCTCGGCCGGCTACGTGGATTCCGGCCGTGGGTTCGGCATCGCCGATCTCGCAGCAACACCGGAACGACAGGAACCACGCGCCGGCGGCCAACTGGCATTCCATGCCCTGGATGTCATGGAATCAGTCTTGGAGTCCGCCAGGAGCGGTCAGGCGGTGGCCATCAGGAGCACGGCCGCCCGGCCCACCGCCGTGGACCTGCAGGAACTCGCGACGACGGTAAGCGCCTAGCGCTGCGACCACCGGCCAGGATGCCGGCTAACGCGGATGTTTTGGGGGGAACATTGGCTTTAGCTGGCATCCCGCGCGAGGCCTGCGCGACGCAGGGTCGCTTGGGCGTGCTTGAGGATGGGACCGTCGATCATCCTGCCTTTGAACTGGAACACCCCCGTGCCGGCCGCAGCCGCTGCTTCGAGGAGTTCGGTGGCTTGGGCGACGGCTTCGGGACTCGGGGCGTAGGCTTCCCGAACCACGGCGACCTGGTTGGGGTGAATGCAGGCCTTCGCGCCGAAGCCGCTGGCCACGGCGTCTGCGGACTCGGCCATCAGGCCCTCAAGGTCCGGGATATTCACATACACGGAGTCGATGGCTTCTTTGCCCGCGGCCTTTGCGGCAAGCAGTACAGCAGACCGTGAGTGGAGCGCGACAGCCCGGTACCCGCCGTCGTCGTTTCGGCTGGAGAGTCCACCCAGAGAAGCCAGGAGGTCCTCTGCACCCCACATGAGTCCCACCACGTTCGGTTCGGCGGCGATCGCGGCAGCGTTGACGATGCCTGCCGCCGTTTCGCACAGGGCAATGACCTGGTAGCCCTCCAAGGACCTGGGCTGCTCCGCGCTCTCAGCCTTGGCCAGCATGACGGTGCGGTATGGCGTCTTCGCCAACGTCTGAAGATCAAGCTCAAACTCCGGCGTCCCCACGGGATTGACCCGGACGATGGTGGAGGCCGGATCCAGCTTTGCCGCGCCGAGCTGCGCGAGGATCGCTTCGCGGGCCCCCGGCTTGTCCGCAGGAGCCACTGCGTCCTCGAGATCCAGGATGACGGCGTCGGATCGATCAGCTGCCTTTCCGAAACGCTCCGGCCGGTCGGCTGGGCAGAACAGGAGCGCCGGACCCATGGTGAACGGCTGAACTGCACTTGCGGAGGACGGAACGGGAGAAGGCATGCGGATTCCTTGCTGGAGAAGTGCTGACATGAACGCGGGAAGGGCGACTAAGGCTGCGCGGCGTGCGCTTGCTCGGTCCACATGAGGCAGGTTCGGGTGGCCAAAGCCACCACAACGCCGTCCTGGTTCCGACCGGTGTGCTGCATGGTCACCACGCCCTGTCCGGGGCGGGATGAGGACAACCGTTTCCGGCTGATCACCGTTTCCGTGTACAGGGTATCCCCGTGATACAGCGGGTGCGGAAAGGTGACATCCGTCAGCCCCAGCTGCGCGATGATGGTCCCTTGCGTCAGCTGGGTCACCGACTGCCCCACCATGGTGGATAACGTGAACATGGAATTCATCAGCCGCTGCCCGAACGGCTGTGAAGAACTCCATGCCGCGTCCAGATGCAGCGCCTGCGTGTTCATGGTCATGGTGGTGAACAGGACGTTGTCCGTCTCGGTGACCGTACGGCCGGGCTTGTGCGCGTAGATCACTCCTTCTTCCAGTTCATCAAAATACAGCCCGCGCTGCTCCACAACACGCGTCATACGGTGAGCTCCTGGTCTTCTTCGAACAGTTCGGCCCCTGTAGCGGCCAGGACGTCGTCCAGCGTGACGTTGGGGGCAAGCTCGCGGAGTACCAGACGCGGATCCCCTTCGTCCTTGACCACGTCAATCACCGCAAGGTCTGTGATGATCCGGTCCACGCAACCCTTCCCCGTGAGCGGCAGTGTGCAGTCCTGGACGATTTTCGGCCGGCCGTTGCGGTCCACATGTTCCATCATCACGATGACCTTCTTGGCACCGAACACCAGGTCCATGGCACCACCCATGCCCTTGACCATCTTGCCGGGAATCATCCAGTTGGCCAGATCGCCGTTGGCCGCCACCTCCATCGCGCCCAGAACCGCCACATCGACGTGCCCGCCACGGATCATGCCGAAGGAGGATGCCGAATCGAAGAAAGCAGCTCCCGCGTTGGTGGTCACCGTTTCCTTGCCGGCGTTGATGAGGTCAGGATCCACTTGGTCCTCCGCCGGGTACGGCCCCACTCCCAGGATGCCGTTCTCGGAATGGAGGATGACCTCCACCCCGTCAGGAATGTAGTTGGGGATCAGTGTCGGCATACCAATGCCCAGGTTCACGTACTGCCCGTTGGTCAGTTCCTTGGCCACGCGGGCGGCCAGCTCATTGCGGGTCCAGCCTTTGGCTTCGTGATGTTCGACGTCGGCACGCCGGTACTCGTGGCGCACGGCTTCGGGGCGGGGCGGCAGGTCTTGGAGGCTGTTCGATTCCATGGCTAGGCTCCTGCCTGCTCCGGGGTTGCGGAGGACAATGCCACCGTTCGCTTTTCTATCCGCTTCTCATTTGAAGTTGCCACCACTACCCGTTGCACAAAGATGCCAGGTGTGTGGATGTGTTCGGGGTCCAGCTCCCCGGGTTCCACCAATTCCTCTACTTCAGCGATGGTGGTCTTCGCAGCCATGGCACAAAGCGGGTTGAAGTTCATCGCTGTTGCGTGGAACACGAGGTTGCCGTGCCGGTCGCCCTTCCAGGCATGGACCAAACCGAAGTCCGGTGTCAGGGACTCTTCCAGCACATAGTCCGCGTCGTTGAAGGTGCGTACCTCCTTGGGTGAGGAGGCCAGCGCAACGTTCCCGTCGGCGTCGTACTTTTGCGGAAGGCCGCCTTCGGACACTTGGGTTCCTACACCGGCCTTGGTGTAGAAAGCGGGGATGCCGGCGCCACCGGCGCGGAGCTTCTCGGCCAAGGTGCCCTGCGGGGTGAGGACCACTTCCAGCTCCCCGGCCAGGTACTGGCGTGCGAATTCCTTGTTCTCGCCCACATACGAGCTGATGGTTCGCCGGATGCGCCCGTCCCTCAGGAGGATGCCCAAGCCCCAGTCGTCCACTCCGCAGTTGTTGCTGACGGTTTCCAGGTCCGTGGTGCCTTGGCTGTGGAGGGCGTCGATCAAGGAAACCGGGATTCCGCATAACCCGAAACCCCCCACGGCAAGCGAAGCCCCATCCGGGATGTCCTTCACCGCGTCCGCGGCGCTGGCAACAACCTTGTCAATCATCCTTGATCCTTCCCGTACGGTTACAGACCCAGCTCGCGGGCGATGAGCATCAACTGGACTTCGGTGGTGCCTTCCCCGATTTCAAGGATCTTTGAGTCGCGGTAATGCCGTGCCACCGTGAATTCGTTGATGAAGCCATAGCCGCCGAACACTTGGGTGGCGTCCCGCGCGTTGTCCATGGCTGCCTCGCCTGCGACCATCTTAGCGATGGCCGCTTCGGTCTTGAACGGCTTGCCGGCCAGCATCCTGGAGGCGGCGTCGTAGTACGCCAAGCGGGCCGTGTGTGCCCTGGCTTGCATCCGTGCGATCTTGAACTGGATGGCCTGGTACTTGCCGATGTTCTGCCCAAAGGCGCTGCGTTCCTTCGCGTATTTCACGGACAAGTCCACGCACCCTTGGGCTGCGCCGGTGGCCAGCGCAGCGATCGCGATGCGTCCTTCGTCCAGGATGGAAAGAAAGTTAGCGTAGCCACGGCCACGCTCCCCCAGGAGATTGGCTTCGGGAACACGGACATTATCCAGGGTGAGCGGGTGGGTGTCGGAGGCATTCCACCCCACCTTGTTGTATGGCTTTTCTGCCGTGAAGCCGGGCGTGTCCGTAGGCACCAGGATGGTGGAGATTTCCTTCTTGGTGCTGCCGTCGGCGTTCTCCTTCAGGCCCGTGACTGCAGTGACGGTGACCAGGGTGGTGATGTCCGTACCGGAGTTGGTGATGAACTCTTTGTTGCCGTTGATGACCCACTGGCCGTCCTCCAGGTGGGCGTGGGTCTTGGTGCCGCCGGCATCAGATCCGGCCTCACGCTCCGTCAACCCAAAACCAGCCAAGGACCGACCAGAGGCCAGTTGCGGCAGCCACTCCTGCTTCTGCTCCTCGGTGCCGAAACGGTGAACGGGCATGGCACCCAGCGATACCCCGGCTTCCAAGGTGATGGCCACGGACTGGTCCACGCGGCCCAACTGTTCCAGAGCCAGGGCCAGCGCGAAATAGTCTCCGCCCATCCCGCCGAATTCCTCAGGGAACGGCAGGCCGAACAGACCCATTTCCCCCATCTGTTTGACTACTTCGTAGGGGAAGCTGTGCTCTTCGTCGTGCTTGGCGGACACGGGCGCAACTACTTCGTCGGCGAACTCGCGGACGGAGTCGCTGAGGTCCTGGTATTCCTCATTCAGTTCAAAGGTGCTCATGGCTGGACTTCCTTGTCTGTGCTCTTGCCGGCCGTGTCTTCAGGGGCTACGGCTACGTGAATGGTGGCGAGTACCTGGTCTGCCTTGACCAGGTCCCCGGGCTTGCTGCTGAGGTGGACAGTTCCGGATACCGAGGCCACCAGTTGGTGCTCCATCTTCATGGCTTCCACAGCCAGGAGGACCTGGCCTTCCTCCACCGAATCTCCGTTGGCCACGGACACCGAAACCACGGTCCCGGGCATGGGCGAGCGCACTTCAGGATCCGCGGCTCCCTCGTCACGCTGGATCCCGGCGAGCACGCGCCTCAGGCGATCAGCCCGGTTCAGGACCTCAAGCCGAGCGGACCAGCCGTCGTTGCCAACGAACATCTCCCCTGCGCCGCCGGCCGCCACCGCATAGGTGACCATCCCGCCGTCGAGCTCCAGGACGATGCTGTCACCGCCGCTTTCCAGCACCCTGACCTTCACAGGAGGGGCGTCGTCCACCGTGACTGTCACAGAGGGGTCATTTTGGGTGACGGACGCATTGTTGGCGACCGACACGGTCGCCATCTTGCCGCCCGGAACACCGAAAGTGGCAGTCCATGCTCCGGGGGCGCCAACGCGCCAGGAGTCGGGAGTCTTCCACGCAGTGCCGGCGAGCACCGAGCCCTTGCGCCCCAGCCACAGCGTGAGCGCAGCGGCGATGAGTTCCGGATGACCCGCGTGCCTGAACGTCATGGACGGGAGTTTCCGCTCAATCAGGCCGGTGTCGAGGTGCCCGGCCCGGACTTCGGCATCATTGATGAGCAGCCTTAAGTACTCCACGTTCGTGTCCACGCCCAGCAAGGTGTAACGTCCAAGCGCCGCGTCGAGAGTATCCAGGGCCGCCGCCCGGTCTTCGCCCCACGCGATGACTTTAGCCAGCATGGGATCGTAGTCGCCCGTAATGTCCAGGCCACTTCGCATAGCGGAGTCGATCCGCACGTTGGCGTGGGTTGGTTCCAGCCCTGTGACTGCAGGATCCGCCGCGCCCTGTTCGGCCACGGCCACGATCCGCCCCATGGACGGCATGAAGTTTCTCTCGGGGACCTCGGCGTAGATCCGGGCTTCTACCGCATGCCCCTTAAGCACGACGTCGGACTGCTGGACGGCAAGTACCTCACCGGCGGCGATCCGCACCTGCCATTCCACGAGGTCGATGCCCGTCACCATCTCCGTGACAGGATGTTCCACCTGCAGGCGGGTGTTCATCTCCATGAAGAAGAACTCGTCCGGGTGCTCGTCGGAGACCAGGAACTCGACGGTACCGGCGCCGCTGTAGTTGACCGAGCGCGCTGCGTTGCAGGCCGCCTCGCCCATCCTCATCCGCTGCGCGGCTCCGTCCGCCAGCGATTCGAACAGGGCGGACGGGGCCTCCTCGATGACCTTCTGGTGCCGCCGCTGGAGCGAGCACTCGCGTTCGCCCAAGTGGATAACGTTGCCATGGTTGTCAGCCAGGACCTGCACCTCAATATGCCGGGGAGCCCGAATGAGCCGCTCCAGGAAGAGGGTGTCATCCCCAAATGCAGATGCTGCCACCCGTCGTGCTGCCAGCAGCGTGGGGGCCATGTCCTCGGCCCGTTCCACCACGTGCATGCCCTTGCCGCCACCACCGGCTGACGGCTTGATCAGCAAGGGGAATCCCACCCCCGGCGCCGCAGCGATCAGTTCCTGGTCGGTGAGTCCGGGCTTGGCGATGCCGGGGACGCACGGAACGTCGTAGGCCATGACATGGTTCTTGGAGCGGATCTTGTCTCCCATGACCTCAATGGCTCCGATACCTGGCCCGATGAACGTGATTCCAGCCGACTCAAGCGCCTTGGCAAACTCCACATTCTCGGACAGGAAGCCATATCCCGGGTGCACGGCATCTGCTCCGCTGCGACGGCACGCGTCGATGATGGCGTCGATCATCAGGTAACTCTCCGCGGGCGATCTGCCACCGATGGCAACGGCGGTATCGGCGAGCGCAACGTGTTTGGCATCCTTATCCGCGTCTGAGTAAACGGCGACAGAGCGGATGCCCATCTCCTTCAGTGTCTGGATGACACGGCACGCAATCTCACCCCGGTTGGCCACCAGGACAGCGTTGAAGGCCGGCGGCGCGGAGGCGGGCAGGGTATGTGTTGGCAGGGTCATGGTCACATCCTGAAGAGGCCGAAGGAGGTCTCGGGCAGTTGTTGTCGGGAAACGACGTCCAGGGCCATTCCCAGGACTCGCCGGGTGTCAGCGGGGTCGATGATGCCGTCGTCCCAGAGCCGGGCAGTGGAATAGTAGGGACTTCCCTGATCCTCGTATTGCTGCTTAATGGGAGCTTTGAAGGCTTCCTCGTCTTCCGCGGACCATTCCTGGCCTGCGGCCTCGTACTGGTCCCTCTTGACCGTGGCAAGGACGCTGGAGGCCTGGTTGCCGCCCATGACGGAGATGCGGGCGGCGGGCCACATCCACAGGAAACGTGGTGAGTAAGCCCGGCCGCACATGGAATAGTTACCCGCGCCGAAGGAACCACCGATGACGACGGTCAGCTTGGGCACCCGGGCTGTGGCAACCGCCGTGACCATCTTGGCGCCGTTCTTGGCGATGCCGCCTTGCTCATAGTCCTTGCCCACCATGAAGCCGGAAAGATTCTGCAGAAAGATCAAGGGGATGCCGCGCTGGTCGCAGAGTTCAATGAAATGGGCGCCCTTCAGGGACGACTCGCTGAAAAGGACGCCGTTGTTGGCCACGATGCCCACGGGATGCCCGTGGAGGTGCGCGAACCCGGTCACCAGCGTGGTGCCATAGTTTTTCTTGAACTCATGGAATTCGGAACCGTCCACGAGCCGGGCGATGACTTCGCGGACGTCGTACTGTGCGTTGACGTCCGTGGGAACCACGCCGTAGATCTCTGAAGGGTCGACGACGGGCGGCAGGACGACGTCGAGCACGTCCCACGCCGGCTGTGCCGGCTTCGGCAACGTTGCCACGATGTCCCTGACGATTTCCAACGCGTGCTGGTCGTTCTCCGCCAAATGGTCCGTGACACCGGAAATCCGCGAGTGCACATCGCCGCCACCGAGCTCCTCGGCAGTGACGATCTCGCCAATGGCTGCTTTGACCAGCGGCGGACCGCCCAGGAAGATGGTTCCCTGGTTCCGGACGATAACTGTCTCATCGCTCATCGCGGGCACGTACGCACCACCTGCGGTGCAGGACCCCATCACCGAAGCGATCTGCGGGATCTTTGCCGCGGACATCCTGGCCTGGTTGTAGAAGATACGACCAAAATGTTCCTTGTCCGGGAAGACCTCGTCCTGCCTGGGGAGGAACGCTCCGCCGGAATCGACGAGGTAGATGCAGGGAAGTTTGTTCTCCAAGGCGATTTCCTGCGCCCGGAGGTGCTTCTTGACCGTCATGGGATAGTACGTTCCACCCTTGACCGTGGCGTCATTGGAAATCACCAGGACGTGGCGGCCGTGGACCAGGCCGATGCCTGCGATCACCCCGGCACCCGGGGAATCGTCGTTGTACATGCCGTTGGCGGCCAGCGGTGCAATCTCGAGGAAGGGGCTGCCATCATCCAGCAGGAAGTCAATGCGTTCGCGCGGCAGAAGTTTGCCCCGGGCGATATGCCGCTCCCGGGACTTGGCCGGGCCGCCAAGCGCCGTCGTCGCCAAACGCTCTTTCAGTTCCTCCACCAAGGCAAGTTGTGCTCCCTGGTTGGCTTCGAAGGTGCCGCTGCTGGATCCCATCAGGCTGGCAAGTGTCTCCATTGACCGTGTTCCATTCCCGGCCCTAGGCCATTTCGGTTAGTGCCACGTAACTGAAATTTAGGTTAGTCTTTATTAACTGTGATGTCCAGCACAGCAAGGCCCGCCAGGCTGGCTGAGACGGTATGAACACCAGGGAGGACAACGTGGCCGTAGGCCCGGAAGCAAGCGCAGACGGCGACCGCGCTGGTACAGCGCACGTTGGTAGCGACCGCGCAGGAACCGACCACACTGGAACCGGCCGCGTTGGAACCGACCGTGTTGGAACCGACCGTGTTGGAACCACGCAACGAAGCCACGCCAAGGAGCTCCGCCGTTTGGCATTGCTGACCGCTGCAGCGGGACTCTTCGCGGAAAACGGGTTCAGCCGGGTTTCCCTCGAAGACCTCGGCGCCGCCGCGGGTGTCAGTGGGCCGGCCGTGTACCGCCACTTCCCCGGCAAGCAAGCGGTCCTGGGTGAACTTCTCCTCAGCGTCAGCAGGGATCTGCTGGAGGGCGGACTACGGGTGGTGTCGGAATCGGATGATCCCCAGTCCGCTCTGAAGGGGCTGATCCAGTTCCAGGTGGACTTCGCCCTCAGCAATCCCGACGTGATCCGGGTCCAGGACAGGGATTTCGGAAGCCTCAGCGACGCCGACCAAGCCGAAGTCAGGTCCCTGCAACGCAGCTACGTTGAAACCTGGGTGGACGTCCTTGCGCGGATCCACCATGGCGCGGACATTCCTGCCCTGCGCGTCCGGGCACACGCGGCGTTTGGCCTGATCAACTCCACCCCGCACTCAGTACGCCACCACGGCCGGAAGATCGCCGTAAAGTCTGCCCGCCCCATCCTGGAACAGATGGCCTTCACGGCTCTGACTTCAACTTGATGCTGAATTCCCGGGAGTTTTGAGCCCTCTTCCAACTGTCCGCTCATAATGTCGGAGCCCGGTGAAATGATTTCTTCATGGAAGATATGGGGCAGTTGAGAGCATCATGGGCGGCACCGTCCGCCGCTGTCGTTGCCCTCGCTGCGGTCCTATCACGTCAGAAATTGAGTACGCCGCACCTGGTTAAGACTGGGTACAAGGATCCGGCTGCGTTCAAGGATCCGGCTGCGCCCGTCACCGCCATCAGCCGCTTCCACGGGGTTGGGCTGCCCAACGGCCCGGTAAAGTTCGACCGGCCTGCAGAGTCCGCGGACACCAAGTCCACGGGCGCCAGGTCCACGGACCCCATGTCAGCGGGCACCAGGTCCACGGACCCCCGGTCAGCGGACCCGGAGATGACAGTCACTTTGGCCCACAGTTCCGGGTCGATTCTGGAACTGTGGCCTGAGCATGAGACCGACCAATGCTTGGAGGCTGCTCAACTAGCCCAAGGTTTCGACGCTAAGCGTCCGGAGCTTGTCACGACTGATGGACGTGACTTGGCGGCGCTTCTTGACGACGGCGCGGCTCTTCTGGACTCAGCGCGTTTGGTGGCTGCGGCCGAAGCTTCCCTCTTTGGTTTCGTAGAGGCTGCGGATTTTGCCGGCAAAGTCGAGGAGTTTGCCCGGGTTCTGGAGTACTTGCAGGTGGTGGCGGCCCAAGCCGTCGAACGGACCCGGAACGAGGCGCAGAACGCGCAGAGAGGGTCGTCATCTGCAGCGCCGGAGTGGCGGACTGGATGGGCTGAACCGGCCGTGGGTGCGGACAACCCGGTCGACTCTGTGGCGTTGGGCGCAGCCCAGCCGGGCGCAGCCACGGGTACATACAGCGCAGCCCAACCGGGCGCAGCCACGGGTACACACAGCGCAGCCACACCGGGCGCAGCCGCCTGGGTGGCGGGTAGTGCCGGTGCCGCGAAGGCCGGGAGCCCGGCCAGTCCCTTGGACGACGGGTACCGGAACGCCGCCGAGTTCCTGCGCGCCCGGCTAAGGATCAGCATCAGCGAAGCCCGCCGCCGGCTCGCCCTCGCCAACGACGTCCTACCCCAGACAGGAATGACCGGCCAGCACATTCCCGCCCGCCGCGAGATCCTCGCCGACGCCCACTCCTCAGCCCTGCTCCCGTCCCGCTCCGCGACCATCATCAGTGCCGCGTTGGACAAAACCCGCCACCTCACCGACGACGACACCATCACCCTGAT